>CAYRPN010000047.1:0-41340 GCA_964426135.1 uncultured Phycisphaeraceae bacterium | reverse complement strand
TTGCCCGCCGAGACGCCCTCGGCGGGCAAGCCCGCCGGCTAAATGGGGGACCGCCGATTCGCGAAGTTATTTCGGCCCCATTCCTAAGGATCGCGCGGAGCGTCGGCGGCCCTCCTGCTCCGCGGCTAAACGAAGAAGCTCCGCGGCGAAACGAAGATGCGGATATTCACGATTGCAGGCGATACTCACCATGAGCACTCCTTCCTCCAACCCAACTCCCAACGCACTGTGGCAGATCGACCTCAGCGGCTTCGCCGTCTGCGCCGCCATGATGCTGGTGGTCTATCTGCTGGCGGTGCAACCGCTGTTGGATCGCCGCGCCGACGCGGAGGGCCGCAGGCGGGACCTGTCCGAGAGGCGACAGGAATCCGCCGACGTTCTGGCGGCGCTGACGTCGGCGAAGCGCGAACTGGCTGATGTGGAGCAGGCGCTGGCGGATACGCCGTTGCGTCTGCAGCCGATGGGCGCGGTGAACCAGCGGCTGGCGCTGATGACCAACCTTGCATCCGAGGCGGGCCTGACCCTGAACGACATTCAACCGGGCAAGGCAGCGCTGGGCGCGCATTTCGCCACGGTGCCGATTCAGGTCGGCGGCTCCGGTCGGTTCCCGACCATCGTCGCATTTCTCAATCGCCTGCATACGACCTTTCCGGACACCGGCGTCACGAGCTTCACGCTTTCCGGCGCGCCGGCAACGCCCGGCGCCGCGGTGTCATTCAAGATCGAACTTGCCTGGCATGCGGCCCCGATCGAGAGAAAGTGACGGTGTGAAGAAGGTAGAGAAAGTACAGAAGGTAGTGAATGCGGAGCGGTGTTTTCGCCTTGATTCGTTGATTCTCTACCTTCATGACCTTCCCACACCTTCTCTACCTTCTTCTTGCCATTTCACTTGCTTCGACTTCGATTGAATCGTCTGGTTTCATTCGCATGAGTTCTTCGAAGCAACGCAAAATGTACGTGGCGATCCTGGGCTTGGCGCTGGGCGGGCTGGCGGTGGATCGGCTGCTGCTCAACGGCGGCCCGGCGCCGCGGAAGGCGGCGGCGCATGCCGTCCGCGATGCGTCGGACGAGCCGTCGACAACGGCGGCGTCCGCGAGCGCTCTGGCGCCGTTCAACGCCGCGGCCAATCGCCAGGTCACGCTGGCATCGCGGCTGGACGAGATGGCCAAGGCGCGCCGGCTCGATCCGGCGCAGGTGGCCGACGCCTTCGCTCCATCGCAGTCGTGGGTCAGCATCGCCGCGGTGAAACCCGTGGAAACCAATGCGCCCCCGGTCGATGAGATTTTCCGGAAATCGCACCGGCTCATGGCGGTGGTGCTCAATGGCGCCAGCGGGGCCGCGATCATCAACGACAAGACGTACGTCGTCGGCATGGAAGTCGGGGGATTCACGCTGCGATCCCTGACCAAGCGCAGCGCTGTCTTCGAAAGAGATGGCCAGCGCGTGGAACTGGAACTGGCTCAGCCGCTGGACAAATCCAGTCGCTGATCGGAATGTCAGAGCTTTTCGTCGTTGCGGACTGGGGTGCGTGCTCGTGCATTATTCCGGCAGCAGGACAGGATTTCCTAAAGTCGAAGGCAGGGTCGTTCGAAGAAAGAGTTATTGAGGAAGGCTGACGGATCGAGATCCGTCGAGATATTCCAATACACGCCGAAGGAGGCCGGGAATGAATCGCACACGCAAGCATGTCGCTGGTTTCAGCTTGATTGAACTGGTCATCGTGGTGGTCATCATCGGCATCATCGGGGCGATCGCCATTCCGCGCATGAGCCGTGGCTCGGCTGGCGCTGCTGACTCGGCGCTGGTGGGCGACCTGTCCGTCCTGCGCAACGCCGTCGATCTGTACGCGGCTGAGCACGGCGGCACCTTCCCGACGAGCGCGAACATCGCCAGCCAGCTCACCTCGCTGACCAAGCCCGACGGCACGGTCGCCGGCAGCGGCCAGGGCAAGGCCGACGGCTTCATCTTCGGCCCGTACCTGCGCAAGGTTCCGGCGCTGCCCGTCGGCACCAACAAGGGCAAGGCCAACTTCACCGACACGCTGGGCACCGCCGACTTTGGCTGGTTCTACAACGCCACCACTGGCGAAGTGAAGGCCAATCTCGCCGCCAGCGAGAAGGACGAAGCGGGCACGGCCTACCAGGAATATTGATCGACTTGTCGAGGCGAACGCTCGGTCAAACCGGACGTCGCCCGTCATCCAGGCAAACTCTGGCGATCCGCGCGGCTGGCCGTTGAACAACGGAACGCCGGGCGGATCGCCTGTTGATGCGAACGGACTGACTGTTGATGCAGAGCGGATCGCCTGTTGGAACAGGACGGATCGAGTCTTGACTCCGCTTGGCTCCGATCCCCTCTCCCTCCGGGAGAGGGTTAGGGTGAGGGCCAGCCAAGCATGGGCGTGTGCTGACCGTTGCACCGTCGTGATGTGGGCGGGCCGCACTCTTCTGTGCGTTCAGCGGTTTGCACACACCCAGGCTGGACCGGCCCTCACCCCAGCCCTCTCCCCGGGGGGGAGAGGGGGCCGGAGGTTCCGATCCGGAGAACGAGATCATGCGCACGCATGCGACACAGCTTCGACTGCCGCGCGGGTTCACTCT
The DNA here is from genome assembly GCA_964426135.1 of uncultured Phycisphaeraceae bacterium. Taxonomy (GTDB): domain Bacteria; phylum Planctomycetota; class Phycisphaerae; order Phycisphaerales; family Phycisphaeraceae; genus CAYRPN01. Next base: position 38,740 of record CAYRPN010000047.1, on the reverse strand, counting down.
GGTGGAACTCGTGATGGTGACGGCGACGGTGGCGCTGGTCGCGGCGATTGCGGTGCCGCGCATGACCAACGCCTCGCAGCGGTACAAGGCGGAACTGGCGGCCAGGCGCATCGCCGGCGACATCGAACTGGCGCGGCAGGAAGCGGCGGCGACCAGTTCGCCGCGCACCGTGACCTTCGACGCCGCCGCGCTCGCTTACATCATCGAAGGCAGCGCCGCCCTCAACGGCGAAACGGGCGGGTACAAGGTGTCGTTGACGAAGGCGCCGTACGAAGCCACGGCGATCCGCGTGAAGTTCGCCGCCGTCCCCCCGCCGACGAAGCTGACCTACAACGGCTTTGGAACACCAAACGCCGGCGCGTCCATCGTCATCACCGCCGGCGGGCAATCCAAGACCATCTCCGTCGATCCCAACACCGGGAGGGCCACCATCCGATGAGCACGCAACTTGCCCATGCTCTTGCGAATGCGCGCACCGGCGGAACCCGGCGAGACAGTGCCTTCACCCTCATCGAACTGGTCACCAGCCTGGCGATCAGCGCGATCCTTCTGGTGTCGATTGCCTCGGCGATCGTCATCTCATCCAAAGCGCTGCCCGGCGGCGACACGGCAGCGAGCCAGATTGTCAGCGGGGCGCGGGCGGCGGACCTGATCCTTTCGGAACTGCGCTTCGCGCTGCACGTGTCGGAGATCAAGCCGAAGTCGGTGCGCTTCACGATTCCCGATCGCGACGGCGACGGCAGGCCGGAGGTGGTTTGCTACGAGTGGTCCGGCGTGGCCGGCGCGCCGCTGAAGCGGACTTACAACGCCTCGCTGACGACGAACCTGATCGACAGCGTGCAGTCTCTGGCGTTTGACTACGACACGGCGACGACGGTGGAGACGTACCCGACGCCGCCGATCGAGAGCGCGGAGGAAGTGCTCATCGCCATGCCCGTCGCCGGGACGTTCAAGTCGGCGGAGGTCTCGGTGGAAGCATCCGCATGGCCGGGGCAGCTCATCAAGCCGGTGCTGCCCGCCGACGCCACGGGCTGGCGCGTCACCTCGGTGACCGTCCACGCCAGGCAATCGGGACTGCCCTTGGAGATCCTCCACGCCCGCCTTCACCGCGCCACCGCCGCCGATCTTCCCGCCAGCGGAACCGGTTCCATCCTCGGCACCCAGACCGTCGCCGAAGCGCTGCTTCCGGTCGGCACATTGGCGCCGATTCAGATCAGCTTCAACCACGCTGTCATCGCGCCAGCCGAGCGCATCTGCGTCGTGTTTGAGAATCTCTCGCGCGCCGGCGTCGCCGGCGTTCTGGAAGTGTGCGATGACGCTGGATCGGGCCTGCTGGCGACACCCGATGAAGGCGCGACCTACACCATCAGCAACCAACACAAGCTCCGCATGGAAGTGCGCGGGCGCGTGACTCGCGCTCAGACCAAGTCAGTGACGCGCACGCTGCTGACCAAGGTGAACATTTCCGTGCAAACAGGCACGGACGCATCCAGTCGGGTCGACACCGCGGTGCCCATGTTGAACCGACCGGAGGTGCTGGCTGGACTCTGGGAAGCGCCCTTCAGCGACAACCCCACCACCGCCGACCGCAACGCCGATCAACGAGTGGACTGGACCGCACTAGGCGGATTCAACGTCAGCTCGCTCTCGGCAGGTCTGTGGAACGTCGATCGCATGCTGCTGGTCAACAGCCCCAGCAACTTCAACCGATTCACCGCCATCGACCTGATCTGGGAAGACACCACGCCCAACGGCACAGGCAAAGGCGTTACGCTCGGCATGATCGTCGATCGCTCAGGCCTGCTCGCCAGCGTCATCGAAGTCACGCTTGAGCGCTACATCAAAGACGGCGGCCACAAGCAGCGACTGATCGTCGGCTCCCGCGATCTCCTGCTCCTTCCCGTCACGCTGGCGACCTACGACGACCTGCCTTCGGGCAAGCTCGAGACGAAGCTCTACATCAACCCGGCCACCAGTTCGTTCGTGATCATCGCCAATGGGCAACCGCTGGGGGAACTGGCCTACTCGCGGCTAAGCCTGACGCTGCCGGCGGTGCTGGCGCTGTCTCCCGTCGGCGGAGAAACAGGCGGATGCATCGACAGCATCCGCGTGCGGGAAGGAGGCACGCCGTGAAACAGAACGCCCCCACGCCATCGCCGTGCTGCCCAAGCCGTGTGCAAAGCCAGTGCGGGTTCTCACTCGTCGAAGTGGCGATCTCGATCGTCATTATCAGTGTGATGTACGCGGCGGTGCTCAACACCGTCGCCGCCGCGCGGGTGACCCAAAGCGCCACCACCGATCAGGTGCGGGGCCACGAACTGGCGCACGAACTGCTCGCGGAAATCGCCCTGCTTCCCTATGTCGATCCGCAGGATGCCAGCGAGTTCGGCCCCGGCTCCGTCGAGCGCGCCGCGGGGCGCGTGCAGTTCGACGATGTCGATGACTACCACCAGTACACCGAATCGCCGCCGAAGTTCGCCGATGGAACCGCGATGAGCGACCTTGCAGGCTGGGGCCGAGCCGTCACGGTGGAGCGAGTCAGTGCGAGCAACCTCGCGGCAACAAACGTGGAGACCGGCGCGAAGCTGATCACCGTGCAGGTGCTGCGCGGGAGCAAGATCGTGGCCAGCGCGTCGGTGCTGCGAACCAACGTGGATTGAGATGTTCCTCGACTGGCTTTCTCTCGCGAAGGAGCCGTCCAAGATTGAAGCGCCATCGGAGTAGGGTGCGTCAAGTCCGCGCGGACGCACCATCGTTCGGCGGAAGTCCAACCGGTGCGTCCGCGCCAAGCCTTGACGCACCCTACGCAAACCGCGGACTTGATCTTGCACAGTTCCCCGAGTTGGACACCAACTGATGGATCGCAACCAACCGACAACTCGCTGCCGCTTCGCGTCGGCCCAGCGCCGGGGCAGCATTTACATTGCCGTGCTGGGTGCGGCGAGCCTGGTGGCGCTGATCGGCGTGGGCGCCGTCGCCGCCGCACGCATCCAGCTCCGCGCCGCGGTTGCCGCCAACGACGCCACCCGAGCCGCGCCGATGGCGCAAAGCGCCATCGAACTGGCGCGACTCCGCATCGCCGGCGACGCCAACTGGCGCACGACTTTCACGCATGATCGGTGGGCTGAAAACATCCCGTTCGCCGACGGCGGCACGCTCAGTTTCAAACTCCTCGACGAAGCGGACGGCGACCTGAGCGACAGCGGCAGCGAACCCGTGCGACTCATCGGACGCGGCGTCTACGGCAAGAGCCTGCGCATGATGAGCGTGGAACTGAAACCGGACATCACCGGAAAGATGGTTCCCACGCCGGGTTCGTGGCGGCAGGAAGTGCTGCCGTGAAGCAAGCGCGGCCCGCTTCAGCGCGGGAAGCCGCGACGGTCGAACGAAGGAGGTGTGCACGATCAAGTCCGCGGTTTGACGTAGGGTGCGTCAAGTCCGCGCGGACGCACCGGTTGGGCGTCCGTTGATCGATGCTGCGTCCGCGCCGAGCTGGGGGAGCCTTGACGCACCCTGCTACTGAGATGCGGCCATCATTTTGCACGGCTCGTGAGCGCCGCAGGTCACAGCTCGATGCGCGGATCGACGAACGCATACGCCACGTCGACCACCAGATTGAACACCACGAGAATCGTGGAGTAGACCAGCACCAGGCCCAGCACGAGAAAGCGGTCGTTGTTGAGTACCGCGTTGACGAAATGCTCGCCCAGGCCCGGGATGGCGAAGACGCGCTCGATAACGAAGGAGCCGGTGAGCGTGGTGGCGGCGGCGGGGCCAAGGAAACTGAGCACGGGCAGGAACGCGACCTTCATCGCGTGATTGAAGAGAGCGCTGGTTCTGCTCAGGCCCTTGGCGCGTGCGGTGCGGATGAAGTCGCTGTTCATCACTTCCGCCAGCCCGAGCCGGACGAGCCTGGCGATGTACGCAGCCGGCGCGGCGCCCAGGGCGATGGCGGGGAGGATCATCTGGTTGAGCTGTCCCCAGCCCGTGGCGGGCACCCAGTGCAGCAGGCCCGCGAAAACGGTGAGCAGGATCGAGGCGGTGACAAAGCTGGGCAGGCTGACGCCGACCACCGCCAGCGCGAGGCTTGACGAATCGAGCACCGATCCTGGGCGCAGCGCGCCGACCACGCCGGCGGTCAGCCCCATCGCCAGCGCGGCGATGAGGGCGAAGACGCCGACCGCCGCGCTCTTCGGCAAGCCGTCGCGGATGATGTCCGCCACGTCGCGGCCCTTGTACTGCAGGCTGGGGCCGAAGCTTCCCTCGGTGGCGATGCGCTGCACGTACGCGCCCATGAAGCCCCAGCGGTCGTTGAACTTCCACTTCTCTTCCAGAAGTTTCTTGGTCTGCGGATCCAGCGGGCGATCCGGGTTCGAATCGAACGGACTGCCCGGCGTCTGCATCAGCAGTTCGCACGTGACCACGAAGATGACCCCGAGGATCACCGGCAACTGAATCAGACGTGCGAGGATGAGGCGGGTCATGGGAGGAAGGGAAAATTGAAAATTGAAAATTGAAAATTGAAAATTGCAAAATGCGGAGCAGTTGCGAACGCAACCGCGTTCGCGCCAGCGCCGCTCTGACCAATTTGCAATTTACAATTTTCAATTTTCAATTTTCAATTCCTGAATGTGAAGTGCCCGGCGTCATGCGATGGTTCGTCAGCATGTACGCCTCACGGCCGACTTGAAGTCGGCCTGCCACGTTCGTCGCTCACGGCTCACGGCTTCTTCATCACCCTCACCCGTTCCAGCCGCCGCGTGTTCCACGGATTCGGATCTAGGTTGATCACCTTGTCCGCGTCGAAGACGTGGAAGTTCACGTACTGGTAGATCGGCACGACGGGCTGATCGGACAGCAGCAGCGCTTCCGCTTCGCGCAGGATCGCGAAGCGTTTCTTCGCGTCGAGTTCGTTGCCCGCGTCGGCCAGCAGTTTGTCGTACGCGGCGTTGCTGTAGTCGGGATGGTTGTGGCCGGCGCCGGTGGTGAAGAGTTCGAGCCAGGTGGTGGGGTCTTTGTAGTCGCCGTACCAGCTTCCGCGGGCGATGGTGAAATCGTGATTGCGCCAGCGTTCCATCATGCGGTTCTTCTCGGTGCCGTCGAGGCCGACCTTGATGCCCAGTTCCTTTTCCCATGTCTGGGCGATTTGCTGGGCCGGGTTTTCGTGGCCGCCTTCAACGTTGTAGGCGATTTTCAAGTGGGTGGGAAAGCCCTGCCCGCCGGGATAGCCCGCCTCCGCCAGCAGTTTTCGCGCCGCCTCCGGATCGAAGAGGCAACCCGCCTCCACCGGCGGTTCATAACCGGGAATCGAACCGACGGGCACGATCGTCGCGGCGATCGGCTGATACATGCGCGTGATGCGCTCCACGATCGTCTTGCGGTCGATCGCCAGCGACAGCGCCCGCCGCACGCGCTTGTCGAATAGCGGGTTGGGCTTGCCGTCGACTTCCTTGCGGCAGTTGAAGTTGTAGAAATACGTGCCGGCGCCTGGCTGGACGTGCACGTCCTTGCGCTTGCCGCTGCGAAGCTGCGACACCAGTTCCGCCGCCGACGGTGACGAAGTGGGAATGTCCGGCAGCCAGTGGGCGTTGCCCTGCTGATACTCCAGCAACTGGCTGCTCTCCGTGGCGATGACGCGCACCTTGATCGCGGGCGTGCCGACGTTCTTCGCATCCCAGTAGTGCGGGTTCGCCTTCATCAAGGTGAACTCCTTGAAGTTCGCCTCGGCGAGCGTGAAGGCACCGTTGGTCACGGGCCGACCCGACGTGTTGAAGTAACTCGCCTCAACGATCGCACGCCCGGCGGCATCGAAGGCCAGCAGCCCGTCGTAGGAGCGCTTGTGGATCGGCGAATAGCTGGGGAAGCCGGCGAGCTCCGCGAAGAACGGCGTCGGCCGCTCCAGCGTCACCGCCAGCGTTTTCTCATCGATGGCCTTGAGCCCGACGGTCTGCGCGAAGTGCGCTTGCGTTTCGTTCCACAGTTGCTTCGCAGCCGCGGTACGGGCCGCGTCATTGTTCAGGTCGGTGCGGGCGGCGAAGGCGGCCAGGTCGGCCTTCCGCTTTTCGTGGAACGGGCGCACGCCCTTGATGTGGTGAAAAATCGTGTCGTACGGCGAGGCATAATCCGGCAGCATCGATCGCTGCCATCCGGCGATGTAGTCGTTGGCGGTGACGCTGTCGCCGTTGCTCCACTTGGCTTCCTTGCGGATGTGAAAGGTGTAAGTGAGCTTGTCGGCGCTGACGTCGAATTTCTCAGCCGTGCCGGGGATCACCTCCGTCGTTTTCTGATCCACGATGAGCAGCGGCTCATACAGGCATTCGATGGTGCGGAAGTCGGTGAGCCAGCTTGCGGTCTGCGGGTCGAGCGTGTCCACCTCGGCGCCGTTGATGATGATGAAGGTGGACTCGCGGTCCGCCAGCGCGCTGCCGTCCCGGCCATCCTTCACGTCCGTCTCCGGGTTCTTGTTGAGCATGACCAGGGCGGCGACGGCGATGCCGAGAATGACGATGATCGCGAGGATGGCGCGCATGCGTGAATGCTCCAGCCGAGAAAAGTGCGCGAGGTCGGGGCGAGCGAAAGACGATGGTGCGCACAGGTCCAAAACGAATCGCTGGGGAATCGCGGCCTCGGGCTTTCGTCCGAGGCGGCGTGGGGTTTGTGTTCGTTCGGCGCGGCTACTGTTGCCTCACGCGGGCCGCCGCCGAGCCTCTGGCCCGCGGCTAAACGAAGAGCCGCGCGTAGGGTGCGTCAAGTCCGGGCGGACGCACCAGGTTGGATCGGCGACGGCCAAAGTTGAACGTCGGTCGCGAGCGCCGGCGCTTCCTTTTTCCGTGGTGCGTCCGCGCCGCCCCCGGGGGAGCCTTGACGCACCCTACGGTTCCCTCGGCTCACTCTTCGATGCTGATCAGTTCGACTTCGAACTGAAGCACCGCGTTGGGGCCGATCTTGCCGCCGGCGCCGCGCGGGCCGTAGGCCAGGTCGCTGGGAACGGTGAGCTTCCATTTCGAGCCGACCTTCATGAGTTGGAGCGCCTCGGTCCAGCCCTTGATCACGCCGCCGACTTCGAACGTGGCGGGCCGGCCGCGCTGGTAGCTGGAGTCGAACACGGTGCCGTCGAGCAGGGTGCCCTTGTAGTGGGTGCGGACGGTGTCGGTGGCCTTGGGCATCTTGCCGGTGCCTTCGGTGATGACTTCGTACTGCAGACCGCTGGCGGTGGTGGTGACGCCGGCTTTCTTCTTGTTCTCGGCGAGGAAGGTGTCGCCGTCCTTTTTGTTCTTTTCCGCCGCGACCTTTTCCTTGTTCGCCATTTCGTCCGCCATTTTCTTCTGGAACGCCATGATCACATCGCGAATCTGGTCGTCGGTGAGCAGCGGCTTCTGGTCCTTCTCCACGAGCGCCGCCTTGATGCCGCTGGCGAGCATGTCCGGGTCGATGTCCACGCCGTCCTTGGCCATGTTGCGGCCGATGTTCAAGCCGATGGAGTAGCTGACTTTGTCGCGCAGGTTCTTCAGCGGGCCGACGGGTTCATCGACGCCGGGGCCGGTCTTCTCTTCGACCTTGCCGTCCTTGACGGGTTCCTTCGCGGGCTCCTTGGCCGGTTCCTTGGCGTCCTTGACGGGCTGCGGCTTGTCTTCAGCGAGCAGGAAGCCGGCGCTCAGGGCAAGCGCGAGCGCGGCTGTGATGGACCAGAATCGAGGCATGGGGTTCCTTTCGGTGAGGTGTCGGAGTGTGGGTAGGGTGTGAGGTTGGTCCGCTGGCCATTGGCCCGGGCTTCGCCCGGGGGCGGTCAACGGTGATTGTCTGATTCATCGAATCCGGCGAAGTCGTCCAAAATGGTTCGCGTGCGTGTTCGCGGCCCTCTCCCGACGGAGCCGGGCGCTCATGGGCCGAATCTCGCCAGTATAGCGTCAGTCGGCCCTTCGGCGACGTTTGCATTCCGGCCCCCTCTCCCTTTCAGGGAGAGGGCTGGGGTGAGGGTCGGGACGCACAAGTTTGCAATCGCCACCATCGCGTGACGGATGCCGCAAACATCTGTTCGTCCCGACCCTCACCCGGCCTCGTCCCCCGGGGACTCGGCCACCCTCTCCCTGAAAGGAGAGGGAATCAAGCCCTGACCCATTTGGAACACCCTACGAACCTGCCGGCGTTTCCTTTTGTTTCGAGTCCTGCTGCTTGTCAGTCGTCTGGCCCGGCGTCGACTTCTTCGCGAGCGGCCCCAGCGTGAACGCCCACGCCGCCGCCGCCAGCGCCGCCAGGATCAACACCAGGATCACCCGGCCTTTCAGCTTCGATCGCGCCTTGCCGGTGGCGTCGAAAATCTGCTGTTGCGAGCGATCTTCGCCGGACGCTTTGGCGGCGTCCTGCTTGTCGAGCATGTCGAGGTAGTCCTTCTCCGCCTTGGCGCCGCCCACGCGGGTTAGCGAGGCGTAGTAACCGCCGCCATCGGAACGATCGAGCACGAAGAAAATGCGACCCTCTTCGTCGCGCACGCTTCGGCCGACATCCTTGAGCCTGACGCGCACCATTCGGCCGCTGTGCGGGCTGGCCACTTCGATCCACATGGAGGGTTCCTTTCGATCTCGCCATCGGCCACAGGTTCCGACCTGTCGAAAACCGGCCCGAGATTAGACGCGGCAGACGGCCACGTGGCAAGCGGCGGGTACCGATGGATCGCGAGCGACGTTCCCTTTCCGTCGATGGAGGTTACAATGCGTCGTGCTGCGGGATTCGCGGGCATCATGGGAGTCGTGCGATGGTGTTGCGACGTGGGTTTACGATCATCGAACTTCTGGTTGTCGTGTCGATCATCGTGCTGTTGATCGCGCTGCTGCTGCCGGGCCTGGGCAAGAGCCGGTACGTCACGCGCCGCGTCATCTGCGAGACCAATGTCCGTACGCAATGGACCGCCCAGACCGCACTGGCGGACACGACCAGCGGGAAATACTGGCGGCACAACGATTACTCGGCGGACTACGTGCGCAGCGGCGGCGCCGCCGGCAGCGTGTGGGAGGCGCTGACCAAGGGCAGCTACCTGACCGACGGGCAAGCGACGATCTGCCCCATTCAACTGGCCGACCCCGGCCCCGGACTCGCATCGCCTGCATACCAAACTTATACCGATTCACATTGGGCGGCCAGTTCCTACTCCGGGTGGAACACCACCTCGCCGCAGATCCTCACCACCTATCTCTGGTTCGCCAATTACCGCACCGGCGGCGGCGTGACGCCCAACGGCGTGCCCAATGTCATGCTCACCCTCAACGGACAACAGGAACCCGCCTGGCCCGACAAGGTCGCCGACGCCACCAGCGACCGCGCGTTCATCACCCATCGCATCTCCGGCGGACCCGGCAGCTACGTCTCCCACAACCTCGGCCACCTGGGCTACGGCCTGGCGATGGGCACCGGCGTGACCACCGAAGCCCTGCTCAAGGGCACGCCCGATCAGCCTGTGGGCTACGCCGACGGACACGTCGACAGCCACAACCTCGACCAGATCGGCCAGCGCGCCCTGCTCAACACCGGCGGCATCGGGTACTACTACTACTGAGGAGTCGGCGCGAAACAACTTCCCGATTTGCAAGGTTCGAACTCCCCTCCCTTTTAGGGAGGGACAGGGGGAGGGTCGGGCAAACAGCCTGATTTCATGCACAACCATGCAGTGGGCCCGACCCTCCCCTAACCCCTCCCAAAGAGGGAGGGGAATCCGAAACGGCCAAGTCGGGAAGTTATTTCAGTCACGATCCTAAGGAATGCGACCGAAATAACCTCCAGATTCTCGTCCAACTGACCGAGTCAGAATTTCTAAGGAAATGAGGAAACGAGGAAAGCAGGAACAGACACAATTCAGGCGATTGACGCACTCTGTTTCTGTTCCTCATTTCCTCTTTTCCTGCTTTCCTAATGAAAATGCTGGCGTCTGAATCCGGGAAGTTGTTTCGATCCCGTTCCTGAGCGGGCCACTCACCACCAGCGAGATACATCATGACGACCCGGGCAAGCTCCAATCGCAACACGTCCGTCGCGTTCACGATGCTTTGCGCGTTGGCATGCGTCATCGCCGGGCAGCGATCCGCCGACGCCCAGGACGATGCGTGGTCCGCCAAGACGACGCAGGCGCGGCAGGCGTTCATCGCCCGCAAGCATGACGAGGCACAAAAACTTTTCGCCGCCGCCGCCGAGCTCGTCAAAGACACGCCGGCCACCGATGGACGCTACGCACTGACACTCGGCGAACTGGCGAAGCTGCATGTGACCTTGTTGGAGATTCAGCCGGCGGGCGAGCTGTACCGCAAGGCACTGGCGCACGTCGGCGACGCAACGCCTGCGGACTCGGTCGCGTGGGCGATGGTTCTGCTGGAGCGGATCGACTACATGCTGCTCGTGGGCGATCGCGGCAACAAGCAGCCGACGATGGATCGCGTCCACGCACTGATCTCGTCTGCCAAGGGCGTCGAATCGCCTCAGATGGCGGCGTACCACGCGCGGATGGCATCCATTAACGCCGCCGCACAGATGCAGGCCCGGGCCTTCGACCACATCCAGACCGCCCACAAACTCACCGCCGACGCCGGCGCCCGCCTGCCGGAGCTTCGTTCGATGGTGCTCGGCTACTACGCCGCCATGCTCGGTCAGCGCGATGATCCAGGCGACTTGCCGCGCATGCTGGAGGCTCATCAGGAGGCCTGGCAACTGCTGGCGGACCAATACGGCAAGGAGCACGAGATCACCCTCAACGCCGCCATCGGACTGGCGGGCGAGCTTCTGCGCCACAAGCGCTACACCGACGCCAAGCCCCACGCCGTCTTCGCCGCAACCACGCTGCAACGACTCGCCGGCAAGCAGCAGCCTCCCTCGGCCCGACAGGCGACCATGGCCGGCCTGGCGTGCCAGCACACGGGGCAGCTCGATGAGGCGGAGCGCTGGTACCGCGACGCCTTGGCTTTCTATCGGGCGGCTCCCGCCGGGCTGGGCCTGTTGCCCGCCTCGCACGCCGCCGTCGGATTGCTTGAGGTTCTTCAGGCGCGCGGGGCGACGCCCCAGTTGCGCGAGGCGGCACTGGACGCGGTCGATCTGATCGAACGGTACGAGATTCCCATGGGCCGGCGCTACCGGTTCCACGAGATCGCCGGCAACCTGCTGCGCTGGAACCAACCGCGCCTCGCCGCCGAGATTCTCGAAAAGGCGCTGCCGAAGACGACGGTGAAACTGCCGCCCGGCTTCACGCGAAGACAGCGCGTCAACCAGGGTCCCTGGGTCGAACTGGGCAAGGTGCGATTCGAAGCCGCGTCGCCTTACGCGGCAACCGAGTCGGGCTTCGCCGAATTGCTGGCGACGTGTTTCGACAAGGCGGGCGACGGAGCGAAGGCGGAGCATTGGGCCGGCGTCGCGCTGGCGAAACGAGATGAGGCGATCGCGGAACTCGGCGCTGACGCCGCCGCCGGCCATGTGCTTGCCGGCATCATCGCCCTGGACCGCAACCAACCGGCCGAGGCGCTGGCATCTCTTCGCACCGCCTGGCAATGGCGGATGCGCGACCGGCTGGCGATGTTTGCCGGCACCGACGCCCAGGAGCGCGGCGATCGTCTGCGCCGCGACAACCGATTGGCGCACCTGCTCCTGAGCGCGTGCTGGCACGCGCGCAACACCGTGCCCGAAGCGCACCAGATCGCCGCCGATGTCGTGCTGACCTACAAATCGCCCGATGTCGAGGTGATCGGCTGGGAGGATTTCGCCAGTCAGGGCGATCCGCAGGCCAAGGCGCAGTTCGAATCCCTCGTCACTCTCCGCCGCGAACTGGCGTCCTTGCTGCTGAAGGAGAAGGACATCACCGCGCCGGCGCGGGAACCGCAGGCCATCGCCCAGCTTCGCAGCCGGATCGCGCTCGCCGAGAAATCGCTCTCGCAGCGATCGTCCGTCGTCGCCCGCATGCAGCAGGAGATGGCGGTGACGTGGAAGCAGGTCTCGCAGGCGTTGCCGGCCGACGCGGTGTTGATCGACTACGTTCGCTTCGCCGACCAACTGGCAAGTCCGGCATGCGAGAAGGTGTGGATTGCGGCGATCCTGCATCGCCGGGATCGCGAGCCGGTCATGACCATCGTGGGCGAGGCCGTGCGAGGCGGAATCAGCGGCTACGACCCTGTCTCGCCTGAGGATCTGATGGGACAGTTCGGCACGCGCGCCGTGAAAGTGTCGAGCCGACATCCTTACAACGACCTGTTCCGCGGCGACGGCGGCAGGCACTACGTGCCGTGGGTGCTGAGCCGGCTCTGGCCGGAGATTCGCACGATCAAACGCTGGATCATCTGCCCCGATGCGGGGCTGGGGGCTGTGCCGATCTGGCTGATCCCGCAGCCTGACAGCGATCGGCGGGTGATCGATGATTATGAAGTGAGCACGGTATCCACCGGTCGGGCGGCGCTGGCGTTCGGCAAAAATCGGCAACCCGGCGGCGCGGCCCTGATCGTCGCCGATCCGAATTTCGACACGACGCCGCAGGCGGGCAACTCGCGCCGGCCGGCGTTCATTGAAGCGTCGGTGAAGGACCTGGCCTGGAACCCGCTGCCGGGCACTCGGCGCGAAGCGGACGCCGTCGCCGCGCTCCTCAAGGCCGCCAGGATCAACGTCACGGTCGCCACCGGCGATCGCGCCACGAAGGAAGCCGTGCTCGCCGCGCGTTCGCCGCGGTTCCTGCACATCGCCTCGCATGGCTACTTTTTCCCGCAGGCCCGCATGTATCTGCTGGGCGATCCGTTCCGCAAATACATCGTCCTGGCCGACGAGAAAGGTGTCGTTCATCCCAACCCGACGGAACCGCTCAACGCGCTGCTCTACAGCGGCGTGGCGCTCAGCGGCGCGAACAAGGGCGACGCCGGCCTGCTCACGGCCTTCGAATGGGCCGGGGCTGACCTGTCAGGCACCGAACTCGTCGTGCTCAGCGCCTGCGACACCGGACGCGGCGCCGAGATCGCCGGTGCAGGCGTCAACGGCCTGCAACGCTCGGTCATGCAGGCGGGCGCCAAGGCGATCGTGATGAGCCTCTGGCCCGTGCCGGACGAAGAGACCGCGACCCTGATGGAAATCTTCTACAAGCACCTGCTCGCCGGACAGCGGCCCGCCGCGGCGCTGCGCCAGGCGTCTTTGGAACTGCGCCGCCAACTGATCCAGACCACCGGCCGCGACGATCCGGCCATCTGGGGCGCGTTTGTGGTGCATGGCGATCCGGGACGTTGACCGCGGCGCAAAAGGGCGGCCAACGCGGGGCAAGCCCCGTCGCTAAACGGGGACTGCCTTTCCGTTCTCGGCTCTCCGCCCTCCGCCTTCTGTCCTCTTCCCTCTTCCCTCTACCCTCTACCCTCCTCCCTCCGCTCACTTGTGTACGCTGTGGCACGCCTTGCAATCGGACGCGGCCTTGAGCGCGTCGATGCCTTTCGCGTCGCCCTTGCTGACCAGTTCCGCCGCGGCGATCAGGGCGGCCGTCTTGGCTTTCCAGCTAGCTTCGTCGCCTTTCTTCGGCTTGAGCTTGGCGATTTCCTGGTAGCTGGCGAGCAGCGCCTTCAGTTCATCCGGGTTGCTCTTCTTGGCCAGGGCGCGGGTCAGCGGCGTGTCGTTGCCCTTGTGGAACTTTTCCATCTGCGCCTTGATCGACGGACCTTCGGGCGTGGCGGGCGGCGGCGTCACGGCCACCGGCGGGGTCTTGGGCGCTTCCGCCTCCCAGCCGCGGTTGACGTACAGCCCCGCGATCTGCTTCTTCAACGCCTCGGCTCCGCCCTCGGTCACCTTGGACTGCCAGACGTAGAGCTTCTTGAGGTTCTTCAGGCCCGCCAGTTGCTCCAGGCCCTTGTCGCCCACCTCGGTGCCGTAGAGGTTCAGATACTGCAGGTTCGCCAAGCCCTTCAGGTGCGCCAGGCCGGCGTCGGAAATCTTGGTCTTCTCCAGGTGCAGGTGCGTCAGGTCTTTGAGGCCCGCGATCTGTGCCAGGCCGGCATCGCTGACATCGGTGCCGGCGAGGTTCAGCTTGACCACCTTGGGCAGGCTTTTCACATGCGCCAGCGCGGCGTCGACGCCGCCCTTGCCCGCGAGATTGAAGAGCACGTCCAGATCCTCCGTGCTCGCGGCGACGCGCAGCACCATGCCGCCGGCGGCCTGCACCTTGTCGGCGGCGGCCTGCTGCTCGGCGGTGAACTTCACCTCTTTCTTCTCCGTGGACTCCGCGGCGATCAGGCCACCGGCAATGGCGAAGCAGAGAATCAACGGGAACCAGCGAGTCTTGGACATGACGAACCTCCTGCGAATGAATGGATGAAGGATGCACTACCGATTGCCGCCGCGGACTCCGGGGTGACGCGGCATTGCGGAAACCGGACGTTGTTTCGAACAGTGTAACGCGTGGAGCGACCACTCCTCAGAGGTTCTTCCGCGCATTGGAGGATGCCGACCGGGGGCCGTCGTCAGATTTCCTTCAGCAGCGTCTGGCGCTTCTGCTGGAATTCCTCCTCGGTGATGTGCCCCGCCTTGCGAAGCGCTTCGAGGCGGGCGAACTTGTGGTCCAGATCGCTTCCTGCCGGCGTGGATGAACCGCTTGCCGCGGCCGCGGTCGGTGTCGATTCGGGCGCCGCGCCGGCGGTCTCGGCTGCGGCAGGGCGGGCCGACCAATCCAAGCGGCGCAGGCCGTCGACGGTCTGCACCACGCCGCTGATTAGGATGAGCAGCACGCCGAAGGTCATGAAGCTGACGTTGCCAATCGCCAGCAGGGAGCCGAACTGCTCCAGCGACGCCGCGGCGAAGAGCCCCATCAGGACGGTGCCCGTGACCTGCGTCACGTACATCAGGGTGACGCTGGCGACCGACAGCGTGCCGCGGTTGAGCGCCCTGGCCGCCCCGTGAATCAGCGCCAGGATCGCACACGTCAGCGTCCCCGCCAGCGTGAGCATCAGCGTGATCTGGCACAGCACGCTCCAGGGCTCCTTCATGGACGACATCTGCCGGAACGGCGAATCCCCGTCGGCAAGCTGGATGATGATCTGCACCACCAGCAGGATCGTCGCCGCTCCGCCGGTCACGATCTGGACGATGCGAAGGAAGGTGTTCGGCCCGCCTCGGATGCGCACGTGAGTGGCGATCATCATCAGCAGCAGAAGAATGTTGCTGATGATGTCGATCACTTTCAGTGCCTTGATCTGCCGGTATCGGACGGGCTGGTCGAAGAGGTACACCATCAGGAAAACGCTCGCCACGATGCCGATTCCCCCCAGCGCCAGCCCGCGCGGGATGCCCTTGAGGATGGGCGCCAGGATCATCGTGGCCAGGGCGCAGACCCAGGTGGCGATGACCCAGACCGCGAACTTCGAGTTGCCGTCGATCAGCGTCCAGGAGAAGGTCACGCCGCTGCTGACATAAGTCCCGGTTCGCATGTCGAAGCGGCTGCCCGACGCGTAGTGCCAGGGAATGAACAGCGTCGCAAGCATCAGCCCCGCCATCACCATCGGAATGACCGAATCGAACGGCCTGGACCTGGACACCATCAGATTCGTCGCGGCCCTGGCGGAGCGATGCGGCCGCGACGTTGCTCCGGCCAGGGCTCGCAGATCTTCCTGATCCCGCACCGACCAGTCGGCGGCCGGCGCCGGCGACGATGCGGCGCGGGCGGCCGGCGTCGCGGCCTGGCCGGCGGAAGCCGCGGCCGCGGCGGGGAACAGCCCCTTGACCTGCTTCGCCGGCGCCCACTCGGCCATGCCTTCGCGCCAGACGTGATCCGTCGGCTGAAGCTGCCCGCTGCCGGCCATCTGCTTCAGTTGGGCGCCATCCATCGGCCCCACCCGCTGGCCGCCCCGACTGATGTACCACTGCGGTCCCGCTGCCATGGCAGTCCTCCAGGAATGAACCATTGACCCTTCGGCCGATTGTATCAAGAGGCCCCAAACGCTCGAATCCAACTCGACCAGGCCCTTTGCCCGGGTCTGCCCATTTTTCCGGGGCTTGCATTCCGGCCCCCTCTCCCTCCCAGGGAGAGGGCTGGGGTGAGGGGTCGGGACGCACAAGTTCGCAATCGCCACCATCGCGTGACGGATGCCTCAACCATCTGTTCGTCCCGACCCTCACCCGGCCTCGTCCCCCGGGGACTCGGCCGCCCCCTCCAGAGGAGGAAGAGGGAATCAAACCCCGAACCATTTGGCACACCTCCGCAGGGCAATCGCATAGGGGAGGGCAAGGTTCCCGCCGAGACGCGAACAATCTCGTGCCCCCGCCGCTTTCGCCACCGCCCGACCAAAGTGGCCGGCCACGCACCCCCAAGGAGCCATTTCTGAGCATAAGACCATCAATGCCAGACATTTACCATTTGACTGCCAAAAAGGTAGGACACTTTCCGGCCACATCCCCGCCGCTGCTTCTCTCCTCCCGAAACCGAGCGCAGACTTGTCAAAGAACAGCCCGGCCCCGCAGGCAGGCCGTCGGCATGGCTACCTTACATTGACCGATCCGAACGGACGGTAACAGCCCGGCGGCCGTGCGTGCCTCCACTTGCTGATGTTGGCCACATGGCTCTTTTGAAAAGACTGCCCCCTTGCCCGCTCCACTCCTCACTCGACTCGTGATCCGCGAAAGGAGCCGCGCACGAAGTAAGCGGGTTTGGCGGACACATCGCAGCCCCGCCATTTGTCTTGCGGCAGCCAGAACGCAAAACCGCGTCGATCGCGCGGCTGTACGAACGTCTGACAAACCCCGCTTACTGCGTGCGCGGCTCCTTCTGCGGATGGGAAATGCAGGTCCATCCAACGGCTCAATTCCGTCCTCCTGTCCTTTGCCGGCCCAAGTCGCTGCCGGCGGCGCTCATTTATTCAGAATGACCCCTTTTTCCCCTTCATTTATTCAGAATGACCCCTTTTTCCCCTTCGATCCGCCTCCCCATTTAGCCGGCGGGCTTGCCCGCCGCGGACGCCCGGTGCCGGCAACGCCGACCTTTTCAGAACCGAACTTCAGGCCGCGGACGCCCGGTGCCGGCGACGCCGACCTTTTCAGAACCAAACTTCAGGCCGCGGACGAAATGCGGATCTTGACGCAAGGTGGGCCTCGGTTCGCGGCGGGCAAGCCCGCCGGCTAAATGTGAAGCGCTGCCCGTGGATGGATGCTCGTCTGCTATTCTGGCTTAGTCCGATCCTAAGGAGGTTCCATGTCCACATGCGCGTTGCCCCGCTGGTTCGTTGCCATTCTTTTCTGCTTTCTGTCGGCGTGTACGTCGCAGCCTTCATCGCCCGCCGCGAAAATGGAAACTGGCAAGCGCCCCAACGTCCTGCTCATCCTCTGCGATGACCTGCGCTGGGATTGCCTGGGCATCGCCAGGCATCCGCACCTGAAGACGCCGCACATCGATCGGCTGGCGCGCGAGGGCGTTTATTTCCGCAACGCGTTCTGCACCACGTCGCTCTGCTCGCCGAGCCGGGCTTCCATCCTCAGCGGCCTCTACGCCCACAGCCACGGCGTCACCAACAACTTCACCGAGTATCCGAACCACCTCGGCAGCTTCCCGCGCGTGCTGCAGTCCGTTGGCTACGACACGGGCTACATCGGCAAGTACCACATGGGGGAGAACAACGACGAGCCGCGGCCGGGCTTCGATTACTTCGTCACGCACAAAGGACAGGGCAAATACTTCGACACGGAGTTCAACATCAACGGCCAGAAGCGCGAGGTGGTCAAGGGCTACTACACGCAGGTCGTCACCGACATGGCGATTGAATTTCTCAGCCGCAAACGGCCGGCGATGGACGGGGGCGGCGAGGGCGGCGGGGGCGGAAGCGGCGGCGACAAGCCGTTCATGCTGATCCTGGGCCACAAGGCGCCGCACAGCTTTTATTTCCCTGAGCCCAAGTACGAGCACGCGTTCGATCACGTCGATGTGCAGTACCCCGACACCGCGTTCAAGCTCGACAACAAGCCCGACTGGATCAAAAAGCGCCTGCCCACCTGGCACGGCATCTACGGCCCGCTCTTCGACTATCGCAAGAAGTTCCCCGACAGCAGCCCGGAAGCGGTCAAGGATTTCGCGGCGATGACCCGCGCGTACTGGGGCACGATCCGCTCCATCGACGACAGCGTCGGCCGCATCTACGACCACCTGGAAAAATCAGGCCAACTCGACAACACGCTCATCATCTTCATGGGCGACAACGGCCTCTTGAACGGCGAACACGGCATGGTCGACAAGCGCACCATGCACGAGGCGAGCATCCGCGTGCCGATCGTGATGCGGTTGCCCGCGTCGATGAGCGGCGGTGGGGGAGCCGGGGCGTATGGTTTGCGGGCATCGATTGCCGGGAGCAGGATCGATCAGCAGGTGCTGACGCTGGACATCGCGCCATCGATCCTCGACCTCTGCGCCGCCCCCGCGCTGCCGAAGATTCACGGCCGATCGTTCAAGGCCCTGGCGCAACGCACCCCCGGCGCGGAGGACACGTGGCGCAAAAGCTGGTACTACGAATACAACTACGAAAAGCAGTTCCCCTACACGCCCAACGTGCGCGGCGTGCGCACCGATGAATGGAAGTACATTCACTATCCCACCGGCGTGGCAGGCAAACCGGACGAGCACAAGGCCGAGCTTTATCGCATCTCCAACGATCCGGAGGAACGCAGGAACCTCATCGACGATCCAAAGCAAGCCGGCGTCGTCGCGCAGCTCAAAGCGGAACTCGCGAAACTGATGGACGAGGCGGGCGTGGCGCCCGGCAAGGACGCGATGCCCGTGGATGAAGGCGTCAAGAGCGAGTTGCCGGATTTGAAAATTCGGTGAGCAGCGTAGGGTGCGTCAAGTCCGCGCGGACGCACCATGTAGCGCTTTCGTTATCCCGGTGCGTCCGCGCCGAGCCTTGACGCACCCTACACCACCGGCCCCAAATACCACGGCACAAACTCCTCGTCGCCTAAACCCATCTCCTCGCTCTTGGTTTTCTTCCCGCTGGCGACGTCGAGGACAAGTTCGAACATCGCCTCGCCCACTTGCTGCACCGACGCGCCTTCCAGAATCGTGCCGGCGTTGAAGTCCATGTCGTCGATCAGGCGTTCGTACATCGGCGTGTTGGTGGCGATCTTGATCGAGGGCACGGGCTTGAAGCCGAAGCACGAGCCGCGGCCGGTGGTGAAGCAGATCACGTTCGCCCCGCCGGCGACCATGCCGGTGACGACGGCTGGATCGAAGCCCGGCGAATCCATGATGACGAAACCGCTGTGCGGGGCGACCTGCTCCGCGTAGTCGTAGACGGCTGAGAGCGGCGCGGTGCCGCCCTTGGCGACGGCGCCGAGGCTCTTTTCGTAGATCGTGGTGAGACCGCCCGCCTTGTTGCCGGGCGAGGGATTGTTGTCGATCGAAGCGCCGAACACGCCGGTGTACCACTCCCACCACTTGATCTTCTCGACGAGCTTCTTGCCCACCGCTTCCGTTTTCGCGCGGCGGGTAAGCAGGTGCTCGGCCCCGTAAATCTCGGTGGTTTCACCGAGGATGGAGGTGCCGCCGCAGGCGACGACGCGGTCGCTGGCGACACCGAGCGCGGGGTTGGCGGTGATGCCGCTGTTGCCGTCGCTGCCGCCGCACTTGGTGGCGAGCATGATTTCGCTGGCGGGAATGGGCACGCGGGCGACACGGTTGGCGGCGGGGAGCATTTCCTTGACGAGCTCGATGCCGCGGTCGATGGTCTTCTTCGTGCCGCCCATGTCCTGCATGGTCATGGCGACGGGCGCCAGCGGCGAGTGGCGGGTGGTGAGCGAGGATGAGCGCGATTGCTCAGGCGCGCCGCCGGTGGCTTGTGTGCTGCCGTTGCCCCCGGCTCCCCCGGCTCCCCCGGCTCCCCCGGCTCCCCCGGCGATATCGATTCGCAGATCGACGAGGTTGCCGGCCTTGGCGAGCGCGCCGGTGGTGGCGACCTCGCAGCCCAGGCCGATGACGAGATAGGCGGCAATGTTGGGATGCCGGGCGAATCCCGCCATGACGCGGTTGAGAATCTGGTGATGCATGCCGCCGTACTGCATGCCGCAGCCGGTGGAATGGGCGAAGGCGACGACGCCGTCGATGTTGGGAAAATCGCGTAAGGCCTGGCGGGTGAACTCGCGGGTGATCGCCTTGCTCACAGCGTTGGAGCAGTTGACGGTGGCGATGATGCCGATGTAGTTCCGCGTGGCGGCCCGGCCATCGGCGCGGCGATAACCCATGAACGTGCGGCCCGTGATCGGCACGGGATCCGCCGGCGTCTCCTGGGCGAAGGCGTAGTCGCGCTGATAATCGTTCATCGCCAGGTTGTGGGCATGCACCCAGTCGCCGGCGGCGATCGGTTTCGTCGCGAAGCCGATGGTCTGGCCGAACTTCACCACGGGCCTGCCCAGCGCGATGTGGGTCACGGCGATCTTGTGGCCCTGCGGCACGGCAGTGGTGGCGCGCACGGCCCCGCTGCCGACGGTGGCGCTGACCGTAACGCCGGCCGGCAGATCGCGCACCGCAATGGCGACGTTGTCAGCGGGGTTCAGCAGCACAATCTGGGCGGCGGTCGCTGTAGGCATGGAAACGGAATGATATCGCGTGGAGGCCGAACCGCAGGCGAGACGGCATGCCGCGGCGAGGTCTCGGGCGTGCCCAGAAACTGTGGCATGGAGTCCACCTCGGGTAGGGTGGGTTGAGGCTCGGCGAAACCCACCGTCTGCGGCGAATCGATGTCATGGATGTCCAAGGCCACCCATGGTGGGTTTCGCAGACTCAACCCACCCTACGCCGGGAAGCAGGCGTTGCCGGAAAATCGGGGCACGACCGAGGATTCGCCACATGTAACGTCGAACCGCCTGCCCGCAATTCACCAAGGGTTCTGCCTCCGCCGGCCAACACCATGCTTTCCATTTTCAGCCAACACGGGAACGGTCCTTACTGCGACGGCGTCTCGCGCCGGTCTTTTCTGAAGATCGGCGGCCTGGCGATGGGCGGGATTTCGATGGCGCAGATTCTGGCGGCCCAGCAGGCGAGCGCGGGGCAAGCGGCCCCCGGCGAAGCTGGAAGCCGCGCCGCAGCCACGCGCACCGGCGGGCTGGGGCACAAAGCCGTCATCATGATCTACATGCCCGGCGGCCCGCCGCATCAGGACATGTACGACCTGAAGATGGACGCGCCCGCGGAGATTCGCGGCGAGTTCAGCCCGATCAAGACGAACGTGCCGGGCATCGAAGTCTGCGAACTGCTCCCGCGCCTGGCGCGGAACATGGACAAGCTCGTGCCGATCCGCTCCATCGTGGGTGCGAAGGATCGCCACGAATCGTTCCAGTGCATGACCGGCTGGCTCAACGAGAAACTCCCGCCCGGCGGTTACCCGGAACTGGGCGCGGTGGTCTCGCGCGTGCAAGGCTCGGCGCGACCCGGCGTGCCGCAGTTCGTCACGCTCGCTCCGAAGATGCAGCACCGCCCCTACAACAACGGCACGCCCGGCTTTCTCGGCGCTGCCCATGCGCCGTTCACGCCCGAGGCGGAAGGCAAGGACGATCTCTCGCTGCAGGGCATCAGCCTCGACCGCCTGGGCGATCGCAAGTCGCTATTGCGCGGACTCGACACATTCCGCCGAACCGTCGACAACTCCGGCATGATGGATGGCTTTGACGCGGCGGCGCAGCAGGCGTTCGGCATTCTGACGAGCAGCCAGCTCGCCGACGCGCTCGATCTTTCCAAGGAAGACCCGCGCGTCCGCGCACGCTACGGCGAAGGCACCACCCGCCATCAGGGCGACGGCGCTCCGCGCATCAACCAGCAGTTCCTGCTCGCGCGAAGGCTCGTCGAGGCCGGCGTCCGTTGCGTGTCGCTCAGCTACAGCTTCTGGGACTGGCACGGGCAGAACTTCAAGAGCGCCCGCACCAATCTGCCGGACTTCGACATGGCGATGAGTTCGCTCGTGGAGGACATTTACGAGCGCGGGCTGGACAAGGACGTGACGGTGATTGCCTGGGGCGAGTTCGGGCGAACGCCGCGCATCAACAAGGACGCCGGTCGCGATCACTGGCCCAATGTGTCGTGCGCGCTGATGAGCGGCGGCGGCATGCCGATGGGGCAGATCATCGGCACGACGACGCGCGATGGCGGCGAAGCGAAGGATCGCCCCGTGCATTTCCAGGAAGTCTTCGCCACGCTTTATCACAACCTGGGCATCGACACGCAGACGGCGACGGTGAACGATTTTTCAGGCCGGCCCAGGTATCTCGTGGATCATGTCTATCGGCCGATGCGAGAGTTGATGTGATGGCAGTCGTTGCGAAGACTGCCCGCGAAAAGAGCCGCGCACGAAGCAAGGAACGGGGCCGAAATAACTTCCCCGTTTCGCATTTCTGATTCCCCTCCCTCTTAGGGAGGGGTTAGGGGAGGGTCGGGCAAACTGCCTGATTTCATGCACAATCATGCAGTGCGCCCGACCCTCCCCCTGCCCCTCCCTAAAAGGGAGGGGAGTTCGAATCTTGCAAATCGGGAACTTATTTCGGCCCCGTTCCTAAGCGAGCAGACCTCCCGCTTACTTCGTGCGCGGCTCCTTTCGTCCGCGGTGGATCGGGTACGCTATCGCTCCACCGATGAGCATCCACGACACCCGATCTCCGCTGCTGACGGCCGCCGGCGAAGCGATGATCCGCCGACTGCGCCAGCATCCCGACGCGCCGCGGTTCAACTATGCGACGGGCGATCGCCTCTGGCTGCAGGATGTGCCGGCGATCGAGGCCTTTTCCGACGGCCTTCGTTCGCGGCGCCGCGCCGGTGCCGCACAGCCGTCGCAGGAAACGCTCGAGCGATTCGAGCGGTTGCGCCGCGTCGTGCCGTTTCTGCGTGATGCGCTGCCGGAGGCGGTCGATCTGGAAAAAGACTGGGAGCATCTGCCCACCACCAGTCGCGCGGACTTGGCGCTGAAGCCCTGGGATTTTGTGCCCGACGATGAGGAACTGGAACGCCTCATCATCTATCGCACCGCGGGCACCACGGGGCATCCGATCGTCGTGCCGCATCATCCGATCGCGGTGCGCTGCTACGAACCGATGATTCAGTTCGCACTGTCGCGGCACGGGCACTGCCCCAGCTTCGACGATCGGAGCGTGGCGTGCTTCCTGGTGGGGGCGCAGATTCGCACGTACACCTATGCGACCGTGCTTTACAACTGGAACGGCGCGGGCTTCGCCAAGCTGAACATCCGGCCCACCGAGTGGCCGCGCGAAGGCAGTCAGGCGCGATATTTCCGCGAGTTCGCCCCGAAGTTCCTCAGCGGCGACCCGATCGCCTTCAGCGAGATGATGCGGATGGGCATCGAGTCGAAGCCGGCGGCGCTGGTCACGACATCGGTGGCGATGAGCCCGAAACTGAAGCAGAAGCTGCGCGAGGTGTACGGCGCGCCGGTCATCGACTGGTACTCGATGGTGGAGACCGGCCCGATCGGCTACGCGTGTCCACTGGGGCACGGGTATCACCTGCTTCCGCACGATCTTTTTGCGGAAGTGGTGCGCCCTGACGGCACTCGCGCCGCGCCCGGCGAGCGCGGGGAGATCATGGTCACCGGCGGGCGCAATCCGCTGGTGCCGCTGTTCCGCTATCGCACGGGCGACTTCGGCGCGATGGATTTTTCGCCATGCGAGTGCGGCGACCCGATGCCTCGCTTCGTCGATCTGGAGGGCCGCAAGCCCGTGCTGATTCGCGCCGCCGACGGCACGCCGGTGAGCACGGTGGACCTGTCCCGGCTGCTGCGCGAGTTTCCGCTGCTGCTGCACACGTTCACGCAGCACGCGGACATGGCGTGCGAGCTGGTCGCGCGGGCGCTGCCTGACGTGACGCCGGACGAGAGCGCGATCCGGGCGGCGCTGGTGCGCGTGCTGGGCGAGGTGAAGCTGCACATTCGATTTGATCCGAAACTGGGCGATCGTGTGGAAGGCAAAGCCATCGCGTATCGCAGCGAGCTGATGTTGGAGGATTGAGGGGAGCGGGTGGAAGGAGGGGAGGAGGGGAGGAGGTAGAGGAGAGGAGGGGAGGAGGTAGAGGAGGTAATGGAGGTAGAGGAGTCATGAAGGTGTGCAGGTTTAGGCCCTTAAGGGCCTAAACCTGCACACGCTTGAGCAACCGCTATCCTGCCTCGCATGCCTGACCTGGCGGACATCGCGGTGATCGGAGCGGGTGCGGCGGGCCTGGCGGCTGGTATCTTCGCGGCCCAGGAAATCGCCGGACGGGGCAGTGTCGCGCTGCTCGACGGCGCTCGTCACATCGGTGCGAAGATCCTCGTCTCCGGCGGATCGCGATGCAATGTCACGCATGCTTCCGTCACGCCCGCCGATTTCAACGCGCCGAAAACATTCGTCCGCCACGTGCTCGCCGCATTCGGCCAGCGCGAAGCCGTGCGCTGGTTCGAGTCGATGGGCGTGACGCTGAAGCAGGAGGAAACGGGCAAGCTGTTTCCCGTGACCGATTCCGCCCGCACTGTGCTTGGCGCGCTGACCGAGCGATGCAAGGCACTGGGCGTGGAGATTCTTCAAGACCACCGCGTCCACGCCATCGAATGCATTATGGGCGAATCGTCGCAAGCACCGTCAATCGCGAGTGAATCCTCTCTCGCATCTGTCTCATCACGCTCTGACCCGTTCACCGCCTCACCCGCTCAACTTCCCGCGCACTCTCACTTCCGCATCACGCATTCGCATGGCGAACTGATTGCCCATCGCGTCATCCTCGCCGCCGGCGGCAAGTCATTGCCCAAGACCGGCAGCGACGGCGCGGGCTTCACGCTCGCTCAATCACTGGGCCACACCGTGATGCCCACCTGCCCCGCGCTGGTGCCGCTGCTGCTCGATCCCGCGTTCTTTCACGCCGCGGTCTCCGGCCTTTCGTGCGAGGTGGAACTATCAACCTTCGCCTCCGTCCCCCTCGCCACCGGCTCGGTCCCCCGGTTGGAGGAGAGGGCTGCGGTGAGGGGGACTGACAATCCTGCACGACCGAAACTTTCACTCATCGATCGTCGCACCGGCAGCCTGCTGTTCACGCACTTCGGCATCAGCGGGCCGGTGGCGATGGACGCGAGCCGGCACTGGGTGATGGCGAATGCACAGGGCCGGTCGCCGGTGCTGCGCTGTTCGTTTTTTCCAGGCCGCGATCACACCGCGGTGGATCGTCTGTTCATCGACCTGGCCCAGCGCCAGCCGCGGCGCACCATCGCCTCGGTGATGAGCGAGCCTCTGCCGCAGCGCTTGGTCGAGGCGTTGTTGACGCAGGCAGGCGGGCTTCAGGCTCGCCTGCCGGAGCACCAGAGTTCTCCACCGATCAACCCCGCGCTACCCATCGGCCAGCTCCCGCGCGAGGCTCGGCGACAACTCGTGCACCTGCTCACCGAACTCGTCCTGCCCGTCACCGGCGACCGCGGCTGGAACTACGCCGAAGTCACCGCCGGCGGCGTGCCCCTGAGCGAAGTCCATTACCGCGACATGCAGTCCCGTCTCGTGCCCGGCCTCTACCTCGCCGGCGAAATCCTCGACTGCGACGGCCGCATCGGCGGCTTCAACTTCCAGTGGGCCTGGTCCACCGGCCACATCGCGGGCACCGCGGCGGCGAAGGCGCTGCAATCGCCGTAGGGTGCGTCAAGGCTCGGCGCGGACGCACCATGCCCAAGTCGCTCAAGGAAATGTCGAATGACGAAAAGCCAGAAATGACGAATGAAGCCCAAATGACGAAGCTCGAAAGACGAACGGGAACCGCAACGCGTCGCAGCATTTGTCATTCGTCATTCGCCCATTCGTCACTCATTAGACATTCCGTCATTCGACATTGCCCGCCGCCGTCCCCGCTTGCCAATCCCTTCGATTTCGGGCATAAAGGTCACCCCGCCAGACACCGGCGGCCAACCTCGACGAGAAAAGGAACATCATGCAGACCACCCTGATCATCGTAAAACCCGACGGCGTGCAGCGAGGCCTGATGGGCGAAATCATCAGCCGCTTTGAGAACAAGGGCATGACCATCATCGGCGCCAAGATGATCACCATCACGCGCGAGATGGCGGACAAGCACTACGCCGCCCACGTGAGCAAGCCTTTTTATCCGAGCCTGGTGAAGTTCATGACCAGCTCGCCCGTGCTGGTGCTGGCGATCCGCGGCAAGAGCGCCATCGCCGCCGCCCGTTTGATGATGGGCCCGACCGCCGGCTACGAAGCCCCGCCCGGCACGATCCGAGGCGACTTCGGCTCCAGCAAGTCGTTCAACCTCATCCACGGCTCCGACAGCGAGGAAGCCGCCAAGACCGAACTGGGCATCTTCTTCAAGCCCGAGGAACTGATGAACTACGAGCGCGCCGCCGCCAACTGGGTTGTGGACAACACCGGCGGTAAGCCGATGTGAACGACGGTATCCATTAGCCTCCGGCTCCGCCGGGGGACGCCTTGTCCGAGCCGCGAAGCGTAAGCGAGCGGGCCCGAAATAACTTCACGAATTGGCGGTCCCCCATTTAGCCGGCGGGCTTGCCCGCCGAGGGTGTCTCGGCGGGCAAGCCCGCCGGCTAAATGGGGAACTTATTTCGGTCCCATTCCTAAGCGAGCGGGTGCCCCGGACTCCCTTGCATGCTGCGGTTCCTGCTCGCTCCATCTTCGCGGCTCGGACGAAACATGTTCGTGGTGAGAAACCGCGACAGTTCCGCATGATCACCGCGCATTGCGCGAATCGACCGCCTCCAGCACACGCTTTGCCTCCTGTCGTACCGCGGCACTGGCATCCTTCGCCGCAAGTTCGCGCAGCGTG
This sequence comes from uncultured Phycisphaeraceae bacterium, assembly GCA_964426135.1. Lineage (GTDB taxonomy): Bacteria > Planctomycetota > Phycisphaerae > Phycisphaerales > Phycisphaeraceae > CAYRPN01. Next base: position 11,976 of record CAYRPN010000047.1, on the reverse strand, counting down.
GCGAGCGATTCACCGTCCTGCATTTTCTCCTGCGCCCGAATCGCAGCGATGCGTACCTTCTCGTTCGCGTCCGTCAGTTGCAAGCGCAACGTCGCGGCCACCTTGTCCGTACTTGCCCACGGCACGCGCCGCGGACGCGGCTCGTTCGCGGCAGTCCGCCCAACCCAACCCCGCGTGCGGTGTACCTGAGCAAGCGCCTCGATCGCCGCGATACGCACTTCGTTGTAAGGATTTTCCATCGCGGCCTGCGCCAGCGCGGCGACCGCCGTCTCGTCGTACACGCCGGTGAGCGCCCACACGGCGCCTTGGCGCACGCGTTCCTCCGCAGCATTGAGAAACGCCGGCGCCGTGTCCCACGCGTTGATCACGCGAAGTGCCAGCACCTTGGCGAAGCGGGCGACTTCATCCTCGTCATCGAGGCTCGCCAGCAGGTCGGTGGCGGCGGCCTTGTCGCCGATGCGCCCCAGGGCGGCCGCCGCGTACATCCGGACGAACGCATTCTTGTCGTTGCGGGCCCGGTGGATCAGGCCTTTCACCACGCCTTCGCCCTTCAGCCGCGCGGAGCCGATCGCGCGGGCGGCCTGGGCACGCAGATCGTCGGGGCCGTTGTGCAACGCGGTGACGAACGCCGGCGTCGGATCGAAATCGGCGTGCCGCTCGGCGATCGCGAACAGGGCCCACAACGCGTGAATCCGGGCGGATGTCTTCTGCGACTTGTCGGCAAGCAGCGACTTGAGCGGGGCGATCGCCTCTTTGCCGCGATCGGCCAGTTCCCGCTGCGCCCGCATGCGCTCGGCGTGATCCGGGTGAGCGAGCGTCTTCAATAGATCGGTAATGGGGATGTTATCGCGCGCCGCGGCGTTGGAGGCCGCGGCAGTGGAGGCGAGAAGCCCCATCGTTGCCAGCAGGATGCCAAGAGATCGATGCGGCACGGTGTGCGATTCCATCGATAGTTTAGCCGTCGAGCCTTGCTCGACGCGGCCGCCGCGCAGCAAACGCGCCACAGAACGATGCTCCGAACAACCCCCGGGTGATTACACTGGATCACCTTCGCAGGCAGTTTCGACGCACCACGCCGAACAAGGCTCGGCGGCTGAACGGGTGAAGACGCATGAACGCACGCCTCATCGTATGCGCGCTGATCGCGGCCAATCTCGCCGCGGCGGGTTCCGTTTCCGCAGAGGACAAACTCCCGCCGATCAAGCCGATCGAACGACTGCTGCCGCCCAAGGGCGTCGACATCGGCCAATCCCATCGCGACAAGCTCGAGGCGCGGCTGGCGGAGGTGACGAAGGCGCTCGCCGAGGCGAAGCTCGACGCGGAACTGAAGCCGGATGTCGAGGCCTACACGAAGGCGGTCCGGTGGGCCCTCGACTTCGATGAGTTTTACGATGTGACGAAGGACGTCGCCAAGGCGCACGCCGCGCTCATCACGGCGCACAACAGGCTTGAGGAGTTGAAGCAGAATCCCACGTTGACCGCGGCTCAGACGAGCATCGGCCCATCCTGGCAACTCAAGCGCGGCCTCATCGTCCGCGGCTACCGCAGCGACATCGACGACTCCGTCCAACCCTACGGCTTGCACATCCCCGAGAATCTCGACCTCACCAAACCAGTGCCGCTGCTCGTCTGGCTCCACGGCCGGGGCGACAAGGAAACCGATCTGCACTTCATCGCCAACCGCGAGAAGAACAAGGGCGAGTTCGCGCCCGACTGGTGCATCACGCTGCATCCTTACGGGCGCGGCACGATCGGCTTCAAGTTCGCCGGCGAGATCGACGTGCTCGACGCGATCGAGAGCGTGAAGAAGCGGTACAAGATTGACGAAGACCGCATCGCGCTGGCGGGTTTCAGCATGGGCGGGGCGGGGGCCTGGCACATCGGTGCGCATTACGCGGACAGGTTCTGCGTCGTCCACGCCGGCGCGGGGTTTGTGGAGACGGCCAAGTACAACAAGCTCACGCCGGACAAATATCCCGCCTGGTACGAGCAGAAATTGTGGGGCTGGTACGACGTGCCGTGCTACACGCGCAATTTATTCAATGTGCCGGTGATCGCCTACAGCGGGGAGAACGACAAGCAGAAGCAGGCGGCCGACCTGATGGCTGAGGCATTCAAGGCGGAGGGCCGCGAACTGCGCCACATCATCGGGCCGGGGGTGGAGCATAAGTATGAGGCGAAGGCGAAGGAGCAGGTGCTGGCGGAGATCAAGGCGGCGGTGGAGAAGGGGAGAGACAAGTGGCCCAAGAAGGTGAGCTTGCAGACGCGGACGATGTCGTACGCCAGGCATTACTGGGTCAGTGCGTGGATCAAGCAAGAGTGGGAGGATAGTTGGGTCGACGCGGAATGGAAGAATGAAGCAACGGTCGCGGTGACAACACAAAATATCTGCGAGTTGGAACTGCGCCTTGCGCCAAGCGCAAGGGGCAAGATAAGCAAGGTCGCAGTGACGATTGATGGGCAGACGTTGAGCGCAGAAGCATCCGGGGATTATCCTTCTGTGTCCTTGATAAAACATGGAGATGCATGGAAAGTACCAAAAGGAGATGAACGGGGAGAATCGCAGCGCTATCCGCAATGGGCTGGACCGATTGATGCTGCATTCATGCATCCCTTCGTTGTTGTGCTTCCAACGGGAGAATTCACGAACGAGCGCGTCCAGCGGTGGGTGAAGTTCGAGCAGTCTCGCTTTCTGCGCCGGTGGAGAGAGCTTTTTCGTGGCAATTGCCGAATCAAGAAAGATACCGAGCTCAGCAACAAAGATCAGTTTGATTTCAATCTCATTTTGTGGGGTGATCCTGAGTCCAATCAAGTCATCAAGGACTTCGGCAAGCAACTGACGTTGATTGGCGGCATGCCTCTGCAATGGAGCGCTGATCGCGTGTCCATCGGAGAGCATACATTCACTGCTTCAAATCACATTCCAATCTTATTTTGGCCTGCATGCCCGCGAGATCCTGATGAACAAGCATCGACACAGCTTCGACGCGTGATTCTCAACTCCGGCCCCACCTTCCGCGAAGGGCACGATCGCACCAACAGTCAGCAGACGCCCAAGTTGCCGGACTGGGCGATCGTCGGGCTGGACAAGGACCCGGACGCGTTCAGCCCCGGCACGATCAAGGCGGCGGGGTTCTTTGATGAGAACTGGAAAGTGAAGAAGGAAGAGAAGTGATTTAGCCGGCGGGCTTGCCCGCCGTGAACGCCCGGGGCTGACTGTTGTGTTCGGATTCACCCAAGCCGATTGGTTGTCTGCAAGTGGCGCGTCGTTCGAGAGTCCTCGACGGGCAAGCCCGCCGGCTAAATGAGGAGGCCGCACATGAGGCGTTTCCTTGGCATGATCGCACTTTTCGTTTTGTCGATGGCCTGCGTCGCACCGGCTGCCGATCCGCCGAAGCCCTCGGGGGTCGACACCTCGCGCGGCGACAAGATGATCGCCGAGTATTTCAAGGCGGAGACGGCGAAGCTCGCTGAGAACTGCCTGGCGGAGATCAAGACGCTCGACGACTGGAAGGCGAAGAAGGATCTGTATCGCCAGCAGTTGTTCGAGATGCTGGGGCTGAGTCCTTTGCCGGCAAAGACAGAGTTGAAGGCGCAGACGACGTCGACCGTCGAGCACGAAGAGTTCACGGTTGAGAATGTGCATTTCCAGTCGTCGCCGGGACTGTATGTCACCGGTAATCTATACATACCGAAGGCGAAGAGCGGTGATAAGCCATCTACTTATCCCGCTATTCTGTATGTCTGCGGCCACGGCGGCGTGAAGAAGAACAATGTCAGCTACGGCAACAAGACTTATTACACGCACCACGGCTCCTGGTTTGCCCGCCATGGCTATGTCTGCCTGACCATCGACTCGCTCCAGCTCGGCGAGATCGAAGGTATTCATCACGGCACGTACAAGTACGGCATGTGGTGGTGGCTCAACCGCGGCTACACCCCGGCGGGCGTCGAGGCGTGGAACTGCATCCGGGCCCTGGATTACCTGGAGACCCGCAAGGAAGTGGACAAGGAGAAGTTCGGCGTCACCGGCCGCAGCGGCGGCGGAGCGTACTCGTGGTGGATCGCGGCGCTCGATGACCGCATCAAGGTCGCGGTGCCGGGCGCGGGCATTACCGACCTGACCAATCACGTGGTCGATGGCTGCGTCGAGGGCCACTGCGACTGTATGTATATGAACAATACATACCGATGGGACTACGCGCAGGTGGCGGCCCTGGTCGCGCCGCGGCCGCTCTTGATCTCCAATACGGACAAAGACACGATCTTTCCGCTCGACGGTGTGAACCGGCTGCACGAGCAGGTGCGTGACATCTACAAACTGCACGGCGCGGAGAAAAGCCTGGGCCTGAACATCGTCGAAGGCCCGCACAAGGACTCGCAGGAGCTGCAGCTTGGAGCGTTCATCTGGTTCGACCGGTTTCTGAAGAAGGAAGAGCGGGTGATCGAAAAAGCCGCGGTGAAGATATTCGAGCCTGAGAAGCTGCAGGTGTTCAGGGATGGGCTGCCGAAGGATGAAATCAACACGAAGATCCAGGAGACATTCGTCGCGGCTGCGCCGTTGAGATCTCAACTGACGCCGATGACGGAGGCAGTGTTCAAGACGCAGAGCGAAGTTTGGATGAAGGCGCTGCGCGAGCAGGTGTTCCGTGGCTGGCCTTCCCATGATGAAGCCGGCCCGCTGGATGTGCGCGAGGCGTTCACCGGCGAGCGCGACGGCCTGCGGCTCACCGCGTACGACTTCAGCAGTCAGCCGACGGTGCGGTTGCGATTGTTCGTGCTGCAACGCGCCGGACTGAAGCAGCCCAAGAGTGTGGAGCTCACCGCGCTCGACACGCAAGGGTGGTTCGAGTGGCGGCAGGCGGCGCAGGGCGCATTCGCGGCGGACCTGAAAGAGGACGCGCTCGAAGGCTTTCACCAAGGCATGTACGACGCGCTCAAGCAGCGGCTGGCGTCAGAGGATGTCGCGCTGGTGGCGGTTTGCCCGCGCGGCGTCGGGCCGACGGCGTGGGATCAAAGCGAGAAGAAGCAGACGCAGCATCGCCGGCGGTTCATGCTGCTTGGGCAGACGCTCGACGGCATGCAGGTGTGGGACATTCGCCGGTCGATCACGGCGACTCGTGGGATCGAGGCATTCAAGGACGCGCCGCTGCGCCTGCGCGGGGCGCGGGTGATGGGCGGCAACGTCATGTATGCCTCGCTGTTTGAGGACGGCATCCAGTCGGTGGAGTTGCAGTATCTGAAGCCCACGCACCGCGAAGGGCCGATTTTGTTGAATGTATCCAAGCACTTGGACGTTCCGCAGGCGGCGGCGATGGCGGCGATGCGGACGCCTTTGAAGCTGACGATGGCGATCGGCGGCGACTGGTCTTTTCTCTCGGATACGGCGAAGGGCCTCGGCTGGAATGAAGAGCAGTTTCAGATGACGATCTCCCCGCCGCCGGTGGGGCCGCCGCCGCCGCCACCTCCTCCGCCGCCACAGCGTGGCTCGAAATGAGATAGATTGAGGACGCGCTGCGAGCAGTGCGTAGCCCGTAGGGTGCGTCAAGTCCGCGCGGACGCACCATATGGCGTCAACTGTGCGGCGTCGGGTCGCGCGGCGGGCGCGATCGCGTCTTGTTCGCGGCGCGATTCGTTGACCGTGGTGCGTCCGCGCCGAGCCTTGACGCACCCTACGCCGAGTCGTGTCGGCCACTCGGCACGAAGCTGCACCGTCCTTAATGTCGAGATTGCCCCTTGCCCGACATACATCCCACCGCCCTGATCGATCCTGAAGTTGAACTCGCCGGCGATGTGTACATCGGCCCCGGTTGCGTGCTGCGCGGGCCTGTGAAAATCGGGCCCGGCTGCAAGCTGCACGGGAACGCGTACCTCCACGGCCCGCTGACCATGGGGGCGAACAACAAGGTGTATCCCTTCGCCTGCCTGGGTTTCGCCGCACAGGATTTGAAGTACGACCCGGCGAAGCTGGGCGCGGGGCTGGTGATCGGTAACGACAATGTCTTCCGCGAAGGCTTCACCGCGCACCGCGCCACGCTCGACAAGCCCACGCGCATCGGCAGCCACAATTACTGCATGGCGACGAGCCACGTCGGGCACGACAGCGTCATCGGCGATTACGTCACGCTGGTGAACGGCGCGCTGATCGCGGGCCACGTCGAGGTGATGGATCGCGCGGTGATCGGCGGCGCCGGCGGCGTGCACCAGTTTTGCCGGGTGGGCCGGCTGGCGATGACGGCGGGCGGCGCGGTGATCACGCGCGACTTGCCGCCGTTCTGCACGGTGCATTATTCGAAGCGGGTCGGCTCGTTGAACCTGGTGGGCATGCGCCGCGCCGGGCTGCGGCAGAGCGTGACGCCGATGCGTCGCGCATTCGACCTGTTTTTCCGCAGCGGTCACAGCGTGCCCAAGGCGCTGGAGCTGATCGCGCAGGAAGTCGCCGGCGATCCGGCTGTGGCGGAGTTCGTGCAGTTCATCCGCACGACAAAGCGCGGCATCACGCGCTACGGCGGCGAGGCGGGCGACGAGGAGTGACCGTTGTTTTCAAGAGCAGGCGCGGCAAGCCGCGTCGCTAAACGAGATCAATCGCACCGCCTCCTGACCTCTTACCTCTGATCTCTGATCTCTGATCTCTGCCCTCTGATTTCTGATTTCTGTCCTCTGTCTTCCGCATTCCCATGATTCGCCTCACCGACGTTGCTGCCCGCGCTGGTTCGTTCGCTCTGACGGGTGTGTCGCTGCACGTGCCTGGCCGGGAGTACGCGGTGCTGATGGGACGGACGGGTTGCGGCAAGACGACGCTGCTGGAAACGATCTGCGGGCTCAAGCCGATCGAGAGCGGGCGCATCGAACTCGATGGCGTCGACGTGACGCATTGCAGTCCCGGCGAGCGCGGCATCGGATACGTGCCGCAGGATCTGGCGCTGTTCATGACGATGACGGTGTTCGATCATCTGGCGTTCGCGCTGAGGCTGCGGCACTGGGGCCAAGCGAGCATCCGGCAGCGCGTGGGCGAGTTGGCGGAACTGCTGGTGATCGCGCCGCTGCTTCAGCGCCGGCCGGCGGGGCTTTCCGGCGGCGAGCAGCAGCGCGTCGCGCTGGGCCGGGCGCTGTCGTTTCGGCCACGTCTGCTGCTGCTGGATGAACCGTTGAGCGCTCTGGATGATCAGACGCGCCGGCAGATGTACAGCCTGCTGAAGCTGGTGCAACAGCACGAACACGTCACCGCGCTGCACGTGACGCACAGCGTGGAGGAAGCGAATCAACTGGCGGATCGGTTGTTCAGGCTGGAAGAAGGGGCTGTGCGGGAGGGGACGAGAATCAGGGACACTCAAATTGGCGCTGACTTGTTTCCCAGGTGAGTTTCGTCGGTGATCTACTGTCCGTTGTCAGCCTGACGCGCCAAAGCATTCATCAGCAGGAACTTGAGGGAGAGTGCGAGAGGGTCATCGTGCAACGGGTGACTACTGATCGCGTCGCGAAGCATTCTGATTGCGGCGTCGATTTGGTCGAGTGCCAGATAGCAGACCGCCATGCCTTCCATACACGGCACGCGAAATCTTCGGTCGGCGGAGGCGGCGTTTTGAAATGCCAGCGCGGCTGCTTCGTGATCTTTGGCCTTCAGTAGTCTCTTGGCGGACTCGAAATGGTCTTTGGCAGAAGGAGTCGACATGAGACACACCTCTTGTAATCTCAAATTCTCCGCAATCTGATGCCGTCCGCCATGCCCGCCTCCCTCTTCGCCCAGCTTTTCTCTTGCGACCATCCATATTCACCACCCGATCTCACCCGTTCTGCTTCTTCACCAGTTCCTCGACCAGCGCTTTGAGCTTGCCGACGCGATCGCGGATGTCGCGATAGCGGATGTCGAGTTGGAGGATGTTGGAGGCGACGCCTTGCGCCTCGCGGGCGTGTTCCAGAGAATTGAGCTTGCGGGCTTGCCGTTCCAGCGCGTCCATGAGCAGGTATTTCAAGGAGAGCGCCAGGGGATCGTTGGGCAGCGGATGAATCTTGATCGCCTCGCGCAGCGTGTCGATCGCCGGGTCGAGCCAGTCGAGCGCCAGGTAGCAGACCGACATGCCTTCCATGCAGGGCACGCGGATTTTGAGGTCGGCTGAGGCGTCCTGAAAAACGCCAACCGCCTCTTCATACTTGCGGATCGCCAGCAGCCGCTTGGCCCATTCGAATCGCCACTTCATGATCGTGGGGTAGTTGCGGACGCGCTCTTCGTATTCCTTCAACTCGAACTGAACCTGCTCCAGGCGGAGCTTGTCGATGTCTTTCTTCAGTGAATCGTCGTCGGCATTCTGTGCCAGCGTCTCCTTCAGCATGCGCATCTGACGGTGGTACTGCTTCATGGTGATCTCACCCATGAGTTCCTTGAAGCGGTACTGGTCGCTCTGCTCCCACGATTGCTTGAGGATTTTGATCGCTTCCTCGTCGTGATCGTCGTCTGCCTTTTCGCGAAGGGCCGCGACCAGCTTCAGGCGGAGTTCCAGATCGTCCGGCTTGGCGGCGCAGGCTTCGCGGCAGCGGATGATGACGCGGTCCTTGACTTCGTCGGTCTTGTTGAGCGTGATTTCTTCCTGGATCGCGGCCTGGCCTGTGTCATCCTTGATGCCCTTGCGGAAGCCGCCGGCCTCGCCGGTCATGCCGGTCTGGATGATCGCCTTCTGGGCGTCGAGGTTCTTCAGGCGGTCGAGCAGTTCGCCGTCGCCCGGCGCCAGGTGCAGCGCCCTGCGGCACGCCTCGACAGCCTGGGCATACGCCTTGACGCCTTCGAAGTTCACCATCATTTTTTCGAACACGGACCGCGAGCCGCCCGCCTTGCCCATGGTCATTTCCAGCAGCCGCTCGCCGACCCAGGCGATCAACGGGCTCAGATCGATGTTCTCTTCGGTGTTGTTCACCTCGACGGCTTTGCTCATGAAAGCGACGGCGAATTCCGGGTTGTTCGGATCCTTGGCCCAGAGTTTTTCGGCGTTGACGAGCTTCTCGACGGGGGTTTTGCCGCCGCCGAAATTTTTCTCGCCGAAAGTGGGGCCCTTGCCGCCGCTGACGTGGCGCCGCTTGGCGATCTGAAGGAGTGCGTCGTGCTCTTTGAGGTCGGTGGGGTCGAAGCTCAGGCCCGAGATGAAACAGTCCAGCGCGTAGTCGTAATTCTGGGTATCGGCGACCTTGTGCGCCTGGTCGAACCACGCCTTGGCCTTGCGCGGGTTGATCTTGAAGCCTTCGTCGCCGTCACCGGCGCCGGCCGCGCCAGCGCCGCCGTTGTTCGCCGATGGTTTGTCCTTTTTTCCGAAACCGAAAAGTCCCATGGCAGCTCGCTTCAGGCGGGAAGTCAACCACCGCGACCGGCCCACCGCCGGTGGTTCAGAATGGTCGTGCGCTCAAAAGAGCCTCTGGACCGGTGCCACGCGATTGTAGCACGATCCCGCGAGGTTTGCTGCGCGTGGGAATGTGGAGCCGTTCGCAGGAGAAGCCATTAGCCGTTAGCCTTTAGCCGTCAGCCTTATGGCCGTGGGCACTGATCCGTGCGTGCGCTGTTCTGGTCGTTTAGCCGTCGGGCCTTGCCCGACATGGTCGCCTGACAGCGTCTAACCGTTTGTGTCGTTTCGTGCTGCGCCTGACCTCGCGCGGGGCAAGGCCCCGCGGTTAAACTACGGTGCGCAACGCTTAGGATCGTGACCGAAATAACTTCCCGACTTGGCCGTTTCCGATTCCCCTCCCTCTTAGGGAGGGGTTAGGGGAGGGTCGGGCGCACTGCGTGATTGTGCATGAAATCAGGCTGTTTGCCCGACCCTCCCCCTGCCCCTCCCTAAAAGGGAGGGGAGTTCGATCCCTGCAAATCGGGAAGTTGTTTCGTTCCGATTCGTTAGGAGCCGTGCAAGATCAACTCCGCCGATTCGAATCGCTTCGCTCCCAGCCGGACGACTTGGAAAGTCGTCCCACCGGCGATGTTGATCCTGCACGGATCCTTCACGCTCATGCCATCCCCAAGGATTTCCACATGACCCCGATTGCCATTCACGGAGCTGCCGGCCGCATGGGCCGGCGACTGATTGCACTGTTGACGGAGGACGCCGACCTGAAATTGGCCGCTGCGTTGGAAGCGCCCGGCCAGGCGGTGCTTGGACAGGATGCCGGCCTGCTGGCGGGTGTCAGTGCGCTGGGGTTGCCGGTGACGGACAAGCTCGGCGCACCGGCAGCAGGTGCAGCGAGCGTGCCCGCGCCGGCGGTGCTCATCGATTTCACCGTGCCCGCCGGCTTTCGCGCGGCGGTGAAGACCTGCCTCGAGCAGGCCAAGCTCGGCAAGCCCCTGGCGCTTGTCGTCGGCACCACCGGGCTGACCGCCGACGATCACAAGCTCATCGACGACGCCGCCCGCACCATCGCGGTGCTGCAGGCGGCGAACATGAGTCTGGGCGTCAATCTGCTTCTGGGCCTGGCGGCCCAGGTCGCCAAACGGCTGGGCGATGATTACGACATCGAAATCGTCGAGGCGCACCACCGCTTCAAGGCCGACGCGCCCAGCGGCACCGCGCTGGCGATCGCGCAGGCGGTGTGCGAAGCGACCGGCAAGTCGATGGAGAAGGATCTCGTGCATGGCCGACACACGCCACCCGGCGGACACCAGGTGCGCAAGCGCGGCGAAATCGGCATGCATGCGGTGCGCAGCGGTGATGTGGTGGGGCGGCACACGATCAGTTTCGGTGCGCTGGGAGAGGAACTTTCCTTGTCCCATAACGCATCAACACGCGATGTCTTTGCGCGAGGTGCATTGCGGGCCGCCAAGTGGCTGGCGGGTAAACCGGCAGGGCGATACGGAATGAAAGATGTGCTGGGGCTGTGAGAGCGGGAGAGGCGGGGAAGGGGACTCGGGCATCGGGAATGGGGAATCGGGCTTGGGACTCGGAAACGTGATTCGGGATTCGAGACTCGGGCATCGGAAATCGAGATCCTGGGGATGTCGATTGGAAAATGTGAATTGAAATCGGAGGAGCGAAAGAGATACTCGCCAGAACTCGCCGCCCAACCCGAATCCCGATTCCCGAATCCTCTCTACCCCGCCTGAACCTGATTCATTTCGTTGCGGTTCAAGAACTGTTATCGGACAGTCATTGAGTGCGTTGTCAGCGGAATCACGATTCATCTTATAGGACAATTCTTCTGGAAATTGCACGCAAGTCTTTTGTTGGCAGGGGTTTGTCGTGTTGACGCCAGGTTTGTGATTCGCTCAAGCATTTTGCCGGGGGTGTCCGATGAATGGAGTGGGTAATGGTGATTGCCCCCGCCATGGAAGGCGTGACGTTATTATCAGCCGTTGCATTCTGGATCGTTGATATTGCTGCAGGAAGCGGCTCCCGGCGCGGTGCCTCGTTGCACCATGCCGCCAAGCGTCCGCAACGGCGATGGATTCTGGTTCGGAGTAAGCCACAATGAACGACGTCACCCCCCTCAACGGCACCCCCAGCGCGGCCCTGCCACGCCATTCCGCCGCCACTGCCTACCGTCAGCTCGACGCCACCCCCGTTCGAACCGCCGACAAGGTCGAGCTTTCCCGCGCCGCCCAGTTCCTCAGCCGGCTCATTGGCGATACGCCGGTGAGGCAGGACCTGATCGACCGCGTGAAGAGTGAAATCGCCGGCGGCACCTACGAGACGCCGGAGAAGATCGATGCCGCCATCGATGAATTGCTGACGGACCTGTGATCGACGCCTTGGGCGACCTTTGCGTCCAGTAACCCCATCGGCCTCGTCCGCTTCCGGGTTATCGCACTTGCAAGACCTCTCCCCGTGGAGAGGTTTTTTCGTTCCATCCCGCCGCAAGACTGGGGACTATTTCGGGTGGCCGGGGCTGGAGTCCGCGCAAGCCCCGGAATGGGCGTGCCGAGGCCGACGAACCAAGCCCGGATTATTCGGGGCTTCAGAAGGAGCCGCGCACGAAGTAAGCGGAGTTCGCAGCGTTTTTGACGAC
>CAYRPN010000046.1:0-42040 GCA_964426135.1 uncultured Phycisphaeraceae bacterium | reverse complement strand
CGAAGAACGCGATATGGCGGCGCATCCGGCTCGTGCCGTTCAACGTCGTCATTCCCAAGGCCGAACAGAATCCGAGGCTACTTGACGACCTGGTTGCCGAGTGGCCCGGCATCCTGGCGTGGGCGGTGCAGGGCTGCTTAGACTGGCAGGCGTCGGGGCTGTGCGACCCTGACGAAGTTCTGACCGCGACCACGAGCTACCGCGATGAGCAAGATCGGCTCAGTGGATTCACCGAGGCTTGCTGCTACCCGATCAACCCCGACAACTGGATATCTCGCCAGACGATCCGCGAGGCCTATGTCGAATGGGCGCGCCGCACTGGCGAGCGACATCCGCTTGACGCGGCGGGTTTGTACGAGCGACTTGTCGAGCTTGAAGGCGTCAGTGAGAAATGGGGCGACGAACGCGGCAAGCGAACCCGTGGTTTTCAAGGGCTGGCGCTGTTGCCAGCGCACGGAAGTGCCTGATTCACACGGCCAAACAGGGTTGCACAGGTCGCGCAACAGGCTGAAACCCTAGAAAACAAGGGGTTGCACAGGCCGCACAGGGATTTGGGGGGTTACGCACTATGTCCCGCGTATATGGATGGTAACCCCGGAAACACATGTGCAGGCTGTGCGGATTCATTCTGATCGAGAAAACAGGGCATTCTTGACACACCAGAAAACCAAGTCGCGCAACAGTTGCACAGGCAAGGCATGAAAACGACATCCACGACATCACGACCGCCAGCACGCAGGCGGTTCGCCGTCACGCTGGAGCAGCAAGGCGACGATGTTGACCTTCGAGGGTTCAAACGATGGCTGATTCGTTCCTGGCGATCCTACGCCATGAAGTGCATCACGCTGGCGGAACTGCCGCCGGCTGACGTTAAAGACCCGCTGAACGATCCGCCCGGTTCACAGGCCGATGAACCCGGCCAAGCCAAGGACGCGGCTACGATCAGTTGAGGGCACCCATGAAAGCACCGTCACCAAACGGGACAAACGGACGGGACGCCGGCGGACGTTTCGCCAAGGGCAACCTTGGGGGGCCGGGCAACCCATTCGCCCGCCGCGTGGCACAACTGCGAGCCGTGATCGTCGAATCGGTCACCGATGCCGACCTTGCCGCCGTGGTTCGCACCTTGATCGATGCCGCCAAGGGAGGCGAGCCTTGGGCGGTCAAGGAATTGCTTGATCGTTGCATCGGCAAACCCGCACCGGGGCCGACCACCGATCAGGATGATGGCGATCTGATCGTTGACTACGTGGTTCGCATCCCTGGCGTTGACGACAACGTGCAAAAGGGTGGCGGTTCGTCTAGCTGAGAACAGCGAGCAGAACAGCGACGGCAAACCCGCCAGATTCCAGCCTGCGGTAGCAATAGGGTAGCAATGGAAGAATCACCATTTCGACCCTTCCCAGCAACCCTTCATTTCGATCTACAAAACAAGGCATTTTTGAATGGGAGCAGCAGGACTCGAACCTGCGACCAAGGGATTATGAGTCCCCCGCTCTAACCGCTGAGCTATGCTCCCAGCGAGCAAACGGCCTCGTGCGTCCGACCAGGCTTGCGATCGTTTCGCGGGTGGCACCAAGGCTAATGCCAGCCACGTCCGTTGCTGCCGCGTCGCTGGAACAGTATCGACCAGTTCTGATCCGGGCAAGGCATCCGCTGTTGGATGTCCCCAGTGCGTCGACGATGAAAAGCGTGAAACCCTTGCCTACTTGATCCACTTCTCCCAACCGACAGGCTGGGTCCACGCCTGCTGCATCTGGCCTTTCATGGACGGATTGGCAACCGGTTTGCTCGATGTGACGACGGCTCGAACGTAGAGCTCCTGGCCGGTGAGTTTGTAGGTCGGCCTGACGCCCTTCACCTCGGCGAGCACTTTGCCGATCTCCGCGCTGTATCGACGTGTGCCGTAGATTTCCTTGCCTGCCTTGTCGGTCAGTGGTTCACTGGAAAGGTCCGTGTCCTTGAGCGTGCCGATGAACCGCGTGACATACTCGGCGCCATCCTGTGGCTGGATCTCCAGGGACAGAACGCCCGTCTTGCAGTCTGCATCGGGAACGAATCGAACATCGCTGAGCGTGACGCCGGTGGATGCGTAGTGATCGCCGCGGATCATGGCTTCGATGAGCGATTGAGGGTCGAGCGCAGCAGCGCGGACCATGGTCCAGCCTCGGCCGGGTTCGGCTCGGCGCATGGCGCTGCCGGCGGGGACTCCGGCGAAGGGATCGGCTGGTGCAGGCGTGCTCTTGGTTTCGCCGTCCTTGTCTTTGGCGGGCGTTGTCGCCGGCGGCGCGGCTGGGCCGAGCGTCTGGCCGATGGCCTGGTAATTGTGGGAATCGTCGGTGCCGATGCCGAAGAGCGGCGGCGATTTGTACTTGGCGATGCGAAGCGTGTTGGCGATGTCCCAGATTCTATCGATGCCGGCGCGTTGGCCGTCACCCAGTTGGTTCACGCCGGGGTGGCCGTTGAATACTTCGAAGAATCGCTCCAGCAGCACGGCGGCCAGGTCCTCGGCGGACACGCCCCAGACGAAGTTCGGATGATTCAAGTGCGGCAGAATCGGCTGACCGGTGCGCTTGGCCTGTTCGTCAACCGCTTCCAGGTTCCGACGCAGCACGTCCTGCACGTTCTTGCCGCCTTGCGGCTTGATGAGTTCGAGAAGGTTCGTGGCGTTGATGTGGATCGGGTTCTTTTCGAACTTGTCGGTGATCTCCTCCGCTTGAATCAGCAGGAATTTGCCGGGCGATTCGATCTTGCCGCGAAACTCGTCGAGCCCGCGCAACCTGACCTCGCGCTTGTCGCCCTCACCGCGAAGTTCGACCCATTCCTTGCCGAAGCGGTCCTGATACTTGCCCAAGGCCAGTGGATGGCCGCGGCGATTCACATCGCGCAGGTTCATCCACTTCTCGCCTTTGCTGAGGATGTTGTGATCTGACAACGCGAGAAAGTGGTAGCCGCGCTGCGCATACCAGTCGGCAATCATCTCTGGAAAGTCGTTGCCGTCGCTCCACAGTGAATGAGTGTGAAGATTGCCCTTGAACCACTGGGGGGCGGCATCCGCCGCGCACGCCTCGGTGGTAGGCCGCGCGATGCTGACGGCGAGCACCAGAAAAAGGACCGACATGGCGACACAACGTGACATGGAGACGCTCCTTGCCGCTCGCACGCAGGGCGAGTGGGCCATCAATGTCGCAGATTTCTCGACGCGGGCCAAGCCATCTCATCGCTTCTGGCACTCCCGCACCGCCCCTGTATCATGTCACCCCTTGCGATTTCCGCATTGTTTCTGACAGGGAGTCCGCGATGGAATTGCGAACGCTCGGCAACACAGGATTGAAATTGAGCAAGCTCAGCTTCGGCGCTTCGTCGCTGGGGCAGGAGTTTCGGAAAGTGAATCTGAACGAGGCGATGGACAGCGTGCGAGTCGCTCTCGACCTGGGGATGAACTTCATCGACACGTCGCCGTTTTATGGCCGAGGCACCAGCGAGTGTATGCTCGGCTTCGTCCTGCGCGACATTCCGCGCGATCGCTATCTGCTGGGCACCAAGCTTGGCCGGTATGACTCGAACCACTTCGACTTCCGCGCCAAGCGCGTGGTGGAAAGCGTTGACGTGAGCCTCAAGCGCATGGGCGTGGATCACCTGGACATCATGCTGTGTCACGACATCGAGTTCGTGGACATGCCGCAGATCGTGGAGGAAACATTGCCCGCACTGCGGAGAGTGCAGAAGCAGGGCAAGGTGCGGTTCGTGGGCATCAGCGGCTACCCGATGAAGATTTTCAAGTACGTGCTGGACCGCGCCAAGCTGGATGTGGTGCTTTCGTACAACCATTACACGCTGCAGAACACGATGTATGGCGATCTGGTGCCGTACTTGAAAAGCAAGGGCGTGGGCGTGATGAACGCGGCCCCATTCTCCGCTCGTCTGCTGACGAATCAGTCTTTGCCGGCGTGGCACAAGGCGACGCCGAAGGTGCGCGAGATCGCCAAGAAGGCCGCCGATCACTGCGCGAAGAAAGGCGTGGACATCGCGCAGTTGGCGGTGCAGTATTCCGTGGCGAATCCCGACATGACCACGTGCATCGTCGGCTCGGCGAATCCCGACAACGTGCGCAAGTGGGTCAAGTGGGCGGATGCGCCGATCGACCAGGAACTGCTCAGCGAAGTGCTCGCGATTCTCAAGCCGATCCACAACTGGTCTTACATCGAAGGGAAACCGAAGAACAACGACAAGCCCGTGAAGCGCCGCGGATGAATGCTGATGAATGCATGCGGCGATGTGTGCGAACGCAAGGCGTCCGGTGACGGCCCTTAAGGGCCGTCACCGGACGCTTCCAATCCCAATCCCAATCCCAATCCCAATCCCAATCCCAATCCCAAGTCCCAAGTCCCAAATCCTAAATCCCAAATCCCCAAACCCAAAACCGTAAATCCCCAGTCCCCGATCCCGAAACCCAAAATCCCCAGTCCCCAATCCCGAACCCCGAATCCCGAACCCCTCCCCCCTCCCCCATGCGCGCCATCCAACTCCAGTCCCCCGAACACTTCGCCCGCATCAACATCGCCGAGCCCTCGCGGCCCGGCCCCGGCGAAGCGCTCGTGCGCGTCCATCGCGTCGGCATCTGCGGCACGGACCTTTCCGGCTACCTCGGCAAGATGCCGTTCTTCAGCTACCCGCGCATTCCGGGCCACGAACTGGGCGTGGAAGTGCTCGAAATCGGCCCCGCTCCAGCGACAGGCGCGCTTCCCGTCAATCCCGCGGTTAAACCAGGTGCCCGCTGCTCCGTCGAACCCTACATGAACTGCGGCAACTGCCACGCCTGCAAGAAAGGCGCGAGCAACTGCTGTGCGAATCTCAAAGTGCTCGGCGTCATGACCGACGGCGGCCTGCGCGATCGCTTTATCGTGCCGACCCACAAACTGCATCCTTCAGCGAAACTTTCCTTCGACCAGCTCGCGCTCGTGGAAACGCTGGGCATCGGCTGCCACGCGGTCAATCGTGCCGCCTTGCAGCGCGGCGAGCCGTGCCTGGTCATCGGCGCCGGGCCCATCGGATTGGCCACCATCGTCTTTGCCAAGCTTGCCGGCGGCAAGGTGATCGTGCTCGACATGAACGAGCAGCGACTGCAATTCTGCCGCGATGTCATGAAGGTCGATCATGCCGTGAAACTCGGCGACAACGTCGTGCAGGACTTGCGCGACCTAACCGATGGCGCCTTGCCGGATGTCGTCATCGACGCCACCGGCAGCAACAAGTCCATGTCCAACGCGTTCGGCTACGTCGCGCCCACCGGCCGACTGGTGTACGTCGGCATCACCACGCAGGATGTCACGTTCAAACACCCCGTCTTTCACCGGCCCGAAGGCACGCTGCTGTGCAGCCGCAATGCCCTGCCCGCTGACTTCACGCGGATCATCAAGCTGATCGAAACGGGCGAGATCGACACGCGGCCGTGGATCACGCACCGAACTTCTTTTGACGACATGATCGGCGTGTTCGCGTCGTATACGAAACCGGAAACCGGCGTGATCAAGGCCGTGGTCGAAGTCGCGTGACATCCCCTATCAACATGAAATCCGCAGTCACCATCAGTCTGGTTCCCGAAGCCCACGGCGGTCCCTTTGTTTTCTGGGACGATCTGCCCGGCGCTTGCCGCAAGGCAAAGGCGCTTGGGTTCGACGCGGTGGAGATCTTCGCGCCGGGTCCCGAAGCGCTGAACATCGCGGCCCTGCGCACGTTGCTGGATGAGCTGAGCTTGAAGGTCGCCGCGGTCGGCACCGGCGCGGGTTGGGTGAAGCACAAGCTGCACCTGGTGTTGCCCGATGCGGCAGCGCGCAAGCGAGCGGCGGATTTCATCCGCAGCATCATCGACATGGGCGCGGCGCTGGGAGCGCCGGCGATCATCGGCTCCATGCAGGGACGCTGGGTGGCCGGCAACGCGCCGACCAGCGAAGGCCTGGACCGCGCCAGCGCGATGAGCGCGCTGCGCGACGCACTCAACGATCTGGGCGACCATGCGAAGCGGCGCGGGGTCCCACTGATCTACGAGCCGCTGAACCGCTACGAGACGAACATGTGCACCAGCGTCGCGGCGGGCGTGGAGATTCTCGGGTCGCTGGCAACGAAGAATGTGAAACTGCTGGCCGACCTGTTCCACATGAATATCGAGGAAGTCGACATCGCCGACGCGATTCGCCAGGGCCGGGGCCACATCGGGCACGTGCATTTCGTCGACACCAACCGCAGGCCCGCCGGCTGCGGCCACATGGAATATGCGTCGATCGTGCGCGCCTTGCGCGACATTGAATACGTAGGCTACGCATCGGCTGAGGCGCTGCCCTGGCCCGATTCGGACGAGGCGGCGCGGCAGACAATCAAGATGTATCGCAAGTTGTTCGAATGACACCATGAACACCAAGACCAAACCCATCGCCCCCGTCACCCTCGGACTCGCCGCCAGTTTCGGCTTCGGCGATCGCACCGGACTCGCCACGCCGGGCCACGTCGAAGCGATGCGCCGCGCCGGCATCAAGCCGCGCAAGAACGGAACCGCCGCGATCGAGCCGATTTTTCCACAGCAGTCCATCCGCGAAATGGCCCGCACCAGCCGGCAGCCGCAGCAGGTGATGGACGACGCGCTGAAGGGCATGAAGGCCGCGGGCTGGACCGGGCGCACCGGCGCGGACGCCGATCACCTGAAGGTGCCGCAGGACGTCGACCGCACCGCCGCGGTGGGCTTCACGTTCTTCACGATCGATCCCTCCGGCCACGTCGATCGCCACGCGGACAACTACGACGAAGCCACGCTCCGCGCCAAGTTCGAAACGGTGAAATCGCAGATTCCCTGGTACGGCTCCTACCTCGCCAGCAAGATCAAGTTGCCCACCGGCACAACGATCAAACTCGACGAGCAGTCGGTGATGCGATGTGCCGTGAAATACGGCCAGGCAATCAACCAGGCGATCGTGCTGGCAGCGTACATCCGCACCGTGGCGGAGAGTGCGAAGAAGGATCACGAGATCGAACTGAGCGTGGATGAAACCGATCAGCCCACCACGCCGGCGGAACATTACATCATCGCGGACCAGTGCCTCAGGCACGGCATGAAACTGGTGAGCCTGGCGCCGCGTTTCATCGGCGACTTTGAAAAAGGCGTGGATTTCAAGGGAAATATGAAAGCCCTGGAAAAGTCGCTGGCCGATCACGCGGCGATTGCGGCGATGCTCGGGCCGTACAAGCTGAGCCTGCACTCGGGCTCCGACAAGCTTTCGATGTACACCGCATTCGCAAGAGCGACGCGCGGCATGTTCCACGTGAAGACCGCCGGCACGAGCTATCTCGAAGCGCTGCGCGTCGTGGCGCGGCACGACGAGTCGCTGTTCCGCCGTATCGTGAAGTTTTCACGCGAACGGTACGACACGGACAAGGCGACCTACCACGTCTCCGCCACGCTTGCTTCGGCGAAGCCGGAGGATCAGGTCGCGAGTGTCGAGGAACTCGAACAGATTTATCTCCAGCGCTGGTGCGACATTCCCGCCAGGAAGATCGTGGGTTTCACCAACCCGGGCCGGCAGATTCTGCACTGCACGTTTGGCTCGGTGCTGACGCACACGGATTTCGGCCCGGCAGTCAGGGCGGTGCTCAAGGCATATCCCGACACCTACAAGGATGTACTCGCGGATCACTTCGCGAAGCATCTGTTGGCGTTGAAGGCGGGAATGTGACGACGCGCGCCTGAGTTCGCAAGACCGGGTGAGCGCGGAGGACGCAGGTCTGAATTTTGAAGATGGGTCGTTGATCGGCCCTCACCCCAGCCCTCTCCCGGAGGGAGAGGGGGTCGGATTGCCGCTCGCGGAAGTGTTGGCGGATCCGTCGTTACTCGACCGCATCGTCGTCTTTACCTCGCCCATCGCCATCCTTAACATCTCCACCATGTTTCACGCTCCCAATCGCGTCCTCCTCGGCCCCGGTCCCAGCGATGTCCCCGCCCGGGTGCTGCTGGCCATGGCGCAGCCAACCATCGGCCACCTCGATCCCGCATTCCTTCAACTGATGGACGGTGTGCGCGACAAGCTGCGCCAGGTCTTTCAAACGAAGAACGAAATGACCTTCGCATGCAGCGGCACCGGCTCGGCCGGCATGGAGACCATGCTCGCGAATCTCATCGAGCCGGGCGACAAAATCCTCGTCGGCGTCAACGGTGTCTTCGGCGGACGCATGGTTGATTGCGCCGGTCGCTGCGGCGCGGTGGTCGAGAAGATCGAGCGTCCGTGGGGCCAGGTCTTCACGCAGGACGAGATCATTGCCGCCGTGGATCGCACAAAGCCGAAGCTGGTCGCACTGGTGAACGCGGAGACATCGACCGGCGCGCATCAGCCGATCGATCGCAAACTCGCCGATGCGGTGCATGCGCATGGCGCGCTGCTGCTGATGGATTGCGTGACGAGCCTGGGCGGCGCGGCGGTGAAGATCGATGAATGGGACGTGGACGCGGCGTTCAGCGGCACGCAGAAGTGCCTGTCGTGTCCCCCGGGGTTGTCGCCGATGACCTTCGGCCCGCGCGCGATGGAGAAACTCGCCGCCCGCAAGAACAAAGTGCAGAGCTGGTACCTCGATGTCTCCATGTTGAAGCAGTACTGGGGCCAGGAGCGCGTTTATCACCACACCGCGCCGATCAACATGCTGTACGGCCTCGACGAAGCTCTCAACATGGTGCTCGAGGAAGGCCTGGAGGCACGCTTCGCCCGGCACCGCGCGATGCACGAACTGCTCAAGGCCGGCCTGGCGAAACTGGGCATCAGCTACGTGAGCCAGGAAGGATTCAGCCTGCCGATGCTCAACGCAATCGCAATTCCAACGGGGCAGGACGATGCTCTGGTGCGCAGGCGTTTGCTCAACGAGTTCGGCATCGAAATCGGCGCGGGTCTGGGTGCGTTCAAGGGCAAGGCGTGGCGCATCGGCCTGATGGGGGCTAGCTCGAGTCAGCGCAACGTGACGCTGGTGCTGGCGGCGCTGAAGGAAATCCTTGGCTGAGCGGCGGTGCGAGATTTGCACCGGGCGTGCCCAATTTTCCGGGGCTTGACTCCCTCTCCCTTTCAGGGAGAGGGTGGCCGAGTCCCCGGGGGACGAGGCCGGGTGAGGGTCGAGACGAACAGACGGCTGCGGCATCCGTCACACGATGGTGGCGATTGCAAACTTGTGCGTCCCGACCCTCACCCCAGCCCTCTCCCTGAGAGGGAGAGGGGGCCGGAATGCAAGCCCCGGAACGATGGGCACACCCATTTCACCGGCAACGCCAACTTTCACTTGACTACGCCCGCATTCGAGTCCACAATACCTGCGACAGTATGGAAAACACGAAGGGAGGTGTCGCGGCAATGAAAACGGTTTGACAATCTGGAGAAGTCGAAGAGCTGGCCGGGCATGGCCAAGAAATAAAGGCAATTTATCATCTACCTTTAATTCCATCGCCCGGCTTTTTCTTTGCGCCGAGATCGCGCAGCGGGCTCGTTTGAAAATGCTTGGGTGACCGGGGAAGAATCTTCGACGCCCCGGTGCCTTTCGGTCGCGGCGCGGAGTGCGGCATGCATCGTCCAGACGCCTGCGGCGTTTCCGCTAACCATTGATGCGCCTCCGATCGCTTTTCAAATCGCGCGTCCCCTGTATCCTGCATCATCCCTTTGGAGACGCACGGTGCCCGTGAACCATCTTCATATCGTCGATCATCCACTGGTTCAGGACATGCTGGCCGAGGCGCGGGAGACGCGCACGTCGCCGCCGCGTTTTCGGGCGCTGTTGCGCCGGCTCGGCGCGTTTCTCGCTTACGAAGCGCTGCGGGATGTGCCCCAGAAGCCAGAGCAGATCACAACGCCGCTGCAGCCAATGGAAGCGCGCAAACTGTCGGCCCCAATCACGGCGGTGCCGATCCTGCGGGCCGGGCTGGGCATGACCGAGGGCGTGCTCGACACCTGGCCTGACGCGAAGGTCGGCCACATCGGCCTGTTCCGCGACGAGTCCACCCTGGAGCCGGTGAGCTACTACGAGCGGCTGCCTTCATCGATCAGCCAGGGCCCTGTGCTGCTGATCGACCCGATGCTGGCGACCGGCGGCAGCGCGTGCGATGCGATCCGTCGCCTGCGCGCCAAGGGGTGTACCGATCTGCGCTTTATCTGCCTTGTGGCTGCGCCGCAGGGCGTCGCGAAGGTGCATGCGCTGGACGCGACGATCTCGATTTACACCGCCGCACTGGACGCGCGATTGAACGAACACGGCTACATCGTGCCCGGCCTCGGCGACGCCGGCGATCGCCTGTATGGCACGGGGGATTGATCGGGGCGTGATGGCAGCGACGGATCATGGATTGGTTAGGAGCCGCGCAAGATTAATTCCGCAGATTCGAACTGCTTCGCTCCCAGCCGGACGACTTGGAAAGTCGTCCCACATGCGATGTTGATCGTGCACGGCTCCTTAGCGGTGCGCCGCAGGCGCCTTTACGAAACACCGCATGCGGCCCTGCGCCAGACGCCTGCGGCGTTTCCGCTAACCGCGCGGAAACAACGCAACAGTTGAGAACGTGTCCGTTCACGCTTCCGGCGTGAAGCCGAGGATGATGTCGAACTTCGCCGCCAGCTCGCCGGTCTTCGATTCCTTGATCGGGGCGAAATCCACCATGACGGACTCGAGCGCCTTGGCATCCTTGATGCCGCGCAGCACGCCGTCGCGAGCGTTGCCGGCGTGGCCTTTGATGTAGCACTGCGTGGTGAGCAGGTCCTTGTTCTTGTGCTTGATCTTGACGTGGATGTGCGGCGTGCGCGGCACGTAGGGCACGGGCTTGATCGTGCGGAACAGGTACTCGCCCGTCTTGCCCGTGAGGAATCGGCCGAATCCCTGGAAATGCTTGTCGCGCTTGTCGCCGTTGTCGCTGCCCTTGTGCAGGTAGACGCCGCTGTTGTCGCACTGCCAGATTTCCACCACGGCATCCTTCAGCGGATTGCCCTTGGCGTCGAGCACGCGGCCCGTCAGATACGTGACATCGCCGACCGCCGGCGTAATGCCGTCATTGATGATGAGTAGATCGTTGTCGGTGTCGAGCGGGAGCTTGTCAGGATAGAACGGCCCCTCGGTCTGTGCCGGCGTACGCGTGAGTTCCTCGGCGAAAACGCCGGGCGTCAGCAGGGCGGCGGCGCTGAATGCGAATGAGTTGAGAATCGTGCGACGGGTGGGAGGGAGGAAGATGGGCATGGGCAGGCTCCGATGAAGGGTTGCACCATCGTACCCGCAAGCGACCTGCACGGGCGGTGTTTGCAGTAACGGGAACGTATCGCGCGAGTTTGCGCCCGCGCGACATGGGGCCGCGGTTCCATCAGAAGAGGCGCGCGAAACCCAGCCGCGAAAAAAAACACGCCGCGCAAGCGCGGCGTGTGTCATGTGGTTTCAGGGCCCAAGAAGCCGTGAAAGGTTGAGCAAGCGGTTCGTGTAGGGTGCGTCAAGGCTCGGCGCGGACGCACCATTGGTCAACGGAAGCCCAACCGGTGCGTCCGCGCGGACTTGACGCTCCCTACGCCGATGCGGATCTGGTCTTGCACAGGCCCAAGCAATCTCACGGCGTAATCAGCTTCTTGAACTGCTTGTCCGACGCGTTGCTCTTCTCGATCACCTCCAGGATTTCCTGGAGCTTCGTGTCCCAGTACTTGTACTTGTCCGCCTCGGCCGGCTCCTTCAATGGCCGCACCACGCGGATGCCGATGTGAAACGCATCCGTGTACCACCAGGGACTCTTGGGCTTCTGCGGGTCCAGCTCCTGCATCTTCTTTGCATCAACCGAGTTCTCGCGACTGGACGATCGGCACACCTCCGGTTTACCTGCCCAACTACCGCCGCGGTACACCGTGGGGAACGTGCTCTTGGGCCAGTTGATGATGTCCAGGGCATTGACCTGCTTGCCCGCGAGCGACTTGTAGTAGTCCTTGTCGTAAGCATCGAGCACCCACTCGGCGACGTTGCCGTGCATGTCGTAGAGGCCCCACGGATTCGGCTTGAGTTTGCCGACCTGGCGATAGCCGGCGCCGGGCGTGTAATGGTCGCGGTCGGTGCGCGGGTAGCCTTTGTCCGGATTTTCGTAGAGCGTGTTGTCGAAGAACCAGGCGTATTCGCCGATCTTGCCGGCATCATCGCCCCAGGAATAAGCCGTGGTCGTGCCGGCTTTCGCCGCATATTCCCATTC
The DNA here is from genome assembly GCA_964426135.1 of uncultured Phycisphaeraceae bacterium. Classification (GTDB taxonomy): domain Bacteria; phylum Planctomycetota; class Phycisphaerae; order Phycisphaerales; family Phycisphaeraceae; genus CAYRPN01. The sequence goes on along the minus strand of CAYRPN010000046.1, from coordinate 29,817 downwards.
CGCCTCGGTGGGCAGTCGGTAAAACCGGCCCGTCTTCTTGCTCAGCCACTTGGTGAACTGCATCGCGGCGTACTGCGACATGTCGGAGGCGGGGTAGCCGTTCTTCTCACCGAGGCCGTTGAGAATCGGACGCGCGTCCTGTTCCCAGATCGGCGTGGGAATGCTCACCGCATCGACGAGCTTGTCCGCTGGAATGTCCTGCTTCTTAGCCTTGTCGTACTCGTCGCGGAACAGCGCGAAGTCGTCGGCGGTGATCTCGAACTTGCCCATCCAGAACGCCTCGACCGCCACGTCGACCTGCGGGCCTTCGTCAGGCAGGCGGCCCGGTTCCTTGTCGGGCGAACCGAGTTTGAACTTGCCCGCGGGAATCGGCACGAACTCCAGGTGTTTGCCCAGCTTCTCCTTGTAAGGCTTCATCTCCGCCTCGCTCTTGGCATCGCCATCGGCGGCGCGGACAGGCTGCACCGCGACGAAAGCCGCCGCGAACAGAAGCCAGGCGAGTACGGGCAGACAGAACACGTTCTTCCGAGATGCGATCATCGAGACGATCTCCAATACGGGTCTGGTGCTGGTTGCGACGAGCGACAACGGAGCGCCGCCGTGAACCCGAGGGCAGCCCCATAGCATAAGCCGATACGTGTGGTTCTCCAAGTCGTTCGCGGCCTGCAAAATGTCGCAGGGTGCGGCCGAATCACGGGGCGAATGAAAGACAACGGAAATTGCGGATGGCGCGGATGACACGAAGACTGGCCGCGTTATTTGGCACGGCAAGATGGAAACGAAATCCCCGTTTAGCGACGGGGCTTGCCCCGCTCCAGTCCACGCGCGATAAACGTTCTCACTGCATCCCCGCCGCAATCGCGTTGAGTCCGTCGCGATACGCCGGATAGCGCGGCAGCCAGCCGGTGCGGCGACAGGTGATGACGTTATCGCAGCGCTTGGAACTGGCTCGCTGAAGCCGATCGCGATTCAGGCCCAGTTGCGTCGCGGCGGCGACATCGTCGAGCACCCGCACGGCCGGCGCCCCCACCCGCTTAGCCAGATGGTTGTAATACTCGATGCGCTGCACCGGCGTGCCGTCGCTGCCCAGTTCAATCCGCCCCGGCGACTTGGCGCTCATCACCGCCAGCAGCAGTTCCGCGGCATCATCAACGTGGACTAAATTGAGCCACGCATCCGGATCGCCGACCAGGGCCGCCTGCTGCCGCACCGCCTGCAGGCCGACGATACGGTCGGGGCCGTAGATGCCCGCAAGCCGGACGACGTGGGCATCGAGCCTGCTTTCGAGCCAGACCTGCTCGGCATCGAGCAACAGTTTGCCGCGCTCACTGTCGGGCAGCGGCTCGGTGTCCGCGTTGACCCATTCACCGGCTTGCTGACTGTAGACGCCGGTGGACGAGGTCATGACCAGCCTGCGGATTCGCGAGGGATCGAGCAGGCTCAGCACATGCCGGGCGCCTTCGACGGCAATGTCGCGCGGCGAGGAGTCCCCTTCATTTCGCGGCGGGCCCCCGGGAGGCACGAGGTAGTAAACATCCAGCGGCGACGCCTCCAGCGCCGGCTTCAACGCCGCCAGGAGCGTGAGTTTCTGCGTCACCGAGGCGATCAGCGGCTGCACGCCGAGTTTCGCCAGGTCGCCGGCTTTGTCGAGGCTGCGCGTGGTGCCGAAGACGCGCACACCGCGGGCCACCAGTTTGGGCGCCAGCACACGGCCGACATAGCCGCAGCCGACGATCAGGGCCGTGTTCGCGATGGGGACCATTTCCACAGGCATGACGCGGCATCATAGTGAGTACGAACCGAGCGGCCCCGCGGCATCCTGACCGGCACGGCAGCCACGACGTTCATTCGTGTAGACTTTCCCGCACTCCCAATTCACGGACCAGCGCCATGAATGCCACCGCACGGCGAATAGAAGACTCGTGCGGCGGGTTCTGGATGAAACGACCGAGGCCTGCGACATGACTGAACGCTCAACCCGTTGCCAGGTGCAATCCGGATTTCCTGGCGCGCCGCGACACGGCCGCAGGACGCTTGGATTACTGCTAGTCGCTCTTGCTGTGACCGGCTGCCAGACAAAATCACCGTGGGATTTCAGCGACGTGAACCTTCGCGAAAGGCTGGGCGCGGCGACGCCGCCGGAGGATGCGCCGCTTCCGGAGAATTCGCGGTTCGGGTTCGACCGCGATCTGGAGGCACCGGCGGAAACCGGACCGCTGCGGCTGTCGGTGGAGCAGGCGGTGGTGGTGGCGCTGAAGCAGAATCGCGCGCTTCGCGTGGAGCAGATCAACCCGGTCATTGCGGGCACGTTCGAAAAGCTGGAGCGCGCCGCGTTCGACCCGAGCATTTTCGCCGAGGCATCGCTGCTGCGCGAGAAGAGCCAGGAAGTGTCGCGGGCCACCGGCCAGTCCTTCGGCGTCAAGAGGCAGGACACCAACATCAGCACGGGCCTGGCGCAAAAGCTGCCCACCGGCACCGATCTGGCGGTCGGCGTGACGCACGATCGCACCTACTCCAACCGGTCGCCCGAGCAGCACCAGCTTCGACCGGCGGTGAGCGTGACGCAGGCGCTCTTGCGCGGAGCCGACTTCGACGCCAACGTCGCCCGCATTCAGCAGGCGGCGCTGGACACGCTGGCGACGGAGTATCAGCTTCGCGGTTTCGCCGAGGCGCTGGTGGCACAGGTGGAGACGACGTGGTGGGATTACGTGCTGGCGGGCAGACAGGTGGTGATCTTCGAGAACTCGCTGAAGCTCGCGCAGAAGCAACAGGACGGCACCCAGCAGCGCATCACGGTGGGCCAGCTCGCCGAGACGGAACTGGCGGCGGCCAAGGCGGAGGTGGCGCTGCGGAACCAGGCGTTGATCAACGCCCGCGCGAAGCTGGACCAGTACCGGCTTCAGCTCCTGAGCCTGCTCAACACGCGGTCGGGCGAAGGCTGGAACCGCGCGATCGACGTCGTCGATGTGCCGGAGCTGCCCGCCACGCCGCTCGATGACGTGAACCAGCACGTGGAACTGGCGATTCAACTTCGCCCGGAAATCAGCGAAGCCCAGTTGCAGATCGAGCGCGGCCGGCTTGAAGTCGTCCAGACCCGCAACGGCCTGCTCCCGAAGCTCGATCTCTTCGTCACGCTCGGCAAATCAGGCTTCGCACAGTCCTTTCCCGATGTGGTCGGCAACCTCACCGACAACGATTACGACCTGCGCGTCGGCGGACGATTTGAGTACCCGCTGGGCAACCGCGCCGCCGAGGCGGATCACGAGCGGGCGCTGGCCACGCGATACCAGGCGGCGATGAGCCTGAAGAACCTGGCGCAGCTCGTCGAACTGGATGTGCGCGTCGCTCACAGCGAAGCGAAGCGCACGCTCGAGCAGGTGCAGGCTTCCGCGGCGACCCGGCAGCTCGAAGAGGAAAAAGTCCGCGCGGAAATGGAAAAGTTCGGCGTCGGCAAATCCACCTCGCTGCTGGTGGCGCAGGCGCAGCGAGATCTGCTGCTCAGCCAGGTCGTCGAGGTCGAAGCGGTCATCAACCATCGCAAGGCGATGATCGACCTGTTCCGCCTCGATGGCTCCTTGCTGAAACGGCGGGCGATTCAATCACCGGGACGCGAGCCGTATGCGAAACGTTCGAGGGCGGCGAAGTAGGGATGACAAGAGCCGCGCTGTCTCCCGTCTGATTTCCGCACCGCCAGGGCTTTCAATTCTCCATTTCCGGATAGGTACTGGATCCCCGCTTTGAACACAAAGGACACAAAGCCACGAAGGACACAAAGAATTTCTCAAAGAATCAAGCCCTTTCATCCTCCTCTTCGTGACCTTCGTGCCTTTGTGTTCTTTGTGATTCCGGCGAACCACCATTTGTCTGCGAGAATTGAAAAGCCCTGTCCGCTCCGCCGAAAGTCTTGGCACACGGGGATGCAATCGCTATTCTGCCTCCCCCTGAATCGTCGGGCCGAATACGGCCCGGCTCGCAACGCCCCCTGCCTCGCCCTGGAGACTTTCATGTTTGTCCACGCAGTCTATTTCTGGTTGAAGCCCGACCTGAGCGATGCCGACAGGAAACTGTTCATCAAGCAGGTGAACGATCTGACGAAAATCCCCAGTGTGCGTCACGGTTGGGTCGGCACCCCCGCGGCCACCGATCGCCCGGTCATCGACCGCAGCTATTCTTACGCTCTGATTGTCGCGTTTGACGATGTCGCCGGCCACGATGCGTACCAGGTGCACCCGATTCACGACAAGTTCCGCATCGAGTGCGCCAAGTGCTGGAGCAAAGTGCTGATCTACGATTCGCTGTGAATGCGGAGCCGTTAGCCGTTAGCCGTTAGCCGTCAGCCAACGGCTTTGTCATTCATTCCCTCAAATACCGCAGCGCGATGTCGCGCAGCCGCTCGCGCACCTGGGGCTCAAGTTCGCAGTAACTGGCGATCGCCCGGCGGCACATCGGCACGCCGCAGTTGCAGGGCACGCGCCAGCCCGGCTCGTTGATCGAGGTGGAGTAATCCCAGAACAGTTCCTCGCCCGCTTCGATGTCGCGCAACGCAAAGAGCATCAGCGATCCATGCACGAAGCCAAGATTCGGCTCGCAGCGGTGGTTGATGTAGTTCTCGATGTGATCGGCCGCCATGTCCTCGACGATGTATTCGTCCGGTCCCACCTGCATCACCCGCATGTCGTCGCGCACCTGCGAGGCGGGAATCGTCGGCCCGCCGAACTCGAACACCGCGACGCCCTGGGCGATCGGCAGGCGCGTGAAGACGCCCAAGCCATGCACCTGCGAAGGGCGACGTTCGAAGTGATTCAGAGGCAGCGGCGGCGTCCCGTGAAGCATGACGAAAAACCTCAATCGCGGCGGGCCGATTCATAGGACCAGCACCGGGCTCGCACGATAGAATACGCTGGTTGTGTGGCGGATGCCTTCTTTCCACCCGCCCCTGTCGCGATCATTGGAGCCGATCCATGTCCAAACGCGCTCCGGCATTCACGCTTGTGGAACTGCTCGTCGTTGTGGCGCTGATCGTTGTGCTCATCGGCCTGCTGTTGCCGGGGCTGGGGCGGGCCAAGGAAACCGCGCGCGAACTCCTGTGTCAGACCCGGATGGGACAGATTTCGCATGGCACCATCAGCTATGCCCACGACAATCGCGGCGAGTTCCCCGCCAATCGATTCAGGCCGGACCCCGCGCTCAATCAGCACGTCACCTGGCGACATCTGGTGGTCAAGGGCGGGTACGTCGGCGACGGCGAAATCTGGCTCTGCCCGCAGCACCCCACCATCGCCGCCAAGTCGGAAATGAACATCAGCATCCACGGCAGCCAGTGCATCGGCGATGTCGCCAAGGCCAACTACGCCTACAACGGCTCGGCGTTCTGGCGCTTCAGCCCCAACGGAGCGCCCGACGGCGCCCATCCCTACCCGACCTACGGCATCCCCAACGCCAAGTCCGAACTGACGCTCCGCAACACCCGCGATCCGCAGCTCACCTTCATCCTGCTGGAAACGCGCGACACCTATCCGGACATCGGCGACTGGGCCAAGAACTGGAACGTGGGCGACGGCGGCGGGATCATCGGCTTCTGGCACCGTCGCGGCGCCAACTGGGCCATCGCCGACGGCAGCGTGATCTGGGCCAGGATTCTCGACACCGCCAATCCGCAGTGTCGATGGCACAACTTCCCCGAGCCCGTGAATCCGCACTTGGACTGGGCCGGGCAGGTGCCGGCGGTTTATCAGTGAGTCGCTTTGCAATGTCGGGATTCTTTTTGCTGGAGACCGTGGGCCTCGCTCCAATTCCCTTCCGTGCCGAGGTTGTGCCTCGCTCGCTTTCCTGTTGCCCGGATACGGTGGCGGTGCGCGTGGTTGTTCAATTCTGACCTGTAACCCATCCCTCTCCATTTCCAATTTCGCTAGCATCGGAGCGCCTGCGCTTTTTTGTTTCGCCACGATCCACCGAGACACACGCATGAGATTGTCACCTCGCTTTTGTTCGGCTTTCGCCTCACTGATTTTTTCACTCGCCGGCTTCGCCGCTCTGCCGGCCTCTGCGGCCCCCGTCGTGGCAGGCTTCGAGCGATTCCATGGCGAAAAGGGCGCTGACCCGGCAGCCTTGGGAAAACTGCTGATCACCGAGCTCAATTGCACCGCCTGCCACGCGCACGGCAAGGCTCTAGGCGAAGGTCTGGCGCCGAATCCCGCTCCGCCTCTGGGCGATGTGGGCGCCCGCCTCAAGCCTCAGTGGATTCTTCAGCACCTCAAGGACACGCACACGACCAAACCGGGCAGCCGCATGCCCGGCGCGCCGACCGGCTTGCCCAAGAAGGACGTTGACGACATCGCCGTCGCGATCACGCATTACCTCTCCATGCTGCACGGCGACAAGGCCGTGATGGTGCAGGGCAAGGCCGGGGGCGACGGAAAGAAACTGTTCAACGAGATCGGATGCGCTGCCTGCCACGCGCCGATCGGCGGCGAGGCTGCGGTCAAATCCGACAAAGCCACCATCGCGCTGCCGGAATTGGCGGACAAATACGCCAGCGCCTCGGCACTGGCCGCGTTCATCCTCGAACCGCAGAAGTGGCGCGGCGGTGGACGCATGCCGAAGATGAATCTCTCGCCGACCGAAGCGCTTTCCATCGCTTCCGCGTTCGGCCTGCAGGCGGGCGGCACCGCTCGCATCGGCGTCCGAGGCAGTGACGACGAGGCGATCAAAAAGGCCGGCCTGACCGAGGAACTCGTCAACGGCCTGACGCTGGAAATCTACCCAGGCGCCTGGACTAAGCTGCCGAACTTCAACACGCTCAAGGCCGCCGAAGCCACAACCGCCGCGAAGATCGATACCACCAAGGTTGCCGACAAGGACAACATCGGCCTGCGCTACCGCGGCTACATCGACATCCCGCGCGACGGTGTCTACACGTTCTACACCATGAGCGACGATGGCACCCGGCTCACCATCGGCCGCGACGTGGTCGTCGACAACGACGGCATCCACGCCGGCACCGAGAAGTCCGCCAGCATCGAGCTGAAAAAAGGCAAGCACGCCCTGACGGTGGAGTATTTCGAAGCCGCCGGCGGCGAGGAATTGGCCGTCTCCATTGAAGGTCCGAAGGTGCCCAAGCAGCAACTCCCCGCCGGCATCCTTTACCGCGCCAAGAGCGGCAAGTTCATCATCGGCGAAGACGCCAAGCCCGCGCCGGCCGCCGATGCCTTCATGGCGGACGCCGCTCTGGTGGAGAAAGGCAAGAAGCTTTTCGGCGAAGTCGGCTGCGCTGCTTGCCATGTGATGAAGGAAGGCGAGAAGCCCAAGCCCATGTTCCCCGAGCCCGCGCCATTGGCGAAACTGAAAGGTTCGACGAAAGGCGCGCTTTCGGAGAGCACCGGCATGTGCCCCAATTATCACCTGAGCGCCGCTCAAAAGAGCGCCATCAGCGCCGCGCTGGACAAACTCGATCAGGCGGCGCAACTCACCGCGGCCCAGCGCGTGGATCAGACCATGACCGCGCTCAACTGCTACGCCTGCCACGCTCGCGGCGGCAAGGGCGGTCCCGAGGAAGGCCACCGCGCGGCGGCGTTCACCGGCACGTATGCCGACCTCGCCGATGAAGGCCGGATTCCGCCGCACCTGGGCGACGCGGGCCAGAAACTGCAGAAGCCCTGGCTCGCCGAGATTCTGAGCAAAGGCACCAAGGTGCGGCCCTACATGAACACGCGCATGCCCGTCTTCGCCGAAGCGCTCACGAAGCATCTGGTCGATGATTTCGCCGCGGCTGAGCCCGTTTCGAGCGAGGTGGCGAAGTATCCCGAAGTCAGCCCCAAGGACGCGGTGAAGCACGGCCGCACCCTGGTGGGCACGGGCGGCATGGGCTGCGTGCAGTGCCACGTTTTCAACGGTGAGAAATCGCTGGGCCTGCCCGCGATGGATCTGGCCTACATGCCGCAGCGCTTGCAGCGCGAGTGGTTCGGACGCTATCTGCTCACGCCGGCCGTGCTGCGGCCCGGAACGCGCATGCCGCAGTTCTGGCCCGAGGGCAAGAGCGTGCGGCAGGACATCATGAACGGCAAGACCGATGAACAGATCGAGGCGATCTGGGGTTACCTCTCGCGCGGCAAGAACGCCCCGCTGCCGCCGGGACTCGCCCGTGCCGGCATGCTGCTGGGCAGCGAGACCGAAGCGGTGATGTATCGCAACTTCATCACCGGCGCCAGCCCGCGCGGCATCGGCGTGGGTTACCCGGAAAAAGTGAACATCTGCTTCGACGCCAACACGTTGCGTCCCGCCATGATCTGGCAGGGTGATTTCATCGATGCCAGCAAGCACTGGACCGACCGCGGCTCAGGATTCCAGGGGCCGGCGGGGTACAGCGTGATCGCATTCCCCGAGGCGCCGCCGCTGGCGGTGCTGACTTCCGAGAGCACTCCCTGGCCTGAAGCACTGAAAAGGAACAACGTCGTGCGAGCCGACGGATTCCAGTTCAAAGGTTACAGCCTCGACAAGGTTCGCCGGCCCACGTTCCTCTATACCTTCGGCAGTGCGAACGTCAGCGATTTCTACGAAGGTGTGGCGGCGATCAACGACAAGGCGAACGCCACCCTGAAGCGCACGCTCACCGCCGAAGCAACGCAGGCGGTGGAGAATCTTTACCTGCGCATCGCGGTCGGCACGATCGAAACTGCCGCGGATGGCAGCTTCAAGATCAACAAGGATCTCGCCGTGAAAATCACCAGCGACGCCAAGCCGATGGTGCGAACCGTCGCCGGCAAACAGGAACTGGTCGTGCCGATGACGCTCAAGGCCGGCAAGAGCACGGCCACGATTGAATATGCGTGGTAACCACCGCGATGCCGTCAGGTTCAGGCACTTGAGTGCCTGACCCTGACGGCTCGCATCCCCTGTTTCGAATATACAAACGATTCAACACTTTACATACATACACCATGCGACACATTCATACACTCGCCGCTTCCCTGCTCACCATCGCCCTGCTCGGCTCACCTGCCTTCGCACAAGGCAAGAACAAGGCCGCGCCCAAAGCCGGCAACCCCGCCGAGGCTGATTACTACCCCATGGTTTCCTTCGACACGCCGAAGGAAACCGTGATGGAAGCCGGCGGCTTGGAAATGATGCCCGACGGCAAGCTCGCCTGCGGCACCCGCCGCGGCGAAATCTGGATGATCGAGAATCCCAGCGAAACCGATCCGTCCAAGATGAAGTACAAGCTCTGGGCCAGCGGACTGCATGAAATCCTCGGCCTGGCGCATCACAAGAACGGCTGGCTCTATATCTGCCAGCGCCCCGAGATCACACGAGCCAAGGACGTCGACGGCGACGGCCGCGCGGATGTGTTCGAGACGGTCTGCGACAAGTGGGAAATCTCCGGCGACTACCACGAATACAACTTCTGCACCAAGTTCGACAAGGACGACAACCTCTGGGTCGTGCTCTGTCTCACCGGCTCTTTCAGCAGCAATGTGCCCTACCGCGGCTGGTGCGTGCGCGTCAGCAGCGACGGCAAGATGACCCCCACGTGCTCCGGCATCCGCAGCCCCGGCGGCATCGGCTTCGGGCCGGACGGGCAGGTGTTCTACTGCGACAACCAGGGACCGTGGAACGGCACCAGCAATTTCAAGCACCTGATCCCCGGCACCTTCCAGAGCCACGACGGCGGCCTGAAATGGTTCGACCTGCCCGAGGTGCAGGCCGCGATGGGCAAGAAGCACGAGGGCGCCAAGACCAAGAGCCGATGGCACGCCGAGGCCGCGCGCCTGCCGCACTTCGTCCCCCCCACCAACATGGTGCCGCACGGCAAACTCGGCAACAGCGCCAGCAGCGTCGACTGGGACTGGACCGAAGGCAAGTTCGGCCCATTCAAAGGCCAGATGTTCATCGGCGATCAGTCCTTCTCGCAGATCAATCGCGTGTTCGTGGAGAAGGTGAACGGTCGCCTGCAGTCGGCCGTGTTCGCGTTCCGCAGCGGCTTCGGATCGGGCAACGTGCCGCACCTGTTCACCAAGGACGGCTCGCTCTACGTCGGCGGCACCAACCGCGGCTGGGGCTCGCGCGGCAACAAACAGGGCGCTATCGATCGCATCTACTGGTCAGGCAAGACGCCTTTTGAAGTGCATGAGATGCGCATCAAGCCCGATGGCTTCGAACTCACGTTCACACTGCCGATCGATTCGGCGACCGTCGCAGACCTGAAGAGCTACGCGATCAAGACCTACACCTACATCCTGCAGAGCGACTACGGCAGCCCGGAAGTCGACGCCACCACGCCGACGATCAAGAGCGTGAAAGTTGCCGCCGACGGCAAGAGTGCCCGGCTCTATATCGATGGCCTGGTGATCGGCAGCGTGCACGAACTTTCCATGCCGGGCATCCGCTCGGCGGACGGCCTGCCGCTGCTGCACAACACGGGGTACTACACGCTTTGGAATCTGCCGAAGGAGTGAGGTCGCGCCAAGGGGCCGCGCACGAATAAACTGAATGATTGAGTCTCGCGCAAAGGCGCAAAGCTCGCGAAGAAATCCGCGGCCTTGGCGAGCTTTGCGCCTTTGCGCGAAATTCACCCCACGAGTTGACCTGTTCATCGTGCCTGGCGCCGCCGCAGTATCGCCACCAATCTCTTCTCGCCCCTGCAACAAATGCTTGGCCTGGCGCGTTGGCATTCGGTAGGATCTGCTTTCCTCCCATTTCCAAAGGAGCCGACCATGGGAACCCGCCTCGCCCTCGCCCTCGCCGTTGCCGTTGTCGTTACTTTCGCGCACGTCGCTCTTGCCGCGGCCCCCGCGGAGAAGTGGGGACTCAAGACCGGCGACGTGGAACTGAAATCCGCTGGCCCGCTCGCCTTCGGCCTAGACGGCATCGTGTTCGTCGGCGATCTCAAAGCCGCCACGATCTACGCCATCGACACCGGCAGCGCCAAGGGTGATGCGTCGAAGGTCAGGCACCTCGTGGAAAAGCTCAACGAAAAGATCGCCGCCGCCTTGTCCGCCAAGCAGGTCGTCGTCAACGACCTGGCGGTGAATCCCGACAGCGGACAGATCGTGATCTCCGCCACCGCCGACGGCAAGGCGGCGCTCGTTCGCATCGATGAAAAGGGCGCGATCAGCGCCATCAAACTCACCGGCGTGCCGCATTCGAAGGTGATGCTCAAGGACGCGCCGGAGGACAAGGAAGTCGAGACCAAGCGCGGCAAGGCCAACAAGCGCGACGAAGCCATCACCGACATCGTCTACATCAACGGCCGCGTGCTGGTCGCCGGCCTGAGCACCGCCAAGGCGCCGTCGTCCGTGCGCGAACTGGCGTTCCCCTTCGATGAAGGCGAGGAAGGCACGTCGCTGGAGATCTATCACGCTGCCCACGGACGCACCGAGGACAACGCCGTCGTCCGCACTTTCATCCCGATGAACATCGGCGGCGAAACGAATGTGCTCGCCGGTTTCACCTGCACGCCGCTCGTGCGATTTCCACTCACCGGCATCAGCAAGGCGTCGCCCGGCGACAAGGTGCGCGGCACCACCGTGGCGGAACTGGGCAATCGCAACAAGCCCCTGGACATGATCGCTTATGAAAAGGACGGCAAGACCTACCTGCTCATGGCCAACAGCGCCCGCGGCGTCATGAAGATCAGCACCGAAGGCATCACGAAAAACCCGGGCCTGACCGAACCGGTCACCGGCGGCGGCGTGGCGGGCCAGACCTACGAGACCATCAAGGAACTCGAAGGCACGGTGCAGCTCGACAAACTCAACGACACCAACGCGGTCGTGGTGATCAGCGCCGGCGGCGCGCTGAATCTGAAGACCGTCGCGCTGCCGTGATGGCTCGTCGCGGAACAGGACGACAGTGCGTTCGTAACACGAAGCTGCGGTTTCTACCTCAGGGGCCGCGCACGAATAACATGAACGATTTGAGTCACGCGCGAAGGCGCAAAGCTCGCGAAGAGATCCGCTGCCTTAGCGAGCTTTACGCGAGATTCAGTTCTTTTCTCTTCAGTTCATCACAAGGTCCACCATGCTCCACCGATTCCTCTTCGTCCTTCCGCTGCTCGTACTCGCAATCCACGCCGGGGCCGCCGAGCCTGAGCCTGTCAAGACGGTCGGCGTCGGCGCTGCCGCGCCGAAAGATGCCGAGGTGATCTTCGACGGCACGCGGACCATGCTCGACGAGAAATGGACGTACTGGAAAGGCCCGCGCTTCAGTTCATCGCTGCCCGTGAAGTGGAAGATCGTCGAAGACCCCGTCGATAAAGGCACCGTGATGCAGACCGACGATCCGGCGGCGGCCGGCGGCAAGTACGGCACAGCCGACCTCGTCACGAAGAAGGAATACAAGGACTTTCGCCTGCACGTCGAGTTTCTCATCATGAAAAAAGGCGGCAACAGCGGCGTCTATCTCCAGAACCGCTACGAAATCCAGGTGCTCGACGGCGACAAGACCAAGCATGGCATGGGCGCGGTCATCAACGAAACTGAATCGCCGTATGAAGCCTACGCCGGCGTGGGCAAGTGGAACGCCTACGACATCACCTTCCGCGCCGCCCGCTTCAAAGACGGCAAACGTTCCGAGAAGGCTATGGTCACCATGTATTTCAATGGCAAGAAAGTCCACGTCAACCAGACCATCAACCAGGTCTGGGGCGGCGCCAACTCGGGCATCGACGGCGGCAACGACGGCGGCAAAGGCATTACCGACACGCCAGGCGGACTGAAGCTCCAGTGCGAAGGACACGATGTGCGTTATCGCAATATCTGGATCAAGGAACTCACGCTGGACAAGCCGGAGACCGATTTCTGAAGAGTCAGCGGCGTGATCCGCGCCGGTGCCGGCCCCGCTGATGGGAGCGTGGAGCCGGATGTCGAAACCATTCTCGGAGGAAATCACGCTCAACGGCTTCGCCTTCCGCAGGCTCGGCTTTGACGCGTTCCCGCTCTATGCCCACTACTTCCGCTGGGCGACGCATGAGGATCTGACCTTCTACGGCAGCTTCCCCCTCATGATGTACAAGCGCTTCGGCTATAAGGTTGTCGACGGTTATCTCTTCATCTTCCGCTACGTCCGGGGCGATACCGACGACCGCGTCGACAGCGTCGGCCTGCCCATCAACGAGGCTGGTGAGCGCCTCGATGTCGAAGCCACACGCAAGTGCCTGGACGCGTTCAATCGCAAACCCGGCGGACGCATCATCCATCTGCACCCGGCGTTGAACGCGCGATACCCCGGCCCGCATCAGCCGCAACAGGTCGCCGCCATCGGAAGCGAGTACATCTACGACAACGGACTGCTTGCCGGCCTTGAAGGCGGCACGTTCAAGAACCTGCGCAAGAACGTCAACCGTTTCGCGAGCCGGCACAACGTCGAAATCGTGCCGTATGAGAAGGGCCTTCGCGCCGACGCCGACAGCATTTACCAGCAATGGCTGGAAACACAGGGCGCCAAATACGACAGCGTCTGGGACGGCACGCTCTTCGCCAACCTGCTGAACAACCACGGCCTGATCGATCACCATCTCTTCATCGCCATCGACAAGGCCACCGACCGTCGCATCGGCATCTTCGACGCGGTGCGGATCAGCCCGTCCCTGGCGATCGGCGTGATGCGCAAACTCGACGCCAGCTATGCCAACCTCGCCGAGTACTGCCAGGTCTTCCTCGCCCGGCATCTGAAAAGCATCGGTTGCACTTTCCTCAACGATGGCGACGATGCCGGCGGAAGGCCGGGGCTGAAGGAACTTAAGAGTCGATTTCATCCGATATCGACATACACACCGCTGCGATGCACGTTCCGATAATGCCGCGCCGTGGTGATTGACTCCGCGCCGGGCGTGCCCTGAGGAATGGAAAGAGCTGCCATGCAAGTCGATGTCATCGACACCTACAGTGGATTTGAGAAGCTGGAATCGAACTGGCACGCGGTGTACCAGGCCGACTCGCAGGCGCAGCTCTTTCATTCCTGGACCTGGCTCTCGCCCTGGTTCCGCCGCAATTCAGGCTGGCTGGTGCTGGCCGCGAAGCCGGCTGATGCGTGTGAGTATGTCGCGTTCCTGCCCATGCGCGTCACCGCCCGCGTCAGCAAGACGCATGGCGTCCTCATCAATGAACTCCACATGGCCGGTTCATTCGGATGGGCGGATTACACCGGTGTCGTCTGCTCGCCCGATTACGACAGCCGCGCCATCCCCGCGCTCGCGGCCGCGCTGCGGCAGTTGAACTGGACTTACTTCAACCTGAAACACCTGCTCATATCGGATGAGCGGATGAAGCTCTTGATGCAGCCATTCGGCGACGATGCGTTCGCGATCACACGACGTCCGCCGACGATGGATGCAAGTCGTCCCGACAACTCGCGATGTCCGTATGTGAAGATCGGCCCCGATTTCGAAACGTATCTGAAAGAGAAAGTCAGCGCCAACTCGCGACAGAAATTCCGCCGGCTGCTGCGGCAACTCGATAGTTCGACCGACCTGCGCATCACCATCGCCACGGCCGCCACGTACGAACGCGACATCGACACCCTCATCTCGTTCTGGAAGAAGACGTGGGCCTCGCAGAAAGGCAAAGATCTTGACGATCTGGCGGCCAGGTATCGAAGGGTCCTCCTGCTCGCGGCGGAGGCCGGTGTTCTGTTCATGCCCGCGCTATGGGAAGGTGATCGTCCGCTGGGAGTGCTTGGCAACTTCATTGACGCGACACGAAAGTCCATGCTCTATTTCGTCGCGGGGCGCGATGAAGCGTTCAACAATCCTTCCCCCGGCCTGCTCATGCATGCCTGGTGCATCCGATGGGCCATCGAGCACGGTTTGACAACATACGATTTCCTGCGCGGCAATGAGCCGTTCAAGTACTCATTCGGCTCCGTCGATCGGCGTATCCACAACATCACGATCGGCACGAAGTCCCGGCGCAATCCCGGCGATCATCTGGATCCACGCTGCATCGACGAAGTTTTTGCCGAAGCGGCCAGGCGCGATGACGCCGACGACATCGCCCCCGCCATCGCCGGCTTCCGCCAGATTCTCGCGACTCACCCGGATCATCGTCCCGCTCTGGATCGACAGGCCCGCCTGCTTTATCAGCAAGGCGAGTACGAGGAATCACTCTCGCTCTGCCGGCGCCTCGTCACGCTTCGACCCGAGAACGACTCGGACTGGCGTCAACTCGGCAAGGCTCACCTGGCCCTGAGGCAACATGCCGAAGCCGAAGCCGCCTTCCGCGCCGCCAATCGTCTCTACCCCACGATCGCCGGGCACCACTATCTGGCCGAGTGCTTGACCGCTCAGAACCGCACCGCCGAGGCCGCCGCCGAGATGCAGGCTCTACTGATACTCAACCCGCGCGGCTCGCGCGAAGCATCACAGAAGAAAACGGCGCTGGGCCGTGCGCGAGAAGCAGGATCCGTTCATGCCTCTGGTATTTGACGGCATCGCAAACGACAAGGACATGGTGGGCACGACGGATGACATGCGGAATTGGAAAGGCAAGCTGCGCAAACCGCCGCAGTAGTCGAGGCTGGCGCGTGTGCGGCGCAGCACTTACGCGCCAAATTATCTGGGGAATTCCAGTCTGGAGTTCTCTGGCGATGGCGACAGAGTCGGCTACGGCTTCGCGTCGTATGCCGGGTTCAAGTGGTAGTGAATCGTCACCTTCAGTTCGTACGGCTTGCCGTCGTACTTCACCGGAATCACGGCTGGCTCGGGCGGCGGGAGCTCCTTGCCCTTGCCGGGTTCGTGGCCATCGGCGATTTTCGAAGGCGTGGTCGTGAGCAGAATCGCGGCTTCCTCCATGTCGCCAAAGGGCGCCTGCCAGCCCTTGAGGTGTTGCTTGCCCTCCATGGGCACGCCGTTGGGGTAGTACTGGTATGCCTTGCCGGAGACGACCTTGTCACCGGCGACGAGGCGGTCGGTGGCGTCGTATTTGTCGTTGAAAATCAGGGGCGTGTCGCTGGTGTTCTTGACGAAGTAGCGGACGATCGTGCCATCGCCGATTTTCGCCTCGCGCACGGCGACGCCCTTGGGCAATGTCTTCTTGTCGAACTCCAGCGTGTAGCGGTAGCGCGACGGCGGCGGCGCAGGCTTGCGGCCCCCGGCATCGGCGGCGGGACGATCGGCGAAGGCGATCGCGGCAACAGCAAATGGAATGAGCAGGAACAAGGCGGGCATGCGGTCCATGGATGAACTCCGGTTTCGAGACATGGTCTGCGTCGACGATTCACTTCCGCACGCCATCGAGCGGCTTGGCGACGAGTTTGGTCGTGGCGGTGAAATCCTCGCCCAGAAGGTGCGCGGCCGTCGCGGCAACCTGGCTCTGCGTGGCGGGCGTGTTCTTGCGGATGCCAAGGGCAGGGGTGTCGGGACCCAGCACGGCGATCCAGCCGAACTCGGCGGACTTGTACTTCTGGCCGTGACCGGTCCAGTTGACCTGGTTGTCGCCGCGTCCGTGGTCGGTGGTGATGACGATGGCGGTCTTGTCCTTGTACGCGGGCAGGGATTGAGCCGTCTCCCAGAGCTGGCGGATGTAATCGTCGCAACGGCGGGCTGCGTCGAGATAGCAGTCGTAACGTTTGTCGTGTGCCCAGTCGTCGGTCTCGCCGAAGCCGATGTAAATGACGTTGGCACTGCCTTCCTTCATGGCATCCATCGCCGGCCAGAAGCAAAAAACGTCGAAGCACACGCCCTTCCAGACCGGCGGCATCTGGGTGAACAGTTCGTTGAGAGCACGCTGGCGATCGTCACGGGGCCGGGCATAGGGCGGGGTCTCCCCGGACCAGACGCGCACTCCGCTGCGCTTGTCGTTGATGATGTAGGGAAACACATCCCAGCAGGTCCACGCGGCAACCTTGCCCTTGTACTTGTCGTTGTTGTTGAGGAACTCCAGGACAGTTGTGTTGTGGTTGTATTTCTTGTCATTCGAATCAATTCGCGTGTCGGAGAAGCCGGCGAGGATCTCGTTGTAGCCGGGATAGGAAAAGTACTGGCCGTTGGTGATTCTGACGGGGCTCTGCGCTGAAGCATCGCCAAAGATCTGGCCCTCCTTGGCGATGGTGTTCCAGAAGAACGGCATGAGTGCTGCCCTGCGCTCCTCCGGCGTCTGCCGCCAGTATTTCTTCTCGACGCCGGGCACATCGCGAACACCGCCGAAATCCTTGTGAATGAGCGTCTTGTCCGCGCCGCCGAAGAGTTCCTGCGTGCGTAAGCCATCGAGCGTGATGAGGATGAGATTCTGCGCCTTGGGCGGGTCGGCGTGAATGGCGGAGGTGAGAAACAGAACCGTCAGCAGCAGACTTGGGCGAATGCACATGCGAGGCTCCAGAAAGTGGTGTTGACGAGCATAGCAGGTGGAAGCGAGAGGATGCTGCCGGGGCGAAATGGTTCGAGGCTTGATTCCTTCTCCCTTCCAGGGAGCGGGTGGCCGAGTCCCCGGGGGACGAGGCCGGGTGAGGATCGGGACGAACAGATTGTTGCGGCATTCGTCACGCGATGGTGGCGATTGCATGCTTGTGCGTCTCGACCCTCACCCCAGCCCTCTCCCTGGGAGGGAGAGGGGGCCGGAATGCAAGCCCCGGGAACGTGGGCACACCCGGGCTCACCTGAGGAAGGCATTCGCATGGAAGGCGGGAACGCCGCACGATACACTTCTGCCATTCCCTTCCCCACACGGCAGGAGGCCGCATGCCTCACGACTGGTCGCCTGATCCCAACTCGTCGGACGCGCAGAGCGACAGTTTCAAGCCGCCGGCGGTGCCGACGCTCGTCCACTGTATTCACTGCCACAACGAGTACGACAGCTACCTCATCGAGTGGCGAATCGAGACGGACGGCAAAGGCGCGAAGCATGGTTTCTGGTGCTGCCCGATGCCCAATTGCGGCGGCAAAGGCTTCGGCTTCGACATTTTTCCGGTCGATCCGGAGTACCGCGACGAGGATGGCGACAAGATGTGGAGCGATGACGAAGACAACGACGAGGGCGGGCCGTTCGATGAGTTCGGTGAGCCGACGTTCGAGCCGGAGCCGGAGGAAACGGACGTGCCTGACGATGACTTCGACCCGGCAGCGATCGAGGCCGAGGTGCTCAAAGAGTTTGAGTCGAAGAAGTTCGACGCGGAGAAATTTCTCGCGGAGATTCTGGAGCAGGTGGATGAATCGAAGCTGGATGAGGATGAAGAGGAAGAGGACGACGAGGAGAAGATGCCGTTCTGATTTCGCGCAGGGTGCGTCAAGGCTTGGCGCGGACGCACCATCTTCGACGCTCGAAATGAGATGGATGCATGGCGTCTAACGCGGTGTGTCCGCGCCGAGCCTTGACGCACCCTACGACACCCTTGAAATCCGTAAGCGTGTGGTTCGCCGTCCCTCACCCCAGCGCTCTCCCGGAGGGAGAGGGGGCCGGACGAGCCACGCCCCCCACAGCTCTGGCTCGACACAACCATCCCTTCGCGTTCTCACGACACCTTGCGCCCACCGATGGAGATCAGGTGTTTCATCGTGCGCAGGTACATGCAACCGCCGCTGACCGCGGGCGTGGTGTAGCACTTTTCGCCGAGCGGGTTCTTCGACACCACGGTGAACTGCTTCGGATCAGCCTTGAAAACGTGGACATTGCCGTCCTGCCCGATGACGTAGACGTGCCCGTCGACGATGACGGGTGAGCCGAAGAACTTGTCGTTGAGCCGGTCCTGCCAGACCACCTCGCCATCCGCCGCCTTCATGCAGGTGGCGACACCGCCGTCCGTCACGGTGTAGAGAAAATCACCTTGGGCCACCGTGGTGGGCACGTATGGAATGCCTTTCGTCAGGCTCCACGCGACCTCCGGCTTGCGCGTGCCATCGGCACTGCCGGGACGCACCGCGGCGTACTTCTTGCCTCCGCAGCCTTCGCCGCAGTTGGTGATGATCAGATCATTCACCACAATGAGTGACGCCAC
Organism: uncultured Phycisphaeraceae bacterium; assembly: GCA_964426135.1. Classification (GTDB taxonomy): domain Bacteria; phylum Planctomycetota; class Phycisphaerae; order Phycisphaerales; family Phycisphaeraceae; genus CAYRPN01. The sequence goes on along the minus strand of CAYRPN010000046.1, from coordinate 10,896 downwards.
GACGCGCAGCGGCATGAGGTCCCCGATCTCCCAGATGATCTTGCCGCTGTCCGGGTCGACGCTGGTCATGCCGTGCAGGGCGGAGCCGAAGATGATCTGCGGCTTGTCGCCCTTGGCCTGATAGACGCAGGGCACACCGTAGGACGCGCCGTTGCCCGCGAACTTGCGATCGATCTTCCACTTCTGCTCGCCGGTCTTGCGATCCAGGGCACAGACAAAGCTCTTGTCATCCTGATCGCTGGTGACGATGACGAGATCGCCGTGCAGCATGGGCGAGGTGCCCGGGCCGTGCTTGCTCTTGAAGGTGCCCAAGTTCTTTTTCCATTTCTCGGCGCCGTTGTGATCGAGCGCGACGACGAGTACTTCTTCCTCACTGCCGAGATAGGCATAGACCTGCTCCGCATCGACCGCAGGCGTGGAATGGCCGACCGCGTTGAAGCCGTGATGGCGATAGCTCTTGCCGGGATAGGTTTTCGACCACGCGATTTTGCCGTCGCCGGCGTTCACGCAGGTGACGATGCGGTTGCCGGTTTTCTCTTCACCGCTGACGACGAAGATCTTCTCGCCCCAGATCACGGGCGAGCCGTGACCGTCGGCAGGCAACTCGATCTTCCAGTTGTAATCTTTCTCCGTCCATTTCGTGGGCACGGTCTTGGCGTCGCTGACGCCGGCGCCATTGGGGCCGCGGAAGCGCGTCCATTCCTGGGCCTGCACACTGGCCGACAAAAGCACGACGGCAAAGAGGGCGATCAGGCGATGCGACATGGATGGCTCCGGGGAGAGAATGATTTCGATCATCTTACAACGTGGCATGTCCGGCTCTCGTAGTCCGGCACTCGTAGGGTGGGCACCGCCCACCACGGACAACCCTGTGCGTCAACAGCGGTGGGCGGTGCCCACCTTACGCGGTTCTGACATCCTCTATTGGAGAAAAGCACGCTCCGGTTTCGTCTGTAGCGTCTGCAACGATCGTGTGATTTCCGCTGGATGGAGAACGAGAGGCATACTCCGGCGCCGTCAAACCGTGCGACCAATCGTGGCGATGGGAAGGAAGTAGAATGGTTAATTCGAGTTTTTGATCAAGGGCCGCGGCGGTTTTCGCCTCGGGCGAAGGTGTTTTCTGAACTCAGACACGGCATCCAGGACAGTGGCGGCACAGGAAAGCGAACCCGACCTGGCACCCAGCGTTGCCACCGCGGGTGTGTCGCCGCTGCGCGCGATGCTGCTGATTCTCGGGGCGGCGGGGACCGGCATGCTCTCCGTCTGGTCGTGGATGCTTGAGCGCGTCAACGGCTCATTCGTCCTGCGCGACGGCGAGCAGATCGTGGCCCGACTGCCCATCGGCGAGGTGATCGCCGTGCTGCTGGCGACGGCGCTGGGCGGCATCGGCGTGATCTGGGCGCTGCTGCGCGATCAGCGATTGCGGACGACCATCGCCTGGATCATTCAATGGATCAAGCAGCATCCGTTGGCGGCCGGCGTGATGGCGATTGTGCTCATGCTGGGGGTGGTGGATGGTTACGAATTGTTCGTCGACGCGGAAACGCGGCGGTGGAATCGGGACAAAGGCGTCGGCCTGCGCGCCTACATGGTGCGCGAGGACTTGAAAGGCTGGCTGCTGTTCGCGTCCACGGTGATGACGGCCCTGGCGATATCGGCGCTTTGGCCGGCGCAGGATCGGTTCGCAGCCTGTGCCGCGCGGGTGAGGAACAGCATCGAATCTCGTCGCAAGACCTGGCTGGCGGCGGCGCTGGCGCTGCCGGTGGCGCTGGGCGGGTTCATGGCTTGGTTCGCGCTCGATGCCGTGCCGCACTTCAGCGATTCGCTCACCTACCTCACGCAGGGCCGCATGCTCTGGGCCGGCGAACTCTCCATGCCCAAGCCGGCGCATCCGGACTTGTTCATCGGCTCGCTCTTCTTCGTCACCGATCAGCAGCACCTCGATCCCGCCACGGGCGAAATGATCTTCGACGGCACGCGCTTCTTCGGAAAATATCCCGCAGGCTGGCCATTCGTGCTGGGATTTTTCGACAAGCTACACATCGGCTACCTGGCGAATGCGACGATGACCGGACTGGCCGTGCTGCTGACGTACGCGCTGGGCAGGCAGATCACGACGCATCGCGTGGCGGTGCTGGCGGCGGTGCTGTTCGGCCTTTCGCCGTGGGCGTGGTTCAACGGAGCGCACTTCGCATCGCATGTGGCGTCGACCATCGCGGTGACCGGGTTCTGGTGGTTGTATTTGAAGACGATGCATGGGCTCAACTCCCCTCCCTCCCAGGGAGGGGCAGGGGGAGGGTCGGGCGTCCAGCAAGAATCGGCACACAGTGAAAGAGTAGATCCAACCCTCCCCCAGCCCCTCCCTGAGAGGGAGGGGAGTCGAGGCGCCGAGCCACGACACCTTCTCACGTCGGGACTCGGCGCGGGGTTGTTTCTGGGCTTTGCGGTTCTCGTTCGGCCGTTCGATGCGGTGATGTTCGCGATGCCCGCGGTTGCGGCGTCGGCGTGGTTTTTTCTGCGCTCGCCCAAGCGCTGGTTCGTGCCCAGCGCAATGATCACGATCGGCGCGCTGGTGGGCGTGGGCATCTACGCATGGACGAATGCGATGACCACGGGCAGCGCGACGATCAGCCCGTACAAGCTCGAAGGACGCTGGCAGGCGGATTGGGATACGGCGATCTGGTCGCCGGTGCTGCGCATGTGGTTCCAGTGGGCGGAACTGAACGCCCGCGTGCCCGGCTACGGCATCGGCGGCATGACCGCGGCTGTGCTGGGCCTGATGATCGCCATCTCGCGCGGCCGGCTGCGGCAGTCGCCCGCCCTGTCGCTGCTGCTTGCGGCGAACGCGATTTTCTTCGGCAGCGCGACGCTGTTCCTCTTCACGAATGTCTGGTGGGGGCCGCGCTGGCTGCTGCCGGTGACGCCGCTGGTGGCGCTGTTGGCGGCGGAGTTGGTGGACGTGATGCTGGCGCATGCCGCCCCCGGGCGGAGCCCGGGGCTAACAGGCGAGAACCCAGGCGCCGTGCAATCCGCCGACGCCGATGAGCAAATCGCCATTCCCTCGGCCCTAGGCCCTAGGCCCTTGGCCCCTGGCCCTTCTCCCTTGGCCCTTTCCTCCCAACTCGGATTATCGATCCTCGCCGCCGGTTTGATCGTAGGGTTGGCGGTGGAGTACGCGGGCCGGCTCTGGCAGCACCGCCTGGCGCCGCCGCACAGCGTGTCGGGCGATGTCGGCGAACTGGCGGCGGCGATGAAATTGACCAACGCCGTGGTCGGTCTGCCCCTGGGCCAGGAAATGGAAGCGGCGGCCAAAGCGCTGGGCGACGCGTGGCGCACGCAGCGCAAGGCCCCCACCGATCCGCGCACCGGCATGGTGCACATGCGGGCGCCGATGGCTGATAACGCAGTGATCTACGTGCGGAAGGTGGATCGTTGGGCCGCCAAGGCGGCTGAGTGCTTTCCCCAACGCCAGTTGTACGAGTTAATCGCCGATAGGAATGCAGCGGATGGGTTCGTCGTCGTTCCTGTTTCGCCGCGGCTGGAACCAGCGCGATAAGCATGAAACGGCCTTGTTCAGGCCCGCCCGGCTTACCACACTCGACCGTCAGGAGGCGGACGTCAAATGAAGTTTGCACTGATCGTACCCGCATTGAACGAGGAGCAGGCCATCGCCGGCACGCTGCGCCGCTGCCTCGCCGCGCGCGAAAAAATCACGTCGCAGACCTCCGTCGAGAAAATGTACGTCGTGTTCGTGAATGACGGCTCCACCGATGGCACACAGGCTGTGGTCGATCAGGCAGAGTTCAACGACGTGGTCAAAGTGCGCTTCGAGAAGAACCGCGGCTACGGCGCCGCGATCAAGGCCGGCTTCAAAGCCACCGACGCCGACCTGGTCGGCTTCATCGATGGCGACGGCACGTGCGATCCGGAGTTCTGCGTCAAGCTCATCAACGAACTGAATGCGACCAACGCTGATGTCACTCTCGCGGCCCGGCTGCAACCGGACACCGAGATGCCGATGATCCGCCAGATCGGCAACAAGATTTTCGCCAAGCTGCTCGGCTTCATGGCCGGCGCGTCGCTGACCGACACGGCTTCGGGCTTCCGAGTGATCAAACGCTCCAGCCTGAAACTGATGACGCCGCTGCCCGATCGCCTGCACTACACGCCGGCGATGAGCGCGATCTGCATGCTCGATCCGCGCCTCAAGATCGTCGAGGTGCACGGCATGAAGTACAAGGAGCGCGAAGGCCGCAGCAAGCTCAACGTGCTCAAGGACGGCTTCCGCTTCCTGTTCACGATCATGTTCGCGGCGTGCTGCTACTCGCCGGTGAAAACGATGGCGGGATTCTCCGTCATCGCGGCGGTGCTGCTGGCGCTTCTGGGCTTGGTCGGCAGCGCTGACTGGGGCACGATCGGCATCGTCGGCGGCGCGGTGATCAGCGTGCTGATGTACGCCGGCGTGATCGTTCACCAACTGAACTTCCTGCTCATCGGCCCGCGGGCGGCGGCGGGACCGGCCGAGCGCGCCCTGCATTCGATCATGCACCATCGCACGCTCCTGAACCTGGGCGGCATCGTCTGCGCCATCGGCGGCGTCGGGCTGCTGTTTTTCAAACAAGTGGCGAGCCTGGGCTACTGGGGCCTGTGGCTCACGATCATGCTCTGCCTGTGGGGTTCGCTCTTGGGCGTGGCGGGCGTGATGGTGCGCGTGATCTGGGCCGTGGGCGAGAAGACGCAGGCCCTGGTCAAGGACGAATACGCGATGCCCTGCAATCCCGTGAACAACGGCAACGGCTCGCGCCCCGCTGAAACAAGACAGGCGGGCAACAACGGCACGCCGGCGGTCAGCGCGCAACATTGATGATTCGTCGTTTAGCGCCGCGGCTTGCCGCGCCTGGTCGCACAGACGGGGCAAGCCCCGTCGCTAAACGAGCAGCCACGGACGATCGAGGGAGACACCCGACCATGCACATTCTCGGATTCAACTGCTTTGCCCACGACGCCGCCGCGGCCATTATCCGCGACGGCGATATGCTCGGCCTCGTCGAGGAAGAGCGCTTCCTCCGCAAGAAGCACGTGGGCGATTTCCCCAGGCACTCGATCAACTGGTGCTGCGATATCGCGGGCATCAAGCCCAGCGAACTCGACCACATCGTCTTCTACTGGAATCCGAAGCTGCACTTCTGGAAGCGCGTCTGGCACGTGCTCAAATATTTCCCGCGCAGCATGGAACTGATCCGCAGTCGCGCGGGCAAGGAAACCTCGCCCGCCAAGCTCAAGGCGATGCTGCGCGAGGAACTGGGAATCACCAGCCGAACGCAGATTCACTTCCCGCACCACCACATCTGCCATGCCGCCAGCACGTTCCTCACGAGCAAGCTGGACGAAGCGGCGATCATGACCATCGACGCCGCCGGCGAGTGGGACTGCACCTGGCTCGGTCAAGGCAAAGGTCTGGACATGACCTGCCTCAAGACGCAGAGCTTCCCGCACTCCGTGGGCCTGGTGTACGGCGCGGTGACCGAGTTCCTCGGCCAGAAGTTCGCCAGCGGCGAAGGCAAGATCATGGGCCTGGCGCCCTACGGCGATCCGGCTCCGTACATCGATGAGTTCCGCAAGGTCATCAAGCTCAAGCCCGAAGGCGAGTACGAAGTCGATCTCTCCTACTTCGCCTACCAATATCGCGGTCGGCCCAACTGGTTCGAAAACAAATTCTTCGACAAGTTCGGCCCGAAGTACGAAACGAACAACAAGCCCGACAAACGCGCGATGGATATTTCCGCCGCGCTGCAGCTGCGCACGGAAGAAGTCGGCATGCACATGGCTGAGTGGCTGCGCAAGAAGACGGGGCTGAACAAGATCTGCCTTGCCGGCGGCGTGTGCCTCAACAGTGTGATGAACGGGCGCATCAAGCTCGACCTGGGCTTCGACGAGGTGATCGTCCAACCGGCCGCCAACGATGCGGGCACCGCGCTGGGCGCGTGCTACTGGCTGTGGAACACGGTCATGCGCAAGCCGCGCACGTATGTGTTCGATCACGCGTACTTCGGCCCGTGGTGGACGAACGAACAGATCGAGCCCGCCATCCGCGGCAAACTCGCCAGCGGAGCCGAGGGCGAATTCCTCGGCGGCGCCAAGGCCAGCGACAAGGTGGAATGGAAGCGCGTCACCGACGCGCCCAAGATCGCCGCCCAGATGCTGGCGGACGGCAAGATCATCGGCTGGTTCCAGGATCGCATGGAAATGGGCCCGCGAGCACTGGGTAATCGCTCGATCCTCGCCGACCCGCGGCGGGACGAGATGAAGGACATCATCAACGCCCGCGTGAAGTTCCGCGAAGGGTTCCGGCCGTTCGCCCCTTCGATCCTCGAAGAGAAGACCGGCGAGTACTTTGAAAGCAACTATCCTTCTCCGTACATGATTCTGGTGTACGATGTGCTGCCGGAGAAAAAGAACATCATCCCGGCGACCACGCATGTGGACGGCACCGGCCGCGTGCAGAGCGTGAGCAAGAAGCACAACCCGAAGTACTACCGCCTGATTCAGGAGTTCGAGAAACTCACCGGCGTGCCCGTGCTGCTCAACACGAGCTTCAACATCCGTGGCAAGCCGATCTGCCACACGCCCGAAGACGCCATCGAATGTTTCCTGACCACCGGCATGGATGCCCTGTTCATCCAGGATTTCATGCTCGTGAAGAAGACCGAATCGGCGGCGAAGGAGTTCACGGACGACCAATTGGAATTGATCCACGCCGCGGCGATGGCGGAAGATCGCGCGGAGTAAGAAGGGCCCAGGGCCTAGGGCCTAGGGCCTAGGGTCTAGAGCCTAGAGTCTTGAATCCGATGCAGGCGTTGGCACTTCAGTGCCAACCGCCCAGTGAACCAGGACCGTAAGTATTCACTCAAAGCGAAACAAACATTCGAACCAAGTATCGATTCGTCAGGCAGGCGAAACAGTCACCACCACCCCCGGGCTTTCAACCCGGCTACATGAGACAGGGAAAGTACTATGGTTGATGTCCTGATCGTTAATCCTCCCTCGCCCGATGGCCACATCTACATTCGCGACATGTGCCGCTGGGGGCGCAAGAGCCGCGAGAAGATGATCTGGCCGCAGTCATCCCTCGCCTACTTGGCGGCGGTGGTGCCGGACAACATGACCGTCCGCATCATTGACGCCATCGCCGAGGAAATGTCTCCCGAAGATTTCAAGAAGGAAATCGAAAAGGAGAAGCCCAAGTTCTACGTGAGCTACGTCACCGGCACGACGTTCGCCATGGACGCCAAGGGCATCCAGTGGGCCAAGGCGATCGGCGCGCACACGGTGGCCGTGGGCACGCATGTGTCCGCCGTGCCGCAGAACACGATCGAGCTCATCCCCGAACTCGACTTCGTCATCCGCCACGAGCCGGAGATGAGCTTCAAGGACATCATGTCCTTCACGCTCGCCGGCAAGCCGCCGTCCGACATCAAGGGCATCGTCTACCGCGGCGCCGACAACAAGCCCGTGCTGTCGCCGGACCGCCCGCTGCTCAAGTCCCTCGACGAGCTGCCCATTCCCAAGCAGCACCTGCTGCCGCTGGACAAGTACAAGATGCCGTTCCTCGGCAGCCGCTACGTGTGGCTGCTGACCAACCGCGGCTGCCCCTACTCCTGCACCTACTGCTTCGAAGGCGTGGTGTGGGGCAAGAGCGTCCGCCACCGCAGCCCCGAGTCGATTTTCGAAGAGCTCGTCTACCTCGCGAAGCACAACGTCAACAACGTGCTCTTCCTGGCGGACCTTTTCACCGACAAGAGCAACCACAAGAACCTCGAAAAGCTCTGCGACATGATCATCGACAAGGGCCTGAAGGTGCGCTGGACGTGCAACAGCCGCGTCGACACGCTCACCGAGCCCATCGCGAAGAAGATGAAAGCCGCCGGCTGCTGGCTCATCGCCTTCGGCGTCGAGAGCGGCTCGCAGAAAGTCCTCGACAACGTCAAGAAGGACGCCAAGGTCGAGCAGGCCCGCGAAACGCTCACCATGTGCAACAAGCTGGGCATCAAGACCTGGGCCTATTTCATCATCGGCCTGCCCGGTGAAAACAAACAGACCGTCCGCGAGACGATCGACTTCGCCAAGAGCTGCCCGATCGACATCGCGCTCTTCCACGTCGCCATGCCCTATGCCGGCACGGAGTTCTACTTCCAGTCCGTCGCCAACGGCTGGCTCAATACCAGCGACTGGAAGCACTTCGATATGAACGACTCCTCCGTCGTCAGCTACGACGATTTCTCCGCTGAGGAAATCCTCAAGGCGACCAAGCAGGCGTTCCGCGAGTTTTACTTCCGCCCCAAGCAGATGTGGCGCATGGCCAAGATGATGATGAACGTGCGCGACATCGGCATGATCTGGGGCGTGTGCAAGAACTTCATGAGCTGGATCTTCTCCAAGAAGGAAGACCGCGTCGTGCCCAAGCTGCTGCAAGGCGCGCCCGAGCTCAAGAACAATGTCAACCCCGACGACGCCCGCAAAGCCCTTCACGACCACGGCGCCAGCATGACGCTGCCCGTGCTCGAAGCCCCGCGCACCGACGCCAGCACCGCCAAGCCGCGGCACAGCGGCGTGAAGGAAGTCACCAAGAAGCTGGCGGGCCAGCAGGAGTCGAAGGAACCCGTCGAAGTGTGATCAGGTTTTTTTGAGACTGCAACCAAACGCCGCGAACCCTTGGGTTTGCGGCGTTTTTCTTTCATTCTTGCGCGGCAACCGCTGATCCCTTGCGGGCTTTTCTTGAAACTCCTCGTTGCCGCGGGACGGGATTCTGCTACACTGCCAAAGGTGGGTGTTCACGCCCGTTCGAACAGCACTTCCGGTTTTTTTGAGACGATTTTCTTTTCATGATTCGTCCGCCCCGAACCCCGCGGGTCAACGCGACTTTTCTGAAAAGGTGCCGTGCTTGTTGCAGGAGAACCCAAGCGAGCAGCGAAGCGACATCGGGGCGGATCGGAGAGGTATTAGGGATTTTTTCATACACTCATTAGTCGGCTTCTGTCGGATCCGACGCACTGAGCACCCGCTGACGCTTGAAAATCTGCTGCAACGAACGACGCCGGCCTAACCGCCGGCGTTTTTCATTCCGTGGAAGGGAGAAGTCTTTAGTGATCAGCAATCAGCCGTTTCGCGACCGAACTTGCCCCGTTCGATTCGGCCACAAGAAATGTCCGCATCCATCACATTGGAAAAACAATGAACTCCGCCGGCACCCGGTCCGTCAGCCACACGCCGTTGGCGGAAAGAAAAAATGCGAACCCATTCCCCGCCATCTCACTTGCCCGCACCACCAACACCACCGGTTTGCCGTGACGCTGTCCCACCTTCGTCGCGGTTCCCCGATCCGGCGACAGGTGCACGTGCTGCCGGCCGGCTGAGTGCAATCCTTCACGGCGGATGCTGTCGACGAACCGCGCAGCCGTACCGTGGTAGAGAAACTCTGGCGGGTGCGCCGGCGCCAACGCCAGATCAACCTCCACCGAATGCCCCTGACTTGCACGGATGCGCAGACCATCCTCGCTGAAGGCAAAGCGCTTCTTATCGTTCTCCGCCACGACCTGTTCCAGAAGATGCCGCGTGAAACGCTGCCCGTGCTGGTGCGACAAGCGAATCAACTCATCCACCTCCGCCCAGCCGTTGGCGTCCAGTGTCAGACCGATCTCCTCCGGCTTGTGCCGCAGGACGAAGCTGAGAAACTTGCTGACGTGAACAAGATCCACCAATCACCTGTCTTTTCGTGCGAGATCAATCACAAACAACGATCCAATCGTCCACGTAGCCAACAGAACGATGTACAACACACAACCCGCAAGGATAAGCAGCAACGGAATCGCCTCACCGTTGGTGAGATTCCCTCGATTATCGGCAAACCGAATGGAGTCAGAGAAATACCCGCCTGGCGGATACAACAACGTAATGACAATGATCTCACAAACCCACGCAGAAATGAATAGTCCGCCAATTGCGCCAATAAAGTAGACGCAACCACCAAAGCACCCCACTCTCTCATAGCGGGTTCGCCACGCGGCAAAAAGTCGTCTCAGAATCATGGAACTCCACACTCAGAACTTCACTTCATCCCGGGATAGCAAGGCTTGAGCTGTCCGCCGCCGCGCTTCTCGCACGCTTTGCTCAGTTCCGTCGTGATGGCGATGCCTTCCACCGAGTTGGACTCGACCCATTCCTTGCCGTCCTTGCTGATGAGCCGGCCCTTGGCGTAACCCTCTTCCATGTACATCGCCGCTTCGGGCATGACCGCGGCGTTGCCGCTCTTGGCCGCCTCCTGGGCTTTGCGCATCATCTCCTTGAACTCATCGGTGAAGCCTTCGTAGTAGCCGGCGAACCGCTCGCTCTCGTTGGCACACGAGCCGCAGGTGAAGATGTACGCCTTGAACCCCTTGCCCCCGCTGGGCGCGTCGATGGGCGGATACTTGTCGCCCTTGTCGATGAAGAGCTTGTCCGCCTGTACGTCGTAGAACCACATGTCCATCGCCGCCCCGCTGTACGACGGGCCCTTGTTCTGCAGCCAGATGTAAGCGAGCGCGAAGATCAGGATGACAATCGCGCCGATGGTGACGGCTGCGGAATTCTTGTTGACCCACTCGCGTGTTTTGTTGACGTCGAAACCCATGGGCAAGCACCTTCCGTAAACGTGGCCCCCGTCAGCAGGCACTCGGCTCAGCGACATTCGCCAAGACCGCGGCGGCCATGAACAGGCTGCCAGATGTCCAGCGCGCCAAAGCTGTCCGGCAAACTTTATCATCGCGTGCGATATTCAGCAATTGCGGCTGGCGACGAAGGAGCACCGGGGTCTGCCAAAATTTCCGGGGACGGCGGATCGGCCCCCTCGCCCCCGGCTCT
>CAYRPN010000045.1:0-42148 GCA_964426135.1 uncultured Phycisphaeraceae bacterium | reverse complement strand
GACGAGTACCGCAAGTACATCGAGAAGGACGGCGCCCTGGAGCGCCGCTTCCAGACCATCGTGGTCGAGCCGCCCAGCGCCAGCGAATCGGTCGAGATTCTGAAAGGGCTGCGCGATCGCTACGAGGCGCATCACCGCGTGCAGATCACCGATGACGCGATCCGCGCCGCGGTCGAGCTCTCCACGCGCTACATCACCGGCCGCGTCCAGCCGGACAAGAGCATCGACGTGATCGACGAAGCCGGCGCCCGCGTCCGGCTCAAGAGCATGACCAAGCCGCCGAACCTCACCGAGATTGAAGAGGCGATTGAACGCGCCAGCCTCGACAAGGACGAGGCGGTCAAGGCCGCCGACTACGAGCGTGCAGCCGAGCTTCGCGACAAGGTGGAAACCCTTCGCCGGGACAAGGAGCGGATGCAGCGCGAGTGGAAGAACCGCGCCAAGGAAATCGACGGCGTGGTCGACGAGGAGATCATCGCCGAGGTCGTCTCCACGATGACCGGCGTGCCGCTGACCCGCCTCGAAAAGGCCGAGACCGAGCGCTTGCTCAAGCTCGAAGAAGAACTGCACAAGACCGTCGTGTCGCAGGACGAGGCGATCTCCGCGCTGAGCAAGTCGCTGCGCCGGGCACGCAGCGGCCTGAAGGATCCGCGGCGTCCGATGGGATCGTTCATCTTCATCGGGCCGTCCGGCGTGGGCAAGACGCTGCTCGCCAAGAGCCTGGCCGAGTTCATGTTCGGCAACGCCGACGCACTCATCCGCATCGACATGTCCGAGTACATGGAGAAGCACAACGTCTCCCGCCTCATCGGCGCGCCACCCGGCTACGTCGGTTACGAAGAAGGCGGCCAGCTCACCGAGCAGATTCGCCGCCGCCCCTACTCCGTTGTGCTGCTCGATGAAATCGAAAAGGCGCACCCGGACGTCTTCAACATGCTCTTGCAGATCATGGAAGAAGGCCAGCTCACCGACAGCTTCGGCCGGCATGTGGACTTCCGCAACGTCGTGCTCATCATGACCAGCAACATCGGCGCGGAGCTGATCCAGAATCAGGGGCAGGGTTTCGGCTTCGGCAAGAAGGACGCCGGCGCCGGCTACGACAAGATGAAGCAGACGCTCGAAGCGGAACTGAGCCGGTTCTTCCGCCCCGAGTTCATCAACCGCCTCGACGACAAGATCGTGTTCCGCCCCCTGACCCGCGAGAACCTCGTGCAGATCGTCGAGTACGAACTGAACAAGGTGCAGAAGCGGCTGAAGGAACGCGCGATGACGCTGGAGATGGAACAGAGCGCCAAGGATTTCCTCATCGCCAAGGGTTACAACCCCGACTTCGGCGCCCGGCCCCTTCGCCGCGCGATCGAGCAGTACGTGGAGAACCCGGTGAGCGAATCGATCCTCCGCGGCGAATTCAAGAACGGCCAGCACATCAAGGCGAGCAAGGCCGAAGGCAAGGAAGAGCTGGTGTTCACCACCAGCGGCGGCGAACCGGCGAAGCCGGAACTCGCCAAGGCGGGTGCGGAGAGCACATGAAGAAGCCGAGAGCCGAGAGCCGAGAGCCGAGAGCCGAGAGCCGAGAGCCGTTAGCCGTTAGCCGTTAGCCCGTTTAGCGGAAGCACCGCAGGTGCCTGTTCGAAGAACCCTCGGCCCCGCAATTCAACCGAACCAAGGCGCGTCGCAGGGCGCGCCTTTTTTTGCGCCAACGTTTGCCAATGTCACGGCCGCTCGCCGATTCTCACGTCCTTCGCCCCCTCGATCATCACCGTCTGCAGCAGGCCGCCCGCCTTCACCGTCACGCGCTTCGCATCCTCCGCCTTCACCGCATTGCCCATCCCATCCGCGACGCTGGCCGCGCTGCCGTCGCTGGCCACCGTCACCTCCACCGGCACGCTCAGCGCGAAGACCGCCACGAGTTTCGTTTCGCCCTTGGTGAAGAGATACGCATGCACGTTCTGGCCTTCGCTGAGTACGCGCACAAACTTCGCGCCGGCGAAGGTCTCGCTGAACGCCGCCACCGCGCCGTAGACGAAGCGCGGGCAGAAGTCGTGATCGAGGAAGCCGAAGTCGCGACCGCTGCGTCCGGCCGCGGCGCTGCGGGTCATGCGCGAACAGAACAGCAGCATGCCTTCGTCGCCATGCGCCCAGGAGTGCAGAACCTTCTGCACCACCGCCGCCGCTTGCGTGCGTTCCTGATCCAGCCGCCATGCCGCGTAACCGCACTCGGTGTTCCAGTATCGCGGCCTGTCGATCTTCGCCTCGTTATGCAGGCGACGCATGTGATCCATGTCGCGTTTCAGCTCGCGCAGGCTGCCGTGCGAGTGGTACGCGGCGAGGTCGAGCTTGCCCTTCAGTTGCTCCACGTAGTAAGCGGAGCGCTTCGGATCGATGAACGCGTAACCGCCGTTGGCGATGGGAAGAACGTCGGGGTTGAGAGCCGGGGGTTGGGGGTTCGGGGTCGCGGCCCGGGAATTGTGTTTAGCGGAAACGCCGAAGGCGTCTGGCGAAGCGCGGACAGCTTCCGCCGCAAGACCCGCCGCCCGCTCTTCAAGATTCGCGCCGCCGTCACGCGCGCCACGATTGGCCCGCCCCTGCGCATTCACCGGAAACACCTTGCGAATCTCATCCGTCGCCCAGCGCACCTCGGTGACATAATCCTCCGCCGGCCCGGCCCAGAACTCGATCTGGTCCGGCTCGTTGTTCACCTGCACGAACGCCGCCAGTTTGCGGTAGCGAGCGACAATCTCACGCGCGTACCGCCGATAAGGCTGCTCCTGCCGCGGAAAACGCCAGCGATCCTTCTCTTCGTTGGCGTACTTCGGATCGATCGACCAGTCCGGCGGATGCATCAGTTGCAAGGCGAGCTTCAGCTTCGGTTGCGGACTCGCCTCTCCGGAGTCGCCAACGTTCACGCCAGTCCACGCCTTCACCGCCGCGTCCATGCGCTTCCAGTCGATCGGCGACTTCTCATCCTCCGGCAGCACCATCGACACATCCAGCCGCGCCAGTGCGAGACCAAGCCGCGCCGCAGCCCTCGCTTCCAACTCGCGCGCCTGCTCTTCCGATAGGCCCGCCGGCAGCGTCGCCGCGCCGTTGCTGTTCCAGTGATAGCGACCGGGAAACGCGCAGATGCCAAGCGCGTACCTGCTGCTCTCCCAGCGTGCCGGGCCGTCCTTCACGGGCGAAGTCACGCTGAAACTCCGCACCAGGCGATACACGCACTCCGCGCCCTTGAATCCATCCAGCGTGAGCAGGTACGTGCCTCGCTGCCGCACGATGAATCGCAATTTCTCCTCGATGTCCGCTGCGAATCGCAGGTGAACTACCGGCGTGTTGTCCCAGTCCCACACGGTGAGCTTTGTGAATTCCACCGCTGGCGGCTTGGGCGTCTTCACTTTCAACTCCACGATCTGACCATCAGCTTTCGTGTCGAAAACCCACTCGAATGCATTGGCCGGCTCGATCCACAACCCCGGATTCGGCTTCAGCGCCGCCACCGATTCGCTCAGCCGGGGCACATCCACGCTGACGCGCGGCAGGCCGGGACGGAGGTCGATGGCATCGGCAGCGCCAGCGGCGCGGACGGCTGCGCCGGCGAGTACGAAGGCGGCGGAGATGGCCACGACTTGGACAAAGCGGGTGATTCGCATGACGCCAATATTCTAGGAATCAAGCGGCGCCGACGGGCGGACTGTTAGAATCCATTTCCATGTCCCCAAGGGCATTCACCTTGATCGAGCTGCTGGTGGTGATCTCGCTGGTGGTGCTTTTGATTTCGCTGCTTCTGCCGGCGATCGGCGGGGCACGCGATGCGGCGAGCCGAACCCACTGCGCCGCCAGTCAGAAGCAGTGCGCCACCGCGCTGGTTGGCCACGCCGGCGATCACCAGGGACTGCTGCTGCGCGACGGAGCCGTGAGCGGCCGCGATGCCGGTCGCATCTATCGCGATGGCGGCGCATTCGACCTGCGCGTGCACATGAAAGATTACGTGCGCGATTTCCGCATCTGGGGCTGCCCGACGCTCGCGCTGCCGCCGATCGACGACGCCCTGGCGAATCCCGGCTCACTGGTCTGGTCCACTTACATGTACTGGGCGATCGACGGCGACGCCCGGCCCGACTTCGGCGCCGCCAAGCCCGTGCCGCAGCGCCTCGAAGAAGGCAGCTCCAATCGCCCGCTGCTGCAGGATCGCTTCGACGACCGCCGATCGCAGGGCATCATCCTCGGCTACCTCGCCAACCACGCCTACCGCCACTGGACCAGCAACTGGGGCGCGGTCTCCGGCAACAACTCAGGCCCGATCCGCTGCACCAAGTCCCGCGAAGACGGCCAGGGTGCGAACATCTCCTTCTTCGACGGCTCGACACGCTGGGTGCCGGAGCCGGAACTGGGGGATGTGGGCAACGACTACGATTTCGGCTGGCCGGTGTTGTCGGTGAAGGTGCGGTGAAGGTGCAGGGCAGCGGATGCGAGCGACCTTGGAAAGGAACCTGCTGGCCACGGCACATCGTGCTGAGCACATCGCATTGCCTGATCCACCGATGGTGGGCGTTGCGGCGGGCGGGAGTTGACCGCCACAGCAAGGGCACCCTGAGTCGCAAAAAGAAGATTCATCAACAAGCCACGGCGGAGATCAAACGTTGCGCCCGCCATGCGCAGATGTGACCCTGTGAGAATCCACCCGGCTTTGCGCCGTCTCCGCTTCACCCCCTTTTTCTCTTCGTCTCCTTTTCTCTTCGTCTCTTAGTCTCTTTGTCTCGTCTGCCCTTCATCACTTCATCTCATCAACCACTCCGTCCGTTTCTGCCTTGGCCTTTCCCGTCAATAGATCTTGAGCACCGGCTTGAGCGCGAACATGAGGACCAGCACGATGAGAAGGTAAGCCGTCAGCCAGGGCGGGAAGAGCGCGTCATCGAGCCCAGGCAGAACGCCAAAGAGTTTGGCCTGCGTCATCCTGACCTGCGTGCGCACACCGCCATCGTGTTCGCTGACGGCCTGGGCGTAGATGCGCTGGCCGATGATGAGCGGCCGGGCGACCGTGCGAAATCCCTCCGGCAGGTCCGCGGCAGGCAGACGGAATTCCAGTTCGTACGGCGTATCCCGTGCCTCCGCGATCACACGCCAAGTCCCCGCCGCAACCACCTCGTTGCCTTCACGATGCGCGTCCATCAGGCGAAGCCACCCGCGCTCCACCCGCACCCCCGCCTGAGGCACCAGCAGCACCGGCTGTCCCGCGACGATCTCCGGTGCGTTCAGTTCGACCTCCACCGGTTCTTCGCCGCCCGGCGGAAGGAACTCCATGCGATACAAAGCCCACGTCGCCAGGAGCCCGATGATCGGCAGTGAAACGAGCAGCGGCAATCCCTCCGCCTTCAGCTTCAGCATGCCGAGCATTCCGGCCAAACGCCTGCACCGCTCCACGGCTTCGCGATCAGCTGATTTCTTTGCCTCGCGCAGCCGTTGCTTGAGCACCGCCTTGTCTTCGTCCGCGCGACGAAGCTGATCCTGATTCGTCGTGAACTTGCGCACCCCCCGCAGCGCCAGCACCGAAATCAGCGCCAGCAGCATGATGCCCACATCGCGCGGCACCATCAGAAGCCAGCCCAGCAGCACATCGCCGACGTTCAAACAGAATGGAGTCCACCAGTCGAACACGGATTCCTTTCGCTGGGCCTCACCGGCAGGCGAGGGAGTCTACGGTAATGTAGCGATTTCCCATCGGCGACAGGCTGGCGGCAGGATCGTCCCGCACGGATCCGACGTTGCCGCTGGTCGAGACGGGGCTTGCCGCGGTCCACAAGACGCTAAAATGGTTATCCGGCACGGGCGAATCGCCGATTTCATCATAGTGCCACGGATCAGGTTCCCGTTGTTCCCGCCTTCCGACCAACTTCGATGTCACTGATCGCCGCCCACCAGGAATTGCCAGGCAAGGCCGCCGCGGACCCTCGCGCCGCGGAGTTGTCGCCGCAGCGGCGCAAGAAGCTCACCGATGCGGTGCGACGGCGCGTCGTGGCCGGCGATGTGCTCTATCCGATGTTGATCGACGCCCGCGACGTCCCCGCCACGGAGCCGGCGGATTATCTCTTCGCAACACACGCCGACGACAGCGCGCCCGCCGACACTTTTCCGCGCCTTCGCTGGGGAGGTCAACTGATCTACCTCGGACTGGATCAGAACGACATCGCCAGCGTGGAGAATGCTTACCGCCGGCACGCCGGCTTCGTGATCGAAAAACCTGCGACATCCTTCCGCACCGGTCCTCTGCTGCTGCGCCTGCTGAATCTGGGGCCCAGGGCGCATTACTTTGTCGCTCGCAAGGTGCGACTCCTGCAGCCGGGCGAAAGCACCGATCGATTCACCTTCGATCTGATGCTCACCCGCGATTATCCGATCGACAGCGAGCATCGCGCCGCGGCCCCGGTTCGCTCTCGCCGCGGCGCCGATCCGGACTACGCCGTGCTCAAACAGGTGCCCACCACGGATGATCTTTGCCGCCGGCTTTGCGAGAAGCATCCCAACACGGATCCCGGTGTGCTGCGCGATCGTGCTCGCAAACTCGTGGAGAAGATCTTCCCCGTCTTTCTGACCCGCGAGGCGGCGTTTCTCAAGCTTCTGCAGCGCGATCTGCCGGAGTCATTCCGAGGCCATGTGCCGCAGTTGCTGCACCTGGAACGTGACGGCCAAGGCATGGTGCGCAAACTCGTGATGAGTTGGCTTCGCGTCGGCGGACAGCCGCTGAGGCAGCTCGAGTTCGCCCGGCAGAGCGCCGGCCTGCTGCACGCCCTTCATGAAACCGTCGGCATCATGCACCTGGACCTGCGCCTGGACAACATCGTCATCACCCCGCGCGGCGTCGGATTCGTCGACTTCGGATCCGCCGTCCGCATCGGCGAGGACATCAGCAAGAACCCGATGCTCAACTCGCTCTTTGACGAGATGATGTCCACTTCACAGATTCAACGGCTGCTGGGACGCATGAAAACCGCAGGCAAAGTCACCAGTCACGTGCTGTGCGACGCCCACCACCGCGTGGACAAGGCGGTGGATCTTTTCTACCTCGCGGTCATGATGACCAAGCCGCAGACCAATCCGGACTTGGCGGCGTTCATCGAGCACCATCCCGACAGCGAGGAGGCGCAGCGACTCACGAAGCTGTCCGACGCGGTGCTGCGTCCGAAGGATCCGCAGCGGCCCGCGTTCACCTCGGCGCGCGACATGCTCAAGGGCATCGAGCGCATCGCCGAACGCTTGCGCCAGTCCAAGGGGCTGCACCGCGACGGAGCGGTCGATGATTCAGAGGATTGACAATTGAAAATTGAAAATTCACCATTTTCAATTTGCAACGCGGCTGCCGATCGCGAAGACCCTGCCTATCTCACGCGGCAATTGATCACCTACATCGGCAACAAGCGGGCCTTGCTCGCGCCGATCGGCGCCGCCGTCCAACAGGTGCAGGCGAGGCTCGTGCGGAGCAAGCTTCGCATCCTCGACGCATTTGCCGGCAGCGGTGTGGTGTCGCGCTTCTTCAAGCAGCACGCGGCCTCGCTCACCAGCAACGACCTGGAAGACTATGCCGCCGCTGCCGCGCGATGTCATTTGCGCAACCGCGGCGAGGTGGACGACACGCAGATCGCGCGGCGCGTCGAGCAGATGAATGCCGCCGTCGATCACGCGCCGCTGCCGGCCGGTTTCATTGAGGAGCTTTACGCTCCGCGCGACGAAGATCGGGTGAGCGCGGACGACCGCGTGTTCTACACCCGCCGCAACGCCCGCCGGCTCGACAACTATCGCCGCATGCTCGATGCGCTGGAGCCGGGCGAGCGTGAGCTGCTTCTGGGGCCGCTGCTGTCACAGGCGTCCATTCACGCCAACACCGCCGGCGTGTTCAAGGGCTTTTACAAGGATCGTCGCACGGGCGTCGGCAGCTTCGGCGGCAGCGGAGGCGACGCGCTGCGCCGCATCAAGGGGGACATCCGCCTGGAGCCGCCGCTGCTCAGCCGACACGAATGCGAAGTGATCGTGCGCCAGCAGGACGCCAATGAATTGGTGCGCGGCGGTGAGGCGTTCGATCTCGCTTACTTCGATCCGCCATACAACCAGCACCCATACGGCTCCAACTATTTCATGCTCAACCTGGTGACGAATTACCAGCGCCCCGCCAAGGTCAGCCGCGTGTCCGGCATTCCCACGGATTGGCGACGTTCGGCGTACAACCGCCGGAACTCAGCACTCAAGCGATTCCGTCAACTGGTGCACGACACGAACGCGAGATTCCTGCTCGTGTCGTTCAATGACGAGGGCTTCATCGCTCCCGCACAGATGCATGACCTGTTGCGCGAGATCGGTCGGGTGGAGGTGATGGAGACGCGCTACAACACCTTCCGCGGCAGCCGGAACCTGCGCGGCCGCAGCATCCATGTGACGGAGCAGTTGTTTCTGGTGGAGCGGTGAGGGCGACGTGCCACGGAAGTTCCGGCCCCCTCTCCCTCCGGGAGAGGGCTGGGGTGAGGGCCGGTGAAGTAGTGACACCGTTGATTCGTTCGATGACCGGTAAACAAGTGGTGAGTAGTGAGTAGTGAGTGGTGAGTGGTGAGTCGTGAATGGCGATTGGAGAAAACGGACATCCGATGGTTGATAACTCATCGCTCATCGCTCAAAGCTCACTACCCATCGCTCACCGCTCGATTCGGGCGCACAAGGCAGTCCGGCCCTCACCCTAACCCTCTCCCGGAGGGAGCGGGGACCGGACCAGACCGCTCACTTCGCCTTGTAAATCTCCACGCCCCTGTTCTGAATGCGGCGGGATTTGTCCCATGACTCGTAATTGCTCCTCTGCAATTCATACTGCTGTCCGCGCAGGTTCTGCTGGTAATCCAGTTGCTGGCTCGGCTTGCCCGGCTGCGATGGTGGAGCGTTGGGCGCGGCGGCCGGCGCGCCCAGCCAGGTCTTGCCGCGATAGAAGGCGTAGCGGTTGTCGCCGGCGCGGGCGATGATGGTGGCATTGCCGCGCAGCCCGTCGCCGATGAACAGGCCGCGAAGATCGGTTTCGCCGCTCTTGAACTTGGTATCCGCCGAGCCGATCGCTTTCACATGCACTTCGGCGGGCCGAATGCTCGTCACCTTGTCGATCACGTTCGCGCGAATCTGGCCCGCGGTCGCGTCTTCCTGCACTTCGATCTCCAGCGGCGTGATCAGCACCAGCCCGCTGGCGAAGAGGTCATCGCCGCGGCAGATGACGAGGTAAGCCGCTTCGTCCTTGATGTCGAGCTTGACCGTCTTTTCCTTCTCGATGTAGTCCTTGCCATCGCCCAACTGCTCCGTGAGCACAAGCTGCGGCGAGATGCCGGCAAGATTCACGGCGGTGATCCGGCTCAGGTTCTTCTCGCGCAGATAAAGCTTCATCAGGTCCACCTTGTAGACCTGAACATTGGCCTCCTTGATGTTGCGGTACTTGATCTTCAACTCGACCGGCTTGCCCGGCTGCACGTTGGTCACTTCGTCCACGCCGATGCGCTTCTCTTCGAAGTAGCTGATGGCCTGCTTCGCGTCGGCGTAAATCTGCTCGACGCGCTTGTACCAGGCGATGGCATCGCCGGGCTTGCCCTCGGCGTGATAAATCTGGCCGAGGATGTAGCGGGCGAAATCGCGGTCCTTGCTCTCTCCGTCGGCGACCACCTTCGCCGCCGCCAGCGCCGGCTCATACGCGCGGCGCCAGAAATGGCCCAGCGCGGTCATGTATTGGAAGCTGGTGACGAATTCGGTCTTCTCGTAACGCTTCTTGAACGTCTCACTGAGCTTGACCACCGTATCGAATGCCTTCAGATCGAGCAGCACGTTGCACATCGAGAACGCCGCGTCGTCCGCCAGCGGATGTTCCGGATAGAGCGTGACGAAAGTGGAGAGCATGTCGATCGACTGTTTGTACATGTCGATCTTGGTGGGAGCGGACTTCGGATCGTGACCGTTCACCGCGCCCGGGGCCGGCACGGGTGCTTCAAGCACCCGTGCCTCGGGACGCACCGCGCCTGGGGCCGGCACGGGTGCTTCAAGCACCCGTGCCTCGGGACGCACCGCGCCTGGGGCCGGCACGGGTGCTTCTAACACCCATGCCTTGAGCCTGCGCATCTCCTTGGCGATCAGGTGCGCCTGCGGCGCCTTCTCGTAGAGCAGCTGCGCCAGCGCGAAGTACGACGCCAGCGAGTCCGCCGTGTCGGGATACTCACGCCAGAGATTCTCCTGATAGGCGATGGATGCGAACAACTGGCCCTCGTCCTGGAGAATCGCGCTGATGTTCGAGTCGTTGATGAAGCTGGAATCGATGGTCGCCTGGAAAACGATCATGGCCCGTTCGAACTCGCCGATGCCGCGGAACGCCTTGCCGACCACGAGAATCTTGTCGAAGGGAATCGTCAGGTCCGGGTAGCGGCGGCGAAGCACCTCGAACGTCTCCACCACCCGCTTGGCGTCGTGGAAGCTCGGATCGGTGTGGATCCACAGCAACATGCGGGCGACCTCGCGCTCGGCATAGCGCGATTCACGATCGAACAACGCCGGCAGATAGTCCAGCGCTTCCTTGTACATGCCGTCATTGAAATAGAGCGTGCCGAGCTGATACCGCTCACCGTCGTTCATCTGATACGGATCGGGCGACTTCTGATTCGGAGGCAGCACGGTGAGTTCCGATTCCTTGCCGATGCGCATGCGCCCGGGATTCATCGCATCGCGGATGACCGTGGGCAGCGCGCGGTACTGACCGGCCGCGTGGCCGACGAGCTCGTAACTGAAGCTGCGCACATAGGACGTCGCCGGGTAGTACATCACGACGCGGTTGTCGTGGTACTCCACGTGCTGGTAGCCGCCGCTCAATGAGCCATCGACGAGGCGCGTGCCGGCAGGGAAGCTTTCCTCCACGACGAGATAGCCGTTGTAGGACGTGTCGTAAATCTGCACATTCACTGTCGTTCGCTGGCCCGTCTCCAGATTCTTCACCGGCGAGGAGCTGTTCACGCCGATGGGCTTGCCGCGGTATTCAAGCTGCGAGTGGTAGTAGTAACGAGCCTGCACATAGGGATAGCTGAAGGAGTTGGGATCCTTCAGCGTCGCGCTGAAGCCGCGCAGCGTGGCGGCATAGGCGTATTGTCCCGCGCCTTGCTTGCGGAACGTGACGGTGTTCACGCCTTCCTTCAGTTCCACTGCGGGCACGTCGAGCAGCACCGTCGCCATGTCGCCCTTGCGAGTGATGGATTTCACTTCCTTGCCGTTGACGACGATGGCCAGCGTGTAGTCGTCGCCCGCCTGCACGGCTTTACCGTGATACGACGCCAGCGCCGCCACCGCCGGCCCGCGCGCCTTGGCGGGATTGAAGCCGAAGCAGCCGCGGCGATTCAGCAGATACTCGGCCGCCTTGCCGGTCAGCGGCGACTGCGGCTTCACCTTGGCCAGCGCCAAGAGCGCCACCGCGGTGGTTTCGACTTCGTCATTCAACCAGGGATAGCGCCCTTCGCCGGTCCAGTAGGCCAGTTCGCGTTCATCTCGAGTGATCGCCTTGACGCGCGTCTCCAGCACGGCGAGCACTTCCTCGGCCAGTTCCTTGCGATCGAGGTTGGCGAACGCGAGAGCCGTGTAGGCGAGCGCGACCGGCGTGAGCCGCTGCCGTTCGCGATGCAGATCATTCAGATGGGTGAAGTCCACCGCCTTGCTCGTCGAGAGCGCATGCAGGACCACTGCGCGAGCATCCGTTTCAAACGACTGCAACTGCGTCACCGTGTTCTTCAGATACGTCTGCGCTTTGTTCAGCGTGTCGGGATGCACCTTGATGCCGGCGGCGTTGGCGCGCACCAATGCCCAGTAGGTCATCGCGCTGACCGTCCAGTCCGGCTGCCCCTTGTCGAGGGGCGCCTGCCAGGTCCAGCCGCCGGAGGAATGCTGCGACACGACGAGCGTGGCCACCAGGCCGCGGGCTCGCTCGGCGAGCGTCTCGTAAGTCTTCGGCGTTGCCTGGACGATTTTCGCGTATTCCAAGCCGCCGACGACAGCGAGCAGTTCGCTTCCGGCGAACGTGCCGATCGTGGGCATGCGATAGTCGCGCGGGCCGGCCGTGCCGCCGTCAAGCGCCAGATCGATCACCGCTTGCTTCAGCGACGGCCCGAGGCTCAGCGTGAGCCACTGCGAGGTGTACTTCTGGCCCTTGGGCAGCTCCAGCGTGATCGTGGTGTCGCCCGTCGCGGTGCCGCCGGTGTGGTCGGCGAACTCCAGGCCCCACGGCGTCACCGGCGTATGGCGGGCCAGCGCGTCGCGCTTGTCTCCCGCCTCGGCGCTGACTTCGAACTGCAGCTTCGCCACGGCAGGTGTCTCGAAAGCGTCGAACACCACTTCGGTGCTCGACTGCTTCTCGACCTTCACATCCTGCGTGAAGGAAGCAAATTTCCGTTCGCCGGCAGTGACCGTGAGCGTGAGTTTCACCGGGCCTGCGTAGTCGGTCAGATTATGCACGCGGGCGATGACGCGCGGCTTGTCGCCTTCGCGCAGCGCCGGCGGCGTCTTGATCTCAACGAAGAAGTCCTTGCGGGTGATGATCTCGGCCTTTGCCTCGCCAACGAGAGTTTCGACCGTGACGCCGCGCGACATCAGCCGCCACTTGGTGGTGTTGGCGGGCATGGGGATCGTCGCGACGGCCTTGCCGTCATCGCCGGTGACGATGGAGGGAATCCAGTAGCCAGCGTCGGGCAGCTCCACGCGGCGCGCGGCGCGGCCGGTGCTCGCTTCGCCGGCATTCGGCCCGCCGAACAGCGAAACCACGCTGCCGGTCGCTTGCGTTGGAACGGGCCTGCCGTTCACCGGCGCGTTGCCGTACCTCGCTTGTTGTCCTCCTTGGTGTTGAAGCGCGCCGAGTTGGGACTGTTCCATCTTCAAGTCCTGAACGCCGTCCCGGTCGAGCGACAGTTCGCTGAGTTTCTGAAGCTGTTCCACTTGCTTCTGCATGTCCTTCAGTTCGCGCGTTTCGCTCTCCACCCGCGCCAGACGTTCGTTCTCCTCCAGCAGTTCCTTGATCACTTTGCGGGTCAGGCCGGTGTACTTGAAGCCCACCGTGGATGAAGCATGGAAGCTCGCATCGCGGAAGGCGCCAGCCTGGAAGAAGTCGAGGATGGAAACCGTCGGATCGTGCGCCACCGC
This sequence comes from uncultured Phycisphaeraceae bacterium, assembly GCA_964426135.1. Classification (GTDB taxonomy): domain Bacteria; phylum Planctomycetota; class Phycisphaerae; order Phycisphaerales; family Phycisphaeraceae; genus CAYRPN01. The sequence continues at coordinate 28,978 of CAYRPN010000045.1, read as the reverse complement.
ATGCAACGCCTCATCCACCAGCGACAGGCTCAACTCCGCCTTCACGGCTTTGCCGAGTTGATCGGTCACGGTGAGTTCCACCTTCGCGTCGGAGCCGGGATCGACCACGCCCTTGACCGGTTTCACCACGACCGTGAGTTGCCGCTCCACCTTGAACGCCTTCAGCGCGGTGCGCAGGTGCCGCTCATCCATCGCCGCCGCGGCGACGGCGAAGTTTGGATAGTGCGCATGCTCCACCGTCATCAGCACCGGGTTCGCGCCCTTTCTCAACGTGACGATGCGCCGACCGAGAATCGTCTCGCCTTCGAAAGTGACCAGCGCCAGCGCGCCATCGATGCGCGAGTGCAGAATCAACTGCGTCTGCTGGCCCACCTTCAGCGTGTCCAGATCGCTGAGCAGCCGCAGCTTCGTCGCGTCCTCATCATCGGAGACGAAGATGCCGTCCTGTGTCACGATCGGCTGATCGAATCGATCCTTGCCCGCGACGCGCAGGATGTACTGCCCGCCCTTGTCCAGCGACAGGCGAATCCTGCCTTCACCCGTCTTTTCATCCGTCTTCACCTTGTGTTCGCTGACGGTCACCTCGGCATAGCTCACGGCGCGGCGAAGCTGCTCCATCTGCTTCTGCTGCTGAGCCACGTTATTGGCGATGAAGTTGCGAACCTGCGCCACATCGGCGTTGGTGTTCATCAGGGCTGCGTTGAGATCCACGTCACCGTCGTCGGGGTCACCCTCCGACCATTCAAGCCACGGCACCTTGCTCAGCACCGGGTCCGCTTTGCGCACTTCGCGACGCAACACGGTGAGCGTCATTTCCGCCGTCACCGGCTTCCCGTCGGGCAGCTTGGTCGTGACCGTGACGTCGAACGGTTCGCCCGCCATCGTCATCTCGCGCGAGGCTTTCACCTCGGCGAGGAAGCCGACGCGCGAGAGGAACACCGCATCAGTCGCGGCGACATTCTCGCCTTCCATCGCGGCGGTGAAATTCAGCACGCGCCCCACCGGCATCGGCGTGGTGTCGAAGCTGAACGTCACCTGGCCTTTCTTGTCGGTGGTGCCGAAGTGGCTGCGCCCGTCGGGCAGCGTGTAGCGCACCAGCCGGCCGATGACCGGCTCGCCCCAGTAGTACTCGGCCGTGGCGGTTCCTTTGACCAGTTCGCCGCGGAAGTAAACCTTGCGGTCGAACGAGAGCGCCACCTTCATCTTCTGCAACTGGTACCGCTGCACGTTGAAGGTCGTGGAATAGGCGGTTTCGGGCTTGGATTTCAGCCTCGCCGTGATCGTGTAGCCACCCAGCGGCGCGGCATCATCGAGCTGCATCGCCGTGGCGAACGCGCCGAAATCGTTGAGCTTCGCCTCCTCCTCGCGCAACAGCCGACCCGATGGATCGGTCACGCTCACGATGTACACGTTCTCCTTCGGCGGCAGGATGTACTGGCCATCCTTCACGTCGCGCAGGATGCCTCGCACATTGACGGAATGGCCCGGCTGATAGAGGTGGCGATCCGTGTAGAGATAACCCTTGGGCGATAGGCCGGCGGTCAGCGTCAGCCCTTGCATCGACAGCATGCTCGACGCGACGTGGCCATCCCTGCGGGCGAAGACGCGGATGTTGTTGCAGTCCTTCAGGCCTTCGACCTTCTGGAGAAAGACGCCGTCGTCGCTCGTCTTGCCCGTGGCGATCACCTTGGCGCCATCGCTGACCAGCACATCCACACCGCCGGCCGGCTTCTTGCCGAGCATGTCCTGCACATACACCAGCACTTCGCGCCGGCTCGTCTTCTGAATCAGGTCGATGTCGCTGCGCACCACCAGCGTCGTCGCTTCCAGGTCCTCTTCGCTGATGTTGATGATGCAGACGCCGCTCGTGAGCTTCTTCTCTTTCAACTCGAACGGAATCTCGATCTGCTGTTCGATGGGTTTGTACTTGGAGTAGCCTTCGACCTTGTATTCCCACGTCTTGTCGGGCGTGATCAGGGCGATGTCCAGATTCTCCACGCCGCCGGTTTGATGCACCTTGCGGAAATACGCTTCCAGATCCAGGAAATACTGCTTGACGGTGAGCTTCTCGACGTTGCGGACGTTGATCTTCACCTTCGCGGCTTCGTTGGAACGGAACGTCCGCTCGGTGCTCAGCGCCAAGTGCTTGTGCGTCATGACGGCGACGCGGGCCTGTGCGCTGGCGGCGTACGTGCCCCAGTTCAGTCGGCGGTAGGCGTCGAGCGCCTTGTCGAGATCGCCCAGTTGCTCCTCATGAATCAGGCCGATGCGATAGAGCGCCAGCGAGGATTCCTCCGTGTTCGGATACTTGCTGACAAGGCGGGACCACTCGTCGATGGCCTTGGCCCAGGCGGCTGCCAGCGCGGCGGGATCTACTTTCTCCTTCGCGCTCTTCGCATTCAGTTCGTCCGCCTCCGCGTAGGCGATCTGGCCAAGCGTGAACAGCACCCGGCCCGTGCGCTCATCGAGCGGGTGCTGGGCGAGGAACTGATCGAACAGCCGGCGGGCGTCGGCGTACTTCTTCGCGGCGACGGCTTCCAGCGCGATCTGGAACTCGGCCGCGATGATGCTGCGCTGGCTGTCGGCCCACTGCGAGCCGTTGGGGAACTGTGCCACGTACTTCTGCCACTGGCCGATCGCCTCGGCGTACTTCTTCTGCGCGTAGCGAATCTCGGCAATGGCGTAGGTCGCGGTGCGCGTCCAATCTTCCTTCAGTTCTGCCGGCGATTTGTTGCTGCGCTTCAGCTTCTTGGTCGCTGAATCGCCGTCGGGAAGCTTGAAAATGTCACCCTTGATGAATGCCTCGTACGCGGCGATCGCCTGATCGTGCCGCTGCGACTGCCAGAGTGCCTGCGCGGATTGGAACGCAGCCTCGACGCTGTGCGGATGCTTGGGAAACTCCTTCAGGAAATCCGCGGCGGCCTTCAGCGCCAGGTCCAGATCGTCGCCGCCGGCGCTGGGCATGCCGTAGGATCGCACGACGGACCAGAGCGCGTCGCCGCGCAGCGCGGTCAGCGCCGTTGCCGCGGCATCACCGTCGGCCGCCTTCTGGCTGGCGATGAGGACGAGCAGGTCTTCGAGCACCTGCCGGGCCGGCTGCAGTTGACCCGCGTCGATCTGCGCTTCAGCCAGCAGATACCGCGCCATCAGCCGATTCCTGCCGATCGGCGTTTGCAGTTTCTCCGTGGGCAGCCGCGGCGCCCGGGGGATGGAGCCGGCCAGCCCCAGCCAGTCCGGATCGAACTCCGTGAGATACGCGTTGAAATCCGCAATCGCCTGGCCGGGATTGGAGGCTTTGAGAATCGTCGCGGCACGCTTGAACATCACCTCTTCACGCAGCAGCGGTTCGATCTCCAGCGTCAGCGCCTTGGCGTAGAGGTTGTATGCCTTGGCGTAGTTCGGCGGCGTCGCGCCGACGTCCTTCGGATCGACGTCCTTGGCCAGTTCGTCGGCGAACTGCACGATCACGCCGGCCACTTCCTTCTTGCGCCCGCCGGACAGAATCCGCTGCGCCTCTTCTTCATAGATCGCCTCGGCCAGATCGAAGCGACGCTGCCGCGCCAACGAGCTGCCCTTGAGAAAGAGTGCCTTGCGGAACCACGGCGACTTGACGTGCTGCTTGAGCACGACGTCGGCCGCCTCGACGCATTCGCCGAACCTGGCCGCATTGAATAGCGCGGTGGCCTTGAGATACGCAGCCTCGTCGGCGAGTTTGCCGCCGGCTTTGACGTAGTCATCGGCGGCGGTGACGGCAGCGGCGTAGTCGCGGCCCTGCAGCGCGGCGCGAATCTTCTCCAGGCCGCCTGGCCCCTCGGCTCCCTGCCCGAACGCGATCGGCGCCGACGCGAGCAGACAAAGAACGGCAACCGCGCGGATCATCGCGGAGGCGATCGATCGGCGAGACAATTCAAAAGCGCGATTCGTCATGGCCTGGCCCTTCCGATGGAGGATTCGATGGAATTGAATCGGTCGGCGAGTCCACGGAAGCCCGCGGATTTGCTCCGCCCGTGAATCTCGCCGCAACGCCTCGCAGTATAGGACGTTTCGGTTCGATCCCTGTTCAAAATCAAACGCTCGATGGTCACAAGATCGTCACGCGCGCTGCACGTTCCTGGCGCTGTCCGAGAGGTCCGCACGAAGACCGCACGATCGTCTCTCTTGCTCGTTATGATGGGGTGAACCACATTGTTCCAGCCGCTTCGTCGGCCGCCGAGCGCTCGCATGTACTTCAAGTTCGACTGTTCCAACTGTGGCAAGAGCCTGAAAGTCCGCGAGGACCAGGCCGGCAAGAAGGCGCACTGTCCTTACTGCCACGCAACGGTGCCGATCCCGGCCCCGCCGGCGCCGGCCGCGCCATCATCCGAGCCACCCGCCGAATCAGCGCCTGATCACGGCGCTGTTCACGACTCGGTTCCCGTGGCGCGCACTCGTCGCCGCGCGGAGACGCTTGCGTCGACAGCAGCATCGCTGCCGTCGAATCCCGTGTCGCCGGACGACTCCGATGGCACCAATGTCAGCCTGCTCTGGACGGCACTCATCGGGTTGGGCCTGACGGTTGCGTTTTACCTCCTGTTGCTGCCGTTCAACGGCTTCTACCTCTACAGCCTGTTCTACGAGCGAAACTGGATCCCCTACGCCGAGGCGTACTTCTTTTTCTGGACCGTGTCGCTGCAGGTCGGGAAGTGGCGCAAGCTCCGCCGGCAGCGCGATTCGATGCTCTTCGACGTGCTGCCGAATGAAGTGAGCGAAGAGATCAATGTCGAGAACGTCGATCGCTTCATCGCTCACGCGCGCTCGCTGCCGGTGCGGCCGAAGCAGAGCTTCCTCGTCTCGCGCGTGCTGCGCGGGCTGGAACATTTCCGCGTCCGCAAAAGCAACCCCGAAGCGGCCAGCATCCTGAACACCCAGGCGGATATCGACGGCTCGGCTGTCGATTCCAGCTACAGCATCATCAAGGTCTTCATCTGGGCGATCCCGATCCTCGGCTTCATCGGCACCTCGCAGGGCCTGGGCAGCGCGGTCGGGCAGTTCACGCAAGGACTGAAAACCAGCGAGGACATCGCCGCGATCAAGGAATCACTGAGCGGCGTGACCCGCGGCCTGGGCGTGGCGTTCGACACCAGTCTGATCGCGCTGGCGATGTCGCTGGTCCTGAGCATTCCGTCGAGCTACCTGCAGAAGGGGGAGGATGATCTGCTCAACTCCGTCGGCGAATACTGCAATGAAAATCTGCTGAAGCGGCTGCGCGATCCGGAGGAAGACGCCGCCGGCAAGCGCGGCGAGGCTGGCCCCAAGGCGGCGTGGGAGACGGACGACGCGATCCGCGCCGCGGTGCAGGCCGCGATGGCGGGCGAGTTGGGACTGATGCTGCAGCAGCTCCAGGCGCTGCACGGCCACATCACCGAACTGCAGCGACGACAGATCGAGAATCTCGACAAGGCAATCACCAGCATGGTCGGCCGCGCCGACCAGACGCAGCACGATGTCGCCAAGTCGATGATGGAGGCGTCCGGCAATGTGCAGAAGTACTTCGAAGCGCTGGAACGCGGCATCGCCTCGCTCAACGTGACGCTGCATTACCTGGGCGAAAAGCAGGTGGTGATCCAGGCGCCGGCGAAGAAGTCGTGGTGGCCATTTGGGAAGAGCTGAGTGGGTCAGGGGTTTTGGTTCTTTACCACGGATAGCACGGATGACACGGATAGAGATGCGGAGCCGCAGTCGTTTGTTTCAATCCGTGTCATCCGTGCTGTCCGTGGTCAATTGATCGACGCCCAATGCGCCTTGTCTGAGAAAGGCAGAACTCCATGGCCCGACGCAAACGTGATGATCCTGTCTTCTCGATGTTTCCGTTTCTGAGCATCACCGTCGGCCTGATCGGCACGTTGACGCTGATGATCTGCGTGCTGGCGCTGGCGCAGACCGATCCGAAGGAAGTCCAGGAAGTGCAGGCGAAGCTGGAGGAGAAGGCCGCGCGCCGCGCGGAGCTGGAGCAGATCAAGGCCGCCGCCGTCACACACCGGGGCGAGATCGACAAGCTGCAGCCTCTGATCGAGAAGGCGGAGAAGGTTCGCCAGCAGCTCGCCCAGGCCCGCGCCGAACTGAAGCGATTGGAAGAAACGCGCAACAAGGCGATGCAAGGCAGTGACCAGAGCGCCAAAGCCCTCGCCGAGTCGGGCAGGCTGCAGACGCGCATCAACGAACTGCAGGCTGAGCTCGCCCGGCTGCTCGAGGAGATCAAGCGCCTGACCGACCTGCTGAAGGAACGCCAGAAGCCCGTCGAAGCCAATGTCAAAGTGCTGCCCGGCGGCACGGGATATGACCTGAAGCCGACCTTTGTCGAGTGTGCCGCCGCGGAAATCGTGCTACATCCCCAGGGCGGTAGTGCGCCGGTGCGGATTCGCTGGGGCGATGTCACCACGAGTCAGCCGTTCATCGACTTCCTGGAAAAGGTCGCCGAGGATCCCAAGGGCACGGTGATTTTCCTCGTTCGCTCCGACGGCATCGGCACCTACTACGCCGCCCGCCACGTGGCGACGGTGCAGCGCGTCCGCAATGGCAAGCTCTCGATCGTCGGACAAGGCAAGCTGGATTTGAGCGTGTTTGAGAGGAAGCGGGAGCAACCGTGAAGACGAACGCCAGAACGCAATTCTTCATCGGGCTGCTGTTGAGCATTGGACTCTGCTGGCTGTTCATTCTTCTGATCGCATTCCAACTTGCGGTGAAGCCGCCGAGTGTGGAAATGGTCGCTCTTGCCTTATGCATCAAGCTTGCTTTGATCCTTGAATGGGCTGTGGATCCGGCGGTAACTTTCAACTGGATCTCAGGTGTTGTCACTGGCGCTGCCGATGCCGTGCTTACTGTGGCAGGCTACTGGGCCGCGCCTTGGATCGTCGGTCTTTTCGCCGACGATAAAGATTTCAAGAGTGTCGGTGCATGGTATCTCGCGGCGCAGATTGCCATACCCATTTTCGTCGCAACCATTTTTGCCATTAGCCTGGGGCAAGCATTTGGCACACGAAACAAAGGAACTCAATCGGAAGTGCAAACTGCGATCCCCGATCCTGACCGACTTCCGAAAAGTTGAAACATGCCTCGTCGCCGCAAAAATGATGAAGACCGCAACTTCGATCTCCTGATCGATACGCTCACCGACGTGATGGGCTTTCTCGTCATGCTGCTGATGCTCATGCACCTGGGCGTCAGCGACGCGGTGCGGCGGCTGCTCATGGCGGGCGAGCAGGTTGTGGAGATCGCGCCGGACGAGCTGGTGAAAGCGAAGGAACAGTCGGCCGACCTGAAGAAACTCCTCGACGCGGTGCGGCAGCGATGGACGGACATCAGCGGCAGCCTCGCGCTGGACCGGACGCAGGCGATCGACATGGCGCGCATCGCCGGCGAGCTGCGCAAGGAACTGGAGGAAAAGCCGCCCGCCACGGTCGATCTCGCACAGCTTCAGAAACAGATCGATGATCGCCGCAAGCGCAGCGAGGAACTGGACAAGCAGGTGACCACCGCGCTGACGGAGGTGGCGCGACTTCGAGCCCTGCTCGATCAGACGCCCGCCCCGCAGTTGCCGCCGGCGAACGTGGTGCGCCTGCCGAATCCCCGGCCCGCGCCGCCCGGCGCGCAGCCGGTGCTGTTTCTCTGCCGCGGCGATCGCGTCTGGCACGTGGATGCGGAGACGCTGCAGGAGCGCGCCGAGACGGCGGTGCGCGCCTTCATCCGCCAGCAGTATCCGGGCCGGCGCGATTTCTCGCTGCCGATCGACTGCAAAAAGCTGGTGGATTACTTTGAAAAGGCGAACGTCGGCGACACGCAGTTCCGCCTGCATGCGAAGTTCGAGAACAACGGCATCACGCTGCTGCTGGAGCGGAGGCCCAACACCGGCGAGCCGGCGGATCGCATCAAGGCGCCCAGCTCGATTTTTCAACGGGCGCTCAAGCGGGCCGACCGCAGAAAGACGTTCGCCCGCTTCGTGGTCTGGCCCGACGGCTTCGGCGTTTACCAGACGGCGCGGCACCTGTGCGATGAAGCGGAGATCGCCGGCGGCTGGGATCCGACCGCCACGCCGGAGGAATGGAAGGTGCGCCTCGCCGGCGTTTTCAAATGCATCGAGGAACCGGTGAAGCCCGCTCCGCCTCCACCGCCGCCGCCGGTAAACCCGCAACCCGCGCCGCCGCCACCGCCCAGGCCGCCGTTGCCGAAGGATGAGATTGATTGAGCGGATGATTCATCGTTCTGCCCGCGCCTTGACCGACGCTGCGTGGCCATCGAGGCCTTCCGCCTCGGCGAAGCGGGCGATGGATTCGATCGTGGCGGCGCTCATGCCGGTGCGGTAGTGAACAGTGCCGCTGCGTTTGAGAAACGTGTAGACGCTGATGCCGCTGTTGAATCGGGCGGTCGTGCCGGTGGGCAGGCTGTGGCTTGGCCCGGCGTAGTAATCGCCGGCGGCGACGGGGGACTTGTCGGAAAGAAAATAAGCGCCGGCGTGCCGCAGTTTTTGCAGCAGGGCGTCCGGATCGGCCACGGCGAGGTTCACGTGTTCCGCGGCGATCACGTCGCTCACCTCGATCGCCGTCGCCTCGTCGGGCACGAGCAGCGCAGCGGACCATTCCATGAGCGACGCCTCGATCGCCTTGACGCGAGCGCGGCCGCGCAGCTGCTTTGCGATCTCGCCGTTGATCCCATCGATCGCTTTGCGCGACCATGAAACGAGAATGCACCGGCCCGGATCGTGCTCCGCCTGTGCGATCAGGTCGGCGGCGACCCGCGCGGGGCTGGCGCTGTCGTCGGCGATGACGACGATCTCGCTGGGGCCGTAGAACCCGTCGATGCCCACGCGGCCCATGAGTTGCTGCTTGGCGAGCTGTGTGAAGACATTGCCGGGGCCGACGATCATGTCGACGGGGGCGACGGTCTTCGTGCCGAAGGCGAGTGCCGCCATCGCCTGGGCGCCGCCGATGCGATAGACGCGCTCGATGCCGCACAGGGCGCAGGTGGCGAGCACGAGCGGGTTGATGTCTGCTCCGGCCCCCTCTCCCCGCTCGGGGGGAGAGGGCTGGGGTGAGGGGGTGCCTTTTCCTGTGCCCGTTCGCGTCGGCGGCGGGGTGACGACGCTGATGCCGCGCGGGTCCACGCCGGCCGCCAGCGCGGGGATGGCGAGCATGATGACGCTCGACGGATATGCCGCCTTGCCGCCGGGCACCGCCAGGCCCACGCTTGATACGGGCGTCCATCGCAGGCACATCTCCGCGCCGTCAATGATGATCGGCGTCACGGGCGCGGGCAGGATGTGCGTCTGGTATGCGCGGACGTGTTCGATCGAACGCTCCAGGACGCCGCGCATGTCTTTGTCGAGTGCGTCCAGAGCGCGCTTCAATTCCGCAGCTTTCACCAGAATGCGGTCGGCGGTGAACGCCGGGTCCGTCCACTGTCGCATGTATTTCACCACGGCGTTATCGCCATGCTCGCGCACGTCGGCGATGATGGCGGCGACGTTGGCTGCCACATCGCCGCCGGGCAGAGCGCTGGCCCGCAGATCGCGGAACCAAGGTTGCGAGTCGAGATCGATGGCATTGCGGATGGCGTGGACGGTCAGTTGCATGGGGGAACATGCTAGGAAGAAGAAGGTCAAGAAGGTAGGGGAGGTGGAGGAGGTAAAGAAGATGTGAAATCAGACGCAAACAAAGCAAGAACGAATGGAAAGAACCCGCTGAAAGGGTTCGGGTGTCGGCACTTCAGTGCCAACGATCGAGCCCGCGAAAGATTTCGCTCAAAAAAAAGGCCCGCCCGGAGATTGTCCGGGCGGGCGAAACCTGTGTGGGGTTGCGCTGTAGGGGCAGCCCCGTCGGACTGCCATCAGAGGCGCAGCCCCTTGGTACAGTCGGACATGGATCACCTCCCTTTGAGAAGGACAACTCCAGCCGTCGCCGGGCTTCGGGGTTGAGCCACAGGGCCCAAGCCGACCCCAGCCGCCAGAACGCTCCAGCCTCGTAACGTCTCACGAGGCACAACGCGCGAGCCGAAGGGTACGTCGACCCGCTCGATCAAACCGTGGTCGCTCATTCAGTCGCGGGCTTTGTACCCGTCTTGAGAAAGCGCCTCGGCCTGACACTTCAATTATCGACTATGTTTTCGCCAAAGCAAGAGAAAAAGAGAAGAAGTGAGCAGAAGAATTTGAGGAGGTCATGAAGGTGGAGAAATTGGAGAAACGAAAGAAGGAATTGGGGGAAATGGAGATTCAGGTGGTGGCACTTCAGTGCCAACGAACGGGATGCGCGGGGCGATGGGTGATGGCGGAGGCACAGATGGCGAAAGGGCGGACAAATAATATATGAAAATGGGTTCAATATTCACGTGGCGCTCCGCGAGTCTGTCCCACGCTGGGCACCCACTCTTCGCCGGGCGGTTGGCACTGAAGTGCCAACACCTGATGCGGGATTTCACTTGACTGGCTTCAGCGTCACCATCCGCAGATCCATCACCGCCACGCCCGGCTTCTTCTGTGGCTTCACCGTCAGCGTGTAGCGCCCCGCCTTCTCGATCGTGATCTGTCCGATCACGCGCGGCTTGAAGTTCTGGAAGTGCCCCGTGTCCTCCACCACCATCTTCACCACCTGCTCGCCCACGGCGAAGTTCACCTCGGCGTTGCCGCTGCCCTTGCCGCAGCCTTGCAGCGCTTCGATCTCGAACTTGCCCGGCGTCGTGACGGTGAACTCGAAGCTCGCCCAGTCCTCGGCCCGCACCCAGTAACCCAGCGTGTCCTTGTGCGGCAGCGGCTCGTAGCGAAGCATGATCCCATGCACGCTCGCATGTCGGGCGTGCAGCGTGATGACGCCTTGCTTGTCCTGTGGGCCGGGTGTGTAGTTGGGATTCTCCGTCATCATCTGGGCACCGACGTCCTTGCGCCACGCGTCGAGCTTCGCGCCCAGTTCCTTCGCGATCTCCGGCTTGTCCGCGATCATGTTCTGTCCCTCGCCGGCGTTCTTGCCGACGTTGAAAAGCTCGCGCCGGCCGTCGTCGTAGAATTCGATCAGCTTCCACTCGCCGGCGCGGATCGCCGCGCCGGGCTTGCTGATCTGATTCGAGTAGTGCGGATAGTGCCAGTAAAGCGCCTCGCGCGGCAGCGCCGCCTTGGCGTCCTTCAAGACCGGTGCGAGGCTGATGCCGTCGACCTTCGCGTCGCTCTTGATTCCGCACATCTCGAGCAGCGTCGGAAAGAAATCGATGCTGCACACGGGCACGCTCGGTGCCGCGCCGGCGGCGACACCCGGCCCGAGCACGATCAGCGGCACGCGGATGCCGCCTTCATACAGATGGCCCTTGCCCTCGCGTAGCGGCGAATTGATCGTCGCCGGCGTATTCGGGCCTTCGATCGTACAGAGCCCGCCGTTGTCGCTGGTGAAAAGTACGATCGTGTGATCGCTCAGCTTCAATGCATCCAGCTTGGCAAGCACGCGCCCGACGCTGTCATCCATGCTTTCGATCATCGCGGCATAGATTGGATTGCTCTGCGAGCCGAGCTTCATCTCGCCCTTGTATTTCGCCTGCACTTCGGGCTTCGCATTCAGCGGCGTATGCACGGCGTAATGGGCCAGGTAAAGGAAAAACGGCTTCTCGCGATTCTGCTCGATGAACTTCTCCGCTTCGGTGGTGAGACGATCGGTGAGGTATTCGCCCTTCGGCGCGTCCTCCAGGCCGTTCATCTCGCCGCCGCGGTTGTCCTTGAAGGGTGCGAGATAGGATCGCGGGGTGCCGGTGTGATCGCCGGCGATGTTGACGTCGAATCCTTGTTTCTGCGGCTCAAATCCCTTGCCGCCCAGGTGCCACTTGCCGATGTGGCCGGTGGCGTAACCCGCGCTCTTGAACGCTTCGGCAAGCGTGATTTCTTCCAGCGGCAGTTCCTGCCGATTCGCCGGCCGGGCCATTTTCTGATCAGGCCGATCCGCACGACCGGGAATCCAGTCGGTGACATGCAGCCGCGCAGGATATTTGCCGGTCATGATCGAAGCCCGCGTCGGCGAACACACGGGACAGGCGGCGTAGGCGTCGGTGAAGCGCGAACCGTCCTTGGCGAGTCTGTCGATATTCGGCGTCTTGTAGTACGTGCTGCCGTAACAACCCAGGTCGCGCTGGCCCAGGTCGTCGATGAGGATGAGCACGATGTTGGGTTTCGTGTCGGCAAGGATTGGGCGCGCGGTCGCGTGTGCGCCAATCAGGAAGATGACGCCGACGAAATAGGTGATCAATCGCATCGCGGTGGACTCCGGTTATGGCGCTTACCGACAGTTTAGCGACGGGGCTTGCCCCGTTCCGGCGGATCTCCCGCACGCCGATGGGAGCGGGGCAAGCCCCGTCGCTAAACTTCGCGGTGATGCCGTTAGGTCGCCATGCCGGCGCCGGCCGTTGACGAACCCTTCGCCGACCGCCTACCATCCGCCGCTGTGCCGATCGACCCGCAAAAGCTGAAGATCGTGAATTACCCGCATCCCGTGCTGCGCGCCAAGGCCAAGCCGCTGTCGCAGATCACCGAGGAGGTCCGCGCGGTGGCGGTGCGCATGCTGGTGCTGATGCACGCAGCGCCGGGTGTGGGGCTGGCGGCGCCGCAGGTGGGGCTGCCGTGGCGGATGTTCGTGGCGAATCCCACGGGCCAGCCGGAGGATGATCTGGTGTTCATCAACCCGGTGCTGTCGATGCCTTCGCGCGAGGTGAGCGATTACGAGGAAGGCTGCCTGAGTTTGCCCGACATCCGCGCGACGATTCGCCGGCCCAAGGGCATCACCGTCACGGCGCTCGACCTGGCGGGCAAGAGTTTCACGCTCAGCAGCGAAGAACTGGCCGCCCGCGTCTGGCAGCACGAGACGGATCACCTCGACGGCGTGCTGCTGCTGGACCGCATGACGGAGATGGATCGCCGGGCGTGTCGCAAGGCGATCAAGGAACTGGAAGACAGCGCGGCGTGAGTTGCCGCTGTTTAGCGACGGGGCTTGCCCCGCTGCGGCCAAGGCGAAAATGTCGAATGCTCGAATGTCTAATGAATGCCGAATGTCGAAATGACAAATGCCGAATGACGGAGATCGCTCGCAGGTGAGCACCCCAATCGCCGCGCATTGATACGTTGAGCAGTTCACGTCATGGACTGAAACTCGCGCAAAGGCGCAAAGCACGCAGAGCGGTGGTTTTCTTTGCGAGCTTTGCGCCTTTGCGCGAGGTCAGAACGTTCAGCTTATTGTCGCGCAGGCCCTTGCTCATTGAGTTCGGTCCGCCATTTGGCATTCGACATTCAAGTATTCGTCATTCATTCGACATTCGCGCATTCGACATTCGTCATTGACCGCAGGCGCCGCACTCAACTCACTCGTTAGAATCCACCGAGCATGACCACCGCGCATTCCCCATTGGATCGTTCCGCCCTTTCCGCCACGGTGTCGGCGATCGTCGCCGCCCAGCCCGTCACCGATCTGCACACGCATGTGTTTTCCCCGGCGTTCGGCGTCAACCCGGGCCCGTCGCAGGCCGGCGCCGATGGGCATTCCACCAGCGGGTCCGGGGGACTGTTCCTCTGGGGCATTGATGAGTTGCTCACGTACCACTACCTCATCGCCGAGGTGTTCCGCGTGGTCACGCCCAAGGAAATCCCCACGTGGTCGTTCTTCTCGATGACCAAGGCTCAGCAGGCGGACCACATCTGGAAGCACCTGTTCGTCGAGCGGACGCCGATGAGTGAAGCCTGCCGCGGCGTGATCACCACGCTGACCAAGCTGGGCCTGGATCCGCATGAGAAGACGCTGGACTCGTACCGCGCCTGGTTCGCGCAGCAGAACCCGCACGAATACGTTGATCGCGTGATGAAACTCGCCAACGTCGATCAGATCACGATGACGAATGAGGTGTTCAGCGAAAGCGAGCGCGAGCTGTGGACGCACAACGCTGAGCCGCTCCTGAGCGATCCGCGCTTCGCCTCGGTGCTGCGCATCGACAAGATGATCGTCGACTGGCCTGCCGCGGCGAAGGTGCTGCGCGAACTGGGCTATGACGTGAAGCCTGATTTCAGCGGCATGACGATCGACGAGGGCAAGCGGTTCCTCACCGACTGGCTGGACCGCATGAAGGCGGTGTACGTCGCCACCAGCCTGCCGCCGGATTTCCAGTACCCCACGCCGCCGCCGCAGCGCAATGCCAGCGACCGCGTGATCCGCGAGATGCTGATGCCCGTGCTCGCCGAGCGGAACATGCCCTGGGCGATCATGGTGGGCGTGACCCGGCAGGTGAACCCCGCCTTGCGAGATGCCGGCGACATGCTGGGCACCGCGGATATTGCCGTCGTCACCAATCTCGCCCGGCAGTTTCCCGACAACCGTTTCATGGTGACGATGCTGGCGCGGGAGAATCAGCATGCGCTCGCCGTGGCTGCGAGGAAGTTCGGCAACATCCTGCCCTTCGGCTGCTGGTGGTTCCTCAACAACCCGTCGCTGATCGAGGAAATCACCCGCATGCGGCTGGAGCTTCTGGGCACGACCATGGTGCCGCAGCACAGCGACGCCCGGATCATCGAGCAGCTCATCTACAAGTGGGACCACAGCCGGCGAATCATCGCCAAGGTGCTCACCGACAAGTACGCCGACCTGGCGGATAGCGGCTACCGCGTGAGCGAGGATCAGATCAGGCGCGACGTGGCGCTATTGCTGCGTGAGAACTACCGCAGGTTTGTGGGGTTGCCGGTGTGAGGACGCGGCGAGTCGCAGCGAGCCGCAGCGAGCCGGGCCGTATCCGGCCCGACGAATCCACCCTGGATCACTTGTGAAGGACTTGCAAGACTAGACACGACCGTCGGGCCGAGTACGGCCCGGCTCGCTGCATTATTCGCCGCCAAGGGCTCTTCTTTTGTCTTGGCGGAATCATTTCCTGGCCTGAAAATACGCGATGACGTCGGCGCGTCCGATGTACGCCAGCAGCGGAAAAGACAGCACTACTTCTGCGACGCGGATCACCAGATCGGCCGTGTCCTTCGTGTCCTCGTTTAAGAAGATCACCAGGCGAACCCAGGCGAAGATGCAACAGAGCGCCGCGGCTGATCTGGCCCAGTCCTGCCCCAGCCAGAACGAGATGACAATCAGGAGAAGGAACGGAGTGATCGCCATCTGCCCGTATGAGCGGAGATCGGGCTTGAAGAAATTTTGAGCGCAACCTGCGATGACCGCGGCAAGCAGAAGAAGACAGACGAGGACGTGTCCACGAGGCATGGTGGAGCATCACCACTGCACGGCGCGACGCCGCCGCGCCAGCGCCGCCAGGCTCAGCACACCGAAGAGGGCGGTGGCGGGTTCGGGCACATCGACGCCGGTGATCGTCACCGTGGTGATTTCCCAGTTGGGCAGGTTGCCTTCAGCAAACTCGTCCCAGGTGCCTAGAAAACGCACTGAAAGCGTGTCGCCGACGTTGAAGTTCCCGATGCTGGCAACGCTGGTGATGAAGATGCCGGCGTTCTGACCGATCGGAGTAGTGTCTCCGGGGAAACCAGAGACACCGTTAAAACCCTGCTGCCCGTTTAACACGGTATTGCCGGTGAGGACACCGTCGTAGCCGTTGGAAAGGAAATTGGCGATTGGAACATATTGGAAGGCACCGGCGTTCACGCTGACGAACACCGCGCCGCCTTCCCAGCGAATGCCATCGAACTCGAAATTGTAACGGTGGAGGAACGAAAGCGTCAGCGGGCCACCAGTGGTTACATTGATGGTCGGGCTGGTCAACGCGGACGAGGAGGGAATGCCGGGCAAGTTGAGATTATCCGTGCCATTGGTGAACCAGTTTCCATTGGGTCCCGCGCCGCTATATGTCCAAGGATCTGCGACAGGACCCGTGTTGCTCACCGTGTACCCGCCGTCGTTCGCATTGAAGTCCTGCGAGTAAACTGTGACGGCGTTGGCTTCCGAGGCCATCGCCACCGCAAAGCACGCGCTCATCACCTTCAGGGAAGATTTCATCTCAAACCTCTCTCACTCAGGCTGGCGTGTGACGCCAGCGGCAGGGGGAAAAACCAGTTCACCGCGACGAATTGGGAGATTACCAGATTGTTGAACCGGTATGCAAGCAGAGTTCTTCGAAAGAACGAGATTTTCGGCCTTCACCGTCATTTGATAAATCTGGGTAAAGAACACGACCGAAACACCATCGTTCTGGCCTTTGTTCGACGCCGCAACGGCCGCGGAGCGCGGGTCTTGCAACCCGCTCGCGCCCACGCGCCCCGCGGACGGGCCGGCTATCAAGGATCGCGCCCGAACCGAGTTTGCCTTTTCAGCCGGCGGAATTGCCCGTCGCGAACCTCCAAACGTCGGCAACCGCCTGCTGACACGTCGCGGCTCAGACAAGCCGGTGCGTCAAGGCTCCGGCAAGTCAGCCGAGTCGCTACGGACGGCCCAGCCGTCCCAAACAGGCCATGCAATCGCTTCGCCCGGCGATCCCCGTGAATAAACGCCCCCCGCCCGTCGATACCACCCTTGATCTGTTGTGCCGAAACGGGGGCATGGCGGGGCCTTTCGAGGGAGAGAAAAAGGGTGCAGGTGTTCTGGTTTATTCTGCTCTCTGTGCTGGCGGTGCTCGGGTTCATCGCCGGCAACCGGCTGTCGCGCGGCTCGCGCCAGAGGGCGGCGCTGGTTGGCGGCGGGGCGCTGAGCCTGCTGGCGATCTGGGTCTGGCTGCTGCACCATCCAGCCGTGGCGGTGCATGTGCTGCCGGTCAGCGTGTTGGCGCACGTCGAAGGCGTCGGAGCCGTGCCGATGTTCATGGCGATCGTTGGCGTCGCCTGGACCAACGCCAGCCTGCCACGTCAGCGACGCATCACAATTCTCGCCGCGTTCTTCGGCGGCATCTTCTTTCTGCAAGGCTCCATCTGGATGCTCCAGTCCGCCCCGGCCCGCGTGCTGGGCGAATCGTCGCGCCAGACGCTCGTCATGCAGAGCCAGGATTACACCTGCGTCCCCGCCGCCTGCGCCACGGCCCTGCATCGCCTGGGCGTATTGACCAGCGAGGCGGAGATGGCGGACCTGACGCAGACCCGCCCCGGCACCGGATCGACGCTGATCCGGGCGCTCGACGGCCTGCGCCGCAAGCTGGATCGCGAGACAGAAAGTGTCGTCGCTGCCAATACGAGCGAGGCATCCATTCGCAGCGCCCGCATCGCCAGCACGCTCCGTCCCGAATTGCTCCAGCCGGCGTTGACGGAACTGGTCCTGCTGCAGCCGCCGCTGATCACGCCGCTGCAGACGGAGACGACGCAGTTGCACATGGTGGTGATTTTGTCGGTGGATCGGGGCAGCATCCGCATCGCCGACCCGGAACTGGGCGTGATTCGTCTTTCGACTGACGAGTTCGCTCAGCAGTACACGGGGCAGGTGATCCATTTCGTCAGGCGGTGATTGGCGGACGCAAGCGTCAGCACATCAATGGTTCATCCGACGAATGCGTACCTGCCTTGTCAGAGCCGGAGTCTGTGACTCCGGTTCGCCGAGCCGGATCGAATCCGGCGAGGCGAAACTCGGCGCGGTAGACGCACGGTCAACCCGGAATGCAGGGCGCAAATACGATTTGAAGCGGCATTGAGCCGCTTCAAATCGACCGGAGTCACAGACTCCGGCTCTGAGCAATTCTTCGACGCTGCGTATTCAACGGTTGTGAAGTACGCATTCGCCGGATGAACCGAAAAAAGTAAGTCCAACTTGGTGCGTCTGCGCCGAGCCTTGACACACCCTACATGCGGCGCCGGTGCCTCCGATCGCCCTGCATGCGGCCAGCGACGTCTTTGACGCGTTTCCCGCGATCACTACAATCCGCGATTCCTTTGCGGGCCTGTGCCCGGAGGAGATCGCAGGCGAGTTACGTCGGTGCCCACCCCCTTCGCCGGCAACAAGCGTTTGGCGGCGGAAATTTCCCCTTTTTCAAGACCTCGTTCAGCAAGGATCGAACCCCATGGCCAAATCCAAAGTGGCAAAGAAACCCGTCAAGAAGCCAGCCGCCAAAGCCGCCAAGCCGGTCGGCAAGGTTGCGAAAATCACTTATCACTTCGGCAAGACCCGCTGCGACGGCGACGGCACCATGAAAGCGCTGCTCGGCGGCAAGGGCGCCAACCTCGCCCAGATGACCAAGATCGGCCTGCCCGTGCCGCCGGGGTTCACCATCACCACCGAAGTCTGCACCTACTACTACAGCAACGGCCGCAAGTACCCGGCCAACCTCGCGGAAGAGATCAGGAAGTCCATCGCGTGGATGGAAAAGGAAACCGGCAAGAAGTTCGGCGATCCGAATAACCCGCTGCTCGTCTCCGTGCGCTCCGGCGCTCGCGATTCCATGCCCGGCATGATGGACACGATCCTCAACCTGGGCATGAACGATGTCACGGTGGAAGGCGTGAAGAAGTCCACGGGCAACGGTCGCTTCGCGTGGGACTCGTACCGCCGCTTCGTGCAGATGTACGGCGACGTGGTCATGGGCGTGCAGAAGCGCCACGAGAACGAGCACGAGCCGTTCGATGAAGTGATGGATCACCTCAAGCACGAGCGCGGCGCCAAACTGGACACCGATCTGAACGAAGCGGACCTGCAGGAACTGGTCAAGCGCTTCAAGGCGCTGATCCTCGAGCGCACCGGCAAGGCGTTCCCGGCGGATCCGTATGCCCAGCTCACCGGTTCCGTGGGCGCCGTCTTCGGTTCGTGGATGAACGACCGCGCGATCGTCTATCGCCAGAAATACCGCATCCCCGATGAATGGGGCACCGCGGTCAACGTGCAGTCCATGGTGTTCGGCAACATGGGCAACGACAGCGGCACCGGCGTCGCCTTCACCCGCGACCCGGCGACCGGCGAGAACGTGTTCTACGGCGAATACCTCATCAACGCCCAGGGCGAAGACGTCGTCGCCGGCGTGCGCACGCCCAACAAGATCGCCGAGATGGCGGATGATCCGATCATCCACGCCGCCCACAAGGAACTGGAAAAGGTCCGCAAGACGCTGGAGAAAAACTTCGGCGACGTGCAGGACTTCGAGTTCACCATCGAGCGGAAAAAGCTCTACATGCTCCAGACGCGCAACGGCAAGCGCACCGCGCTGGCGTATGTGAAGATCGCCCACGACATGGTGAAGGAAGGCCTGATGAAGCCGGAGCACGCGATCAAGAGCGGCGACCCGGAAGCCCTCAACCAGCTCCTGCAGCCGATCTTCGACCGCACGGCGTACGAAGCCGCCCGCACGGAAGGCCGCCTGCTCGCCACCGGTCTGGCCGCCGGCCCCGGCGCTGCGTGCGGCAAGGTCGTCTTCTCCGCCACCCGCGCGACGGAACTCGCCGCCAAGGGCGAGCACGTCGTCCTCGCCCGCATCGAAACCAGCCCGGAAGATCTCCGCGGCATGATCGCCTCCGACGGCATCCTCACCTGCCGCGGCGGCGTCTCTTCGCACGCAGCCCTCGTCGCCCGCCAGATGGGCAAGGTCTGCGTCGCCGGCGCAGGTGATGTCCACATCGATTACCACACCGGCACGCTCACCTGCAAGGGCGTCACCCTTCGCGAAGGCGATTTCCTCTCCATCAACGGCACCACCGGCGAAGTCTTCACCGGCGCCATCGCCACCGCCGACAGCGAACTGAAACAGGTGCTCGTCGGCAAAACGCTCAAGGCGTCCGAGAGCAAGGTGTTCCAGTACTACAACTTCATCATGAAACTGGCGGATAAGTTCCGCAAGCTGGGCATCCGCACCAACGCCGATCAGCCCGACCAGGTGCTCAACGCCATCGCGTTCGGCGCCGAAGGCATCGGCCTGTGCCGCACCGAGCACATGTTCTTCGAGGGCGACCGCATCATCGCGGTGCGCCAGATGATCCTGGCGGACAACGAAGCCCAGCGCCGCGAAGCGCTGGCGCAGCTCCTGCCCGTGCAGCAGCACGACTTCGAGGGCATCTTCGAAGCGCTCGACGGCCGGCCCGCGTGCATCCGCCTGCTCGACCCGCCGCTGCACGAGTTCCTCCCCCAGCACGACAACCCCAAGGGCCAGCAGGAAGTGGCGACGCAACTGGGTATTTCCGTGGAGCGCGTGAACCAGCGCGTCCACGAACTGCACGAGTTCAACCCGATGCTCGGCTTCCGCGGGTGCCGCCTGGGCATCAAGTACCCGGAGATTTCCGAGATGCAGGCCCGCGCGATTTTCCAGGCCGCCGCGGCGTGCCAGAAGCGCGGCATCAAGGTCAAGCCGGAGATCATGATCCCGCTCGTCGGGTTCAAGAAGGAACTGGACCTGCAGGTGGAGATCGTCCACCGCGTCGCCGCCGAAGTGATCGCCCACACCAAGCAGAAGATCAAGTACACCGTCGGCACGATGATCGAAGTGCCGCGCGGCGCCCTGACCGCAGATGAAATCGCGCAGACCGCCGAGTTCTTCTCCTTCGGCACCAACGACCTGACCCAGACCTGCCTGGGCATGAGCCGCGACGACTCCGGCTCGTTCCTGCCCGCCTACACCAACGCGGAAATCATCAAGGCGAACCCGTTCGCCTCGATCGACACCACCGGCGTGGGCCAGCTCATGGAGATCGCGGTGACCCGTGGCCGCAGCACCAAGCCCGATCTGAAGATGGGCATCTGCGGCGAACACGGCGGCGATCCGACGTCGGTGAAGTTCTGCCACAAGGTCGGCCTGGATTACGTGAGCTGCTCGCCGTTCCGCGTGCCCATCGCCCGCCTCGCCGCGGCGCAGGCCGCGCTGGGCAGCAACGCCGATTCGAAGTGATCGCGTAGGGTGCGTCAAGGCTCGGCGCGGACGCACCACGATGGATGAAGGGTTGTCGAATGACTTGACGCTGGCGAAACCGGTGCGTCCGCGCGGACTTGACGCACCCGACGCCGAGTCATCACAGCGCAGTTGCATAGCGCCCCACAACGTGTCACCCTGAAAGCCCACGCATTGCCATGCGTGGGCTTTTCCTTTTCGCGTTCTGCCTTTTCTCGCTTTGCCTTCTCGCACTGAAACGATTCCGTCGAGTTCCCTATGTCCAACCCACTCGCTGAAATGCTGGCTCGCCGGCGCAGCAGCCCGCAAGCGATCTTCGCCGACCAGTTGCCGCGGGCCGCCGCGGCGATCCGCAAGCGCGACGACAAGGCCGCACGCGATGCCGTGGCGCAGTTGCCGCTGGAACCGATCAGCGAGCAGGTGCTGCCGACCTTTGATCGTGCCGCCGATTCGCCGTTGCCGGCTTCGCTCGCGGCCGTGCTCGCCTGCGGTTTCCCCGCCTCGCCCGGCGCCGCCGTCGGCCGCCTCGCCTTCACGGCCGTCGACGCCGTCGATCGCGCGGCGAAAGGCGAAAGCATCATCCTCGTGCGCCCCGAAACGTTTGCCGGCGACATGGAAGCGATCCGGCAGTGCGCCGGCGTACTCACCACCACGGGCGGCATGATGAGCCACGCCGCCGTCGTCGCGCGAGGCTGGGGCAAGCCGTGCGTCAGCGGGGCGAAGGAGATCAAGCTCGACGTGAGAAAGGGAACGCTTCGCGCTGCCGGTCGCACCTTCACCGCAAAAGACACCATCGCCATCGACGGCGCGACGGGCGAAGTCTTCGACCGCGCGATTCCCGTCCGCAGCGCCGAGCTTTCCGCCGATCTGAGGGCCGTGTTGAAGTGGGCCGACAAGCACGCCCGCATGACGGTCTACGGCAACGCCGACTCGCCAACCGATGCGACTCTCGCCCGGCAGCTCGGCGCGCGAGGCATCGGCCTGTGCCGCACCGAGCACATGTTCTTCGAGCCGCATCGCCTGCTGGCGCTGCGTCGGATGATCCTCGCCGAGACACCGGAGCAGCGTGGGGCCGCGCTCGATGAATTGCACCCGTATCAGAAGGATGACTTCGCTGGGATGTTCCGCGCCATGGATGGTCTTGCGGTGACGATCCGCCTGCTCGATCCGCCGCTGCACGAGTTCCTGCCGCATGAGGGAGCCGCGCTGACGGAACTGGCCCGCGCTTTGAAAGCGCCGCTCCAACAGGTGAAAGCCCGCGCTGCCGCGCTGCGCGAGGTGAACCCGATGCTCGGGCATCGAGGTTGTCGGCTATGCGTGACCTGGCCGCCGATTCTCCGCATGCAGGTCGGCGCGATCGCCGAAGCCTTGATCGACTGCCGCGCCGCAGGCATCGACGCCCGCGCCCAGATTCTGCATCCGCTGGTCAGCGCCGCCGCCGAAATGCAATGGCTGCGCGAGCAGTCATTGCAGACCATCGCCCAATGCAAGGGGAAGCGCCGGCAACGCGGCAAACTCGCGATTCCCATCGGCGCCATGATCGAAACCCCGCGGGCGGCGCTGATCGCAGACGAGCTTGTGTTGCACTCGGATTTCCTCAGCTTCGGCACCAACGATCTGACGCAGCTTGCATTCGGTTTCAGCCGCGACGATGCCGGAGCGTTTCTGCCGGGTTACGTGGAGCAGGGCCTGCTGCCCGCCGACCCGTTCGACGCGATCGACGTCGCCGGCGTCGGCGAACTGATGCGCATCACGGTGGAAAAAGCCCGCCGCGTGAAGCCGAATCTGCCCATCGGCGTCTGCGGTGAGCACGGCGCTCGTGCCGACACCATCGCCCTGTGCGAGAGGCTCGGCATGGATTACGTGAGCTGCTCGCCGTTCCGCGTGCCTGCTGCCAGGCTGGCGGCGGCGCAGGCGATCCTGCGCGATTAGCGGTCGGGCCCGCTAAACTGTCGCGCGATGAGTGCATCCGATGACAACACGCGCCGCCTCGCCGCGCTGGATCACGCCCACGTCTGGCATCCGTTCACGCCGATGAAACAATGGCGCGAGACGGAGCCGGTCATCATTGATCGCGGCGAGGGCGAGTATCTCTTCGACACGCGCGGCAACCGCTACATCGACGGCGTCTCCAGCCTGTGGTGCAACGTCCACGGCCACCGCGTGCCGAAGATCGACGCGGCGATCCGCGCTCAACTCGACAAGGTGGCGCACAGCACGCTGCTGGGACTGGCGTCACCGCCGAGCATCGAACTGGCGGCGAAATTGTGCGCGGTCGCGCCAGGTGCTAAAGCAACGGAGGACGAACCCCCTCTCCCTCCGGGAGAGGGCAGGGGTGAGGGCGCGGAGAACGGACATGCTCGCGATCGCCATGCGACCACCTCGCCTGCGGCAGACTCGGCCGCGTTCAGGCAGCGCAAAGACGACGAACGTCGTGAACCAATCGCACAAGGTGGTCCGGCCCTCCCCCCAGCCCTCTCCCGGAGGGAGAGGGGGCCGGACGCCGGTCGACTCAACAAGGTCTTCTACTCTGACGCCGGCGCCACCGCATTGGAAGTGGCGTTCAAGATGGCCGTCGGATACTGGTTTCATCAGGGACGACCGCAGCGATCGAAGTTCATCGGCTTCACCGGCGCGTATCACGGCGACACCACGGGCAGCATGTCCGTGGGCTTCAGCGAGGTGTTTCACAAGCCGTATGTGTCGATGGTGTTTCCAACATACTTCGCGCCGGTGCCGGATCCGGTCCGACTGCTTAGCACCGGCGGCGGGCTTCCCTCGCCGATTGCGGCGATCAGCTGCGACCCTGACCATATCCTGAGCGTTTGGCCCAGCGAACAGCCGGCCCTCGGCGAGTTGTTGCGCGATGCTTGCCTTCGCGATCTAGAGACATTGCTGAACCAGCACCAGGACGAAGTCGCCGGCGTTGTCATTGAACCGATCATGCAGGGCGCCGCCGGCATGATCTGTCAGCCGCCCGGCTTCCTGCGCGGCGTGGCGGAATTGGCGAAGAAATACAACACGCTACTCATCGCTGACGAAGTCGCCACCGGCTTCGGCCGCACTGGAAGTATGTTCGCTTGTCAACACGAGAACATACAGCCAGACATACTCTGTCTGGGGAAGGGGTTGACCGGCGGCTATCTTCCACTTGCAGCGACTCTATGTACCGATGAAATCGAGCAGGCCTTTTGCGGTGAACTGGCGGAACGCAAGACGCTCTATCACGGCCACACCTTCTGCGGCAACGCACTGGGCTGTGCGGCGGCACTGGCGTCGCTCGATCTCTTCGAGAAGAACGATCTGCTGGAGCACATCCGCCGAAGCGCGATGCTGATCTCAAAGCGCCTCGACGCCCTGCGCGATCATCGCGCGTTTCCGACGGTCATCGACGTGCGCCAGCGCGGCTTGATGATCGGCATCGAACTTGATCCACAAAGCCCACGCATTGCCATGCGTGGGCTTTCGACGCGCAACGATCAAGCATCGCCGAGCCAGACACCCGCCGACTCGTCCGGCGTTGCCGAGCCCGCCGACGACTACGGATCGCCCCTCGGCGCCGCCCTCTGCCTCGCCATGCGGCGCCAGGGCCTGCTCATCCGACCGCTGGGCAATGTGCTGGTGCTGATGCCCGTCCCCGCCATGCCGCAGTCCAGCCTGAATCGGATGCTCGACATCGTGATCGACACGCTTCGGCACTGGGCGTGGTGAGCCTGCCAAATCGACACCGCACACGGGGGTCGGCGACGGTCTGTGGCAGGGGAGGGCGACCAGCCGTGACCGGTGGCATCGCTAATGATCGATCGTAAGTCCATGTCTAAGCGATGGTAACGGCATTTGGTCGCCTTGAAAGGCGAGCATCCTGCTGGCACCCGCTTTGCCCCTGTCATGCCGGCGATAGTCCACCCATGCGGAACGTGCGCTTCCATCCTGAGCCAGTCCAGTCCCCAACCAAGGACCGTGGGCGGTTCAACGTGTTGCTGACGGAGGATCGCCTGCGTGGGCCGGAGCATTGGTCGCACCAGTTGCCGCGACTGATGGAGCCGATGGGCGTGCATTCGTACCGCGCCTGCTGCGGCGAAGAGGCGCTTGAGGTCGCGTCGCGGGTGCCGATCCATGCGGCGGTGGTGGATGTATCGATCCCGCGCGTGGCACCGGCCGCATCGCCGCAGGCGGAGCCGGCGCCGACGCCGCAGGGATTGTCCGGCGGCTTGTGGCTGCTTGAGCTGTTCCGCCGCATGCCGCAGCATCCGCCGGTGATCATCGTGCACAGCCGGACGATCACCAGCCGGGATGTGCAAAGGTTGCTGCACGAGGCGCTGCGATTGGGCGCGTTCACCGTGCTGGAGAACAACGTGGGCCTCGAGCAGATGCTCGGAGTGTTCAGGCGAATGTTGGATCGACTGTATCAAGGCCTTTGGCCCGAACCGCCCACGGGCAAGAGCCCCGATGATGTGAAGTAGAGATCGAAACGCGTTGCTTACATACTTTCAAGTCCTTACCGAACCAACTGTTCAACCCCATGCCGTGAATATCGCGGCCAGATCACAAGGAGTCTCGCTCAATGGCTACCGCAACCGCTTCCGCCCCGTCCAAGTCCAAGACCAAGCTCCGTCCCCTCGGCGACAAGATTCTTGTCAAACGCGCCGAGAGCGAGACGAAGACCAAGAGCGGTCTGTATCTCCCTGACACTGCCAAGGAGAAGCCCCAGCAGGCCAGCATCATCGCCATCGGCGACGGCAAGGTGCTCGACAACGGCACCCGCGCTCCGTTCCAGGTCAAAGTCGGCGACAAGATCCTCCTGGGCAAGTGGGGCGGCACCGAAGTCAAGCTCAACGACGAAGAACTGCTCATCATCAGCGAAGACGACATCCTCGCGGTCATCGAGTGAAATGTGAAATCGCAGATTTGAAATTTCAAATCTCAGATTCGAAATGTGAAATCTCAGATTCGAAATGTGAAATCTCAGATTTGAGATTTGGAATTTCAGTTTCCCACGCAACAAACCAACACAAGGAATCCACGATATGGCAGCAAAGAACATCAAGTTCGACCAGGAAGCGCGTGAATTGATCCGCCGCGGCGTCGCCAAGCTCGCCCGTGCGGTCAAGGTCACCCTCGGCCCCAGCGGCCGCGTCGTCATCCTCGAGAAATCCTTCGGCTCGCCCACCGTCACCAAGGACGGCGTCACCGTCGCCAACGAGATCGAAGTCGAAGACCCCATCGAGAACATTGGGGCTTCGATGGTAAAAGAGGTTGCCTCCAAG
This sequence comes from uncultured Phycisphaeraceae bacterium, assembly GCA_964426135.1. Classification (GTDB taxonomy): domain Bacteria; phylum Planctomycetota; class Phycisphaerae; order Phycisphaerales; family Phycisphaeraceae; genus CAYRPN01. The sequence goes on along the minus strand of CAYRPN010000045.1, from coordinate 2,939 downwards.
GCGTCCAAGGACGCTGGCGACGGCACCACCACCGCCACGATCTACGCCGAGGCGATTTTCACCGAGGGCCTCAAGAACGTGACCAGCGGCGCCAACAGCAATCAGATCAAGCGCGGCATCGACAAGGCCGTCGAAGCCGTCGTCGCTGAACTGCAGCGCAACAGCAAGAAGATCAGCTCCAACAACGAGATCGCCCAGGTCGGCACCTGTGCCGCCAACAACGATCCCGCCATCGGCAAGATCATCGCCGAGGCGATGGACAAGGTCGGCAAGGACGGCGTCATCACCGTCGAAGAGGGCAAGAGCCTCGAAACCTACGTCGAACTCGTCGAAGGCATGCGCTTCGACAAGGGCTACCTCAGCCCGCACTTCATCACTGATCCCGCCAAGATGGAAGCGACGCTCGAAGACGCCTACGTGTTCGTCTACGAGAAAAAGCTCTCCACCGCCAAGGACATCATCCCGCTGCTGGGCCAGGTCGCTGAGAGCGGCAAGGGCCTGCTGCTGATCTGCGAAGACGTCGAAGGCGAAGCGCTCGCCACCCTCGTGGTCAACCGTTTGCGCGGTGTGCTGAAGGTCTGTGCCGTCAAGGCGCCGGGCTTCGGCGATCGCCGCAAGGCCATGATGGAAGACATCGCCACCCTCACCGGCGGCCGCGCGATCATGGAGGAACTGGGCATCGATCTGAGCAAGCTCACCCTCGCCGAGCTCGGCACCGCCAAGAAGATCACCGTGGACAAGGACAACACGACGATCATCGAAGGCGGCGGCAACACCAAGGAAATCAAGGGCCGAATCGAAGCGATCAAGAGCGAGATCGACCGCGCCACCAGCGACTACGACAAGGAAAAGCTCCAGGAGCGCCTCGCCAAGCTCGCCGGCGGCGTCGCCATCATCAAGGTCGGCGCAGCCACCGAGAGCGAGATGAAAGAGAAAAAGGCCCGCGTCGAGGACGCCATGCACGCCTGCCGCGCGGCGGTGGAAGAGGGAATCCTCCCCGGCGGCGGCACCAGCGTGGTCCGCGCCCGCAAGGTGCTCGACAAGCTCAAGAAGGATCTCACCGGCGATGAACGCATCGGCGCTGACATCATCTTCCGTGCCCTCCGCGCTCCGATCTGCCAGATCGCCGAGAACTGCGGCCTCGACGGCTCCGTCGTCGCCACTCACGTGGAAGACAACACCGCCGCCAACTACGGCTACAACGCCCTCACCCACGAGTACGGCGACCTCATCAAGATGGGCGTCATCGTCCCGACCAAGGTCGAGCGCGTCGCCCTCCAGAACGCCGCCTCGATCGCCGGCCTGCTCCTGACCACCGACGCGGTCGTCACCGAGATCAAGGAAGGCAAGAAGAAAGCCGGCGGCGGCGGCGGGGATATGGATGGGATGGATTATTGAGCGAAGATCGAAGTGGATGACTCATCCAAGATCGAAGCTGACGATTGATCGAGGATCGGGATTTCAATACCCCTGAAACTCCATCGCCACCCCGAATCGAATAGAACCTGCGAAAGCCCACCCTCTCCTGAGGGTGGGCTTTTTTTTAACCACTTCCCAAAATCACTCTCCTTTTCCTTGACATCCACCGACCAAACATTACCCTACCTTCATGCTCCTCCCCTGGCGCAACTGGTACCACTGCATGGCCTCCACCTTCGGCCAGTGGCTCCCCGGTGACGAGCGCGGCTTTCGCACCCGCCACCACCGCGAACACATCGAAGGCGACTACAAGAACCCGCCGCCCCAAGGCAAATACGCCGGCCGCCTTGCCCGCTCCAGGCGTCTCATGAACCGCCCGCCCGTCTGGCTGCCCCCAGCCGCCCGCGAGGAAGCCTGCCGCCGCATCGCCGAAGCCCTGCGGCATTACGGCGTCGAGGTCGTCGATCTCTGCGTCACCGCGACCCACTTCCACGTCCTCGCAAGGTTCTCGCCCTTTGTCATTGCCCCGCCATCACCGCATGCCGCGGCATCGGCATCCATGCGTCCCGCCTTGTTGGGCCATGCCTCGGCATTGCCGTGCGCACGGAGGAGCGACGTCGCAACGCCTGTATCCGATGCGGTCGATTCCAAGGTTGTCGGCCATGAGTTTGTCGGCCCTGAGCACGTCGTCTCAGAACATGCCGCGACTGAGCACGTCGTCCCTGAGATTGTCTTCCCTGAAATTGGAGCCGTCCCTGACATTCCTTGGGAACAATTGAAATCCCTGATCGAATCCGCCGCCGGCTACTTCACCGACGATGATGATGACACCCCCGAGAACACCTTCGACGACATATCCGATTGCAACCACGCGGCAAGTCCACCCACTCCTGTGGGTGGGCCTGCCATGGACAATCCACCGACTCCAGTAGGTGGGTCTGCCCTGGACAACCCACCCACGCCGTCTCCGCCGCCTCCCCCTCCCCTCAGCGTCGTTCCGCTCCCGCCGAGCCCACCCACGGGAGTGGGTGGGCTTTGCCCCGCTCACTGGCGCGCGGATGGCCTGGACCCGCGCCCGCGCTACCTCATCGGAAAAGCCAAGAGTTGGTGCTCGCGCCACGTCAAAGCGGCGGGCCTGCTCCAATGCCCCGCAGGCCTGTTCGCCAAGCGCGGCAAGATCGTCCCCATCGAATCCCGCCGCCACCAACTCGCCGTCGTTCGATACATCCGAAGGCACGTCAACGAAGGCGGCGCGGTGCAGAGCTTGACGCAAAGCTTATGAAAGGCGTTCATTGCTGGATAGTGATAAACTGACCAAGTGCCATCCTAACCAGAGGTCCAAATGATTGATCTGCGATCATCTGAAGTCGAATCTGCGGTGAAACAAATCGAGCGGCGCGCAGAGAGGGAAACAGATTATCGGAAGCTATATGATATTTATGTTGATCGCGGCGTGCTTTCAGAGTTACTAATCAGAGCATAATATATTGAACATTTAGTCGTCTCCCGCGTCTGTATCC
>CAYRPN010000044.1:0-43275 GCA_964426135.1 uncultured Phycisphaeraceae bacterium | reverse complement strand
CTCACCCGGCCTCGAAGACTCGGCCACCCTCTCCCTGGAAGGGAGAGGGAGCAAGACCCCGGAGAACTTGGCAGACCCGAAGCTGGGAGCATTGAGCAGCGAGTAGGCAGGGTGCGTCAAGTCCGCGCGGACGCACCGGCTTGGATCATCGGTGACGATCGTTCGCTGACGCGCGCGTTGTGGGGTGCTCACATCGATGACGGCAGAACTCATCCCCAGCCATCGGTTCGCCGCGGTGCGTCCGCGCGGACTTGACGCACCCTGCACCTCACCGCAGCGGCGAATCACTATGGAGGAAATGCACCTCGAGGTATCGCGCCACATAATCGATGATGCTCAGCGCTTCGGGAATGTCCGGGTTGGACGTGTGGCCCATCGGCTCGAAACGCATGCCCTTGAAGCGGTTGACCGCTTCGTGCAAAGGCAGCCCGAACTGCAGCGCGAGACTGAACGCACGGCAGAACCCCTGCACGAGCCCGCCCAGCGTGGAGCCGGCCTTGCTCATCTTGATGAAGATTTCACCGGGACGTCCGTCATCGAACAGGCCGATGGTGAGGTAACCCTCGTGGCCCATGATGGAGAACTTGTGAGTGATCGACTCGCGCTGCGGCGGCAATGCGTGGCGTTGTGCAACCATTGGACGGGGCTCGCGATTCTCGTCGGCCATGGATACCAGCGTAGCGTGAGGACGCCCTTCAGGCTACACGCCGCCCGGTCGAAAAGGCGGACACCAGCGTTATCGGCAGCGTCACCGCGAAAGCTGTAAATTGAAAAGGCCGGGCCACCGCCCAGCACGCGGATGACGCGGATGACGCGGATGAAACGCACTGGGTGCCATGGGCAAGCGGAGTCCGCGGAGCTTGCCCGTGCGCCTTCGCCGGCCAACGCTCGGGAAAGCTTCGCCAAGCCTCCGCTTTTCATGGCATTCAAAATCCCACGCACCTTCTCCCAGCAAGAACGCGCCCCGCGAATTCATGTCGACGCCTGATGCCCAACTTGTGCGATCGCTTCGCCGGCGATTGCTTGCATGGTATCGCAGGCATCGCCGCGATCTGCCGTGGCGGGCGATGAACGGACGGGCGGTGAATCCTTATCACGTGCTGCTGAGTGAGACGATGCTGCAGCAGACGCAGGTGGCCACGGTGATCGCGTATTTTCATCGCTTCATCGCGGCGTTGCCCACCCTTGAATCACTGGCCGCCGCGGATGAACAGAAGGTGCTGCGACTGTGGCAGGGTCTGGGCTACTACCGCAGGGCGCGCAACCTGCACGCGGCGGCGAGAGAAATCGTACGCGATAACGGAGGCCGCGTGCCGGGCAAGGTCGACGAACTGCTCGAACTTCCGGGCGTCGGCCCGTACACCGCCGGCGCGATCGCCTCGATCGCCTACGACCGCCCTGCTGCGATTCTCGACGGCAATGTGATCAGGGTGCTGAGCCGCTGGTTCGCCATCGACGAACCGGTGGACCTGCCCGCCACGCGCGACCGACTGTGGAAGCTCGCCGCCACGCTGGTGCCGGCGAAGGCGGCCGGTGACTACAACCAGGCGATGATGGAACTGGGCGCGCTCGTCTGCACGCCGAAGCAGCCCGCGTGCCTGACCTGCCCGGTGGCGATGCTGTGCCGGGCGAACGAAGAGCATCGCGTGGAGGAGCTGCCGGTGAAATCGCCGCGCCGCGAGCCCAGGGCGGCGGAGCATCACGTGGTCGTGGTGCGCGACGGCGATCGCTACCTCTTCGAGCAGCGACCGTCGACCGGTCTCTGGTCGAACATGTGGCAGTTTCCGACTGCTGAAGCATTGGCTTTGCCTGTGAAGACGTCGCACATCGCGACCTGGCTGCGCAAGCATCGGGCCATCGCCATCCCCGCGCCGCAGTGCGTGGGCGATTTCACGCATCAGACGACCCATCGCACGATTCGATTTGTCGTCTGGCAGGCGATAGCGCGGAGGGGAGATTCTCGATCAAAGAAGCTCAAGACAGATGCCGCGACGCAGCAGCAATGGCGCCATCTCGACGACATCGACGACCTGCCTCTGCCGAATCCGCAGCGCAGGGTGGTGCAGATGCTTGTGAATCCGGCGCGCGCCGCCGTCGGCATGGCGACTTGAAGTCGCCATGCCTCGCGAACCATCGCACGCTACGGCACGCGCACGAGAAAACTCGGCTGCGGACTTTTCTCCTTCTGCTTCGGCAGAGTCTCCATGATGGTCACGCCGTTGCCGAGGTTGTGCTTGTATTTCTGCTGAAGCTGGAGTACGCGCGGGCCGTAAACGCTGACCGGGCCGTCGCGTTCGAAGTCGGCGTCGGTGAACAACTCCAGCGTCACCAGCGAGCGGAACCGGCCGTGGTAGTAGAACGCCTTCTCGCCCTCATCACGAAGCTGCCTGACCGCCTGCTCGGCCGCCTCACGGAAATCGGGGCCGTACTGCTCGTCGTAAAAGCCGATCTGAAGCGTGTAATAGTTCTGGCCGCTGTGCGTGCGCAGGTCCATCGCCTCCACCGTGCGGCCGCCGGTTTCGCTGTTCAGCGAGACCAGTTGCACCGACTGGTAGGGCTTGTCGTCATCGATCGTCAGACTGCGAATCTCCGCCAGCGCCTGCTGCGCGCCGAGATCGGACATCTGCTCGAACCGGCCGCTGAACACGCTCACCTTGCCTTCATCCACGGTGAGTTTGCCCTCCACCCGGCGGACGCTCTGGCCCGTTTCCTTCATCCAAAGGTCGCGCACGTTCCGCTGGGCCAGCCGTTTCATCAGGTCATTCGCACGGCGATATCGGCTGGCGCCGTCGAACGACTCCAGCAGCACCGCGTAACCCGTCGCCGTGTCCTGCGGGCGCTGCTTGGCGCTGGGCGGCGGCGCGGGAGCGTCGCCCACCTGTGATCGAAAAACCTCCCAGCCATCGTATTTCACTTTGTATTCGTAACAGCCGGCAAGAACGATCAAGCCCAGGCACGCCATGACAACAGCCACCGCGCCGCACGCGCTGGCCGCGGCGAGACGGGACGGCAGCGAGGTTGGACCGGGTCGCAAATCAGGCATGCGTCAGTTCAGCGCGGATGCGGCGCGGCAGGTTCAGCCGGCGGAGATCGTCCGGCCCCCTCTCCCTCCTAGGGAGAGGGTTGGGGTGAGGGTCGGGACGCACAAGCTTGCAATCGCGGCGATCGCGCAACGTACGCTGCAACAGTCCGTGCGCTCCGACCCTCACCCGGCCTCGCGGACTCGGCCACCCTCTCCCTGGAAGGGAGAGGAAACCGATGCGATTCACTTCTTTGGCAGGTACTTGCCCTTGTCAAACGCCAGCTTCGACTCATTGTCCTTCAGCCAACCGTAAAGGGCGGACTTGGCGCCTTCCACATCGCCCTTCTCGACCACCGCCTTGGTGTACGCATCCTGCAGTTTCGCGAAATCCTCCGAAGGAATCACGATCTTCAGCCGCTGCTGGATGATCCACTTGGGCAGCACCGGATTGTACTTGTCGCCGGTGTGCGCCAGTTCGAACATGGCGTGGGTCATGGCGAAGACAGAACTGAACTTGCCGCTGTTGGAGTGCGCCATCAGCACCGCGCCGAAATCCTTCTGCTTGGCGGTGGAGCCGATGATGCCCGTGACGACGGCGCGCATGCCCGGGTCAAGTTGTGCCATGCTGGGCACGGCAACAGGCTTCGCGTCCGGAGTCAACGTCGGCTTGTTCGGATCAGGCGCGGGAGTCGGCGTCGGCGAAGGCGTGGGCGCTGGTGAAGGAGCCGGCGCAGGTGTCGGCGGCTTTGGCGCAGGTACCGGCGCAGGCGTCGGAGTGGGAGGAGTCGGTGAAGGAGTCGGCGCAGGTGTCGGCGGCTTCGGCGTAGGTACCGGCGCAGGTGTCGGAGTGGGAGGAGTCGGTGTCGGGGTTGGTGTCGGAGGTTTCGGTGCTGGCTCAACCACCGTCTTCGGCGGCACAGGCGCGGGAGGCACCGGAGTCGGCGGCTTGGGCGCAGGCTCCACCGTCTTTGGAGGAACCGGAGTCGGTACCGGCGCCGGCACAGGAGGCTTCGGGGTGGGCGCTGGTGTCGGCGTGGGGACAGGGGTCGGTGCCGGCGTCGGCGGCTTCGGGGCAGGCTCCGTCACGGACTTCGGCGGTGCGGGCGCCGGTGGAACAGGAGTCGGCACAGGCGTGGGAACCGGCACAGGCGTCGGCACAGGCACGGGTGTCGGCGTTGGCGTCGGAGTCGGGGTTGGGGTAGGCGTCGGCGTAGGCGTCGGTGTCGGCGTTGGCGTCGGCGTCGGCGTCGGTGCGGGCTTCGGCTTCGTGATGCCGGGAATGTCGATCGGGAACGGATTCTTGCCCGGATCTTTCGACCCTGGAATCAGGCTCGACGTCGCGTTCTTCGTGAACATGTTCGTCACGTTGGGCAGGAACCGTCCGATGTCCATCGACGATTCGCCGGCCGCGTTGCGGTTCATCGGCAGCACCAGCACGCCCTCGCTGCCGAACTTGCTGCGCATGCTCTCGCCGAACATCGCCATGGGAATCGCGAAGTCCACCGTGGAGGTGCCGTCCTTCAGGTTCATCGCGCCGCTGAGGCTGAAGGTGTGCTTGTCCACGAGGAACGTCATGTTCCTGTAGTTCAGAACGCCGTTGGCGATGGAAGCGTCGACGGAGCCGAAGCTGGGCGTGTAGCGTTCAATCCTGCCGAACACGTCATCGATTCCGCCCTTGAGAATCTTGTCCGCCCCGACCAGCGACAGGGCGCCGCCCAGTTGCCCCGGCAGCAGTTTGTTCACGTCCAGCTTGGGCTTGATCTTCATGTTGCCGAACGCGATGTTCACCGCGCCTGACATCGCCGAGATGTCCGGCGAGCCATTTTTCATCGGCAGGCTGAAGCCATCCTTCTTGATCACGATGGTGACGGGCTTTTCCGACGATTGTGCCGACAGCGCGCCGCCGGTCATCGGTTCAAACAAGAGCGTCGACAGCATGTCGGTCATCTTGATTTCAGTAACGGAATCCTGGCTGAGCGTGATGCCGCCATCGACCTTGCCGGCGAGGTTGATCGTGGCGTTATCGCTTTTCAGATCAACGACGAGATTGCCGTCCGCCGAGTTCTTGACGGTGGCCTTCTCCATGTTCGGCCCGAGCAGGCCCGGTAAATTCCCGCCCAGCGGCGCCATCGCGATGTCGGTGGCGGCGGTATCGACCTTCGTCACCGCCAGATTCGACAGCCGGCTGAAATCCACGCGGCCGTGCGTGTTGGCCATCTGGGAATTGGAAACCGTGGAGCGTATCTGGCCCTTCTTGCCCGTTGCGGAGCCGGGCTTGCCATCGACCACCGCCACCAGCGACTGATCGGCGGTCAGCGTCACCAGCAGTTCGTTGAAATCCTTGGGCGTGGTGATGGAGATCGCCACATTGCTCAACTGCACCGCGGTGTTCACGTCCTTCATCTGCATGAACGGACCATCGGTGGTCACGGTCACTTTCAGCTTCGAACCGGTGGCGAGAACGGGCAGGCCGGGGATGTCCTTGGTCTTGCCGTCAGCCGGGTCGACGAAAGTCGCCGGTCCGCCGGGCATGAGAAGTTTGCTGTCCTCGACGCGGATGGCGACATTCGCGTCGGCCAGCAGCGTGTAGCCGTCGAGCGCTTCGATCTTCTTGTGTTTCTGCAAGGCGGCCAGCGACGCCTGCGTCAGGATCAGGTTCATGGTCACCGTCGGATCGACGGAGGATTGACTCTTGCCCGCCGCGTAGCTGATCGTGGCGTTGCCTTTGGCCAACATCGAGTCGAGATTCAGCGTGATGAGCATCGGACCGCTCTTGTTCTGAGCCAGGTCCACGCTCACCAGCTTCACCGTCGGCCCCAGCAGTTCCTCCAGGAATCCACCCTGTCCAGCCAGCGCGTCGACCAGCGCCACCGGCAGATTCGCAATCACCGGTTTGGCGTTGATCGTGCGCGTTTCATCCAGAGCATTAGTGACCTTCGCCTCGCCGGTGATCGAACCGGTGTTGCCGCCCTGCTGCAGCTTCATGTTCCACGTGAGCGTCAGAGGCTGATCGAGCTGCGCGTCGGCGAGTTTGATTTCGATGTCCCGCAGCGAGGCATTGGCAAGCCGGGGATCACCGGTGGGAATGATCGGCTCCGCCTTGGCGATGAGACCGACGCGGCCGGTCTTGAGCTTTTCATTGTCCAGCGGCAGATCGAACGAAGTGAACGCCAGCGACAGCGTCGAAGGCTGCTGAATCGAGAGATTCGCCAGATCGCCCGAGAGCGCGAGCAGGTCCTTGCGGATCGCGGTGAAGCTCTGCGGCGTGACCTTCAGCGCCACCAGACTCTTGGCGGAATCCAGCAGCAGCCGGCCGGCTTTCAGTTCGCCGATGATGTTGACGTTCAGGTTGTCCGACGCGGCGGTGATGGTGATCGGGCCGGCGATTGCCTCGGCTCCCTTGCCGCCCGTCTGCGTCGGCGTCACGGCGATGTCGGCACTCAGCTCGGCGCCCAGCGACGAAGCCAGCACCGTGCCCGAGCCGCGCAAGGCGTCGCCCAGTGCGATCGGAAGGTTGCGAAGCTTGCCGGTGATGTTCGGAGCGAGCTTGTCGGGCTTCACGCTGCCGTCGGCGTCGAACAGATTGGCGACATTCGCGTTGAAAGCAACGGTTCCCGTCTTGCCGCCGGCGGTGGTGGTGGCGTTGAGCGCTGTCTTCACCGTGTTCGCCTTGCCGCTGTAGGCGAATGTCGCCTCCGTGCCGGCCAGGGTGATGACGAGATCAGCGTTGCTCTTGCCCACTTCGTTCATGTTCACCGTCGTGGTGCCCAGCGCCAGCGCGAGCTGGGCGTCCGCCTTCTTCGGATCTTCCAGCGGCACGATGAGCTGCGGAATGGTGAGCACCAGATCGGACTTCTCGATGCTCAAGCGGTTGACCAGATCCTTCATGCCCGGATTCTTCGCAGCGATCATCGCCAGCGTGTCCTGCGACATCTTCAGGCGCACCTCGCCGGTCTTGCCGGGCGCGAGCTGAGCGATGCCGGTGGTCGTGGTCTTGTCGCCGGCCTTGGTGAACTTCGCGTCGATGGTGCCGCCGGAGACATCCGCCTTGAATCGGCCATCATTCGTGCTGCCGGTGAGCGACCAGGTGCCGCTGGCGCTGTTGCCGTCGGCGCTAGGCTTCATCTGCGCTTTAGCCAGCGCGTTGAGTTGGTCGCCGAGCAGGCCCACGAGCAGGCCATCCGTGCCGACGATCTCATCGAGCACGCCGAGAGCAAACTGCTTGATCTCCGCGCTGACGTTGGCGTCGAGCGCTTCGTAGCTGAACTTGCCTTCCTTGTTGAAGGGCTTGAGAACATCGGCGGTGACCAGCAGCGTGCCGGAGTTCGCGCCCTGCCTGGCCGTGGCTTCGATCACCGCGGTGACCGTGCCTTTGGGCCCATCAAACGCGAGCGTGCAGTTCTTGACGATCAGTTCCTTGATGTCCGGCGTGCCGGGCTTGCCCGTATCGAGCTTGATCGGGGTGACCTCGACGCGGAACTGGGCCGTGGTCTGATTTACATCCGGACCGGCTGCGCCCATGAGCACATTCGTGTTCTGCTGGCTGAGGATGATGTCGAAGGGCGCGACGAGCTTGCCGCTGGCGCCGCCATCGGCACCGGCGAGTTTGGCGCGAGTGTCGTCGGTGACCGTCAGTTTGAGGATCGAACCCTTCTCCATTGCGAGACGCTTGGGCGCGAACTTCTCATCCAATTCGACAATCGCGGTCGGTTCGATGGTCAGGCGGTCGCCCTTGATGTTCAGCTTCGCCCGCAGGTCGGAAAGCTTGCCGGTGATGCTCACATCGGTGTTCAGCGTCGGCCCGGCCAGCGCCGCGAGCTTGCCGCCCGTGCCGCCGATGGTGTCGAGCGTGTCCGTCGAAGCGCCGGGCGCTTTCACCAATAGTTCCAGCAGGCCGTTCTTCGGATCGAGCACGCCTTTGGCATCGAAGGCGTTGGTCAGCTTCACGCTCGCTTCGGCGTTGCTCTTGAACTTGCCTTGTTCGAGCTGGGCGTTGAGCTGCCCCGCGATGGACTGCGGGTTGTCCATGTCCAGCGTCAGTTTCAGATCATTGATCGCCGCCGGCGCCTTGCCCGGCGCGGTGAACGTGGCCTTGGCGGCATTGAGGCGGAACTTCACTGCGAGATTCGAGGGAATGGAAACCGGCTCGTCCTTCTTGTCTTCCTTCTTTTTGCTGGGGCCGAACGCGCGATCGAGGTTCGTCGTGCCGTCCTCGTACTGCACGATGTCGCACTTGTCAGCCGTGAGCGTGATGGTGCCCAGGTTCAAGTCGCCCTTGATGACGTTGAAAAGTTTCACGTCGTGCGCATCGAGCGTCACATCAAGGAACTGCTTGCCGTCCGGATCGGAAACGCGCACGCCTTCAACCTTGGTGCCGCTGAACCAGCCCACGTCGAGGTTGGTGATCTCGACGCGGCCGGGAATGGCGTTGTCGACCATGCCCGCGATCATGCCAGTGACGATGCCGGTGCTCACTAGCGTCGGCGCCAGGCCAACGAGGATCAACACGAGAACGAGAAGGAGCAGAAACAGCTTGAAAAGCTTGCGGATCAGGCCGCGCTTCTTCGGCTGGGGCGCGGCGGGAGCAGTGGTCTGGTTCATGGGGAATCCTCCTGATTCGGGTGCGGGTAACTCATCCATTCTAGGGCGGATCAGCGGCCCAGTGCTGGCGAAAATGCGGGCATTCCAACGAGGGGTCGTGGGCCCGCCTGAAAATGCTTGGGTGGCCGGGGAGGAGTCATCGACGCCCCGGTGCCTTGCGGGGTGGCTTGTTCCGGGGCTTCGCGGACTCAGCCCCGGCCACGCGCTTCGAGGGATCCCACTGCCGATCGACAGTCAATGCCCCGATTGGAAGCCGGGCGTTCACTTCGCCGGCGCGGTCAGCGCAGGGAACAGCTCGCTGACGCCGGCGACGATGAACTCCACCGCGACCGCGGCAAGGATCAGCCCCATCAGGCGGGTGATGACGTTGATGCCGATGCGTCCCAGCCGCGGCTGAATCACGGCCCCCAGGCGCAGCGCCAGCCAGGCGATCGCCGACACGAGGAGAATGATCCCGCTCAGCGCCGCCAGATGTGTGGCGCTCCCCGTGCCGCCGGGCGGATGATGCGATGCAATGATGACCGCGCTGATCGCGCCGGGCCCCGCCATCAGCGGAATGGCCAGGGGCACCACCGCGACGGCGTCCTTGTCCTTGGCCTCACGCGCCTCCTCGGGCGTCTGCACGGAGCCGCTGACCCGCGCGTGCAGCATGGAGATCGCCATGAGCAGGATGAGGATGCCGCCGCCGACGCGGAACGTTGCGATGCGGATGCCGAACAGCGCCAGCAGCCAGTCGCCGACGAACGCGGCGACGATCAGGACGACGGCAACGGTCAGCGCCGCCACCCACGCGGTGCGATGACGTTCCGCCGGCGTGTAGTCGCTGGTCATCGACAGAAACAGCGGCACGATGCCGATCGGATCGAGGACCACGATCAGCGAGATCATGATGCGGACGTATTCGGTGAGGGTGAGCACGGAGAATCTCGCGGCATGTCGCCCGGAAACCGTGTGAGACGGAGCGCCGCGCGGCGGATTACTCGTCCAGCTTGCGCAGTCCCAGCCCGCGCTCGGCGAGTTTGCTCTTGATTTCCAGCAGGCTGGTCATGCCGAAGTTCTTCACGCCCATCAGTTCCGCCTCGGTGCGCATGCACAGATCGGCCAGCGAGTGGACATTGAGCAGCGCCAGCGCCTTGCGTGCTCGCACCGACAGGTTCAGCTCGTTCACCGTCTGATTCAGCACTTCCTCATTGGCGCCGGTGGCCTGCTTGAGCTGATCGTAAACAGCCTTCTTGGCGGCCGACTGCTGCTCTTCGCTGATCTGGCCGAGGCGCAGACCGCGCTGGGCGAGCATGGATTTGATCTCTTCGATGCTGGATTCGCCGAAGTTTTTGAAGTTGCGAAGCTCAGCCTCGGTCGTGCCCACCAGGTCCGCCAGCGTGCGGATGTTCATCTTGCGCAGCGCGTTGCGGGTGCGCACGCTCAGATCGAAATCCGTCACCGGCTGATCCAGCATCGCCGACTGCTTGTCCAGCGGCATATCCGCCTCGTCGTCGATGACCATGGCCTTGCTCGCCATGACATCCTTGATGTACAACCGGGCGCGGTTGTGGTTCGGGTCGGTCACCAGCACCTGCCGCAGACAGCGCTCGGCGGCGGCGAGGTTTCCGCGGTCTTCGTACATGATCGCGAGATTGATCAGGCCGTTGAGCGGCGCGGGCTGCTGCTTGGCGCACTCCTCGTAGAGGTGCAGGGCTTCGTCTTCCTCGCCCACCAGGTCCAGGTTGTACGCCAGACGGAAGCACACATCCGCGTTGTCCGGGTCCGCGGCGTACGCGGCTTCATACGCCTCGATCGCCTTGACGCGATCGCCCTTCTGCTCGGCGTTCAGCGCCTGGTCGTAATACTTCTTGCTGGTGGCACGGTCGCGGATGTCGGTGTCTTCAAGCATGGCGGTGGTCGAGCTCAAGGGGTGATTCAACTTCAATTGCCCGAAATGGCAACGCGCACAAATGCGAACGAAGAATTGTAATCGCCCCGCCAGACCCCCGCAAACCGCGATGATGACCGGCTTGGCGAGTTTGAATTTCCGCGATTCACGCAATGCGAGCGACGCGGACGTATCATTGGATCATGGAGTCTCTCATGCCCGACATGACCATGAAGCAGTTCGCGACGTTCCTGCTGTTGCTCGTGTGTGCCAGCGCATCGCCAGCGTACGCCGCCGATGCCGCTCCGCGCCAGGTCGCGCCGCCGCCCGCCGAGATCGTGCGCGATTTCAAGCTGGCACCGTTCTATCAGAAATGCCTGCTCAACGAAGGTTTTCCCATCGTCGCCAGCGGCAAGGTGGATGACCGCGCCCTGCTCGAAGCGGATTTCCTGATGACGAAAATGCTGGCACACAAGCCGGAGATCAGAAAAGGCCTGATCCAAAGCCGCACGCGGTTCACGATCATGGCCATCAGCGAGATGACGACGGACGTTCCCGAGCACAGCGATCTGAAGCCGGCGAAATATTGGAACCGCCGGGCCCGCGGCCTCGGCGCGACCAAGCAGCGGCCAAGCGTCAGTTGTGGCGAAGAGAATCTCCTGTGCCTGCACGGCGATCCGTACGGCACGGAGAACATCCTCATCCACGAGTTCGGCCACGCGATCCACGAGATGGGGCTAAAGGTCATCGATCCCACTTTCGACCGCCGGCTGGACGAAGCCTACAAAGCCGCGATGGCGGCGGGCTTGTGGAAAGGCAAATACGCCAGCGTGAACCGGATGGAGTATTGGGCCGAGGGCGTACAGAGTTGGTTCGACACGAACCGCGAGAACGACCACGATCACAATCACGTCAACACCCGCGCGGAAATCAAAGAATACGACGCCGGCCTTTCCAAACTGCTCGAGGAAATCTTCGGCGACGGTGCATGGCGGTACCAGCGGCCCGAAAAACGCAGCGACGCGGACAAGCTCCACTTCAAGGGCTTCGATCGCGACAAGGCGCCGCGCTTCGCGTGGCCCAAGGATGTCGCCGGCTGGACCGACAAGGCGCTGGCGGATGTCAAGGAGCAGCACGCCAATCTCGGCCGGATCGAACTGCACGCGCTGAAGCCCGGCGAAACCGCGCCGAAATCCAAGGCCGGCGGCAAGACCAGCACGCTGGTCATCGCCAACTCGGGCAAGCAGACGATCAAGGTCGCGTGGGTCGATGAACAGGGCAGATTGCACGAGCAAGGCACGGTGCGACCCGGCTTTGTCACCCTGCGCACCACCTGGGGCGGCCACGTTTTCTCCTTCACCGGTGAAGACGGCAAGCCGCTGGGGTACGCGATCGCGGGAGATTCTGACGGCCGGGTCCTTGTCGGCGAATAATCTTGCCTGATCCCTCCCATGGCTGCCCGACGCAGGTAGTGCCGACATGCCGCGCGGCCAAGTTTCTTGGCCCCGCTCGGCTTTGACATACACTTCCTGCACATGGACCCACGGGAGATCAATTCGCTGGCGCCGCGCGCCGCCACTGTCCGGCGAATCGCCGAATCGCTAGGATTCGCCCTCGTCGGCATCGCGCCGGCGGAGCCGACGAATCATGAAGCAGAGCTGCGCCGCTGGATTGGCGAGGGCAAGCACGGCAGCATGGACTATCTCGCCCGGCAAGTGGACACGATGGCCGATCCTCGCAAGCTCGTGCCGGCGGCCAGATCGGTGATCTGCCTGGCGGATCGGTATGGGGGAAGGGACGAAGGGAACAGGGCACGAAGGCACGAGGGCGCGGAGGCACAAATTGATTGGGATTCGGCGCTCAATACTCCCGTCTCCAATCCGCAATCCGCAGTCCACGACCCGCAATCCAGTCTCAGCACTCCAAATCCGAAATCCGAAATCCCAAATCCCAAATCTTCCTCCCCTCTCGGCCGCATCGCCAGCTACGCCCACGGCGATGATTATCACTGGGTGATGAAGCGGCGCATGCACGCGATGGCGGATGAACTGCGCGTGTTGTGGCCGGAACACGAGTTTCGATCGTGCGTCGACACCGCCCCGCTGATGGAGCGCGAACATGCCGCCCGCGCGGGACTCGGATGGATCGGCAAACACACGCTGCTGATTCATCCACAGTTCGGCTCGTGGCTGTACCTGGGCGAAATCGTGACGACGTTGGTGATCGCGACCAGCAGCGAGTCCGCATTTCCCGCACCGTTGATTCCGCCCGACGATCACTGCGGCACCTGCACGCGCTGCATCGACGCGTGTCCGACGCAGTGCATCACGCCGCACTCGGTCGATGCCTCGCGCTGCGTGAGCTATCTCACAATCGAGCATCGCGGCGAGATTGATCCAACGCTGCATCCGATGATGGGCGACTGGCTCGCGGGCTGCGATGTGTGTCAGGCGGTGTGTCCATTCAATCAAGGCGAGGGCCAAGGGCCGAGGGCCAAGGGGCAAGGGAAAGAGGACGCTCCGACGTTTAGCGGGGGTGCCGAAGGCCCCCGTGCGGATAGCCTCGCGGCCGCGAATGCCGATGTTGCCCCACACGCCGCGACGACGATGAATGCCCAGTACCAGCCGCGGTCCTGTGCCGTCGGCTCCGTGCATCCGGAATACGCCCCGCGCCCACCCGCACCCGCCCTGCCGCTGCTGACCGTGCTGAACTGGACGGAGACATCGCGGCAAGCGGCGCTGGTGCGCTCCGCGCTGAAGCGCATCAAACTCGACATGTGGAAGCGCAACGCCCTGATCGCGGCAGGGAACCGGCTGACGGAACACGATGATCCGTCGCTGCGATCACGCGTCGAATCGCTGTCGTGCGATGAGGGCGCGTCAGAAATGGTGCGCGCGACGGCGAAGCAGGTGATGGCGAGGTTGGCCAACGACAGCAGCAGGCGCAAATCCGCCGGTTAGCGGAAACGCCGAAGGCGTCTGGCGGGCGCGCGGGGGATGTTCGCCGCTTCCTGCGATTCGATCGCACAAGGTCATTCGACAGACGCCTTCGGCGTTTCCGCTAACCGTCTGGTTCGTTCGTGAGCCGCGCGAGAAATCACGTTGTCGAATCATCATCGGACGCGCCCTCACCTGTCACGTGCGCGTGAACGGTCGCGGCCTCCGCCGGCTCGTCCTCAATGTCCTCAATCTTCGCCTTCGCCTTGAGCGATTCGACAAACGCCCGCATCTTCGTCTGGTGCTGCTCCTCGCGCATCTGCTCGGCGACCTGCGTGCGAATCTCCTCCAGCGGCCGCGGCGTCGGAGCCTTGCGGTCCGTGACTTTCGCGATGTGATACCCGAAGGGCGTAAGGAACACGGGGCTGATCTCGCCGACGTTCATGGAGAAGGCGACGGCTTCGAATTCCTCGACCAGTTCACCGCGCGAGAAAAAGCCCAGGTCGCCGCCGTTGTCGGGGCGATCGGAGTTGGCTTCAACGAACTTGGCGAAATCAGTTTCCGCGCCACCCGCCAGCAGCAAGCCGCGCAGTTCCTTCAGTTTGCCATACGCCGCGCGAGCGTCGGCGCCGTGATCGAGCGTCTTGAGAATGTGCGAGACGCGAATCTGTTCCGGCGTCATGTAGCGGTCGATGTTCGCCTGATAAAACGCCTCCACCTCGGCGTCGCTCGGCTCCACCTTGGCGCCCACCGCCACGTCGAGCACGCGCTGCAGGCGCAGGTTGATGCCCAGGCCCTCTTTGAACTTCGGCACCTGCTCGGCGCTGCTGCTGTAGTTGATGTAAAAGTGCTCCTCGCCGCCGGCTTCCTGCACGATCCTGGCGAACGCCTCTTCGATTTCATCGACGGGCACGGTCACGCCCCGGCGTTCCGCTTCCTCGGTGAGCAGGGCGCGGGCGATCATGTTGTCGCGCGCGTAGCCCATGAATTCCTGATCGCGCTCGCAGCAGTTGACACTTTCGCCTCGCTGTCGGGCCACCGCCTTGAGTTGCTCCATTTCGTGATAGAGATCGGAGTGGGTGACGAGGGTGGTGTTGATTCGAAGTGCCATAGAGAAATCACGATTCAAAGGAGACAGGAACTCACGGGCCGAGACCATCGGCGGAGTTAAACGCTGCTCAGCCCGCGGACAGGAGCCCGCGGGCTTTGTCTGCTACCGATGCTCTCACACTCCCAACACCCGATCCATCTGCTCCTTGATCGTCTTCATGCGGGCGCGATCGCCGCCGCCGACCTCGGCCGAGCACCAGCCGTGATAGCCGATCTCCGCCAGCGCCTTGCGGACCTCCGGCCAGTTCACATCGCCTTCGCCGATCTCGGCGAAGCCTTTTTTCAGGCTGAAATCCTTGGTGTCGGTCTTGATGATGCGTTTGCCCAGCGTGCGGATCCAGTCTTCGGTCTTGCCGTACTTGCGGTGGTTGGAGAAATCGAAGTACATGCCGACCCACGGATCGTTGAAGACATCGACGTACTTGGCCCAGAGTTCCGCGGTCTGATCGCCGGGGCCGTCGTGGATGTAGTTGAACTTGTTCCAGACATTCTCGAGGGCAATTCGCACGCCCAGTTTCGCCGCCAGCGGGATCGCCTTGCGGATATTCTCGACGGAGCGTTCCCACGCCTGCTCCTGATTGGTCTGGGCGGTGACGACCGCCGGCACGAGCAGCACGGTGTGGCCGCCGACGAAGTGCGTGTCGCGGATGGCGCCTTCGAGATCAGCCAAGGCCTTGGCGCGGGTCTCAGGCTTGGGGTCGCTGTGATGCGTGCCCCAGTGCGTCGAGATAACGATGCCGTGGCACTGCACGCCCGTCTTCTCAGCGGCGTCGCGACATTCCTTCTTGTTGTGCCCGCCGGGGCTGTCGAGTTCCACGCCATCGAAACCCAGGTCTTTGAGCACCTTGAACTTGTCCTCGATGCTCAGGCCCTTCTCATTGAACATGCCCAGCTTGATCGACTTGTAGATCGCGTAGCCGTCCTGTTTCGGCGCGGCGGCGGTGGCGGTGGCGGTGGGCTTTTCGTCGGCATTCACCTGGGGCATCGAGAAGGCTCCTGCGGCCGCCACGACCGCGGCACTCCTGATCACATCACGGCGAGACAGCGAGTCAGTCACGGGCAGCTCCTGTGTGGGAAAGAATCACGGCATCATATCACCATTGAACAAACCGCCTTGCGGTAACGACTGAATCAAGTCACGACGACCTCATCAATGCCGCGCCGCATGACCTAACGCGCCGGGAATCGATTTCCAGGGCACAGGCCTGCCGCGACCGAGAGAATTCTTCGCGCCGAGTGCTTTCCATCCAGTAGAATGAGGCCAATAATTCGAGGCAAGATAGAAACCCAGCGCCACCCAGCGGAGTCATGCTTTCACCCGGCAAGCGAGCTTGCGCGATTCCACTCGAATCACTCAATTATCCTGAGAATCTCATGATCCATCGAACGACCGTCGCCTTGCTCGCCGCCCTTCTTTGCCTGACCGGTCGCGCGGCGGCGGACCACGAAGACAAGACCGGCCCGCTGCCCGGCCACTCCGTCCACGGCGAAGCCTTCAATGAAGGCCCGCGGCAGAAGGCATACCTGATGCCGGGCATGGGGCCGTGCAAATTCCCCGCCACCACCAAGAGCGCCGACACCCAGGCCTACATCAACCAGGGCGTCAACCAGCTTCACGGCTTCTGGTATTTCGAGGCGGAGCGATCTTTCCGCCAGGCCGCCGCTCTCGACCCCGAATGCGCCACTGCCTACTGGGGCATGTCGATGGCGAACATCTACAACGCCAAGCGTGCCAAGGAATTCATCGAGCAGGCGAGCAAACGCAAGGACAAAATGAGCGAGCGTGAAAAGCTCTACATCGACGCTCTGCACGCCTACCACAACTCCAAGCAAGGCGACAAGGAAAAACGACAGGCCTTGATCCGCGCGGTGGAAACCATCATCGAGAAGCACCCCGACGACCTCGAAGCCAAGGCGTTCCTCGCGTTTCATCTCTGGGACAGCCGCGGCGCCCTGCCCATCGTCAGCAATCAAGCGGTCGATGCGATGATCCAGCTCGTCCTGGCGAAAGAGCCGATGCACCCGGCCCACCACTACCGCATACATTTGTGGGACGGCGACCGCGCTTCGATCGCGGTGAGCTCGGCCAACAGATGCGGTCAGTCCGCCCCCGGCATCGCCCACATGTGGCACATGGGCGGCCACATCTTCGACAAGCTCGGCCGCTACGGTGACGCCGCCTGGCAGCAGGAAGCCAGTGCCCGCGTCGATCACGGCCACATGATGCACGATCTGGTGTTGCCCGATCAGATCCACAACTACGCGCACAACAACGAATGGCTTTGCCGGAATCTGATGCACGTGGGCCGCGTGAGTGACGCCCTGTCGCTGGCCAGGAACATGGTCGAGCTTCCCCGGCATCCGAAATTCAACACGCTGGACCGAGGCAGCGCCAGTTACGGTCGGCAGCGGCTGGTCGATCTGCTGGAAAGCTACGAACTGTGGGATGAATTCCTCGCCAGCGCCGATGCGTATCTCCCGCCGCGCGATGACGCGAGCCGGATGCGGCTGCTGCGGATTCGAGGCGTGGCGCTGATCGCCACCGGCAAGCTCGCCGAGGCGGAGAAGGTCATCGACGAGATCGAATCCTTCGCCTGTGCCGGCAAAGCGGAGCAGAAGAACGAAGCGGATGAAGCGGCGGCGAAAGCGAAGGAAGAGAAAGCAGCCAAGGACGCAAAGAAGGACAAGCCGAAGGCAGGTCCGACATCGACGCCGACACCAACGAAGAGCCTTGACAAGGAGAATAAAGGCAGCCAGACACCGGCGCCGGCGGCATTGCCCGCCACGCCGCCGACCGGCGCGCCGACATCGAATGCATCACCAGCCCCTGCGGTGCCTGCGCCCCCGGCTCCCGCGCCAACAGCATCCCCCGCGACCGCGCCGCCAAAGGCACCCGCGCCTGCCCCTGCCGCGCCGGACCCTGCAAAGCCCGCCTCTCCCGCCCGCAACGATGAATCTCGCAAAAAGCGCAACGACGCCGTTCAGGTCGCCGACAACGCCGCCGCCGAGCTTCGAGGCCATCTGTTGATCGCGCAGGGCAAAGCGGATGAGGGCATCAAGCTGATCGAGCAGGCGAAGGATACGCCGCGCTCCCGGCAGGCGCTGGCGTACCTGGCTGCGGGCAACAAGGTCAAGGCGGAGGAACTCGCCCGCGCCGAGGCGGGCAGCAAGGCGAAGCAAGCCGGTCCGCAGGCCGTGCTCGCACATGTGCTCTGGCAGTGCGACAAGAAGAAGGAGGCGGCCGAAACATTCAACAAGCTGCGCGAGATGTCGAGCGATCTGGACTTGAGCGCCAACGTATTCAAGCGCCTCGCTCCGATCGCGAATGAACTGAAACTGCCTGCCGATTGGCGTGCCGCGCCTAAGCTGGCGAATGATCTGGGCAATCGTCCGCCCCTGGAAAGCCTTGGACCGTTCCGCTGGTCGCCCACGCCGGCCACCGCCTTCAAACTGCCTGATTCACAGGGCAAATCGCTGTCGCTGTCGGATTACCACGGCAAGCCCGTCGTCGTCATTTTCTATCTCGGCAGCGGCTGCGTGCATTGCACCGAACAGTTGGCCACCTTCGCGCCGATGACCCGGGAGTTCGCCGACGCGGGCATCGCCGTCCTGGGCATCAGCACGGACAACGAGTCCGATCTGAAACTTTCCGTGAAGCCGGGCCCCGATGGCGCGCCCTTCGCCTTCCCGATCGTCAGCGATGACAAACTCGCCGCCTTCCACGCCTATCGCTGCTACGACGACTTCGAGAAGAAGACGATGCACGGCACCTTCCTCATCGACGGCCAGGGACTCATCCGCTGGCACGACATCAGCTACCAGCCGTTCATGGATGCGAAATTCGTTCTCGACGAAGCAAAGCGTCTGCTCGCGCTGCCTTCCCCTGGCATGAAAACGCAGGTGTCCAAGTGAGCAGCGCAACGGAGCGCATTCGCTCCATACAATGACGACGATGGCAGGCGTTCCCGTCATGCTGAATCTGACCGGCCAGCGCTGCGTCATCATCGGCGGCGGCGCCGTCGCGGCCCGGCGCGCACGAGTGCTCATCGAAGCGGGCGCCCTCGTTCACATCATCGCTCCTCGCTTTGACGCCGCCATTCAAACAGTGAATGCCACACTCCATCGCAGAGCCTATGTGCCCGGCGATCTTGCAGAAGCCAGGCTGGTCGTCATCGCCACCGACGACTCATTGGTCAACGACGCGGTTCAGCGCGACGCACGCGAAGTCGGCGCCCTGGTCAACCGCGCCGATCGCGGCGACGATGGCGATCTCACCTTCATGGCCTGCGCGACCATCAGCCCGGTGACCCTGGCGGTCGACTCCGGGTGTGCGATGCCCGCGGCAGCCGCGACGATCCGCGACGAGTTGGCTGCGGCCTTGAATCCACATTGGCCCCAGATCCTGACCATCGCGGCGCCGATTCGTCAGCAAATCGCAGCGGGGATCGACGATGCCGTCACTCGTCACCGACTGATCGCACAACTCACCAGCGCGGAGGCGGTCTCCATTTACCTGTCGCAAGGCTCCGGGGCCTATTCACGCTATTGTGTAGCGCTCGCGCGCCGGGAGGACCCCGCTCCCGCGGCCGGCCACGAAGAACTGAACGCCGCCCCATGATCGATGCCATCACAACCATTGCGATTGCCGTGCTCACGCTGCTGGCGCTGGCGGCGTGGATACTGGCGCTCGTTCGGCAGCGGCGCATCATGCGCGGCAACCCGAATCCGCCCGCCGGCGGCATGCCCATGATCCTCACCGCCATTTGCGCCGTGGGCGGACTGGCTGTGTTCATGCATCGAGCCTTGACCGTGCATGAGGGCTGGCAACCGCTGGAGTCGCACCTGGACGGGCTGCTGCTGATCGGCGTGCTCTTCGCCACAGCCGTCATCTACCTGCAGGTGCAGGCACGCATCCGTGGACTGGCGGTCTTCGCCCTGCCGTTCCTCGTGCTGATCTATGCGTGGTCCATTTGCGCGAGTTGGTGGACACTGAAAGAGTTCAGCAGGAACGAGCTGCACTCAGTATGGATGACGGTGCATCTGGGCAGCGTGTACAGCGGGGCGATGTTCATCGGCATCGCCGCGATCGCCGGCGGCATGTACCTCTACGTGCAGCGATCACTGCGATCCAAGAGCGGTCCCGCGGCGGCCAGACCGTTCGCGAGTCTGGAGACGATCGAGTCGCTGATCGTGCGCACCAGCGCCCTGGGCTTCGCGTTGATTTCCCTGGGCCTGGTGACAGGCCTGATCGTGGTGACGGGTGGCCCGACGAAACTGGGCCCGGGATGGTGGCACTCGCCGAAGGTGCTGCTGGCGGCCAGCGTGTGGGGAATCTACGCCATCGTGATGAACGTGAAGCACACCTCCAATTTCCGAGGCGCGCGGGCTGCGTGGCTCAGCATTCTGGGACTGGTGCTGCTGCTGGCGACGTTCGGCGTCACGACGACGCTGCCGGAGATGCCGACGGGAGAGCCACCGACGCGACCTGCCGGCACCCAAAGCAACGGCGACGCCGGCCCGCTCTCCCGGCGGGAGCGGGAAACGGAAGCGGAGGTGGCACGATGAGAATCCTGATGCTGAGCATCAGCCACCGCACTGCTTCCGTCGAGCTGCGCGAAAAGCTCGCTTTCTCCGGCGAACGTCTGGACGCGGCGGTCGATGCGCTTCGGCGACTGTATCCCCAATCGGAGGCCGTGCTGCTCTCGACCTGCAACCGCACGGAGTTGTACATTGCGCGACCTGAGCACGAATCGCCGAAGCTTGAACAACTGGACGAGTTCCTCGCCGGTTTCTGCATGGTGCCGCTCACCGAAGTGACTGCGGCAGCAGTTCATCGCGAGCAGGATCAGGCTGTGGCGCACTTGTTCCGCGTGGCCACGGGACTCGATTCGATGGTGTTGGGCGAGCCGCAGATCCTCGGCCAGGTGAAGCGAGCTTACGAACACGGCATGGCGCGTCAGGCGGTGGGCTCCGTGCTGCACCGCGTGTTCCAGCAGGCCATCACGATCGCCAAGCTCGCCCGCAGCAAGACGGGCATCGACGAAGGCCGCGTGTCGGTGGGCTCGGTCGCGGTCGATTTCGCGTCGCAGATTTTCGATCATTTCAACGACAAGATCATGGTCGCCATCGGCGCCGGCGAAATGGCCAAGCTCACGCTCCAGCATCTGAAGGCGCTCAAGCCCGCCAGACTCTGGCTGACCAATCGCACGCAGGCGCGGGCCGCGGCGCTGGCAGAACAGTTGGGATTGATTGGAGCCGGGGGAACCGGGGGAGCTGGGGGAGCCGGGGGAGCCGACGCCGTGAACGCGGGCATTCGTCCGTTTGAGGAACTCGACGAACTACTGGTCGAGGCGGATGTCGTCGTCACCAGCACCGGCGCGACGCAGCCGATCATCACCGCCAACCGGATGCGGCCGCTGGTGAAGCGCCGGCGTTCCCGTCCGCTCATCATCATCGACATCGCGGTGCCGCGCGATGTCGAGGCGGGCGTGGGCAGCCTGAGCAACGTGTATCTCTACAACATCGACGACCTGCAGCGCGTCGTCATGAAGACGCACGAGGATCGCTCGGCCCTCGTCGAACAGTGCGAGACGATGGTGTTCGACGCCGTGCGGGCCTGCCTGGCGAGCATCCAGCATCGTGACGTGGGCCACCTGATCAAGGCGCTGCGTGAGAAGTTCCACGGACTGGCCGCGGCGGAGCGCGAGCGAACGCTGAAGAAACTGGCGGCCACGCCGATGGACGACCTGGCGCCCGCGGTGAAGGAAGCGCTGGAAGAACACGATCACCGGCTGCTGAACAAGATTCTGCACATGCCCCTGAGCCAGTTGAATCAGAAGGATCCCAACGCACCGATGGCGTTTTTCGCGGCGGCGCTGCGGCAGCTTTTCAATCTGCAGGATGAGTCGGCAGGCGTGAATCCCGCGGCGCCTACGGAACCGGGCGAAGTGAAACCAACCGAGATCGCAAAACCAATAATCCCCGCGTCGCAGCCATCGCGCGTTGGTCCGGGCTGATTGACAGGGGAGACGTTGGTGCAGGAGTAGGGTGCGTCAAGGCTTGGCGCGGACGCACCACGGCCGACTGAAGACGCAACATGGTGCGTCCGCGCCGAGCCTTGACGCACCCTACGGCGGATCGTTTTCGGAATCGGCTCACACCCCTGCCGGCTCGCGCCGATACGCCACGTCCGGCAAGCGCGATCGGCCGCCCGCGTAGCCCGGCGCAAACGGACACGCGACCCAATGATTCTCCGCCACTTCCAAGAGCGGCGGCACCTCACCCACGCACCGCTTCATCACCCGCACCGGCTTGCCTTCGAGGCTCACTTCGACCGTATCCGCCGCCGTCGCCGTCTTCGCCTGCTCGGCGCTGTGGGCGCAGCGCGGATGGAACGGGCAACCGGTTGGAAAATTCGCGGGATTGGGCACGTTGCCGGGAATCGCGCGCAGGCGGTGCTTGCTCTGGCCAAGCACGGGCATGGATTCGAACAGGCCGCGCGTGTAGGGATGCAGCGGCCGCTTGAAGACATCGTGAACGGAGCCATACTCCACAACGCGGCCGGCGTACATCACGGCGACCACGTCGGCGTTCTCCGCCACGACGCCCAGGTCGTGCGTGATGAGCATGACCGCCATATCGCGCTTGGATTGCAGTTCGCGCAGCAGTTCGAGAATCTGCGCCTGGATCGTCACATCCAGCGCGGTGGTCGGCTCATCCGCCAGCAGCAGCTTCGGATTGCACGCCAGCGCCATGGCGATCATGACGCGCTGCCGCATGCCGCCGGACATCTGGTGCGGATATTCCTTCAGGCGTGAGCGCGGGTCGGGGATGCCGACATCCGCCAGCGCCGCCTCGGCGATGTTGACCGCCTCCGCCTTGTTACGCGTCTGGTGGAGCATGACCGCTTCGACGATCTGCTCGCCGATGGTGTAGACCGGATTCAGGCTGGTCATCGGCTCCTGGAAAATCATGGCGATCTGCCCGCCGCGAACGCGCTGCATTTGTTGATCGTTGAGAGTGAGCAGGTCCACCGGCCCTGCCGTCGCGCCGCTCTTGTCGCCCGCTGCCGCGCCGGTCTGCGCACGTCTGCCGGCGCCGCCCTGGCCCGCCGACTTTCCGTCGTCGCCGAACCAGTAGATCGACCCGCTGTCGTAACTGCCCGGCGGCACCGGCACGAGTTGCAGGATCGATGTGGCGGTTACGGATTTGCCGCAGCCCGATTCGCCGACCACTGCCAGCGTCTGCTGCGGATAGATCGTCATGCTCACATCGTTGACCGCGCGGACGCGGCGACGCAACGACTCAGCCGACTGCCCCGGCTCCGGCTTGCCGGCGACGGGAAAGCTGACGGCGAGCTCTTCGATTTTCAAAAGCGGAGTGTCGGGCATGGGAGAGGGGCGGGGTTGGGGGTTGGGGGTTGGGGGTTGGGGGTTGGGGGTTGGGGGTTGCGTCTCACAGCTTCCGCTTCAGTGAGCGACGAAGCGCGTTCAACTTCCGTGAAAGTTCCGCAGTCATCTGTTCCACTCTGGCAACACTTGATTCCTCGACATACTTCCGTCGTTTGACAATCACCAGGTACGTTTCAGTCTCCGCCAAGGATCCGCATGCGATTCCGAGAAACCGAATGAACTCGCGCGTCGTCGCTCTCGATCGTCCCTCCGCGATGTTCGATGGAACCGAAACCGCGGCGCGGCGCATCTGGTCAGCCAATCCAAAACGCTCCTCCCTCGGCAGCAATTCAACCAGATCGTAGATCGCGTCAACGAGTTCAATCCCCGCCTGCCAAACCTGTAGGTCCCGAAAGTTCATTTGCTCCACCTTTCAGCCATGCACTGGCCCCAACCCCCAACCCCCAACCCCCAACCCCCAACCCCCAACCCCCAACCATCACGCTCCCGTCCTTTGCAGTTTCCGCGTATGCGGATCGACGGCGTCGCGGAGTGATTCGCCGATCAGGTTGTACGAAAAGACGGTGAGAAAAATCGTCATGCCCGGGAAGAGCGCGACCCACCAGTAGAAAGTGCCGCCCGAGCTTCGAGCTTGTTCGAGCAGGGCGCCCCAACTGGGCGCACCGACGGGGCCCAGTCCGAGGAAGCTGAGCGTGGCTTCGAAGAGGATCGCCGAAGCGACGCTGAAGCTGATGCTGACGAGCACGGGCGCCATGCCGTTGGGCAACATGTGCCTGAAGAGGATGGATCGCAGGGGCAGCCCGCAAGCGCGCGCGGCGACAACGAAATCCTGCGAGCGGAGTTTCAGATATTCAGCCCGGACAAAGCGCGCGTACCCGGTCCAGCCGGTCAGGCCGAGGATGACCATGATGAGGATCATGTCGTGGCCGAAGAAGGCGACGAAGGTGAGGATGAGGAACAAGGTGGGGATGGCCTCGAAGATTTCAACGAGACGCATGCCGACCATGTCCACCACGCCTGAGAAATAGCCCATGAATCCGCCGACAAGCACACCGATGAGCACTTCGATGCCCGTGGCGACAAATCCGATCGCCAGGGCGACCCGGCTGGCGTGAATCAGGCGCGAGAGCACGTCGGCACCGTTGATTTCCGTGCCCATCAAGTGAGTCGCGTCGGGCTTGCGCAAGCGCTGGTCCTGGCGATCACGCAGGTAATCCTCCGGCGAATACGGCAGCAGCGTGCGCACCATGAAATCCACGCGCGGCGCGTCCGCATGCCCCATGCTTTCCACATCCTGCAGCGCCCGGTACTTCGCATAGTTCACGTTCTGCGGCGGCTCCACGACGCGAAGGCACAGCGGAATCACGATGACCGCGATCAGCGCAAAAACGCCAAGCTTGCCCGACGCGCCCGGCCTGGGCAACAACCAGAGCACAACGCCGGCCAGCGTCAGAATCAGCAGGATCACATCGCTCGCCGCCAGGTGTCGAAACATCGGCCAGGTGACCTCGCCATCTACTTTCATGATGATCGGATGCGTGCTGGCGATGAAGGGCGCGAAGATGGCGCAGAACGCGGCGAGCCCGATCCAAATAGCGCCTAGGCGGGCGCCCCATCGGCCGAGCGTATCGCCGATGATCTGCCGGGACAGCGATCGCGGCCGGGGCGTGGGCGCGCCGGCTGAAGGGAGATTCGAATTGGAAACCGTGACGCTACTCATAGCTGATGCGCGGATCGGCGATGGCGTAACCGATGTCCGCGATGAGGTAACTGATCAGGCCCAGGAGCCCGCCGATGCAGGTGACCGACAGGATCACCTCGCGATCGCGGGTCTGGATGGCTTCGATGAGAAGCTTGCCCATGCCGTCGATGCCGTAGATCGTCTCCACCACGATCGACCCGCCCAGGAGCGCGGGCAGGATGTGGGCCGCGACGGTGATCAGCGGGATCAGGCTGTTGCGGAACACGTGACGGTACAGGACGCTCCGCGGCTCCACGCCCTTGGCGCGGGCGGTGCGGACGAAGTCGGCTGAAAGATTCTCCAGCACGGCTCCACGAGTGAGCTTGGTAAGGAACGCGTACCCACCGTAGCTGAGGCAGATCACGGGCAACACCAGGTGCCACATCATGTCCAGGAGCCAACCGCGATTCCAGACGCCTTCGTCGTCGTAGCCTGGGAAAAATGCCATGGATTCTGCGTGAATATCGTGCAGTCCGTTGGTGGGGAACAGGCGGATGTAATCTTCATTCGCGAGAAACCCCACCAGCAGCACGCCCGCCAGGATCGTGGGCAGCGAGTACATGGCAATCAGTGTCGTGCCGGTGATCACGTCGAAGGATTTTCCCCGGTGACGCGCGGCACGGATGCCCATGATGATGGACGTGGCGTAGATCACCGGGATCGTCAGCATGTTCAAAAGCAGCGTCACCGGCAGCGCGCGGGCCACGAGCGTGCTGACGGCTTCGTTGCGGACGAAGCTGCGCCCCAGGTCCGGCACCTTGAAGCCGAAGGCGCCGCGGTTGCCCTCCTCATCGATCTTGAAACCGATAGGCGAGATGTTGTTCAGCCAGCGGAGATACTGCACGTGGTAGGGTTGGTCCAGCCCGTAGCGCTTCTTGACGTAGTTTTCGATGGCTTTGCGCAGCTTCGGATCGATGCCCACGGTCTCGTTGAAAGTCATGGGCGAGATGCCGCCGGGCGAAAGCGCCATGACTGAAAACGAAATGACCGTCATCCCGATCAGCGTCGGGATGACCAGCAGCAGTCGTCGAAGGAGATAGGTTGCCATCGATTTCGGTCACTTCACTTCGACCACTTCTGCTGCGCCTTGGGCACGTACCACTCCAGCGGATAGACCCAGGACGACACATAATTCAAGCCCGCCTTGGTCCGCTGGACGTTCTGGATGCGCTTGTCGAGGAACGCGAGCGCCTTGCTGCGCATGAGGAAGGTGTAGGGCTGATCCTCGTGCAGATGGCGATGTGCCTGCTGCCACAGGGGCATGCGCGTGGGCTTGTCGATGGTGATGCGGGCCTGCTCGATCACGCGGTCGAACTGCGGGTTGACGTACGACATGAAGTTGTCGCCGTTGTCGAGCATCTGGCTGGAGTGGAACATCTGGTAGATGTCCGTTTCAAATCCGCCCGACCAGCGAAGACTGATGGCGTCGAAGTCGCGGTTGTCCAGTTTCTTGATCATGACGGGCCAGTCCGTCGGCTCCGGCTCCAGCGACACGCCAGCCTGGGCGTAGCTGTCCTTGAGAAAGAGCACGACGCGCTCGAAGACCGGACTCTTGGATGGGTAGGAGAACTTGAACTTGAACGGCACGCCCTTGGGATCCTCCACCACGCCATCGCGGTTGCGATCCTCGTAGCCCGCTTCCTTCAGCAGAGCTTTGGCCTTGGCGATGTCGAAGGGATAAGGCTTGATCGCCGGGTCGGCCTGCCCGGTGTCGGGGAAGAACGGGCCGGTGGCGGGCTCGGCGTAGCTGAGAAAAATCTCGTCGCACAGACGCTGCCGGTCCGTCATGTACGTCATCGCCTGCCGCACGCGCTTGTCGGCGAACCGCGTGGGCTTGGCGTTGCGGGCCTGATTCCACGCGATGTACATGTACCCGCCGCGCGGCGTGTAGAACTCGAACTTGTTCGCCCGCTCCATCACCTTCGGGTCCTTCTCCAGGTCCCGATACTGCTCCGGCAACGCCGAGAAAAAATCGAACTCCGCGTTCTTGAACATCGTCATCTCGACACTCTCATCCTCGATGATGCGCCAGATGATGCGGTCGAACGGGCCCGGCTCCCCCCAGTAACGCTCGTTGCGGAAAAGCTCGATCGGCTTGCCCGGCGTCCACGTGTCAGGCGACGCCAGACGGTACGGCCCCGTGCCCATCAGGATGCCCGTGGACTGGTTGAATTTCTCGTAGGTGAACTCGCCCTTCTCGTTCTTGTACCGACCGTAAAAATGCCGCGGGAGAATGTTCATCCCGCCCGCGAGATCGAACGACTCGAAGTACGGCTCCTTGAAAAAGAAAACAACCTGGTCTTCGCCGATCTTCTCAACCGACTTGATCTTCTCGAAATAGGCACGGTCGCGAGGGGCCGCCACTTTCTCATCCATGATGAAATTGAAAGTGAAGACCACATCGTCGCCGGTGAACGGCTGGCCATCGGAAAAGGTGATGCCCTTGCGAAGTGAGAACGTGATCTTCAGTGCGTGCGGGCAATCCTTCTCCGACGCGATGTCAGGCGTGCGCCGCCCTTCCTTCAGGCGACGCTCCATGTAGGCCGCCTGCTTCGCGGCCAGGTCCTTGTCTTCCTTGTCGCTGGGGTAGGTCGATTCCCCGCGAATCTCGTCCTCCGTCAGCGGAACGGTTTTCCGCTTGTCTACGTACTCCTGCCAGACCTTCAGATTCTCTTCGATCTTCCAGCCGGTGGACAGCAGCGGCTTGAAATTGAGCGTGTCCGGGTCCTGGATCGCCAGCGATTCGAGCACGCGCATCTGCACGATGGTGCCGTAGATATCGGAGGAAACGAGCGGCGTGAGCTTGGGCACATTGGTGCCGAAGGCGTCGACGAACCAGTCGCCGATCGAATAATCGGGGTTGGCCTTGGCTTTTTTGACGCGCTCGAAGGCGTCGGGGAAGGAGCCGAAGGGCGAGGGGCTCTCCGCGCCCTTCTGCGACATCTGCACGCCGTCGGCGAGTTGCCGCCGGATGAACGACAGATCGGAGGTGTGCTCATCCATCTTGGACACGATGCGCTTCACATCGCCCCACTGCCGATCAAACATCTTCATGGCCAGCGCCACCATGACGATCTGCGCGATGAGCAGTGAACAGATGACCAGATCCCTGAAGCTGAAGCGGTTTTCCATAATGAACCTGTAAGAGCACCAGGTGATTCAGACGGACTATCTTCGACGCATCGTGCGAGGATCGAGTCGATTCCTCAGCGCGTCGCCAAGAAAATTCAGCGCCATCAGCGTCATGCCCAGCAGCAGGCATGGCCACAATACCAGCCACCAGCGGAAGACAGCGCCGGGCAGCGAAAGCGTGTGTAGTTGCTTGACGCCTTCGCTGGCGAGGTTTCCCCAGCTCGGCATGGGCAACTGCACCCCGATGCCCAGGAAGCTCAGGAAGCTCTCCTGCAGGATGGCCGTGGGTACCGTGAGCGTAGTATAGACCACGATGGGGCCGACGAGATTGGGCAGCAGATGCACGCGCAGGATTCGCATCGGCCCGACGCCCGTGGCGCGCGCGGCTTCGACGAAGGGTTGCGCGCGAAGCGAAAGAACCTGCCCGCGAATCACGCGAGCCATGGTCAGCCAGCTCACGCCGCCGATGGCGATCAGCAGGGTGAGGATCGACGAGATGCTGTCGGCGATCTGGGCGTCGACGCGCCATACCACAAGGGTGTTGCGAACCACCGGCTGAAGCACCAGCTTCACGAGCACAACCAGCAGGATGTAGGGCAGGCCGTAGAGAATGTCGACGAAGCGCATCATCGCAGCGTCGATCCGTCCGCCCGCCAGACCGGCCAGCGCGCCCCAAGTCACACCGATGACGACGGAAATGAATGCCGCGCTAAGGCCGATGCCCAGGCTGATGGCACCGCCAAGCAGGCACCGCCAGAGGACCGAGCGCCCCAGCACATCAGTGCCCATGAACTGTGCGAACGATGGCGACTGGCTCAGTTCCTCGTCGGCTGTGAGCTGCGATGCGTCGACCACGGAGACCGCGTAACGATCCAGCGACCACGGCAGCGTCAAAACACAAGGCAGTGCGATCAACAAAAGAACACCGAACCCGATGCCACCGACCGATACGCGCGGCAAACCGAATTGAGGTGAAGCAGATGTAACCTGATCAGCGGCAAGTGCCATTCTCCTATAGAGTATATCGAACGACGACACGAAGGCACGACGGTTCCTCGTGTCGTCAGAATCAGACGAGACTCAGACCCTTTCCTACTCGCCGATTCGATCCTGAATGGCTGGAGCCTGTCCAGAATTCGGTTCCTTACCAGAGAGTGATTGACACGGATGCCTGCATTCGAGCCTGACGCGATCTTGCCGACACATCCCCCCACCCGCTGCGTGCGATTGCTGCTGGTGGACGATCACACGCTGCTGCGCGATACGCTGAAGGATCGCCTCGACCGGGAACCTGATTTGGCGGTCATCGGTGTCGCCGGCGACGCCGGCCAGGCCACGGAACTCGCGCGAACGCAGCAGCCTGACGTGGTCGTGATGGACATCGACATGCCGGGCACGGATAGTTTCACCGCTGCCGCGGACATTCGCCGCAGCGATGCGCAGATTCGCGTGATCTTTCTCAGCGCCTTTGTGCAGGATCGCTACATCGAGGAGGCGCTGCGCGTTCAGGCGCGCGGCTACGTGACCAAACGCGAATCCGCCGCCGTGCTGGTCAATGCCATCCGCCAGGTTGCCGCGGGCAATGTTTACTTCTCAGACGACGTGCGCAGCCGACTGGTGCTGGGTGACGCCCATGTTCATCTGACGGACCCGGGGCAGACTCGCCGTGAGACGCTTACCACGCGCGAGTATCAGATTCTGCATCTCGTGGCTCAGGGCATGCCCAAGAAAACCATGGCGGATGAACTGGACCTGAGCATCAAGACCGTTGAGAACCACGTCGCCAGCATCATGCGGAAACTCAGCCTGCACGATCGCGTCGCGCTGACGCGCTATGCGATTCGAGAAGGCATCAGCAAGCCGTGAGTACGCACGTGCCTGAGCATGGGGTGAAAAACCTATGGAATTAACAATTTCCAAAACCTAGAAATAGTCGACAAGGATTTTAATCACCTGATCTTTTGAACCCTGGCCGGTCACCTGGACCCCCCGATCGGCCGGGGTTTTTTCTTGCGCTCAGACTGACAGTCACTGCTCCTCGGCGCATGCGCGGCCGACGAAGATCATCGGAATCGCCGACCCGGCGCTGACACAACCTGATCGATGACGCCTTTCCCTTGCGCATCGCGGGTCAACCGACAGGTCAATGTGAAGGTGTCCTCCGCAAGGCGGGCGCGAAGGTCGTCGCGAGTCAGGCCGTAGATCGCCAGCACGCGCTCGATCTCCGTCAACCGCAGCTCCCATTTTTCAAGCCACCCGCCGTCGCTCTTCACTTCCGGCCGCAGCAGGAACAACCAGGTCGCCGCCGGCACCGCCACCTTGCCTTGCGGAATCACATCGCCGCCTGACCAATTCTCAAAGTCGCCCTGGAACACGTCGTCGCCACCCGTGTCGTACCTCGCCTCCTTCGGGCCGCGAGTTACTTTCACCTTCTTGCCGAAGCTGTAAGGCTTGTATTCCTTCAGCGACAAATACCAGTCGGGCACGAGGATGAACGCATCGCCCTCGGCGGCATGTTCGCGCATCGGCGCCAGCGACTGGCGCACCGCCATCTTGTGAACGAAGAAGACTTCCGACAAGTACGGCCACCACATCACCACGAGCAGCAGAAGCAAAGTCGCCGGCGTCGCCGCCGCCAGGCCGCCGAATGTGGTTCTGCCCAGTCGCCAGATCGTCGCCAGCACCGCGCCCAGCCCGACGCTGACCGCGATCACCGCGGTGAAGACGTAGCGCGGCGCGAAGAAGTGCGACTTGGACACACTGGGAAAGCTCAGCCAGCCCGCCATCGCCAGCCCCGCCAGCAACACGACCACCGGCCAGCGCCCCTGCTTCGCCGCCAGAACCAGCCCAGCCGCCACAATCAACCACACGACGATCGCCAACGCCGTCGGCGGGTTGCCCGCAAGCTGGCGCAGAAACTCCAGCAGTTCCTCGCTGAACACCGGCGGGGTGAACCCGCGAGCCGGCGTTGAGTGCCCCAGCAGGAGCAGCATTTTGGCGATTCCCGTCAGGCCCCAGCTTCCCAGATACACCGCGCCGGCCAGCGCCGAGCCAAGCAGGATCGCCACGCCCTGCCGCCGGTGACCGGCCATCGTCACCAGGCCCATCAGGCCCAGCCACCCGGCCACCACCGCGATGGTCATCGCGCCTTCCACGTTGGCCGCATGCGCCAACATCAGCGACATCCCCAGCAGCCACCACCGCCAATCCAGCGGCGACAAGTCCGCCTCGCGCGATCGTTGCACGGCCGCGTGCGCCAGCATGCCCGTCAGCAGCGACGTGGAGAGCCACTGCGTGTACATCCGTCCTTCCCGGCTCCACTCCAGCGCAAAGGGATGCAGCGCCAGCACCAGCGCCGACCAGAACGCCGTGGCCCAGCCGATCGTCCGCCCGACGAAAACATAGAGCAGCCCTACCGCGAGAATGCCGTGCAGCGCCGACGGCATGCGCAGCGACAGCGCGCTCTCCTCGCCGAATATCTGCCTGGCAATCTTCACTTCGATGAATGGCAGCGGGCTGCTGCTTTCGTTGCCCGGCGTCTCCCATCGCAGCAGCAACGGAAAGAGCTCGCTCGACGCGATGTGCGAATAGACTTCGTCCATCCACACATCCAGATGCCCCAGCCCAACCAGCCGCGCCGCCGCCGCCAACAGCAGCACAAACACCAGGCCGGCTCGCGGCATTCTGCCGGCCGCACCGGTGCGCCAAGATGGAAGATTGGTGCTGTCTGTCATCTCGATATCCAGGTACGACGGCCACGGCCCGTCCGATCGTACGAACGTTCGCAGCGTATCCGACGCCGCGTCGAAGGCTGTCAGTATCCGATAACCGTTCAACGCGGTGGCAATGCCCGTGAGCCTGAGAAATGATCGGCACGGACGCCCCACCCGTGCAACTTTCCACTTGGGAATCCCGGCGATTTCATCAACGTGCCCGCCGTGAACGGCCTGCCGCTCTCAGGATAGTCCGCTAACGAGCAATCCGGGCGAACCCGACTGCCTTTGACACGGCGCATCTACTGAGTCGAACAGTTCAACTCTCGGGCTGAATCTCCCGCAAAGGCGCAAGGCTCGCAAAGGCAGCGAATTTCTTCGCGAGCTTTGCGCCTTTGCGCGAGATTCAGTCGTTCAGGTTATTCGCGTGCAGCCCCTAACTGACGACAACCAGGATGAAGCGGGAACCGATGAGTGCTCCGAGTGTGGCCTCAGATTCCTCTCCCTTGGCTCGGCGGAACGAGAGGAACGCAAGACCGTGCTGCTGGTCAATGTTGGCGAGCCGCTCCACGCCAATGCACAGAAAACTCACAAGGTTGCGCCACATCGCGCGTTTTCGCCTACACTATCTCATCAAGGAGCGCGAAATCCCCTTCGACGCAGCCAAACCAGCGAACACCGACCACGCAAACGTGCGCAGCGTTCTCAGCGGAACAAGAGCGCCAATCGTCCCCGCGAACCGGACAACCCGATTCGACTTTATTTCGTTTGAAGCCGTCTCGCGGGAAATCGGGCTGTCGAGAGCAGATCGCCGAATGACGTCGTCAGTCGGAAATACGCTTACAGCCCGTCTCGCCGTCTCCGCCCGTTCCACAAGTTTCTTTCGAGCACCCACGCTCCGAACCGGGAGAGATCGGGTGCTCCATGCGCGAGAGTAGAAAGCTCCTGCTGAATAGCCGGAAGTTCGCCAAAGAGCGCAGGCTGACGAGCTGGTGGTGCCTCATCTCCAGCCTGACTGTTTTCGTTCTGTTTCAGGCCATCATCGTGAGCGCTCAGCCCATGCTGCTTCGACTGGCGGCGAGCGTGCTGGCGGGCATGACGATCATCCGCCTCTTCGTCATCTACCACGACTACGAGCACGGCACGATCCTGAAAAGATCCCGCGCGGCATGGCTGCTCATGAAAACATGGGGCGTGCTGACTCTCAACGCGCCAAGCATCTGGCGGCGATCGCACGACCACCACCACAAGCACAACGCCAAGATGCACGGAGCCAGCATCGGCTCCTTTCCCGTCATGACCGTGGATCAATACCGTTCCGCCACCCCCGGTGGGCGCCGCCGATATCGCGCCTCGCGCCATCCGCTGACGCTGGCGTTTGGTTACCTCACTGTTTTTCTCTACGGCATGTCGATCCGGTCGCTGCTGACGAACCCGAGGCAGCACGCCGACTCCGCGCTGGCGATCGCCGTGCATGCCGTCCTCATCGTGCTGCTCGCCTGGGCCGGAATTGATTTCTTGATTCTCTGTCTGCTGCTGCCGATGGGACTGGCGACCATGCTGGGCGCGTATCTATTCTACGCCCAGCACAATTTTCCCGACGCCCACATTCAGCCCGACAAGAAGTGGGACTTCGCCACCGCGGCGATCAGGTCGTCCAGCTATATGAAAATGGGCCGGATCATGGCGTGGTTCACCGGCAACATCGGTTACCACCACGTCCACCATTTGAACCACCACATTCCTTTCTATCGCCTGCCCGAAGCGCTTCTGGAAATGCCGGAACTCGATGCCGCAGGCGTCACGTCGTTGTGGCCCGGTGATGTGATGAGATGCCTGCGGCTGAAACTCTGGGACACGCGCCAACAACAGTTGGTCCCCTACCCGAAATCATTGCCGAGAACTGAATCAGCGGGCAATCACCCGCCCTCGGTGCAGGACGGCATCCGCGCCATCACGGAACGAAAGGGCGCCTGATCAGCCGCGGCGATCCCAGAGGCCGCGGCATGAAGTGCGGCGGCTATTTCGCAGAGCAGCCTTGACATGTCCAAAGAGAAAAGGGACTGATGGGGCCGACGGCCGACCCCATTGCGCGATAGAATCTCGACATCGAACGGAATCAATCAGAAGGGACTACGGATGGCCCGCACCTCCTCAATTCCAAAGTCGTTTCGCGAGTTTCGCCGCAGGCTTCGCGCGCGCCGCCTGGCGGTGATGTGTGCGCTGGCGCTGCTGCTGACTGGCGGGCTGGTGGTGCTGACCATGGTGCTGCCCGGCTGCGAGGCGACGCCTGACTCGCTGCCGGTCAGCGGCGCCAGCGTGGCGGCCGTGAGGACAGAACCGATGGTGCGCGTGCGCGTGCGCCGAGCGGCGCCAAGTGTGGAAGTGGCGGCGGGCAGCGGGCTACGGATCGGACCGGGGTCGGCGGCCAGGCCGTTCAGCACCGCGGTGCGCATCGGCCACGACGGCACGCGCTTCGTCATTCAGGCCGCGGGGCAGCAGGCGCTGCTATGGGAACTCCCAAGCCTGCCCGTGACCAGCGGCGACGGCGAATCGCTCACGATCGACGGCCAGCGTTTTCCTGGCAGCGTCGTGATTCACCGCGCGGCGCCGACCGCGGCCGCGGCCGCAACGGGCGGACAGGCGCCGACGATCGATGCGATCAATCACGTGCCGATGGAAAGATATCTGCCGGGCGTGCTGGCGAAGGAACTGTACGCCCAGTGGGAACTGGAGACGTATCGAGCACAGGCGGTGGCGGCGAGGTCGTATGCGATCCACAGTCTGGCACGCACGCGCAGCCGGCACTTTGACCTGGAAGCCGGCGAAGCCAGCCAGGCGTACATCGGCGTGACCACCAATCAGAAGGCGCTGCAGGCGGTGCAATCCACGCGCGGCATCGTGCTCGCTTTCGGCGACAACGTGCTGCCCGCTTACTACTCCGCGTGCAGCGGCGGCACCGGGCAGGACGCGGCCCTGATCTTCCCGAATCAACCAGACCTGCCGCCGCTGCGAGGATTCCCGCAGGGCGACTGGGGCAAGGAATGCCCGTACTTCCGCTGGTCGGTGGTGATCGACAGGCAGTTGCTCAGCCGGCGCATGGCGGGCTGGGGCAAGTCGGCGGGCAACGCGATCGGCAATCTGCAACTGATCCGCGAAGTGCAGGTCGCCGCAGCCAACAGCATCGGCCGGCCCACGCGCTACATCGTGCACGATCAGGGCGGCGCACAGTACGCACTGGGCGCGGAGCAATTCCGCTTCGCATGCAACTACGACGGCGCGGTGCCGGCGGGCAGCCCCGCTCTGCCGCCGACGGACGCGAAGCAGGTGCTGCGCAGCAGTCACGTGGCGATCACGGTGACCAGCGCGGACGTGCGCATGAACGGCGCGGGCTTCGGCCACGGCGTAGGCATGGATCAGTACGGCGCCCAAGCGATGGCGAAGCAGGGCTACCAGGCGGGCGGCATCTTGAAGTTCTATTATCCGGGCGCGGACCTGCGGCAGGCGTACTGAATCGTCAGGTCGGCATCCACCGCAGCCAGACGGAGGGTCCAATGCCAGACAGCAAATCGCTCGAAAGGATCCGCAAAGGCGCTTACATCGTGCTCAGGTCCGGCGGCGAAAAGCCCGTGAGCGGCGAAGGCTACGTGGGTGAAGTGTTTGAGGATCGCTTCGAGTTCCGCCAACTGTTGAACGCCTTCAGGCACTTCAGCAACTACGGCGATCCGCCGGAGTTCGAGGAACACGTCGTCTATTTCAAGGATGTGACGTCGGCCACGCGATGACCGTTCGCAACACGCCGGGGTGGTGCATGATTCATCTTCGTCGGCTCACCGCGCCGTGACCACGATCCTGTGCGGCGTCTGTTCCTTGTTGCCCGCAATGTCTTCCGCATGGGCTTCGATCGTAATCACGCCGGGCTTCACATTGGTCAGCGTGACTACCCACTGGTGGAAGTTGTAATCAACGTCCTTGGCCTCGACACCGTTGACAACGACGCGCCTGGTCGCGGTGTTGTCGGTGGTGGTGCCGCGGATGGTGAGTTTGCCATCGACGATCTTGGCCACATGGCCGCGGGCGGGACTGGTGATGATCGTGGCGGGCGGATGGTCGTCGACGGGGTCGAGCAGTTGCGGAAATTCCACGGCACTGACTTCGGTCACCAGCGATTCGCGGCCGGTGATTTTCGGATCGGTCTTGTATCCCGCGCGATCGGCGGGCAGGTCCTTGGCGGACGTGCAGACGACCTTGGCGGTCCTGCCTTCGCCGTACCAGTCGTGCAGATAAACGGGAACGCCCTTCTCGGTTTTCGATGGCACGACGGAACCGCCGCCGCGGTTGACCAGCGGCCAGCGCTTGTCGCTGTACGGGCCATCCACCTTCACATTGCGGAAGTGCGACTCCGCATGACCCTTGGGATTGTTGTCGCTCATCTGGATCAGCGGCATGCCCGCGCCGCCGTAGGTGAGGTTGTCAAAAGTCAGGCCATCGACAGTGATGCGGCCGAGTTGGACGCTGTCGTCGTCCTGCCCGCGATTGAATGGCTCAGTGCCGACGCGGGACATGTGCACGTTGCGATAGACGTGGTTCTCGAAATAAGGGCGATACACGCCATAGGCCACGTTCTGGATGCGCAGGTTCTCCACGAGCATCGTCGGAATCTGCGCCCGCAGGCCGTAGTGCGTTTCCCACATCAGCGTGTCGCGGATGACGTGCGGATGTTTCGTGTCCGGCCCGACGCCGTTGGTATCAGCGAAGACAAAGCCATACAAGCCTTCACTGTGCGATTCGTTGTGCTGAAAGCGGTAGTGCGCCAGCGTGCGGATGTCCGTCTTCGCTTCGCTGCCGTCGGGCTGGCGGATCATCATCTCCGCGCTGAAATACCGGCTGCCCTGGCTGTCGTAGCGGTAACCGTACTCATCGTTTTCACAGGCGACATTGCGGACAAACGTGTTGCGGCCGTTGGCCCACCAGAAACCCGCGCCGTCATTCGGATCAAACGGCAGAGCCTGGCCCTTCATCTTCTTGCCTTGCTTCGCACGGATGCCCAGATTGCGATCGAAGATGTTGTAAACCTCGGTGCCATCCTCCAGGAAATAGCCGTGACCGACGGAGTTCACGCCCACGCAGTCGCGCACGACCAGGTACTGCGTGCCGTGCACGGTGACCCAGCGGTTGCCCGAATCGATCACCGCCGCGCCGATCACGCTGCTGCCGCGCATGGAGTCACCGACGCGATGAAAGTGAATCGGATACCGGCCCAGTGCGGCCTCTTTGCCCAACGCGTTGAACTGCGCATAGCTGATCGAGCCGAGCGAACCGTGGTGATACATCGTGTGGCCGCGCGTGTCGGCGGAGGAAGGATCGGCGCTTTCGACGACGACGGTGCGCGACAGGTTCGCAACCTCGCTGCGCATCACACCTTCACCCAGATGCGGAAACTCCAACGGCTTGTCGAAAACGATGCGCGTTTCGGTCATTTCCTTGATGACACGCCGCTCCGTCGAAGTGACAAGCGAGTACTTCTCGTGACGGCGGAGGGAACCGCTGACCGCAACGGTGTCGCCCACGCGCCAGCCGGCGGGCGATTCCGTCAAGGTGACTGAGGCATCGCCGGGCTTGGTCGAGGCGGCCAGCTTGACCCAGGTTCGGCTCATGGCCGCGCCGTGGAAATCCATGCGTGCGCCAGGCCGGCAGACGATGGCGGGGAGTTTCTCCTTATCCATGCCTTCGAAGTGTTTGAGCACGATCCGCGCCACGTGCGGCGCGGCGACGGGATCGCCCGGCGCTCCGACTTCCAACGCGGGGCCGCTCGTCGCATCGCCGCTTTTCGCGTCGCCATGGCCATGCGCATCATCGTGGCCCGCCGGGGCCGCATGCTTCTTGTGATCGTGGCTGTCGATGTCCTCGACGCCCGTGCCGGCGCTGTCGCCGTCGACACTGCCCACGCGCAGCAGGCCCACGACCAGCTTCGTGCTCCGGTCCCGCGCGAAGCTGAGCGTTCCCGCCACATGCACCTCGCGGATCGGCGTCTCCACGCTCACGTCGTAGTCGACCCGGTGGCCAGCGCTGATGAGCACGCGACTGCCTTCCGTCGGAGCCATTCCCTGCTGCCAGGTCTTCGCATCAGACCACTTGCCGGCGGACCTGGTCTTGAAATCGAACTCGCTCGAGGCCGTACTCGTGGCAGCAGGCGCAGCGGGAGTTGCCGCCTGCTTCTTGTCCGCCGCATGGGAAACGGGCAGGAGCGCGGACATCGCGAGAAGCACGAACGCAAAGCCGTGACGTGTGGACCGGGTCATGAGATGCTCCGTGGGCAGGGACGCGGGTGATGCCAACTGTGCCGGTTGTATCGGCCCCCTCTTACGATTTGAGCGTGGAGTGGGCACCGGTTACGTGGCGTTGCCGCAATCGCGTGATATCTCCCAGATAACTAGGGAGATCATCGCCATGTGGGGATTCGCACACCTGAAAATCGTCATTCTGATCATCGCCGCCGTCGTGCTCTACGCGCTGTCGGATACGTACCGCGTGCCGATTGACGGCGTGCTGCTATTCGTCGCCATCGGCGCCGTCCTGGCGTGCGCGTGGGACAAGCTGACGAGCATCACGGCGTGAAGTGATTTCGTCCGGCCTGAACCCTCCCGTCCCCAGGCAGGGAAGATGGGGCAGGAGTGGCCACACGCTCGCTACACCTTCGGCTTGCGCGAGCGCTCCAGCGCGACCAGCGGAGGCCCGTCCACCAGTTGCCCCGGCTGCGAAATGCCGTCGCGATCCTCTTTCCACACATCCACCCACCGCTGCCAGGTCAGCGCACGATGGCGGAAAATCCGCAGTGACTCTCCCGACTGAATGGAGGCATCGTCCTTCAGCGGCGTCGCGGAAGCCGCACCTTCCGCCGGCGCGAACAGCTTCTGTCCATCGACCGAAGCATCGCGTTTCAGCGGATAGACAGCCGCCGGCTGATCCGCACTGACAGGCCAGACCACGATGCCGCGCTCATCCACGTCGTACGGATGATCGTCCACGTCGATCACGGCTTCGATCTGCTCGCGCACCATGTCCACCGCCGCGAGTTTGTAGAACCCCGACAAGCATGCCTTGAACGCGTCGAGCTGCTGCACGCTGACCTTGTGCAGCCAGCCCGCCTCAGCGATCGACGCCACCAGCCAGCCGGACTGCTCTTCGAGAATCAGGTGCGCCGGCTCATCGGAAAGCGTCGGACAGGTCAGCTCGATGTGAACGCAGTTGCCGCCCAGGTGAACATGGCCGACGTGCATGTCCACCCCGCCCCACGCCCGGCTTTGCTCGATCAGGTGCAGCAGATCGCGGTCGACGAAACGCGCGATGGATTCTTCCGTGTGGTGAAGACCGAGCCAGCACTTGCGCTCAGTCTTGCTCACGTCGCGCCAGATTCGCTTGCGCTCGATTTTTCGCAGCTTGCCGTACAGCTTGGGCACGGTGCCGGAATGGAATCCGGGCCGCAGCAGACCGAGCATGGATTCGCCGTGATGGCCGACGATGACGGGCTTCAGATGCTTCGGCCGGTTGGCGCGATAGAGCTTCCAGTTCTCTTTCAGTTCCCACACCAGGAAGCCGAACATGCCGGGAATCACCCAGATCGTCGACCACACGATGGTGTTCGCCTTGGCGGCGCCGATGAACGGCGACAACTCCTCCACAAACACAGGCCCCAGCGGCAGGATCACCTTGTGCGAAACCGTGACGACGGGGAAATGCTTGATCGGATTGATCTGCGGCTCCACCAGCAGAGTGAAGACGAACACGATCACATACGAAACGAAGAACCACAGCGCACCGCCGATCAACTTGCCGACGGTGGAAAGCCGGCTGTCGCCCGTGCGGAATCGCAGGTATTCGTCGATGTTGTAGCGAAGCTGATCCACGGCATCGCCGAGCCACTTGAAGGCATCGACGATGTACTGGAAGAGACCGACCAGCACGCGCCATCCGAGTTTCCGCCAGATGCGCAGGATCAGGTCGCCGCCCTGTTCCTCCATGCTGCGGCCGGCGCGGGTGTTCAGGACAAGATTGACCAAAACGAAAAAGAGCAGCGCGACCCGCAGCGACACGCCGAAGTCCAGCCCGCCCGAGCGCATGGCGAACCAGACGACGAAACCG
Source organism: uncultured Phycisphaeraceae bacterium (assembly GCA_964426135.1). Classification (GTDB taxonomy): domain Bacteria; phylum Planctomycetota; class Phycisphaerae; order Phycisphaerales; family Phycisphaeraceae; genus CAYRPN01. Next base: position 3,597 of record CAYRPN010000044.1, on the reverse strand, counting down.
AAGAACGCCGGCTTGAGCACGAAGCGATAGAACAACCGCGTGGGGCGGTTGTTGACGATTTTCTGCACGATGCCCAGGCGAAGCACTTCGCTGGGCAGTTCGACGACGATGCCGTAGAACTTGCGGAATGCCCAGCGGATCAGCCGAAACAGCACCTGCCGCAGCCGGTCCGCATGCAGCAGCCAGAGCAAAACCGAGCCGACGATGAGGATGGACGGCCACGAGTTCAGGTGGATGTTCGAAGGCGGGAATGCCTCGCGTGTCGCGGCCTGGGCCGCCTCGCCGGCGGCGCTGTAGAGCGCTGAAGTTGCCGCCCCCATCGTCGGTGCCGGCAGAGCGTCGCCCGCCAGTTCCGTCGCCACCGCGGGCAATTCCGGATCGCCCGTGAACATGTGCACCACGTGCTGAATCGCTTCAAGCAAGACGAACGCGCCCAGGTACGGCACCGCGATGAACCGCGTGATGAACCGGCCGATGTTCGTCCCGAACGCCAGCGAACTCATGCGCTGCGGCAGCCTCAGATAGATCTCGCCGCGGCGATACACGCCGTCGAGCGACCGCGCCAACAGGCGATCCAGATGCAACAGCTCGTCGCGCAGAAACGCTCGCCAGTTGGAGACATCGCGCATCTTCAGTTGGTTGCGCGAGATCGCGTCGCGCAGATCGCCCATCGCGATGAAACCGCGATCGATCACGCGATCGAGCAGTTCCTCCACCATCTTGTGCCGGGCGACTTCCTCGGGCGGATTCGCCGGCACCAGCCCCACTTCCGCAATCGCCGCCGCCAGCTTGGGCCGCAGCGTCTGCCGCACCTGCTCGTCAAGTCTCGCCAGACATGGTTCCAACTGTGCCAGCGCCTTCGTTCGCACGGGCTGCGGAAACGGGGCGGCGTGCAGGCGGTGAATCGCTTTGCTCAGGTGCTGGTACATGCTGACCAGACGTTTGCTCGGCAGCGGACGGCGAATCGGAACCTTGCCCGCCGACAGCATCCAACCGACAAGATCGAGCTTGAAAATTTCCCGCTCGTGATCGAGGCACATCGCCTGCAGGTCGTAGAGCACCCGCGCGCCGTGGGTGCGCCAGCCGATCGCCGAGGGTTCGAGAATCGCCAGCAGCACGTCCGTCCAGTCGTCGCCGCGCGTGTCGGCGAAGATCGCGTGGAGCCTTTGCGCCAGGCGTTGCAGCTCGCCGCGCACGGCCGACCGCGAGGCCTCGGCGGACTCGACGCCGTACTGCGCCGCCGCGCGGGTTCGAAGCGTCGCCGCGCGGGCAAAATTGCCCAGGGCGCTCGCTTTATCGGCGCGCCGGATCAGGCCTTCGTGGAGCAACTTCCGCTCGCGCTGATCCTCAGCGGAGAGCGCGGCCACTGCGGGCGCCGGTGTGCCGGCTTCGCCTTCGAGTCTTGCCGCAACCTCACCCGCGATGCCCGGTTCAAGCGCGCCGGGAAGTCGCGCGGCGGCGAACACCGCGCCGCCATCGATGTCCTGCGCGATGATCCGGTCGATGCGATCGTGGTCCGTCAGCGAAGGAAAATAAACCGCCAGCGCCCTCGGCAGAAAAAGGCGAAGCTCCAGATACACCGCAACGAACTCGCGGTAGACGCTCGCGTTGTCCGTCGGCGGCAGCAGGTAGCGCTCCTTCTGCAGCACCGAGCGAATCTCATCGAACGCCGCTTGCCCGATCGCATGGATGCGCTTCACTGCTTCGGCGCTGCCGAGCAGGCCCTGCGACGAGCGCAGCGCCATCGCGGCATCGACCTTCGCGTGAAACAAGAGCCGCCAGTAATCCTGCAGCAACTGCTCGCGCGGCACCGCCAGCAGCTTCTCCGGGCGCGGCCGCACAATCAGCAGCACCGTCGGCGGCAGCGCGTGCTTGTCGGCCAGGTCAAGCTCCTCGCGATCCACCAGGCTCAGCAGTTCCTCGCTGCGAATGACATAGGTCTTGCGATGCGGAGGTTGCCGCAGAAAGCTCGCCACGCCGCGATGCATCCGGATCACCCGCCGCATGATGCGCGATGGCGTCAACACGACGCTCGGCTCCACCGAACGCAGAATCTGCTCTAGCTCCGCCGTCGACAGGTTGACTGTTGCTGGGGCACTCATGGTCGCGAGCGATTGTAGCGAGCGGAAAGATGTGAGCAGCGGCCATCAGCCCCGGGCTACGCCCGGCGACGGATCACCACTTGCTTTGAATCCATTTGGTGCGGTAATCGTCCTTCTTCGCGATGCGGCCACTTCATTCCATCAGGTCTCGACTGGCCGCTGGTGCCAACCCCGGGCGGATCCCGGGGCTAATGGACTTCCCCTGCTATCATCGCACCAAGGAGTTCCCATGCCCGCGAGCATGACAGGTTTGCAGTTCGCCTCCGCGCTGAGCACCGTCGCCGACACCGCCGCGGCCGCGGACGAAGTCATCGGCCAGCTCGGTGCGACGCTCGCAGGCTGCGCCGATCTACTCATCGCGTTTGTCACGCCGCATCACCGCACCCGCATCGACGCGATTCGCCAGCGGATGTCGGAGGCGATCAAGCCGCGCGTGGCGCTGGCCGTCACCGCCGGCGGCGTGATCGGCGTGCGTCGCGAGACGGAGGATTCGCCAGGCCTCAGCGTGTTCGCCGCGCGACTGCCGGGCATTCAGCTTTGCCCCTTCGCCGCCGCCGACCTGGAGCCGCATCTGAAGCAGAATCCGCAAGCGATCCGCCAATTGCTCAGCGGCGACGCCGACACGCTGCCGCGCGGCATCATCCTCGTCGCCGACCCGTTCAGCACGCCCGTCACCAGCCTGCTCCCCGCGCTTACCGCCGCCCTGCCCGAAGTGCCCATCGTCGGCGGCATGGCCAGCGGCGCGCGTCAGCCCGGCGGCAACCGGTTGCTCCTGAACGGCGAAACGCACATGCAAGGATTCATCGGCGTCGCCATCGGCGGCGCCATCCGCGTCGACTGCACCGTCAGCCAGGGCTGCCGGCCCGTCGGCAAACCCCTCGTCATCACCAAGGCGAAACGCAACATCGTCATGGAACTGGGCGGCCGGCCCGCCATTCACGTGGCCCGCGAATTGCTCGACACCGTGAACACTGCGGACCGTGAACTTCTCACCGCCAACGGATGGCACCTGGGCCGGGTCATCAACGAATACAAGGATCGCTTCGGCCGCGGCGATTTTCTCATCCGAGGCATCGTCGGCGTCGACCCCAACGCAGGCTACATCGCCGTCGGCGACACCCACATCCGCGTCGGGCAGACCGTGCAGTTCCACGTGCGCGACCAGAAATCGGCGCGCGAGGACTTCGCCCTGCTCCTCGAAGCCCAGAAACTCCACGGCAACGCCGGCGGCGCCCTGCTCTTCTCCTGCAACGGCCGCGGCACGCTTCTGTTCACCGAGCCGAACGTCGATGCCTGCATGGTCGGCGACGCCCTGGCGGACATGCCGATGGCAGGCTGCTTCGCCGCCGGCGAGATCGGTCCCATCGGCAAAGAGAATTTCCTGCACGGCCACACCGCGAGCCTGGCGGTGATTCGGGCGGAGTAGCGTCCCCAATTTGAAATTGAAAATCAGTAGTGTCCGGTCATTAGTCGAATAACGACAACTGGTTACGAT
>CAYRPN010000043.1:0-43568 GCA_964426135.1 uncultured Phycisphaeraceae bacterium | reverse complement strand
CGCAGCCAAGACAAGCAAACGAAGGCCGCCATCCCTTCATCGAATCAGGATGACAACTGCCCGCTAACGCTGCCGCTCAGTGGCGAGCCGCGTGCGGGGCAGGACGCACAAGGCTCGATGACAACTTTCAACGCTCGCAAGCTCGTCCACTGCAGCGGTTGGTTAGAGGGCAATCCTCCAGCGACACAACCGAGTCACCCCTGGCCAACTGCCACAGTATAGACCGCAAGCCACAACGGAAGAAAACCCCGAGCACGGAAGCCAGGCCAGAGCAATCGCAACCCCCACGAAAGACCCGCAGCCAAGACAAGCAAACGAAGGCCGCCATCCCTTCATCGAATCAGGATGACAGTTGCCCGCTAACGCTGCCGCTCAGTGGCGAGCCGCGTGCGGGGCAGGACGCACAATGCTCGATGACAACTTTCAACGCATGCGTGTTCGTCCACTGCAGCGGTTGGTTTGGCGACTTCAGACGTTCGACGCCTTCCAAATCGCGCTCACGAAAGCACCGCCAATGAGCAAGCCGATGAATCCGAGAAAAACGTAAACGCGACAGGAATCATCGCAGCCAGCAGGGCTGCCGCCCAGTGCCAATCAGCATTCCTGCCGATGCGAAAGGTGGCCAATCCCATGATGGCGGCAAGTGCCAGCAGAACGTAGCCCATCAGGGCCTCCAGTCTGCCGGACGACCTAGGTAACGCGGCGGCGGCCAAGAAACTTTGATTTGTGAAAACGCCCGATCCGCCGCTCGGATTGACCGCCTTGTTCGGCCTGGCCGGGTACGGGATCGCGAGGTTCAATCGCCATTGGGGCCACTTAGAGAAAGCGTGTCATGGGTGGCCGATGCAAGGCCCGGGCGGCCAACCAAGAGTGTATCGACCGAACCAATTCGCTTGAGATCGCGCTTGTCGTACGGCAGTCGGTGCAGCAGGTACCGTATGGCGTTCAGCCGCGCCCGCTTCTTGCAATCCGACTTGACGACCGTCCAGGGTGCGTCCGGGGTGTCCGTGTGCAGGAACATCGCCTCCTTGGCCGCCGTGTACTCGTTCCACTTATCGAGCGAGGCAAGATCGACCGGGCTGAGTTTCCATTGCTTCAGCGGGTGGATCTGTCGTTCCTTGAACCGCCGCCGCTGCTCGTTCTGACTGACGGAGAACCAGAATTTGAATAGATGAATGCCGCTCCGCACCAACTGCCGCTCGAACTCCGGCACCTGGCGAAGAAACTCGCTGTACTCGGCGTCTGAGCAGAAGCCCATCACGCGCTCGACGCCGGAGCGGTTGTACCAACTACGGTCAAACAGCACGATCTCCCCACGTGTGGGCAGATTCTGGACATATCTTTGGAAGTACCACTGTCCCCGTTCGTTCTCCGTCGGTTTCTCCAGCGCGACCACTCGCGCACCCCGGGGGTTCAGGTGCTCCATCAACCGCTTGATCGCCCCCCCTTTGCCGGCAGCATCGCGACCCTCGAACAGGATGACGACCCGCTGGCCGGTGTCCTTTACCCACATCTGCAGTTTGAGTAACTCCACCTGCAAACAGTATTTTTGGCGCTCGTATGTCTTTCGCGACATCAGGTTCTTGTAGGGAAAGCCGCCATCACGCCAGTGGGATGACAGTTCACGATCAGAGTCGTGTGTCTCGTCCGGCCCGACATCGGTTGGCGCCCAGAGAAGTTTCTTGAGAGCCTTGCGTTCGTCTGGGGCGGCCCCATCCAGCAACACCCTCAGTTTGGCGATGACCTCCCCGGCCGGCTCGCCTTTGGCGTGGCTCTCGATAATGCCCCGCAACGTGAGATCGGTCCCGATCTGCGACCGCAGCGTGCCGCGATCAATCGCGTCGTGCTCAGCTTCAGCCGCAGTCAGTTTCATCAGGGTGTCGCCAAACTCGACGGGGCGAGGAGTGTCCGAGGCGTTATTGATCCGGTTGTTAGTGGCAATCTTGTCTGACATCTCATTTTCCCAGTAATCGTGTTCGCGGCTTTCGGATGACGGCCCCGACTGCCGGGTCCGAGTCCATAATGCAATTGCCTCGCCGAACAGTTATTAGATTGCGCAGGGAACACCCCTGCGCCGCCTAGGCTCTGTCTCAAAATCTCTCTCCCTTCCAGGGAGAGGGTGGCCGAGTCCGCCGGGGGACGAGGCCGGGTGAGGGTCGAAGCGTCCGCAGTTCCTTGTCCGTCGATTCAGGCGAACTTCGTACCGCTCGACCCTCACCCCAGCCCTCTCCCTAAGAGGGAGAGGGGGCCGGAGTGCCGACTTCGGGATTTTAAGACAGAGCCTAGTATGGTATCGGCGCAAGCCTCCTGTCAACGCCTTTCTCCCTCAATCCCAGCGTCTTCTAACTCGCCATCGCTTCTTGACGACCAATATCCTTGCGCGACGGGTGGCTGGGGTCGAGTCCGCGAGACCCCGGCGGGCGGCGTCTCGACACCCGGACCAAGCCGCTTCTGACGGGCGATCAATGAACAAGCCCGTGCAGGGGACGGCTGGATGCTTCCGCCGTGGTTCAGCGGAGCCTCAACCGCAGCCACCGGTCGCCACTCCTTCGTCACGCATCTTCTCGAACATGGCTACGACATCCGCACCGTTCAACCGTTGCTCGGTCACAAGAGCGTGGAGACGACGATGATCGATACGCACGTGATGCAGATGGGCGTCCTGGGCGTGCGCAGCCCGTTGGACGCGGGCGCTTCTGCGCTTCAAGCCACTTCCTCATCCAACCGATAATCCTTGATGGACCGCTTCTGTGCCTACCTCCGGTCCGCCTTGGAGACATCCCATGAGCGCCGTCGGCCCCGCCATCGTGGGAGCAGTGGCACAGTCGCAGGTTCAGTCCCAGCAGATTTCCCGCGCCCAGCATCGGCACCAGAATGACAACGCGCAGGATTTGCGCCGGGTGCGCGACATGCTGAACCTGCATTTCCAGGCGCTGGACGAAGGCGACGACGCCAGCGGCCACCTGGCGGAATTGCACATCGACGAGCAGTTGCCCGAGCACGAAGGTCGGCAGGGCGGCCAGGAATCCGCACCTCGCCACCGCGCCAAACCCGCCAATCCCCAGGCGGACGCAGCCTCCGCCGCTAATCCCTCAGCCGTCGCGGCAACTGCTGCTGCCAATCCCGATGCGCTGTATCGCCATGTCGATCTGACGGCGTGAGACGCATGCCCTTGGGAAATGAGCCGCGCACGCAGTAAGCGGGGTTTAGATTCTGATCCTGCAACTTCTTCGCGCGGCGCATCGAAGTTTTTATCCCTCTACCCTTGGCCCTCTACCCTTGGCCCTTCCGGCTTGGCCGGCTTAGGAGTCGTGCAAGACTAACTCCGCAGATTCGAATCGCTTCGCTCCCAGCCGGACGACTTGGAAAGTCGTTCCACATGCGAGGTTGATCCTGCGCGGCTCCCACCGTTGCCGTGGGCGAGCTTCGCGGGTCGCGTTCATTCTTTCTCCGTCGCCGCCGGCAGTTCCAGTGCTTGAATCTGCGGCAGCGCCCGGCCGGCGATGCCTTGCAGGTCGCCGTACATGCCGACGGTGCTTCGCATCGCCAGTTCGAGTTGTTTTTCGCGCTTGGCCCAGAGCTTGGTCATGGCGCGTTTCTCGTCCTCGATTTCCTCCTTCAGTGAAACGAACGCCTCGACGATGCCCTGCACGCGGTGCTTGAATTCCCCGCCGGTGAGATAGTCGTAAATCAACTCCGCTTTTTCCTTGTGGCCTTCATGGGCGCGGGCGGTCTTGGCGACCTGAATCAGGCCCATGCGCAGCGCCGTCGCGATGCCCATGTAGCAGGGCCGGCCGGTGACCCAGATGCCTTCGACGAGCGCGAAGCCGGTCACGTCTTTCGGAAGCACTTCCGACACGATGACCGCCTGATCCGCCTTGGCGTTGCGCTGATCGTCGCGCAGCTTCGTGAGCCAGTTCGCCTGCCAGGTCTTGGTGCGTTTCGTTTCCCACAGGATGGCGCCGCACTCGGCGCCGCCCTCGGCACGAACGCGCTGCACGATGTCGCCGCCGTGAACGCCCTTGGGCACGGGCTCGATCAGGTCGTGCGGGAACGCGGCCCGCAGTTGATCCTCCAGCACCAGTTCCATCGCCTCGCCCTGGGACTGCTGCGAGCCCTGCTCGGCCTTGCGTTTCAAGTCGTCGATCTGGTTGATGAGCGAGGCGATCTTCTCGTCCTTCTGCCGGTCGGCGAGCTGCCGATCCTGTTCGACCTGCTTGCGGGTTTCCTCGCGGATTTTCTGCCGCTCCGCGTCGAGCTGCTGCTGGATCGTCAGTTGCAGGCGTTCCTTGTCTTCCTCCAGAGCCTGCCGCTCCTTGCGCAGTTTGAGTTCGTTTGCTTCCAGATCTTTTCTCTTCGCTTTCTCCGTCGCCAGTTGCGCGGCCGTGTCGTTCAACTGCAGTGCAACCGCCTCTTCAGCCTTCTTCCTGGCGTCCTGTTCGATGGACTTGCGCTGTTGCGCCACCTGTTTCTCCACCTCGGCGGCAAGATCGCGCTGCGACTGCTCGAGCTGCGTCGCCTTCGCCTTCAGCGCCGCCTCGCGCCGATCCTGCTCCTCCTGCCGGCGGCGGTTGGCGGCATCCGCCTCCTCCAACTTGCGGCGCAGTTCCGCCTGGGCTTCCTGGCGGATGCGAGCGCTGATCTGCGAGGTGAGCGCTTCGGTGATTTCGATCTCCATCTTGCAACCGGGACACGTGATGATTTCAGACATGAAACGCCTCCGAAGAAGAATGGATTTGCAGTTTATTGATGGTGACTTTAGAAAAAGCCGCCAAACGCGAGTTTCGCACTCCTCTCCCTTTTAGGGAGGGGCAGGGGGAGGGTCGGGCAAACAGCCTGATTGGAGCCACAATCATGCAGATCGCCCGACCCTCCCCTAACCCCTCCCTAGGAGGGAGGGGAATCGAACCGCGGCCTTTTCTAAAGTGACCGCTAAACGTCAGGGCGATCGGATCACAGTTTCCGCGGCAACTCCCGATCGACCTCCGCGAAGTACCGGCGAATCAACGAGCAATCGAACCTGGGCAGAATGCTCGACGCCGGCTCGCGCTGGAGCAGAAACTCGAAGGCGGCGCGGACGACTTTTTCGGGGGCAACCCGGCCGTGCGACCAGAGATCGTAATCCTGCCAGGAAAGCGTGACGCGGTGGTCGTAGGTCTTGTCTTCGTCGCGCACCTGCACTTCGTAGGACCAGTTGTTCGGGCCTTCCGTTTCGGTCCCGATGTGAATCGTCGGCATCCATGCACCGCCTTTCGCGTAGAATTGTACGACGCGGTGATTCGATTGTTTAGCGACGGGGCTTGCCCCGTTTGGGTGGTTGCAGGAGCGGGGCAAGCCCCGTCGCTAAACGAAGGATCCAACTGGCGGTCTTCGAATCCCGCGTCCCGAGTACCTGCACCCGCCCCCATGCAGTTCCTTTTCGAAACATTACGACTCGGATTCGCCAACCTGCTGCTGCACAAGATGCGCTCGGTGCTGACGGCGCTGGGCATCATCTTCGGCGTGGCGGCGGTGATTGCCGTGGTCGCGATCGGCGAAGGCAACAAGCGGCAACTGCTGGCGGACATCGAGAAACTGGGCGCCCGCAACATCATCATCCGCTCGATCAAGCCGCAGGAAACGCAGCAGCGCTCGCAGCGGCAGCGCACTCTGATGTACGGCCTGACCCGCGCGGATTACCGTCGCCTGGAGGACATTCAGTTCAAGACCGGCCTGATCAGCCGGATCGTGCCGCTGAAGCTGACGGGCACGAAAGTCTCAGTCGGCGATAAGCAGGAGGACGCGAAGGTGTTCGGCACCACGCCGGACCTGCTGGGCGTCACGTCGCTGCATGTGGAGCGCGGGCGGTACCTCACCGAGGCGGACGAGCAGCGGTTCGAGCGCGTCGCGGTGATCGGTGCGGAGGTGGCGCGAAGGCTGTTTCCGCTGACCGATCCGCTGGACGGGCACATCACGGTTCACAACGGGCCGATGCAGGCGTCTTTCAAAGTGGTGGGCCTGCTGCGTCCGGTGGGCCTGGCGGGCGGCGCGGGGGCGACGCTGGTGGGGCGGGATCTCAATTTCGATGTGCATATCCCTATCGCCGCGGCGCAGGAGCAGTTCGGCGACCGCATCGTCACCATCAAGCCCGGCACGATGGAAAGCGTCGTCAACGAGCTGGAGGAAATCTACGTCGAGTCCGCCAATCAGGCTGTGGTGCGTCCGCTGGCGGAACAGGTCAAGCGCGTGATCGAGTTCGAACATCTGACCAAGGGCAACGACGCCACCGTGTTCGTGCCGCTGGAACTGCTGGAGCAGTCGGAGCGCACCGCGATGATGTTCACTTATTTTCTGGGCTTCATCGCGGGCATCAGCCTGCTGGTGGGCGGCATCGGCATCATGAACATCATGCTGGCGACGGTGACGGAGCGCACGCGCGAGATCGGCATCCGCCGGGCGCTGGGCGCGACGCGCCGGCACATCACCGCGCAATTCCTCGTGGAGATCACGACGCTGGCGGGCGTCGGCGGAATCATCGGCGTCGGGCTGGGCCTGGCCGCCACGGCGGTGCTGAACCTGTTTCACGAGAAGCTCAACCTGGGCAGGCTGGTCATCACGCCGTGGTCCATCGGCGTCAGCCTCGGCGTGGCGGTGGTCGTCGGCATCGTGTTTGGCCTGTATCCGGCGATGAAGGCGGCGAGGCAGGATCCGATCGTGGCGCTTCGGCATGATTAAATTTGCATAGAAGTTGATCTGTCGGGTGCCATGGGCAAGCGGAGTCTGCGGAGCTTGCCCGTGCGAAGTTGACGCAAGGCGCACGGGTAAGCTCCGCCGAGCCTGCGCTTAGGAGCCGTGCAAGAACAACTCCGCAGTTTGGGGTAGGGTGCGTCAAGTCCGCGCGGACGCACCGCGTTGCGTTTTCAGTCAACTGTGGTGCGTCCGCGCCGAGCCTTGACGCACCCTACGCCGGAGTCGACGCCAATCTGCGAAATAGTTCCTGCATGGCTCCTTACCTTGGCACCCGTTCTTACCTTCGCTCGCACACGCTTCGCGGCACGCATGCAATAAAGGATTGGAGATTCGCATGAAAACGCGCGCCGCCGTGCTCTGGTCCACGAACCAACCCTTTCAGATCGAAGACCTGGACCTCGCTCCGCCCGGCGACGATGAAGTCCTCGTCCGCATGCAGGCGGCCGGCGTATGCCACAGCGACTGGCACGTGGTCACGGGCGATTCCAAGTTGCCGTTGCCTGCCGTCCTCGGTCACGAAGGCGCAGGCGTTGTCGAGGAAGTGGGCCGGCTTGTCACGCACGTGCGCCCCGGCGACCAGGTCATTCTCAACTGGGCCCCGCACTGCGGCACCTGCTACTGGTGTACGCACGATCGCAAATGTCTGTGTCCGACTTTCACCGCGAAGCGCTGGGGCGGCACGCAGATGGACGGCACGACACGGCTCTCCCGCCGCGGGCAGGCGGTGTACCAGTTCTGTGCCGTCGGGTGCTTTGCGGATTTTGTGGTGGCGCACAAGTCCTCGTGCGTGCCGGTGGGGGGCGGTGATCAGAAGCAAGATGGGCAGCGGATGAAGGGTGGATTGCAGTTGCAAGGTGAGCCGGCCCTCACCCCAGCCCTCTCCCGTGGGGAGAGGGGGCTGGAGCGATCGTCGCCGCGCATGGTCGATCCTCGTGTCGCCGCGCTGGTTGGCTGCGCGGTGACGACCGGCGTGGGCGCGGTGGTGTGCACCGCCCAGGTGCCGCGCGGAGCGAGCGTCGTGGTGCTGGGCGTCGGCGGAGTGGGGTTGTCAGCGGTGATGGGGGCGGCTGTCGCTGGGGCTGCGCCGATCATCGCGATCGATCGCTCGCCGTCGCGCTGCTCCGCCGCCAGCCGGCTGGGCGCGACGGCGGTCATCGCGGCGGATGGCGGGATCGATCTTCCGGCGAAAGTTCGCGATCTCACCGAGGGCCGCGGCGCCGACTTCGTATTCGAGGCTGTGGGTTTGCCCGCTGTGCAGGAGCAGGCGCTGGCGCTGGTTCGCGCCGGAGGGGCGGTGGTGCTGGCGGGGCTTTCGGCGATGGGCAGTTCGACGAATCTGCCCGGTGCGATCATCACCCGGCGGGAGATTTCCGTCCTCGGCTCCTATTACGGCACATCCGACCCCATGCGCGATTTTCGGACCTATCTTGATTGGTGGCAGGCCGGTCTGCTGCCGCTCAGTGAGATGGTGGGCAAGGAGTACCGGCTTGACGCGATCAATGATGCCTATGCGGACCTGGCGCGGGCCGATGGTGGCCGAGGAGTCATCGTGTGGTGATGGATGCTCGGGCGGCGCATGAAAAAACCCGCGAGCGAAGGGCTTGCGGGCTTGGATGGCTAGGGCCGGAGTCGAACCGGCGACACCGGCATTTTCAATGCCGTGCTCTACCAACTGAGCTACCTAGCCGAATCGGTTTCGAGCATGGTAGGTTAGCGGCCTGCCATCTCGTGTCAACTTTGGTCGACGCAAGTTTGATCGGCGCAATAGTCCCCGGGCTTGATTCCCGCTAAGATGCGGGGCTTCGCAAGTTGCCGCGCACCGTGGCCCAGAGCGTGCAGGACGCATGCATCGGCGGCCCGGACGCGACGCACCTTTACTCGCGGCCTTCAACCGCGCCAAGGAGTTTCCAATGCCTCGTCCGATGACCATGACGGAAAAAATCCTCGCTGCTCACGCCGGCCGCGCCGACGTCAAGCCTGGCGACAATATCTGGGTCGATGTCGATGTCCTCATGACGCACGATGTCTGCGGCCCGGGCACCATCGGCATCTTCAAGGAAAAATTCAGCGCCCCCGGCAAGCCCGCCAAGGTCTGGGACAACACGCGCATCCCCATCATTCCCGATCACTACATCTTCACCGCCGATGACAAGTGCCATCGCAACATCCAGATCCTTCGCGATTTCGTGAAGGAGCAGGGCATCAAGTACTACTACGACCCCGACTTCCTGAACACGAAGGAAGGCTCGGGCATGCCCAATCCCTACCGCGATCCGACGAAGACCACGTACAAGGGCGTGTGCCACAAGGCGCTGCCGGAGGAAGGCCACTGCCGGCCCGGCGAGATTCTCCTGGGCACCGACAGCCACACCTGCACCGCCGGCGCGTTTGGCGAGTTTGCCACCGGTGTGGGCAACACCGACGCGGCGTTCACCATGGGCACGGGCAAGACCTGGCTCAAGGTGCCGCCCACGATGAAGTTCACCTTCCACGGCGAGATTCCGCCGTACCTGACGGCCAAGGATCTGATCCTTGCGGTCATCGGCGACATCGGTTTCGCCGGCGCGACGTACAAGGCGATGTACTTCACCGGTTCGGGCATCGGTTCGCTGACGCTCGAAGACCGTATGACGCTGACCAACATGGCGATCGAGGCCGGCGGTAAGAACGGCATCTGCGATGTCGATGAAAAGACGCTCGCCTATGTCCGCGCGCGTTCCAATCGTCCGAACTGGACCGTGCAGGTCGAGGACAAGGGCGCGACGTACGACTACGAAAATGAGTGGGACCTGGCGAACTTCGAGCCGCTGGTCGCCAAGCCGCACAGCCCGGACAACACGGCGACGGCCCGCGAGTGCAGCGATGTGAAACTCGACCGTGCGTACATCGGCTCCTGCACCGGTGGCAAGATCACGGACATGATTTTCGCCGCCGCCATTCTGCGCGGCAACACGGTGAAGATTCCCACTTTCGTCGTGCCCGGCTCCACCGAAGTCCACGCGGACATGCTGCGCATGAACATCGAAGGTCAACCGCTCAAGCCCGGCGAGAAATCGATCTACCAGACCATGATCGACGCGGGCTGCCAGATGGGCGCTTCGAGCTGCGCCGCGTGCCTGGGCGGGCCGAAGGACACCTTCGGGCGATTGAACGAGCCGATCAAGTGCATCAGCACGACCAACCGCAACTTCCCCGGCCGCATGGGCCACAAGGAAGCGGGCGTGTTCCTGGCGTCACCGCTGACGGTGGCGGCTTCGGCGCTGCGCGGGTACGTGACCGATCCGCGCGAGTATGTGAGCGAGCCGATTCTGACGGGCACGGCAGGCGTGGTGTAAATGCGATTTAGCGCAGATGATCCAAGGCGTGCAGGTTGAGGCTCTTAAGGGCCTCAACCTGCACGCTTGCAAGCCCAATGGCGCTTATTAAAATCTTGCTATGCCTCGGGCGAAACTCACCAAGTCCGCCAGTGCCTATCACAAGCGCCCCGACGGTAAAGCCTCTTTTCAGCACTGGTACCGCGACAACCAGATTTATTTTCTCACCGCACGCTGCCGGGAACGATACCCAGCCTTCGCGAGCGAACAGGCGAAGAACGTGTTCTGGGCTCAGTTCGACAAATACACCGCACAGCACGGTTTCGAACCCTGGGTCACCTCGCTGCTCGATAATCACTGGCATTCCGTGGGCTATCTGTTTCGCGGCGATCAACTCGGTCCGATGATGAACGGCATCCAGGGCTCCGTCGCCAAACTCGTGAATGACTTTCTCGAATCCCAGTTCCGCGCAGGCCTGATCCCCGCGCCGCCGCAGGGCAAGACCCGACATCAAACGTACCCGGGCCGGCTCACGCCGTTCTGGTACGAGAGCCGGTCGTACAGCTATTTCGATGGCTGTCTGCGCGATGAGAAGCAAGGCCGGCTCACTTATCGCTACGTGCTCACGCAATGCCGACGCCACAAGGTCTGCGACGAACCGGCGGACTATCCGCACACCCGCGTGCGCGTTCCGCTGGATCAGGCAATCGCAAGGGCGAAGGAACTGGAGGCGTTTCTGTATGGAGTTCCGTACAAGCGCTATCAGCATCCTGAAGCATGAAACCCAGGTCGCGCGTGCAGGTTGAGGCCCTTAAGGGCCTCAACCTGCACGCCTAACTTCTACGGCCTGATCTCACGCGTTCATCCCGCCATCCACATTGATCGTCGCGCCGTTCACGAATGCCGAAGCAGGCGACGCCAGGAATCGCACCACCGCCGCCACTTCCTCCGCCTTGCCGTAGCGGCCCAGGGGAATCATCTGCCTCATCGCGTCGGCTGCGGGATTCTTCGACGAATCCGCGGGGTTCATCTCCGTGTCGATCGGCCCGGGCTGCACCACGTTCGAGGTGATCCCGCGTTTGGCAAGATCGTGCGCCCAGCCGCGCGCCAGGCCCGCGACTGCGAATTTACTGGCGGCGTAAGCCGTGGTGCCGGTGCCGATCGCGCGTTCGCCCAGCACGCTGCCGATGGTGATCACCCGACCGCCCGCGCCCATGTGCTTCACCGCCGCGTGGGTCACGAAGTAGACGGCATCGACGTTGGTCGCCATGGTCTTGCGGTAGTTCTCGTCGCTGACATCGTCGAAGGAGGTCGGCAGGTAAACGCCGGCGTTGTTCACGAGGATGTCGATCTTCCCGCCGGCGACCTGGTCGATCTGCTCGAACATCTTCAGGACCGCCCCGGCGTTGCCGACATCGCCGCCGACCGCGTGCGCCTTGCCGCCGGCGGACTTGATCTGCTCCACGACTTTCAGCGCCGCTGCCTCGCTCCTGGCGTAGTTCACAAGCACGGTCGCGCCGTCACGCGCCAGCGACAGGCTGATCGCCGCGCCGATGCCGCGCGAGCCGCCGGTCACCAGCGCCACTTTGCCGTTCAGTTGATTCGACATAACCGTCACTCCTCAAAAAGGTGCCTGGCGGGGCGTTACACAATGCCCTGCCGAAAAATGCCAATGCAAGAGCGCCGGCGGCATTCAACCGCCGACGCCCGGATGATTCGCCGATCGTGGGTGCCGAGCTTCGAAAAGCAGGGCGGAGAGATTGTTCAGTTTGCGATCGCCCAGATGGCTGAGCAGTTCGCGAAGCAGCGCGCGGATCGGCTCGTGTAGTTTGCGAAGCGTCGCTGAGCCCAGCGACGTAACGTGCACCCAGATCACCCGGCGGTCATTCTCGCAGCGCCGGCGGCGCACCAGTTTCAACTTCTCCAGACGATCGATCAGGCGCGTCACGTCGGGATCGCGGGTGACCATGTCGTCGGCAATGGTCTGGCTCTTGACGCCGTCCTCGCCGCGGGCGGCGACGATGCGAAGCACGTTGTAAGTCGCTTCTGACAGGTCGTGCTTCGACACCAGGTCATGGGCCCGTCGGGACAGGTACTCAGCGGTGCGGACGATGTTCAGATACGCCTCTTCCTCCGGCAGATCGAACGGCTTCTTCTTGCCGATCTCCTGGGCGAGGTTTCGCGGGTGGGCGGGCTTGTCGCTCATGATGCGGCCATTGTATGTCGGAAGGATAGTTGTGTCAACAAGTAAATGATGCGGGGGTTCGCTTGGTTCTATTCCCCTCCCTCTCAGGGAGGGGTTAGGGGAGGGTTGGGCCTATCGCTTGATTGTGCCTCAAATCAGGCCTCTGGTCAGACACTCCCCCGGCCCCTCCCTAAAAGGGAGGGGAGTGCGGAATGAAGCGGGCCTTTTCGGCTTGATTTGCGCACGGAAACGAGCGCGGGCATTACGGACCGCCGGTCGCCTTTTCCGGCTCGGTGTTCAAGGCGCTGAACGCGCCGCCGTGCTCTTCCGCCAGTGACTTGAGCAATTGATGGGCGTCGGCAGCGGCGGGTGGCACGGGGCCGGCGGAGGCGATGACGGTCGTGTAGATGTGCGTCCTGCCCCGCGCGTTGGCGGATTTGAACTTCTGCACCAGTTCCGCGGGCGTGAGCTGGCCAGGCTTGCCCGAGGGCATTCCGTCCGTGAAAAGCCAGAGCAGGTCAGGCTCGTAGCTCATCGCCAGGTCGATCGCCATTGTGGGATTGTTGCCTGGGCGGATCGCGTCGCCGGCGATGTTGCGGGCGATCCAGTCTTCGCTGAACGCGCGTTCCCGGTTCGTCGCCGCCTTGAGGCCGGCGGGCGGCACCTCCACGGGCCGATCGTTCTCCGTGAAGAGAATCGTGTACTTCTGCCCGTCGCGCAATTTGGCGAGGGCAGCTTTCATGTCGGTCAGGAGCGCGGCATTCTCCGCTGCCTTGCCGCTGGTGGTGTGGAAGAGAAGCACGACCTGCGTCGCCTGGTCGATCGCCAGCACGCCTCGCGGCTTGTTGATCGCGTCCTTCAGCAGGTCGGCGACGGTGGGGGACACGAGCAGTTTGCCGTCGCCGTCGGTGATGGGCTGCTTGGGCAGGAGGGACTTGCTGATGTCAACGAAGGACTTGCCGCTGTCCTTGGTCGCGGGTGCGCCGCCATCCTTGCTGATGTTCGTATTGGCGCCGGCGACGGATTTGCCGCCATCGGTGATGGGCGCGGGCCTGGGCACATCGGGAATCACCGCGGTGCCGGGCGGGTTCGTGCCGGTGTTGCCGCCGTTGTGAGCGAGGTTGGCGTTGGGCGGATTCTGCGGCTTCGGATCCTTGTCGGCGAAGGTGTTGATGAGCAGCAGCACAAAGATGCCGACGGCCGCGGCGGCCACGGCGTAGGCGGCGGCGGCGGGAAACCGGTTGCGCGGCGCGGCGGCGCCGGGCCAGGCGTAAGGCCTTGGAGCCGTCGTGAGCGGCAGCGCCGGAGCGGAAACCGCAGCCGCGGATGCCGGAGCCGGCGCGGCACTGACGGGCGCGGCAATCACCACCGGGTCTCGCCGCGCGGTCACCGCATCGAGCACGCGCTGAAGCGACTGCTGCGTCTGGCGAGTGGCGTCGGTGAGTTGGCGAAGCTCGGACGAAAGCCTGCGGGAATGCTCCTGCTGCTGGGCCGGCTGCTCGCGGAGTCCGGCGGCGATCTCTTCTAGCATCTGTTCCTGGCGGGCGCGGGCGGCTGGCGATCGCACTTCACCGAGGATTTCGTGCAGCAATTCGAGTTGCCGCGGATCGAGGCTTGCGGCGCCCTGGGCGGCGCCATCCTGCGGCAGCGAACGAATCGCCTCGATGATCTGTCGCAGTTCTTCCCGAAGCGCGGCTGCGTTCTGCCTTTCCGCGTCGAGATTCGACGCCAGTTGTCCGGCATGCGATTTTTCCTGCGCCGCGAGGCGTTCGTTCAACGCAGCGGCCTGGTTCTGCCATTCCTCGCGTACCCCTGCGGCGACGGATTCCACCTGCTTTCGCAGCGCATCGGTGGCGGCGCGGAGTTCATCGCGCACTCCATCGCGAACGCCGTCTCGCACCTGGGCGGCGGCGCTGCTGGCGATGGCGGCAGCATCGGGGGAAGGGGCGGAAGCGGGCTGCGCAGTGAGGACATCCAGAATCTGATCGAGCGTCGCGGCGACATGTGGATCGGCCGGCTTCTGCACGGCGGCGAGAATGGATTCGAGTTTTTCGCTGACGCCGGTGTCGGCGGGCTTCTCGGCGGCTGCGGCGATCCGCTGCAGCAGTTCGAAATCGCCGCGGTTCGCCTGCGCCTGCAGCATGGCAAGCACGTGGCCGATCGCCTGTAGCTGTCGATCATCCGTCGCCAGTTCGCTGAGCCGGGCGCTGATCTGGTCCAGCGCGACCGGCGCGGCGTTCGCGGCTTGCGCCTGAGTTCTGCTGGCGGATTCGAGTTGGTCGAGCTTGCTCGTGATCGCGGCGGCGGCGGTCGCCAGCGAGCGGCCAAGTTCGTCGGCGACCTGTTTCAAGGCGGCGTCGGATGCGGCGCGGCTGTCGCGCGACTCGCCGAGCATGCGGGTGAGCAGTTCGTCGTCCTTCGCCGCCCGTGCCTTGGCCTCGCTGGCCATCTGATCGAGCTTCGCCTCAAATGGTCGGGGCGATTCCAGCGATGTCATCCGGCTGAGGAGCTCGTCAAAGCGCGGGTTGAGATCGGACGCGGACTCTGATTTCTGCGTCACGGCCGCATGAATGCGGGCGAGGAGGTCGGCGTGTGCGTCGACCTTGGGTGCCCGCAACTCAGCAAGAAGTTCGTCCAGCCGGGCAGCTAGCTGCGGCTGTGCCGCCGCCTTTGCGGACGTAATCGCTTCGTCCAGTTTCGCATGCAGCGTTTCGTCGTTGCGAGGAGCTTTCAGAAGTGAAATCACTTCGTGCAGCAACGGCTGCAGATCATGGCGGGGCAGGTCTTGCAGTGCGGCGGCAAGGGCATCGAGCCTGTTTGCCTGTTGCCTGACGACGTCCAGCGATTCAAGCTGCTGCGCGATCTGCTTCAGCGAATCCGCGTGATCGCCGACCGGCCTGCGCTTCAGTTCGTCGAGAATCGCATCGATTCGGGCAGTGTCGGGCGATTCGGCGCGCTGCGACAGAGCTTGCGTGCCGACGGCGATGGCGTCCGTCTTCGCAGCCAGCGCGTCGGCCTTGGCGGCCAAGGCTTCGTTCTGCTGCGAAAGCGCATGACTCTGCTGCGCTATCGCGGCGACCTGCTCCGCGATGCCTCCAAGCAGGGCGGCATGCTTCGGATCATGTTGCGCGGCTGGCGCGGTCGTTGGCAAGGCCCGCAACGAATCGAGAATGGCCTGCAACTGCGGCGACGGATCGACAGGACGCGGCAAGGCGTCGAGTCGGGCGGACAGCTCTCGCAAAAGGGTGGTCTGCGTGGCGTCGGGCTTGCGTTGAACCGCTTCGAGAATGCTCTGAAGCAGCGCGGCCTGCTGCTGAGCGAGTTGCTGCGCTCGTTCGCGTGCCGGCGGCGATTGCACGGCGGACAGAATCGCATCGAGCTGCGGCGTCAGGTCAGGCGGGGCGGCGGGGGCGGCGGGGGCTGGCAGCTTCTCAAGCTGTGTCGTCAACTCGCGCTGCAGGAAAGCATGTTGCTCGCTGGCCCTTTGCTGAAGCAGCTTCCCAATCTCGGTCAACAGCGCGGCTTGCGATGCGTCGTTGCTGGGTGGTGTCAGCAGCGGCTGCAAGGCATCGACGACGGCTTGGCTGATGGCGGCGACAGTCTCGGCATCGTCACCGGCTTTTTTGGGACGTGCCGCGAGCTTCCTGGCCAGCGCCTCGATGCCTTCCTGGATGGCGAGCAGGGGGGCGGACAGGTCGGTGGTCGGCGCACTCTGAACCGATTCGAGAATTCGTTTGAGCGTGGCGGACTGGTCGCCGCGGCTTTCGACGGCAATGAGAATGCGCTTGAGCAGATCGAGTTCGACCGCCGTGCGCTTGTCGCCCTGCTTCTGCAGCATGCGGGCGCGGCGAGCCGCGGCGTCGGTGGCGACCTCATCCAGAACGGTCTTCCAGAGATCGCGTGCACCGCTCCCGGTGCCCATGTTTTGGGGATCGTGACTATCCATCAACCCACCAGTTGAGGCGAAACGCGGAACGGTCGGCACAGTTCGGATCGGGCTTCCGCGCGGCTGGCGGAAGCCGCCGGGAGGAAAACGCCATGATACCCGTCGTCTGGGGCAGTCACAAGAAATGATGCGAGAATTCCGGGCAGCACCGAGTGCGGAAGCGATCGGTTTGCCTTTCGCCTCGCGGCCCGCTAAATTACAAAGCTCGCTACGCACCCGTAGCTCAATTGGATAGAGCAACGGCCTACGGAGCCGTAGGTTAGAGGTTCGACTCCTCTCGGGTGCATTTCGGCTTGGTTCCTTTCTCTGGGGTTGGTGTACATGCCCCGCCGCATGGCACCCTCTGCAATCTCCCGACCCAACCATCATGCGAAGCGAACGCGACAAAATGCTGGCGGGTGAACTCTATGACGCTCTTGATCCCGAACTGGCGGCTGGTCGCAAGCGGGCTCGCGATCTGTGCCATGCGCTGAACGCCTCGCGAGAAGATCAGGTTCAGGAGCGGCGGCAGATTCTCACTTCGCTTTTTGGCAAGGGCGGCGACGAGGTGTGGCTCGAACCGCCGTTTCACTGCGACTACGGCTCGAACATCCATCTGGGGCACAAAGTCTATTTCAATTTCAACTGCATCATCCTGGATGTGTGCGAAGTCCGCATCGGCGATCACTGCTTCTTCGCGCCGGCGGTGCAGATCTACGCGGCGACGCATCCGCTCAACGCGGAGCTTCGGCGCAAGCAGGAATATGGCAAGCCCGTGACCATCGGGTCGGATGTCTGGGTCGGCGGCGGCGCGATTATTTGTCCAGGAGTCCGCATTGGGTCGCGCACCGTCATCGGGGCGGGCAGCGTGGTGACGCGCGATATTCCGGACGATGTGGTGGCGGCAGGAAATCCTTGCCGGGTGATCAGGAAGATCGAGAAGTGAGCGGGCCGGACGCGGTCAGCTTTCAGCCATCAGCCGTTTAGGCGCCGCGCACGAACAACCTGAACGATTGAGTCTCGCGCAAAGGCGCAAAGCTCGCGAAGAAATCCGCTGCCTTGGCGAGCTTTGCGCCTTTGCGCAAGATTCAGCCCACGAGTAGGAATCGGAGCGAAATAAGTTCCCGATTTAGCCGGCGGGCTTGCCCGCCGAGACGCCCTCGGCGGGCAAGCCCGCCGGCTAAATCGGGGACCGCCAATTCGCGAAGTTATTTCGGCCCCATTCTTTATTGATGCGCCGTGCCTTGGCGTCGGGCCTTGCCCCGCTTCTGATTGGGCGGAGAATCGTCGCAACCAGGCGAGCTCCTGGCGAGTCACTACAAGATGAGAGCGGACTGGCGGGAAGGGGACTGGCGGGAAGGTGGCGGCTGTGGATGTCCATCGACCGTGCGGGAGAGGTGTCGTGGGTTCAATGCACCATCGCGTCGAACACGCCGGAATCGCTGGAATCCTTGATCTTCTCCTGCAATCGTTCGATGGCCTGGTTGATGCCGTCGATCTGCGGATTGAGCCGGCGGGCGCGGCGGTAGCATCGCAGGGCTAATGGAAGATCGCCGAGTTGGGCGAAGCAGTGGCCCATGCCGGCGATCGCGCCGAAGTGCGTGGGCACCAGCCGAATCGCCTTGCGGCAGTCTTCGATCGCTTCGTCGTATTGGCCCGCCAGGAAATGCGCGATCGAGCACTGGTTGAACGCCTCGGCAAATTGCGGATCGATCGCCACCGCCTCTTCGAACATTTCAATCGCTTGGGTGTATTGGTCCGCGGCCAGAAGGGAGAGCCCGTCGCGGAAGGGCTTATGTGCTTCGCGTTTTCCGCTGCGAAACCAGATCGACCAGAGCGAGTGCTCCGCCATCTGATTCACCTGGCGGTCCGTGTCGCACAGAGCGTGGGTGAGGCACGGGACATGGGTCACGTCGCCGATCATGCCCATGACGACGGCTGCGACCCGGCGGACGTCGACATTCGTATGTTTCAAGAGGCCGCAGACTTGCCCCGGACTCCAGTGTTTCAAGACGGCTTTGGCGAGCACTCCGCAGTCGCACTGCTTCAGCGCCGGTATGGCTTCGGCCAGAAATTGATCGCCATCGATCGACGGGCGAGTGGAGGGTGAGGCTTCCATAGCAGTTTTAAATCCTGACTCAGACTCCGGATTCCGCGCCGGCGCGCACCCCACAAAATGGCACGGTCGCGGTGTTTTTGACGACTCTGGTCGAGCGAGGGATTCTAGCCACACCGCCGGGGCAAGTCATCTTCCTAGGGCAAAAGTTGATCATTTCCGAGTGGACGGGAACGCGTGGTGAATCTGGAATTGCGTGGAGTCCGTGGGTTCGCGGCGGGCAAGCCCGCCGGCTAAATGGGGGAGCGACCTGCGATGCCATTTCGATCACGAACCTTACTCCAACTCAAACGAAACCTGAACTGACACCGTGATCTCCGTTGCGCCGGGGGCGAAAGTTCCTGTATCCGCGTCGGCAGGGGCGGCTCCGCGATCGTTGATGCTGTTGCTGTTCCGCAGCATCCAGCCGCCGCCGGTGTCTTCGCTGACAGTGACCGCCTTGCCCACTTGCACGTTCAACGCGCCAGCCATCGTCTCCGCCTTTTCTTTCGCGACTTTCAGCGCCTGCAGCCGCGCCGCTTTGCGATGCTCCAGTGCCTTGGACGATTCCGTGTGCATGTGCAGTTCGATTTCGGCCCGCGAAACGAGCTTCTCGAAATACTCGTCGAATCGCTTCAGGTCGCGCTGACGGATCACGATGCTGCGCGTCAGCGAATACGTGCGGAACTGCCCGCGTTTCTCGCCATCGTGGTAGACCTCGCGATGAATGCTGACCTGTCCTGCTTCGAAGTCGGCCTTGGGAATGTTCAATTCGTCTCGCAGTTCGATCAGCGCAGCCAGTTTCTTGTCGTTGGCGGTTTTCGCCTTGCGCAGGTTCACATCCTCGTCGCGCAGCGTCAGCGTCCAGACCACGGTGTCCGGCTGCGTGCGAATCGTGGCGGTGCCGGTGACGCTGATGGTGCGGCGTAGCGGTTCCTCCGCGGCGTGAGCGATGGAACCAATCAGCAAAAGGATCGCGGCAAGCATTGAAGGGCGAGTCATGGCAATGTCCTTTCGAGAATCGAGAAGAGAGTCGGCATCGGTCCGGTCACACCATTATGCAACGCCGTGGCGTCTTCGTGAGATTTCATTCGCGCACGGTGCCGTCGGTCTCAACTTCCACCTTTCCCTTGGGTCGCCTATACTTCTTCACCATGCCGGTCACAGGGGTCGGCCGCAGCCTTCCGTAGCCGATCCGTTGCCTGACCTGGAGGCCCAATCCAATGACATTCTTCGCTCGCCTGTTCCTGCCTGTCCTGTTGATCACTCTTTTTCTGGCCGGTGAGCCGTTGCTGGCGGCGCGCAAGGCGGTGGTCGTGACCAAGGACGGGCGCAAGCTCACCGGCAACGTCACCGACGAAAACGCCGAGAGCATCACCATCGTCATCTCCGAGATTCCCACCAAGGTGGAACGCAGCGCGATCAAGTCGATCGAGTTTGTCCACACCCCGGCCGAGGAATATGCGGAAAAGCGCGCCAAGCTGAAGGACACCGACATTGATGGCCGGTACGACCTGGCCCGCTGGCTGTACGACCAGAAGGAGTACAAGCTCGCCAAGACGGAGCTTGACGATCTGGCGGTCAAGGCGCCGACGCACGCCCGGGTGCGCCTGCTGCGCGATGTCGTGGCGGAGACCATGAAGCGGCAGGGCATCGATACCACGCCAGGCACCACGCCGGGAACCACCCCCGGCACGACGCCCGGCACGACGCCGGCCGTGAAGACCGATCTGCCCACGACCCGCCTGACGGACAAGCAGGTGAACCTGCTTCGCGTTTACGAACTGGACACGGAAGCCAAGCCGGAGCCGCGCATCATCATTCCGCGCGACACGATCGAAAAATTTCTGAAGGACTTTTCGTCCAACCCGGAGCTTCCCCAGGGCAACGCGGCTCGCACCAAATTCAAAACCGCCAAGCCGATCGAACAACTCAAGCTCATGTTCCAGGTTCAGGCACGCGAGTTTTACGGCGACGTGATCGTGAAGGACGATCCCGCCGCGATCAAGGATTTTCGCGTCATTCACCGCAACTACGTCATGTCCTTCTGTGCCACGGCCGACTGCCACGGCGGCGCCAAGGCGGGCAAATTCTTCCTCTTCACCACCCAGCCCGCCAGCGATGAAACCCTGCACACCAATCTCCTCATCCTCAGCAATTTCGAGTCCAAGGAAGCGTACATGATCGACCGCGACGAGCCCGCCAAGTCGCTGCTGATCCAGTACGGCCTGCCCACCGCCAAGGCACTGCACAAACATCCGAACGTGACCGGCTGGCAGGCGCACATGGTCACGGACAAGGATGCGATGCACAAGAGTCTGGTGGATTTCATCGGCAAGCTCGCGCGGCCGGCGCCCAAATACGACATCGACTACGTCCCGCCGACGCTTGCGCCCGTCAAGCCGGAGCCGTTGAAGAATGAGCCGGGCAAGGAAAAGGAAAAAGAAAAAGAAAAAGCCCCCGCAACCAAGACGGGCAATTAAACGCGGGATCGTCGTGCGGCGGGCCGTGTTCACCCGCTTGCGATCGCCCCGTTTAGCGACGCGGCTTGCCGCGCCCGGTCAGCGCATAGCCAACAACCACAAGCACCGCGCCTCCGCGGTGCTTGTTTTTCTAGAATCCCATCACGGAGCACCCGTCTTGTTCGGCTCCCATCTCTCCATCGCCGGCGGCATGCACCACGCGCTGATCGAAGCTCGCAAGCTCGACATGGAATGCGTGCAGGTCTTCACCAAGAATCAGAGGCAGTGGGAAGTCTCGCCGCTGAAAGACGAAGACATTCAAGCCTGGAACGAGCATCGAAAACTGACTTCGCTGCGGAGCGTCGTCAGCCACGACAGCTACCTGATCAACCTCGCCAACCCCGGCGCCGACGCCCGGCGGCGTTCGCTCGACCTTTTTCGCGAGGAGATCGAACGCTGCGAAACGCTGGCGATTCCTTTTCTCGTCACGCATCCGGGCGCCCATCTTGGCGCTGGTGAGGACGCGGGCCTGCGCCAGGTCGCGGCTTCGCTCGATCAGGTCCACGCGGAATTGCCCGGCTATAAGACGATGACGCTTCTGGAAATCACCGCCGGACAGGGCACGAACCTCGGCGCCGCGTTCGAGCATCTGCGGACGATCATCGACCTGGTGAAAGAGCCGCGGCGGCTGGGCGTCTGTCTCGACACCGCCCACATGCTCGAGGCGGGCTACGACCTGACCAGTGCCGCCGGCTGCGAGGCGACGCTTGGGCAGTGCGGCGACATCGTCGGCATGGATCGCGTCCAGTGCGTCCACATGAACGACTCCAAGACGCCGCGCGGCAGCCGGGTCGACCGCCACGAACACATCGGCAAGGGCCACGTTTCCCTCGAGGCGTTTCGCGTCATCGTGAATCATCCCCGACTGCGGGAGGTGCCCAAGATTCTGGAAACTCCTAAAGAAGACGCCTCGGACGGCCGGCCCTGGGATGCGATCAATCTCGAGGTGCTTCGTGGGTTGATGGGGACGAAGGGCAAGGCTTCGCGTAGCAAGGGAAAGTGAGACAGAGCGATCGTGTAGGGTGCGTCAAGGCTTGGCGCGGACGCACCACGGTCAACTGAAGTCGCAACGTGGTGCGTCCGCGCCGAGCCTTGACGCACCCTACGCCGGAGCGCACCTGCCGCCATCACTCCAGCGGCAGCTCCAGGCACGCCGCTTCGCGGTCGTTGCGGATCAGGAGATAGCGGCCCGCCAGCGCCGGGCTGTTCCAGGTCTTGTCGTCGAAGACTTTGAACCGGCTGAGCTCGCGGAAGTCCGCCGCATTCGCTTCGACGAGCACGACGTCGCCGGACTCAGCAAGGATGAGGAGCAGGTCGTCGATGAGCAGCAGTTGCCCGTGGCCATAGTCTTCACCGCGCCAGGTGCGTCTGCCGGTGGTGACCTCGATACAGGCGAGCGTGCCGTCGTTGAGGCCGAAGAGGTGGCCGTCGCGGAGGACGAAGTTGGCGAACTTGGCCTTGAGGTGCATGGATTTCCAGAGCGGCTCGACGCGCCAGGCCGCGGGCGATGGACGGTCGGCGGCGGAATCGGCACGGTCGCCGCCTCGTTCGCCGTTTCCCTCAGGCGCGGCGCGCACGACCTTGAACGCGTCCGCGCCGATGCCGTAGCCCGCGGAAATCACGATGCGATCCTCGCCGATGGGCACAGGCTGCGCGGCCTTCGGTGTCGCGCCGCGCCAGGGATATCGCCAAAGCTCCGCGCCGCTGGCGATGTCGTGGCCGGTGCAGGACGTGTGGTTGAGCATGACGATCTGCTGAACGCCGGCAATCGTGGCGATCATCGGCGAAGCGTAGCTGAGCCCTTCGCTGCCGGTGCCCCAGGTTCGCTTGCCGGTGATGCGGTCGTAAGCGATGAGTGACGCGCCGTTGTCCGCGCCGCTCTGCACGATGACCAGGTTGCCTGCGATCAGCGGCGATCCCGCGAAACCCCATTGCGCTTCACCCGCGCCGGTATCGGCGCGGAGGTCGACGGACCACTGCCGCATGCCCCTGCGATAGTCGAGGCAGTTGAGAATGCCGGTGGCGCCGAGAACGTAGACGCGAGGTTCGATGCTGTCGTCAATTCCATTCGAAGGACCCATGATCGCGATCGTCGGCGTCGCGCGCGGGCCGACACCCGCAATCGTCGTGTCGTACCTCGTCTTGTCGATGTGTTGCCAGAGCGGCTGCCCGGTGGCGATGTCGTAGGCGACGACAAGTTCCTCTCGATCGCGCTGCTCTTGCGTGATGGCCAGCGCCGGGTGGCCGGCGGCGCCGGCGTAAACCGCGAACCCGCTCCACGCCGCGCCGAGCGGGCGTCGCCACAACACCGTGGGCTTGCGCTGCGACCAGTCGCGCAGCAGTTTCATCGGCGCGCCTTGCTCGCCGCGCAGCGTGATACGACCATCGCGATTCGCACCTAGAAACTGCGGAAAATCCTGAAGGCCGCTTTTGCGGTTGGGCGCATCGAGCGGCGCGGCTTCGATTGTGGCGGGAATCTCCAGCTTGCCGATCTGCGTGTCGGGGCGAGTCGTGCCGCGCCTGCGGATGATCAGCGCGAAGTCGCCGCTGGGGCTTTCGATCTCATAGAGCAGCGCGAAACCGAGTGCCGCCAGCAGTGTCACGACCAGCCCGCCGAGCCGGACGCGCCACGAAACAGGCGCCAGCGCGACGAACCAAAGCAGCAGTGCGATCGCAGCGCCGAGGCTGATGCCCAGCGTGCGCAGGTTGCGCGCCTGTTTCTCATCGACTTCCTCCGGCAGCCACATCGCCAGCAGCGGCACACTCGCCAGCAGCACGATGACCGCCGGCACCCACCAGCTCGACGCGATGCGCCGCCAGCGCGAGAGTCGCGACGGCTCCGGCGTGGTTGACTCGCGTGGAATTGAATCGGACGCGTTGCTTGGAATCATGGCGACATCGTAGGCGATCAGCGGCCATTAGCCCCGGGCTCCGCCCGGGGTCGGCCGATCATTCGTGATGCGCGCCGCTTCGCAAGAGCCGCGCACGAAGTAAGCGGATGCCGGTGCTCGCTCATCCAACAATACCCCGCTTACTTCGTGCGCGGCTCTTGTCGGGCGGCACGTTCATTCCGCGCCTATTTTCTTCAGTGAAAATCCCGCGAAGGCACGAGCAGTTCGCGCATCAGGTCGGTGATGTCCTCCACCTGATGCACCATCACGTGCACGACCTGCCCCTGCCGCTCCACCCGACCGCGGGCCAGCGCGACGGTGGCGTGCTTGGCGGCTTTGCGGTCCATCTCGAAGACGCGCGGACGAATGATGAGATTGGCGATGCCCGTCTCATCTTCGAGCGTGACAAACACGACGCCGCTGGCAGTGCCGGGACGCTGCCGGACGAGCACGAGGCCGGCCACGGTGACGGGCGCGCCGTCGGGCCAGCGCGTTCCATCCTGCAATTCCGCGTTGGCGGTGACGCCGTGCTCGCGCAGCCTGGCGCGGATGAAAGAAAGCGGATGTGCCTTCAGCGACAGGCCCACGACGTTGTAGTCCTGTACGACTTTTCGCGGAGCGGGGATGGACGGCAAAGCCCAGGCATGGCCATGCCTGGGCTTTGCCGCCTTCTCCGCCTCAAACAACGGCAACTTCTCATCGCGCAGTTCCCGCACCATCCACAGCGCGTGCTGGCGATCCAGACCCATCGACTGAAACGCGTCAGCCGACGCGAGGCGGCGCAGCGTGGCCACCTGAACGCCGCTGACCCGCCACAGGTCGAGCACCGTCGCGAACGGCCCGTGTGCGGCCACGGCGGCGGCGATGCGCTGGGCCTCCTCCTGGTTCAGGCCTTTGATCAGGCGCATGCCGAGGCGCAGAGCGGGGGATGGAGCGAAGGGACGAAGGGACGAAGGGACGAAGGGACGAAGGGGGGCGGAGTCGCCTTGCACGCTCTGCCTCATTGTTGGTTCGTCTGTATGTTGCTCTGAGTCGAATCTCAACTGCGGGTCGGCGATCGTGCGGCTCTTCGAGTCGCTGCTAAACAACATATCGTCGTTCTTCTCTTCCCCTTCGTCCCTTCGTGCCTTTATGCCTTCGTCCCTTTCCTCCAATAAACAATCCCACGCGCTGTGATTGACATCGACGGCCCGCACCTCGACGCCGTGCTGCTGGGCGTCGCGCACGATCTGGGCGGGTGCGTAGAAACCCATCGGCTGGCTGTTGATCAACGCGCCGGCAAACGCCGCGGGATGGTGCACCTTCAGCCAGGCGCTGATATAGACGAGCAGCGCGAAGCTCGCCGCGTGCGATTCGGGGAATCCGTATTCGCTGAAGCCTTTGATCTGGTTGAAGCATCGCTCGGCGAAGTCGCGCTCGTAGCCGTTGCGAACCATGCCGTCGATGAGCTTCTGACCGAACGTGAAAAGAATCTTCTGCTTGCTCTTCCACGCAGCGATGGCGCGGCGCAGCTGGTCCGCCTCGCCGGGCGTGAATCCTGCCGCCACGATCGCCAGCGCCATCGCCTGCTCCTGAAACAGCGGAACGCCCAGCGTCTTGCCCAGTACCTGCCGCACTTCGTCCTTCGGATAACTCACCGGTTCCTCGCCGTTGCGCCGGCGCAGATACGGATGCACCATGTCGCCCTGGATCGGCCCGGGCCGGACGATCGCCACTTCAATCACCAGGTCGTAGTAACAGCGCGGCCGCAGTCGCGGCAACATACTCATCTGGGCGCGTGATTCGATCTGGAATACGCCGATGGTGTCCGCGGCGCAGATGGCGTCGTAGACGCGGGGGTCTTCGGGGGGAATATCGTAAAGGGACTGAGGGACTGAGGGACTGAGGGACTGAGGGACTGAGGGGCTGAGTCTCGTTGCATCTAATTTGGGGTCTCCAAACTGTTGATCAGTGCTTGGAGAATGCGTTCGGTCTCTGCAAGAAGGGACTCCATCGTGGGAGCCAGTGGCATTAGTGACATAGTGGTCGCTAGTTCGTACTGGGTCGCTAATTCCGCCAGGGAACCCCTCGCAATCTTGAGGAATCGGATGTAATCTGATCGTCCCTGACGACAGTATCCTTCTGCGATATTTGACGGGACTGATATCGATGCGCGACGCATCTGCATCGTCAGGCCGAATTGCTCCTGCTTTGGCATCTGATCTGTCGCTCGATATGTTTGTCTGGCCAGATCCATCGCTCGTTGCCATGCAATCAAGTCGCGAAATGAACGAATCGTGTTCTTGTCCATCGACAGGCTCCTGGAATGTGGGGGCCAATGGATTGAAGGGCGAAGACACCCTTCGTCCCTTCGTCCCTTCGTCCCTCAGTCCCTTCGCGGCAGCAATCATTCTAAAGCATTTACTGATACACGTCAGCATCCCCAACCCCAGACAATCCACCTTCAACATTCCCATCGCGTCAATATCATCCTTGTCCCATTCAATGATCGTGCGGTCTTCCATCGCGGCGTTCTCGATCGGGACACATTCGCACAGCGGGCCGGCGGTGATGACGAACCCGCCCACGTGCTGGGAGAGGTGGCGCGGGAAACCCTGGATTTCAAGGGCCAAATGCACGAAATGGCGGATGGTGGGATCGTTCGGGTTCAACCCCAGTTCCGCGATGCGGTTCGGATGCACCTGGCCGTGCTCCCACCAGTCCATGTTCTTCGCCAGCCGATCGACGCAGTCGAGGCTCAGGCCCAGCGCCTTGCCGACTTCGCGCACGGCTGACCGCCCGCGGTAACTGATCACCTCCGCGGTCAGCGCGGCACGGTCGCGACCGTATTTAGCGTAAATATATTGAATCACCTCTTCTCGCCGCTCGTGCTCGAAGTCGATATCAATATCCGGCGGCTCGTTGCGCTCCCTGCTTACAAAGCGTTCAAACAACAAATCGATGCGCTCCGGATCGACCGCGGTGATGCCCAGGCAGAAACATACAGCCGAGTTGGCGGCTGCTCCGCGGCCCTGGCAAAGAATGCCGCGGCTGCGGGCGAAGACGATCAGGTCGTGGACGGTCAGAAAATATTTCGCGTAGTTGAGTTCCTCAATCAGCGTGAACTCGTGCTCGATCTGGGCCACAATCTTCGCGGGCACGCAATGCCTGGCGCGGGATTCGAGGAACTGTGAATCGTTGGACTGCTCTTTGATGGAATCGTGAAAAGCCCAGGGATTCCTGTTCCTGGGCGTTGACTCGCAGTAGCGCTCGATGGCGCCGGACCACGTCAAATCCTTCAGGTGTCGCATCGCGGATTTTCCGGGCGGGCAGACTTCTTCGGGGTACTCGTAGCGAAGTTCGTCGAGAGAGAAGCCGGGGCTGCGCGGAAAAGGACTGAGGGACTGAGGGATTGAGGGACTGAGGGCTTCGGAGTCGGTGTCTTGTCCTCTTCGTCCCTTCGTCCCTTCGTCCCTCTGTCCCTTTGCTTCTCGTCGTCCTCCCGCCCACTCCGCGATCTCCACCGTTCGCGCGATCGCCTGCGGATACTCCGCGAAAAGCCTGGCCATTTCCTCCGGCGATTTGAGGTGCCTCTCGGCGTTGTGGTTGAGTGCGTCGCCCGCTTCGTCGAGCGTGCAGCCGAGGCGGATGCAGGTGACCACGTCCTGCAATGCACGGCGCTGCGGCACGTGATAGAGCACATCATTGGTCGCCACCAGCGGGATTCCGGTGTGATCCGAAAGCGCGGCCAGCTGCGCGAGGCGGAGGTGATCGTCCTCGCCGAAGGAAAACGCCGCGGCAAGGGAGAGACGAGGAGGATTGCGGATGTCGGATTTCGAATGTGGGATTTCGGATTTGGGGGAGCCTTCGTTTAGCCGCGTCGCTTTGCGACGCGCGGCCGCAGTCGAGTCCTGCTCATCCAGCACACGCTTAAGACCCAGCAGCACTTCGACAAAGTGCTCATCCAGAATCACCGGCGGCACGACAATCGCAAGCTGGCCCTCGCTGTGATCGATCACGTCGTGGAGTGTGAGAAAGCACTGTCCCTTGGGAGCGCGGCGTTTGCCGAGGGTGAGCAGTCGGCAGAGTCGGCCGTAAGACGCGCGATCGGTGGGGTAGAGAAGAATCGAAAGAGACGAAGAGACGGGAAGAGACGAAGAGACGGGAAGAGACGAAGAGACGGGAAGAGACGAAGAGACGGGAAGAGACGGAGAGATGGGAAGAGACGAAGAGATGGGAAGAGACGAAGAGATGGGAAGAGGCGGAGAGACGGGAAGAGACGAAGAGACGGGAAGAGACGGAGAGATGGGAAGAGACGAAGAGGTGGGAAGAGGCGAAGAGACGGGAAGAGGCGAAGAGATGGGAAGAGATGAAGAGACGGAGAGACGAGGAGATGGTGCCGCGATCGGATCGTCGTTCTGCCTCTCAATCTCTCCGTCTCTCTGTCTCTTCGTCTCTTGCTCTCTCCATCTCTTTCCCTCTTCGTCTCTTGCTCCCACTCCCGCCTCCACCCGACATCCCACCACCAGCGGGATTCCCGCTTCCTTCGCCGCGACATGAGCGCGGACGATCCCCGCCAGCGTATTGCAGTCGGTGATGGCGATGGCGCGGTGGCCCAGGGCGGCGGCCTGCCGGACCAACTCGTCCGGATGGCTGGCACCGGTGAGGAAGGTGTAGTTGCTGGTGACGTGCAGTTCGGCGTAGGCGGCGGCGGCGGGCGGCGCCTCGGTCCGGGCAGGCGAAGGTGGCGGGGTGTGTTCGTGTCCGGCGCGATAAGGGTGCGGGCGGCGATGGGGGTTGGGGTTGTCGGGCATGTTGGAGCTCCCTTCATGGAAGTCTACCTAACATAACCCGACATGCCAAGGTTCCTTCTCCTCTTCGCGGACACCTCTGTTCATTTCATGGCGATCCGTCTGAGTTTCAGGAACAGGTCGTCCATATCACGGACGCCGCAGGCTCGGTGGATCAGCCGGCTGACCGGAGTGTTGAAACTCTCGCCGCGTCGCCTGGGCCCGGATTATTCATGAGCTTGCACAGGAGCCGCGCACGAAGTAAGCGGTTCTTCAGATTCCACGCGCGTCATTTTCACACGGACGACCCGCGCATCCTGTCCGGCCGCGAAAGAAGGTCGAGGTCGTCAAAAACGCTGCGAACTCCGCTTACTTCGTGCGCGGCTCCTTCTGAAACCTCGAATAATCCGGGCTGGGCCCGCTCGTCGATGTCCGGCGGGCGAACGGCAAGATTGTGGCTCCAATCAGGCTGTTCACCCGACTCCTAAGAGGTTGGGGAGTACGGAACCGAATCCGGCGCTGTCGCTCTCACTCGACCTTTTTGAATCCGTTCAGAATCGAAGAGCCCTGTAGCACCCCCAGGGCTTTTCAGTTCTCCAATCCTGGAGAGGTTGCGGATCACCGGGTTCAACACAAAGGACACGAAGTCACGAAGAACACGAAGAATGACTTGGAGAATCAAGCGCATTCAAGTTCCTTTTCGTGTCCTTCGTGTCTTCGTGTCCTTTGTGGTTTCTGGAGTCGCACCCAGTTTTGCGAGAGCTGAAAGCCCTGGTAGCACCCCGACGGGCATTGCCGCACGGATCATTGTCTGGTAAAATGCCGGTATGACGGACCACTGTCATCCCGGCGCGGCGTTGTGCATTGGCAGGCCTCCGGTTGCCCTCGATTCATCGGGCGAGAGGGGTTGGTCGCGCGTAGCTGACGAGGGGAAAGTGGCCGGAAAGTGTCCTACCTTTTTGGCAGGAAAACGGTAAGTATTTGTTTTGACGCGGGTTAAGGTCGGTTTTCGCCTCCGGGGGCACGTGGCCGGCCACTGCATGGGCGAGCCGGGCCGACGCGGTCCACACGGTCGGACGCAGCATCCGCTTGCATCGGCGGCTTCACCGGTGGCTCGCGCGGTCCTCGCAGTGCTCGCGATCGGCCTTGCCCATCTGCCGGGCGGGATCGAGGTAGTAGAGATCGCTCATCTCCAGGGCCGCACGATACTGCTGACGGGCTTCGCCCTGGCGATTGGTGCGCCACAGCAGGTCGGCCAGATCGATGCGGTCCTGCCAGACGTAGGGACGCCGAATGACGAGGCGTTGCCACTGCTTCAGCGCTTCATCGAGATAGCGCGGATCGTTCAAGAGATCGGCGGCGTGGACCAGCGTCATGGCCCGCTGCCGATGCAGCGACAGCGTGTCGAGTCCGCGGCCGGCGGCCTGCTCCAGCGTCGCGATCGCCTGCTGAGTGAGTTGCCGCATTTCACCGGCCACCATGTGGCGCACCTGCGGCGGCGGATTGGTGGCCAGGAATCGCCGGTGATTGGCGGCGGCCTCGAGCGCCAGCCGGCTTCGCCATTCGTAAGGCTTCGGATCCATTGGCAGCGCGTCGCCCGCTTTGGCGAGCAGATCCGCCGCGATGAAGTGGAACTCGCTATCGCGCGAGTCGCCAAAGTGTCGAAGCTTGTCAGACGCATCGGCCAGCAGACGCTGTTGCCGCGAGACAGGCCCGGCAATCGTGCCTGCAAAGGCGGTGGCGAAGATGAGAAGGGCAACGCCTGGAAGTGCGGACAGCCAATGGAACTTCCTGACCGCCAACTTCTTTCCCGCAGAGTCGGAGGCGAGAGGATCGGATGACGGTTGCGATTCGGACGCCGCGAGTGCGAGCACGAACCAGACCAGCGGCGCGGACGAAGGCTGGAAGAAGCTCATCTCGATCTGGTTGTGGATGAGCAGAGCGGCGGCGGCGACGAACAGCGCCAGCGGCAGCCAGCGGGTCGGCGTCCAGCGCGGATTGGAAAGCACAGATGTCACAAACAGGAACGCCATCATGCCGCCGGCCCAGGGCAGGAAGCGCTCGGGAATCAGCAGCGATTCCCACTTCACCGCGGCCTCGAAGCCGAAGAGCGCGGCGGTCAGCGCGAGGGCGAGGAACAGGTCGGGCAGGGGGATGTCGAAGAGGCTGGCTTGCGGAGGGGTAACGATCTCGTCGATCTGTTCTTCCCCGGCCCTCACCCCAGCCCTCTCCCTTTCCCCGGCGGAGGAGAGGGGGCCGGAGTCGGAGTCGGCTGAACTCGCCAGTGTTTCGGCTGCGACTTTTCCCGCGCGCCAGAACCACATCAGTGCGAGCGCCGTCCACGCCCAGCCGCCGATGCCGAGGAGGACGATCCAGTCGATGAACACGCTGTGAGCGCTGCGGACTTCTTCGGGGTTCAGTGGATTCTTCGCGGCGGGGTACGCTTCACTGAAGCCGGCGGGTCCGGCGCCAAGGATCAGCGTATCCGCGCTGCTGCCGGCAATGCGAGCCGAGGCCTGCCAGTATTGCCAGCGAAAGAGCAGACTGCGTTCGCCTTGATCGCTTTCAGGCGGCCCCATGGCGCCGCGCACGACAACGACGCCGATCGCGACGACGATCATCGCGATGCCGGCCCAAGGCAGGAAGCGAAGCAGAGCGGGCTTCGACCGCGCGACGAGCCACGCCGAGGCGACAGCCAGTGTCATCGCCATCATCAGCGCGACCGGCGCGCCTTTGGAGGTGGTCAGCACCACGATCGCGGCCCCCGCGGCGGCGAGGATGGCGGGGAGGATGGCGAGCTTGCGCGTCGTCTTGGCGGCGAATAATCCCCACGCCCAGACAGCGCCCAGGGCCGCCAGCATCGCCGCGACGGAGCCGAGCACGTTGGAGAATGCGAAGGCGCCGGTCGGCTCGCCCAGCATCATGCGGCGGAGAAAGAGCTCATGTTCCGGCGAGCCGCGGGTCCAGCCTCGCGCCTCAAGGAATGCGTCCTCCGTCCTGTTGAACTCGCTGAGCGTCTGGGCGTGGTCGACGAACACATAGCTGGCCGCGTCGATCAGCAGCGGCACCGCCAGCGCCACCAGCGCAGCCACGAGCCATCGCCGCGCCGCGGCATGCTGCGCCAGGTGCAGCGTGGCGGCGGCGAGCGAGGCGGCGCCGATCCAGCCGCCGCCGATGTAGATGTTGTCGACATGCCGGGGCAGGTGGATGGCGGCAAAGATGCCGCCGGCGAGAACAAGCGACAGATCCATCCAGCGGATCGAACCGCCGCAGGCAGCGTGAAGCATGAGCGCGAGGCCGGCGACGGCCAGCGCAAGAGCATCGAGCCAGGCGGCGCCGGCGGGACCGAGGGTGAGGGAAGGAGGTGTGACGGTCCGGCTGCCCGCGTCCGACTTCGGATTCGCCGGCTCCTGCGTGCCGCCGGGGGCGGGCGCGGGGGACTTTGGCGACTCAGAGCTATCGGTGATTCTCACCGCAAGCCGCGGATCGCCGTCGAAATAGAGGTTCGGCGAAATCGGCACGATGCAGCGAACGAGCACGAGAAACAGCACCGCTGCGGCGGTCATGCTCAAGAGCAAGTCGCGCGTGGGGGACATGGCAGGCGCGAGCGACGGGACCAACCGCGACGCGTCGGGTACGGACTGACGGGCGCTGGTTCGACGGGACATGCGGTCAGTTTAGCGTTTGAGCGCGATGCAACGCGGGCCGCACGGGAGCGCAGTGGTGGGCGTGGGGATTTCGGATTCGCGCTTCGAGCGGGAGCCGAACGGGGAACGCGAGGCGGAATCAAACGGGAAGAATCGGGCACGCAACGGCAAAGAAAAACCCCCGAGGTTGGTGGGGTACCCCGGGGGCGGAGGAGGGAGA
Organism: uncultured Phycisphaeraceae bacterium; assembly: GCA_964426135.1. Lineage (GTDB taxonomy): Bacteria > Planctomycetota > Phycisphaerae > Phycisphaerales > Phycisphaeraceae > CAYRPN01. The sequence goes on along the minus strand of CAYRPN010000043.1, from coordinate 11,271 downwards.
AGGAAGCGGCTTGTGTTCGGCTGAGCGTGGCGTCTGAGCCGATGACGATCCTTCCCAAAGGGAGCGGGTTTTCACCCGCTGGATCTGGTGTTCTGAGTTTTGAGTCCTGAGTCTTGAGTCTTGAGTCCTGATTCTGGGTTTCGCTGGTTCGTGTCGAGCAAAGCTCGACGGCTAAACGTCTGATGCTTGGCCCTGGGCCCTGATCCCTAGGCCCTGGGCCCTGATCCCTTGGCCCTGGGCCCTGATCCCTTGGCCCTGGGCCCTGATCCCTAGGCCCTGGGCCCTGATCCCTAGGCCCTTGGCCCTTGCCTTTCTCAACTGCAGCCCATCGAGTTGCCGCAGTTGGTGCACTTGTAGCACGTGCCGCTGCGGACGGTGATGGTGCCGCACACATCGCACGCCGGTGCGTCGGCCTGCATTTCCTTCATCGCCTTGGAGAGCACGGCACTGACGTTGGTGAACTTCACCGTTTCCGTGCTGACGCCGGCGGCGTCGCTGCGAATCTGGCGGGACTCGCCGGTTTCGACGTTGATCTGCACGCCGGTCTGAATGCGTCGCGGCGGGTCGACAATGCTGCCGCCGTTGTTGCCATTCGATCGCAGGGGCGCCGCATCGTCCTCAGCCTTGCGCGATTCGATCATCGTGTTGATGCGCTGGCGTGCCGAGGTCACGGTGCTGGAGAGTTCATCCGCCGCGGCAGGTGCGGGCTCTTCCGCCTTCTTGCCTCGCACCGGGACATTGGCGGCGCGGTAGCCGGGGATGAACTCGATGCCCATCCAGCGGAAGATGTAATCGACCAGCGACTTGGCGAAAGGGATGTCCGGGTTGTGCGTCATGCCGGCGGGCTCGAAGCGCTGGTGCGTGAACTTGTTGACCAGCGACTCAATGGGCACGCCGTATTGCAGCGCGACGCTGATGGCGGTGCCCAGCGAATCCATGACGCCGCCGATGGTTGAGCCTTCCTTGGCCATGGTGATGAAGAGTTCGCCGGGGCTGCCGTCTTCATACTGGCCGACGGTGAGGTATCCCTCGTGGCCGGCGACGTTGAACTTGTGGGTGATGCTGCGGCGGGTGTCGGGCAGCCGGCGGCGCAGGGGGCGCTCCACGATGCGCTCGACGACCTTCTCGACGATGCGTTCGACTGGCGCTGGCGCTTCAATCGCCGCAGTCGCAGCGAGGGACGCGACGGTCGCAACTTCCGCCGCCACTTCCTGCTTTCCCGATTCGACACCTTCTTCGTCGTCGGCTTCTTCATCCGCCTTGGCGTCGGCGCTGCTGTTGAGCACCTGGCTGAGCTTGCAGCCATCGCGGTAGAGGGCGTTGGCCTTGAGCGCCAGTTCCCACGACAGGCGGTAGCTTCGTTTGATGTCCTCAACGCTGGCTTCGTTGGGCAGATTGATCGTCTTGCTGATGGCGCCGCTGATGAACGGCTGCGCCGCCGCCATCATGCGGATGTGGCCTTCCACACTGATGAACCGCTTGCCCTTCTTGCCGCAGCGGTTGGCGCAATCGAACACGGCGAGGTGTTCCGCTTTCAGGTGCGGCGCGCCCTCCACGGTGCCGGTGCCGCAGATCACTTCATTGAGCACTTCGACCTGCTTGGATGAAAAGCCCAGGCCCTTGAGCAAATCCGTCTGCCCACTGAGGCCTAGGCGCTCGATGGCATCCTGCCCGAGAGTGTACGGGTTGAACACGAAGCTGAGTTCCATCGCGCCGCCCAGGGTGTCGGTGATCTTCTTCAGTTCCGCATCGGTGAATCCTTTGTCGCGTAGAGCGGCAGCGAAGGTGCGGTTGCTGGAGTCCTGCGTCTTGCCCGCCGGCAGCGCAACATCCAGGCTCAGCGCACCGAGCACGTAGCGAAGAATGTCGCCCACCTGCGCGTCGCTGTAGCCGAGCGCTTCGAGTGCCGGGCGCAGCGACTGGTTGGCGATCTTGAAGTAGCCGCCGCCGGCGAGCTTCTTGAACTTGACCAGGGCGAAGTCCGGCTCCACGCCCGTGGTGTCACAATCCATCAGCAGGCCGATGGTGCCGGTGGGCGCGATGACCGTGGTCTGGGCGTTGCGGTAGCCATGCTTCTGCCCGAGCACCAAGGCGTCATCCCAGGCCACGCGAGCGCGGCGAAGGACATCGCTGGCGTTGGCGAGCTGGCCGATGCCAGGTTCGCTGTGTTCCAAATAGTCCGCGTGGATCGGAACGGGCGCGGTTTGCAGACCTTCGTAGTTGCCAAGGTCGTGCTTGTTCGCATGGTCCGCATCGCGCGGCACGCCGTAGGCGGCGCGGCGGTGATTGCGGATGACGCGGAGCATGTACTCGCGGTTCTTGAAATAACCGGGGAACGGCCCCATCTCGCCCGACATCTCCGCGCTCGTGGCGTAGCTGCGGCCGGTGAGGATCGCGGTGAACGCGCCGCAGATCGCGCGGGCCGTCTCGCTGTCGTAGGGGATGCCCGCCTGCATGAGCATGGCGCCGATGTTGGCGTAGCCCAGGCCCAGCGTGCGGAACTCGTAGCTGAGCCGAGCGATCTCGCGCGAGGGGAACGCCGCCATCAGCACGCTGATTTCCAGGACGACCGTCCACAGCCGCGTGCCGTGCTCGAAGCCTTCCAGATCAAACTGGCGGGTCTTGCTGTCGTAGAACTTCATCAGGTTCAACGACGCGAGATTGCAGGCGGTGTTGTCGAGGAACATGTACTCGGAGCAGTTGTGGACGACGATGCCGTTGGCGACGAAGTGATGCGTGACAGGCTCGGTGAGGTCGTAGACGTCTTCGGTGCCGCAGGCTTTCACGGAAACAACTTTGTCTGTCAAACCTTCAAGAAGTTGCTCTCGAACATCGAGCCAACGAGACGCAGTGCCGACGCACAATCGCTCAAGTAGCTCACTCAAAGTCGCATGCAACTTCACCGAGTACATCTGTACGCCAACCGATGGGAGCGACGCGCCCACCGTGGAATACTCAATGTGCGACTTTCGAAGTTCAGCTTTGATGCCAAAAGACAAAAGAACCAATTGAAGTTGCCGCGCAAGCCGCTCGCTTACGCCAAAGAGCGTTCTCTCGTTATCTCCAAAGCACCCACGCAAAACTTCCTCCTGCGTGTCTTGGTCGAGTAGGAAGAACTCTTCACGCAACGCCAAATCAGTTCGATTTCCTTCGCAATATTTGTGTCTTGCGCGCCGAACATCAGCGTCCTCCGCAAAGATGCTTCCGCCACGATGTCCGCCTTGCGCAAGCAATGCGCCGAAATTCCGCGCGACTTCTCTGGGGAGCTCACTTTCACCAAATCCTGCACCAAATAACTTCACTTCATCCACAGGAGTAAGCTCTTTGGCGGGAACGTCACCTCGATTGGTCGTGTAGACAAGATGATCCGCGGTTAAGCGCAACTCAAACCCAGCTTGGGTTCGCAGCTTGTAGATCTGCTTATGGCCGGTCTCAAACACCTCAGTTACAAGCGAGAGATTCCCGTTTAGATCGACAATCTCAACTTCTTGACCTACGAGATCCTTAATTTGCCTAAATCCACGCGAGGTTGCGATGAGCGTATCCCCCGTCACGCACGGATTGCTCGCGTTGATTCGGCCGCTGGCGGGGCAGGTGTGCCATTCGTTGATCGTCGTGTCGTACTGCACGCCGGGGTCGGCGCAGCGCCAGGCGGCGTAGCCGATCTGGTCCCACAGTTCCTTGGCGGGGATGCTCTTGTGGACTTTGCCGTCGATGCGGTTGTGCAGTTCCCAGTTCTCATCCGAGTCGAGCCTGCGGAAAAACTCGTTGGGGATGCGGACGGAGTTGTTGGAGTTCTGGCCGCTGACGGTCATGTACGACTCACCGTTGAAGTCGTAATCGAGCTTGAGGTCCAGCTTCTCCGCGGTTTCGCGCTGGGCCTTGGGCAGGCGTTTGAGTCCTTCGACCAGCGCGGCGACTTTGAGTTCCTCGCGCACTTTCCAGTTGACGAACTGCTCGATGTCCGGGTGATCGAGGTCGAGGCAGACCATCTTCGCGGCGCGGCGGGTGGTGCCGCCGCTCTTGATCGCGCCGGCGGCGCGGTCGCCGATTTTGAGCCAGCTCATCAGGCCGGAGCTCTTGCCGCCGCCGGAGAGCGATTCATTTTCGCCGCGGACGCGGGAGAAATTGGTGCCGGTGCCCGAGCCGTACTTGAAGAGTCGCGCCTCGCGCACCCACAGGTCCATGATGCCGCCGGGGTTGACCAGGTCGTCATCGACGGACTGGATGAAGCACGCATGCGGCTGCGGATGGCTGTAGGCGTCGCCGGCGAGTTTGGTTTCGCCGGTGGTCGGGTCGGTGATCCAGTGGCCCTGGGCGGGGCCGGTGATGCCGTAGGCGAAGTTCAGGCCGGTGTTGAACCACTGCGGGCTGTTGGGCGCGCACATCTGCGTGAGCAGCATGTAGGCGATTTCGTCATAGAACGCTTGCGCGTCGTCGGCGGTGTCGAAGTAGCCATGCTGCTCGCCCCACTGGCGCCAGCAACCGGCGAGGCGATGCACCACCTGGCGCACGGACTTCTCCGGCCCGGTGACGGTGCGGCCGTTCTCGTCCTTGACGAGATTGCCTTGCGCGTCGCGCTGCGGCACGCCGGCCTTGCGGAAATATTTGCTCACCACGATGTCCGTGGCCAGTTGCGACCAGGACGCGGGCACCTCGGCGTCGTTCATTTCGAACACCGCGGTGCCGTCGGGGTTGGAAATCCGGCTGGAGCGCTTCGACCACGTCACCGCCTCGAAGACGTCCTTGCCGGCTTGTGTGAATTTGCGAGATACTTTCATGACGCCGCCACCTTGCGAAAAATGTTTCACGGCTGCGAAATCCATTCGTCAGCCGCCCACCTGTTTTTCCTTGCCCACGCTCCAACGCGGGCAAACGCTTCCGACTTCCGACGTAGGGTGGGCATCGCCCACCATTCGAACCACCAAGCACGTTGCCGTAACCGCTTGCTTATCCGTGGTGGGCGGTGCCCACCCTACGAAAACGGCTACCCATCGGGGCTCCGCGTCGGGCAAGGCCCGACGGCTAAACTTCATTCAGGCCGTCCTGGACGGGTCGAGGCTTGCGCGAGGCCATCCTTGGCCCACGACCCGTCCAGGACGGTCTGAATCAGAAGAGAGCTATGAGCCGTTAGCCGTTAGCTCCAAACCAAAAAACCAAAACTCAGAACTCAAAACGCAGAACTCAGAACCCAGAACTCAAAACCCCAAACCCAGAACTCGCTTTGCTCGCCTCACACTCCAAACATCGGGATCGGCCCGCCTCGCAGCATTTGTCCGTTCTGTTCGATGGCGTCGATCTTTTTCTGCATGCGTTGCAGCGCCTCGTGGCCGCGGTGTTCGAGGGCTTTGTTCACCAGCGTTGCCCATTCCTGTTCCGCGTCGAGCCGGGCGTTGAATCCGCCCCGGCTGACCGGCACGAACCACTTGATCGATTCCAACGCGTCGCTGCCTTCAGGGTTCAACATGCCCACGCGCGAGGCCCGGGTCACGCTGCCGGCTGCCTCCACCACGAATGCCAGACTGGTCATCCAGGCGGGCCAGGTCGTTTCGTCCGTGACGACGGCGGTTTCGGTTGCGGTGAGCATGGCGGATTCCTGGGAGCGAAGAGCTATGAGCTATGAGCTATGAGCCTTCAGCTTTCAGCCTTCAGTTCCGCAATCACCAATCGCCATTCATCACTCATCATTCACGATTCGTTCGCCTCGCCTCGCGCGGCCCAAAGGGCCGCGGCTAAACATCCAAACCGAACACACCACCTGTATTTCCTGTCCTCTGCCCTCTGACCTCTGTCTTCTGTCCTCTGGCCTCTGTTCCCCCGGCTCCTCACGACAACTGCTTCGCCAATCTTCCGCCGACGGCGCCTTGCACGACCGGCACTGCGTTGAGTTCCGCCTGTTCCAGAATCTGTACCAGGGAACGCAACTCATCCAAGGCATCCACGCCGCGATCCATCAGGGCTGTGGCCAGGAGCGAGGACCATTTTTCTTCCGCGTCTGGATCGACGCTGGTGCCGCCCCGGCTCATCGGGATCACATCCCGCAAACCGCTGAGCATCACCGCCGAGCGCCGGCTGCCGATCAGGCCCAGCTCAGCCGCCCGATCCAGGGTGCCGGCGGCTTCGATCACGATGGCGACGGTTTTCAGGTAGTCCCGAGCGCCGTCCCGTGCCCCAGAACCGATCCCGACAGACTCCGTGTTGAACTCAATCATGGTGTCGTCCTTAACCTCAATGTTGTTCGAATCGTCCGTGATTCGACAGAACTCCAAATTGTTCATTCGACTTTCAAACCTAACACGTCGCCAAATCGACTGAAATACGTTGTTCTAAACTCCATCCAACTCGCAGACTTCCCGAGTTTCACACGTTCAAGAAGGAGCGACTGAACTCTCATGCGAACCACAACTTCGGATGCACCAATTCGCTCTAGCACCTCCCGTCGAATCTGCCGATCCTTCGCCAATTCACGCTTTCTTGTGATCCGACGCCGTTCAAATTTCATCTGGAATTTCCAAGCACGCATGGTGTCGATGGCTTCCTGCTGAAGCACCAGAACTGCTTTTTCGTGCTCAACACACGCCTCAATGATTCGCCGATCAACCTCACACTCAAACTCTGTGTTGACGGCAGGCCTCCAAACCTGAATCTTGCGGAAGAACCAACAGACAAGCGAAACGGCTTTTCCCACAAAGGCCATAAATGTCTTTGCATCCATGCAGTAGTACTCCAATGATGTCCGATTTCCTGTTGGACATCCTTGCCCGACAGAACTCGAAACTAATCCACCTTCGGCAACGTCAGCCCCGGCTGGTTCTGATACTTGCCACCCTTGTCCGCGTAGCTCACCGCGCAGACACGGTCAGCCTTGAGGAAGATCATTTGCGCGATGCCTTCGTTGGCGTAAATCTTCGCCGGCAGCGGCGTGGTGTTGCTGATCTCGATCGTGACCTTGCCGCGCCACTCCGGCTCCAGCGGCGTGACGTTGACGATGATGCCGCAGCGGGCGTAGGTGCTCTTGCCCACGCAGATCGCCAGCACGTCGCGCGGAATCTCGAAGTACTCGATCGTCTCGGCGAGCGCGAAAGAGTTGGGCGGGATCACGACGTAGTCCCGGCCGGTCTTGGCGGTGTCGATGGTGATGAAGTTGTCTTCGCCGAACTTTTTCGGATCGACGATGGCCTGGTCGCCGTGGGGGGCGACGTTGGTGAAGACTTTGAAGACGGTGCCAACGCGGACGTCGTAGCCGTAGGAAGAGACGCCGTAGGAGACCTTGCCGGCTCGTTTGACGTTGTCGGCGAAAGGCTCGATGGGCACGAGCTCACGGATCTGGGTATCGCAAAGCACAGCCATGGAACGCTCCACGCAAAACGTCGCCCTAGTCGCCATGGCCGATCCGTCAGCCGCTGGCACTTCTGAACAAAAGAGAACTTGGTTGGCAGCCCGCCGTCCTGTCCCGATTCCTGGTGATCTCCGGTGGTCCGGCGATCCCTGGTTCGCTGAAATCCCGATGCCCCGGGGTTTTGCCTGTCAGGTTGCGTGATCCTTCTGTCGCAACCCGATTCGTCGAACGGGATGGGATACTAAACTCAATATCTTGTGTTTACAATAGGGTACATCACAATTTGTAGTAGTCCATGTGCCCGATAACCGTACTCGCGATTCCTAAACCTTGTTTTGGCGGAAGGTTAATACGGCGTGAGCGGATCGAAAAAAAATTTACACGCACTCCCTACCGGATGCGATGCCGAACAGGTTTTCCACAAGCGGTGGGGGAGTTGTTGACAGGATTGGCACCGACAGCCAGCCATAAACCACGAAAAGGCCACCGTTTGGCGACGAGTAGGCTGAAAGGAGGTGGCGTGGGGCCTCGGCGATCTCTTTTGTCATTCTGGTTGGCCTCGTATCCTTGATTGCATGCCTGCGAACATTCTCGAATCTTTTGATCTGGTTCGGCGGACCGTGCCTTCACCGGGTGGCCGCCTGGAATCGGCAAACCCGGTGGTGCGCGAGATCGGGCACGGAGGCGAGTGGTACTGCATCGTTCACTCGAATCTCAACTCGCTCGATGTTGATGCGGTGATCGATCGTGAGATGGCGTGCTTTCGGCAGTTGGTTGCCGAGCTTCGTGCGGATCGCGGCACATTGCTTCAGTCGCCCCTGCAGGAGTTCGAGTGGAAAGTCTTCGCCCACGATCGGCCTGCCGACCTGAAGGAACGTCTGGCGAAACGCGGCTTCGAGATCGGCGAAGAGGAAGCGCTGCTGGCGATGGACCTGGCGGGCAATCCCTTGCTGAACGTGCCGACAGGCGTTCAGGTGCGGCGCGTGGATTCGCTGGCGGTGCTGGCCGATGCTCGTGCCGTGTGGGAGGCGGTATTTGAAAAGGAATTTACAGGTACTTGCAGGCAGATCGCGGATCAACTGGCGACCGGAAAAGCGGTATGGGAGCACGTCGCCTTCGTGGCCTACGACGACGGCAAACCCGTCAGTGCCGCCCGCGTGACCTTTCAGGAGCAGAGCCCCTTCGTCGGCCTATGGACCGGCGGCACCCTGGCGAGCCATCGCGGGCGGGGCTTCTATCAGGCGCTGGTCGCGGCAAGGGCACAGGAAGCGTGGCGGCGGGGGAAGCGCTACCTCACCGTGGACGCGCGGCCGACGAGTCTTCCGATCCTGCTTCGCCGCGGGTTTCAACGGCTGAGCACGACCTGGCCTTGCGTGTGGCGGGAGAGGTGAAGGGGAGGGGAGGGGATTCGGGAATCGGGATTCGGGTGTCGGGTGCAAGGATTCGAATTCCGCTGACGTTTTCCGATTCCCCAATCCGGATTCCCGACTCCCGACACCTGACACCCGCACCCAGTACCCCCATCGCCCCCGCTACAATGCCTTCGTCGCGGAGCCTCTTCTATGGAAATCGTCATCGGCGTGTTGATCGGGATATCCCTCGCGCTGGGCGCGGCGCTGTGGATTGCCATGTCGAAGACCAAGCGAGTGGTTTCGCCGGTGCAGAGTCACTCTTCACTGGTGGAGATGCGCTCCGTCGGGGAACTGGTCGTGTTCCGCGTGGTGACCAAGGAAATCGTCTCCGCCAGCGAGCACATGTTCGGCGAACTGGGCAAGAATTATCTTTCCTGGCTGGTGTCGGGCAAGAAGATGGCGATGATTTTCGAGTTCGGCATCGACTTCAAATACGACCTGCGCAGCAAAGACTTCATCATCGAGGAGCAGGGCGACAGTGCGGCGACGTTTCGCATGCCGCGCTGTCATTACGAGACGCATATCCGCGATGTGTCGTTCTACGACGAGCAGAGCGCGAAACTGCTGCCGGGGCTGTTGCCGGAGGTGGTCAGCCGGCTGTTTGCGGGCGGCTTCCGCGAGGAAGACAAGAACCGGTTGAAAGAAGCGGCACGGTCGCAGGCGGATTCGCTGGCGCGGGCGATGGTGGAACGGATGCGGCCGGAGGTGCAGGTCTCCGCGGAGCAGACGTTGCGTGCCTTGGCGCGGGGGTTCGGCACCCGGCAGATCGCGGTGGACTTCAGTCTGTCGGCGCTGGTCCCCGCTGGCAAGATCGAGATGAGTGCCCTGGAGAACCTGCCGGTGCAGCCGAAGGCGTTGACGTAGGGGAAGGGGAAGGGGGACATGGGACGGGGGACAGGGGACAGGGGGCAAGCGCCGCATCGGTGTAGGGTGCGTCAAGGCTCGGCGCGGACGCACCACGGTTGACGGCAACGCCCCCATTCACGGTGACGCCAGGCGGTGCGTCCGCGCGGACTTGACGCACCCTACGGGCCGCTCAAACGCCGACTTTTGCGAGGCTATTGCACACCGATCGCCGATCTACCGCGAATATTTCCATTTCGCATCGGACAGTTCCACCGTTTCATCGTTGCATCTGGTGGAACGCCTGCGGGTGTGGGATCGGTGGCGTTCCTCCCTCCCACCTGCTCCCCCGAGCAAAGGATGTGTCATGTTCAAGAGCGCGAGCGATCAGTACGCCTTGCCCGAATCGAATTCGAAGATTCGCGCGGGGAAACTCGAGGACAGCGATCGCGATGACGCCGCGGCGGTGATGCGCGATCTGGTGCCGTGGGGCATCGCGGTGCTGCTGCATGGCGCGGTGGTGGCGACGGCGATGCTGGCGGTATGGATCACGCTGCGGCCGGTGCCGACGGAGGAGATCATCACGCCGACGCTGGGCAGCGTGCCGCGCATCACGCCGCTGACGACCGCGTGGGAGAAGAAGTCGACGCGCCACGGGGGTTGCCGGCCCGGCGGCATCAACACCACACGGGAGATTCCCAATCCATTGCCATTGAAGAACGATTTCAACACCCCGCCGATGCTCGGCTTCAAGGGCGGCAGCGAATCGAGCAGCGCGATCTTCAAAGGCATCGGCACCGGAAAAAGCACTGGCATCACCGGCACCATCTTCGTCGTTGGCACGCGGCCCAAATCCGTCGCCTTCGTCATCGACGCCTCCGGCTCCATGCTCGACACGATGCCGCTGGTCGCCAGCGAACTGAAGCGCACGTTGCGGCAACTTGACGAGACGCAGACGTTCACCGTGATCTTCTATCAGGACGGGCAGGCGGTGGAGCCGTTGTCGCCGGGGCTGAAGCAGGCCAGCGCGGAGAACCTGACCCGCATGTTTGACTGGCTGGACAGCAACGATCTGGCGCCGGCGGGCCTGTCGCATCCGCTGGCGGCGATTGAGCAGGGGCTGCGGTACAAGCCGCAGCTCATGTTCATGCTGTCGGACAACATCACGGGCCGGGGCCGGTTTGAGATCGATCAGGCCACGCTGTTGAAGCAGATCGATGCCGCCAACGCTGGCAAGACGAAGATCAACACGCTGCAGTTCATCTACCCGGACCCGCTGGAGCGGCAGGGGATGACCGGCACGATGAAGCTGATCGCCCAGCGCAGCGGCGGGCTGTACCGCTTCATCGGCGCGGCGGACCTGGGTTTAGATGAATCGTCCGAGGCCAAGTCGGCCCGCGCTATTCCGGCCCCCTCTCCCTTCCAGGGAGAGGGCTGGGGTGAGGGTCGCGACGCACAAGTTTTCAATCGCCATGATCGCGCGACGGAGGCCGCAGCAGGCTGTGTACGCCGACCCTCACCCGGCCGCGCGGACTCGGCCACCCTCTCCCTGGAAGGGAGAGGGAACCGAGCCACCGAAATATTGGCCCGCGCCCTTCCGCGAGGGTGTGCCCAATTTTCCGGCGGCTTGGTCCCCTCTCCCCCAGTCTGCTGGGGGAGAGGGTTAGGGTGAGGGGG
>CAYRPN010000042.1:4248-43621 GCA_964426135.1 uncultured Phycisphaeraceae bacterium | reverse complement strand
CGCGGATTCTGAAAAATGGGGCGCGGAAAGGGTGGGGGTTTTTCAGGAGTCCCAAACGCCGTAATCGCATCTTTGAGTCGCTCAAGGACTTCGGCGATCACACGCAATTCAGCGTCTTCCTCTGTGAACTGGACGACGCGGAACTGCAAACCCTGCGAGGCATCCTCGTCCCCGTGGTTCACGCGCAGGAAGACCAGATCCTCATCGTGGACCTGGGGCCGGCCCAGAACGACCTACGGCAGGACATCACCGCGATTGGCAAAGCGTTCCAGCCGAGCACACGGGCATTCATCGTATAATTCGTTTCGAGCGGTCGGGTGGTCAGCATTTCCCGCTGGCCGCTCGCGTTCTTTGAAATGTCAAGAGTTAGGATGCGATGTCACCTCGTCGTCGCAGCCGGCAATGTACCCCTACACCCCGACGCTCGAATTCTGCCTTGCAAGTCGCTGTATCTTCAAGGCATGCAGCGAGCGGCGTCTCCGCGGTCACCCAACCGCGGCCTCATTGAAGCCTGGAGGAGTTGGAGCGGCTGCGAAACAGCCAAATCCCCGTCTCCGCGGTCACCCAACCGCGGCCTCATTGAAGCCTTCGCGGGTGGACTTCAAAATGATGTCGTCCCGCACGTCTCCGCGGTCACCCAACCGCGGCCTCATTGAAGCATGCGGGATTCGTCGCAGGTGGGCGTGATGTGGGATGTCTCCGCGGTCACCCAACCGCGGCCTCATTGAAGCACGTGTGGCGTGATGTGGTTCACGGCGGAAACGTAGTGTCTCCGCGGTCACCCAACCGCGGCCTCATTGAAGCATTCTTGTTCGGCTGATCGTGGATGAACCGATAAACCGGGTCTCCGCGGTCACCCAACCGCGGCCTCATTGAAGCAAGACAGAGAATCCCGCGGCATTCGAGAAACTTCATGTCTCCGCGGTCACCCAACCGCGGCCTCATTGAAGCCAGTCAATGGGGCAGGACGAAACTGAGTCACCGGGTTCGTCTCCGCGGTCACCCAACCGCGGCCTCATTGAAGCGAACGGTCGGCGATTCAAGCTGATGGAGAAGTGGCCGGTCTCCGCGGTCACCCAACCGCGGCCTCATTGAAGCGACATGACGATCGAAGAAATCAAAACGAAGATTAGGTCTCCGCGGTCACCCAACCGCGGCCTCATTGAAGCATGATCGAGGTGGACAAGGCCGAGGCGGTGGACATCGTCTCCGCGGTCACCCAACCGCGGCCTCATTGAAGCGCTTTCCATGCATCACGCTCGGCCTCGGCGCGCTCCGTCTCCGCGGTCACCCAACCGCGGCCTCATTGAAGCACGAATCCGTGCCGTTTGATGTCGGGCTGTTGGCTCGTCTCCGCGGTCACCCAACCGCGGCCTCATTGAAGCGGATTCCCAACTTGCGTTGGCGCCCTGTGCGGTTCGGTCTCCGCGGTCACCCAACCGCGGCCTCATTGAAGCGGCAACGACGTGACGCTGGGCGACCGCGTGACGCTGGTCTCCGCGGTCACCCAACCGCGGCCTCATTGAAGCTTGACCAGTTGAAAGCGGATGTTGCAAAAACTACTCGGTCTCCGCGGTCACCCAACCGCGGCCTCATTGAAGCATCTCGAACGATCCGGTAGGCGGCGAACCAGGAGGGGTCTCCGCGGTCACCCAACCGCGGCCTCATTGAAGCAACGTGCAGGCGGTGTCCCCGTTGGGGATCGTGTCGTCTCCGCGGTCACCCAACCGCGGCCTCATTGAAGCAAGCCATGAGGCGAGGCGGATTCACATCGCGCTGCCGTCTCCGCGGTCACCCAACCGCGGCCTCATTGAAGCGAATTGACGAGGCGGCCGAGGCGGCCGGCTACGACGTCTCCGCGGTCACCCAACCGCGGCCTCATTGAAGCTCGGACCTTGAGACGGAACTGTTGACCTTCCCCAAGTCTCCGCGGTCACCCAACCGCGGCCTCATTGAAGCCGAAGTCAACCCGCGAAGCAGTGGCCGGCGATCCGGGTCTCCGCGGTCACCCAACCGCGGCCTCATTGAAGCAACGTGTGCACGGTCGCAAGCATCGTGCAATCGGGGGTCTCCGCGGTCACCCAACCGCGGCCTCATTGAAGCTTTCGTCTGGCAGGCCCCAGTCCTCCGGGTAGCCCGTCTCCGCGGTCACCCAACCGCGGCCTCATTGAAGCGGCAACGACGTGACGCTGGGCAACGACGTGACGCTGGTCTCCGCGGTCACCCAACCGCGGCCTCATTGAAGCCTATTCCTACGACCAGGTGGAAACGGCGCTGCGGGCGTCTCCGCGGTCACCCAACCGCGGCCTCATTGAAGCTAAGCACGCCTTCGCGACTCCAGTTCTTCCCTGATGTCTCCGCGGTCACCCAACCGCGGCCTCATTGAAGCAATGAGAAGCACCCACGCCGGCACGATGAGATTCACGTCTCCGCGGTCACCCAACCGCGGCCTCATTGAAGCTCCTCGATAGCCTTCGTGTCCCGGCAGGTGGATCGGTCTCCGCGGTCACCCAACCGCGGCCTCATTGAAGCGCGTATCGCAAACGCTCTCACCGTCTGTCTATTCGGGTCTCCGCGGTCACCCAACCGCGGCCTCATTGAAGCGCCAACCTGCAAGCCGTTTGGCGTAGGCTGATCCGGTCTCCGCGGTCACCCAACCGCGGCCTCATTGAAGCACCCCCGCGTGCCGGTGGCGATGCGGAGTCCGCCGCCGTCTCCGCGGTCACCCAACCGCGGCCTCATTGAAGCATGGTGAAAGTGCCATCGTTGACGCACCGCTCGTATAGTCTCCGCGGTCACCCAACCGCGGCCTCATTGAAGCCAGTCCTGATTTACTTGTCCGTTCTGCTTGTCCGTGTCTCCGCGGTCACCCAACCGCGGCCTCATTGAAGCGGCATGATCCACATGGCGTTCGATTCCAAGAATTAAGTCTCCGCGGTCACCCAACCGCGGCCTCATTGAAGCCTGAATGTCTCGCCTGTCGTGGCGAACGTCATCAAGTCTCCGCGGTCACCCAACCGCGGCCTCATTGAAGCAATACGATTTTTTCCGGCGCGTCTGATGGGAGGTGCGTCTCCGCGGTCACCCAACCGCGGCCTCATTGAAGCACGCTCGATGTCGCGTAATCCAACTGGTCAACCAGGGTCTCCGCGGTCACCCAACCGCGGCCTCATTGAAGCACATCGGCCATCGGCCCGATACCGTATCTGTTGATCGGTCTCCGCGGTCACCCAACCGCGGCCTCATTGAAGCGAGCCTCACGTCCCATATCCCAGCCGAAATGGCCACGTCTCCGCGGTCACCCAACCGCGGCCTCATTGAAGCTTGGTGCGACGGAACGCCGATGAGCCTGAAAAGCGGTCTCCGCGGTCACCCAACCGCGGCCTCATTGAAGCATTACCAGCTTCGACCATCGCGACCGCATGCTCGCGTCTCCGCGGTCACCCAACCGCGGCCTCATTGAAGCGAGTCGAGCGTGCATTCGCGTGCGTATTTGGCGTCGTGTCTCCGCGGTCACCCAACCGCGGCCTCATTGAAGCAACTTAGCCTCGTCTTTCGCGGCGACGGTGGGCTTCGTCTCCGCGGTCACCCAACCGCGGCCTCATTGAAGCGGCTTCGCTGTCCACACGTCCTGGCAGTGGTGATCCGTCTCCGCGGTCACCCAACCGCGGCCTCATTGAAGCATGACTTGGAGCGTCGCGGGTGGGCTGTGGCCGCTGGGTCTCCGCGGTCACCCAACCGCGGCCTCATTGAAGCATCGACAACCCCGCCAGGATCGCGGCCAGCAAGAGCGTCTCCGCGGTCACCCAACCGCGGCCTCATTGAAGCTTTACGCTAAGGCGCTCACCGCACTCGAAGCCCCGCGTCTCCGCGGTCACCCAACCGCGGCCTCATTGAAGCAACGACGTTGATGATCCCTTCGCCTTTCAGGATTTGGTCTCCGCGGTCACCCAACCGCGGCCTCATTGAAGCACAGCCGCTTGGCCAGCTCGCCCGTCGCCGGAGCGGTCTCCGCGGTCACCCAACCGCGGCCTCATTGAAGCAAGGGCACGGCCCTGACCACGCTGCGGGTGACCAAGGTCTCCGCGGTCACCCAACCGCGGCCTCATTGAAGCACGGTCACCTGCAGCGTGTCGCCGCTGGCCAGTGATGTCTCCGCGGTCACCCAACCGCGGCCTCATTGAAGCTTCACCCAGCAGATCGACTGGTATCTCCGCGAAGGGGTCTCCGCGGTCACCCAACCGCGGCCTCATTGAAGCAATGACTCGGAAAGGAACGCGGCGCCCTTGCCGTTGTCTCCGCGGTCACCCAACCGCGGCCTCATTGAAGCGCTTTGGTACGTCCTTTGACCACTCGACAGCTTCGAGTCGCCCCGCCATCCGAGTGCCAGGAAGAACCGCTGTCCTGACACACTTTCGCCGGCGTTACGGCAATGGAGACGTTTACGCGAAGCCGCATTGTCGAACGCAGATCGTGACATGCAGCGACGGCCGCACCGGTGCTCTTGTGATTCACGCAAGCAGTTGGCCGAACCCGGTTCTCGTGCGCCTCGCGATGAAGGACGGCCGGGTGTCCGCCATGAAGGTGACCAAGCGTTTCTCCATGTCAAAGCTAACATTGAGCGGCATCTTCCCTCCGGAAGGCTGAGCCCCAAGAGCCTCAAACCGTGGACACCTCGATGAAACCGGTTGGCATACGTCATTCCAAGGAGCCGAAATCCCCCGCCGCCGTGGAGAATGCGCCTGACTACGCACGGCTGCACCGCATCCTCCGAATCATCACACTGATCCAGGGCCAGAGGGGTTGGGACGTCAAACGGCTTGCAGCCGAATGCTCCGTCACCCAGCGGTCGATCTACCGCGACCTGGAACTGCTCGAAGGGGCAGGCATTCCTTACTTCTACGATGCGGAGCACAAGTGCTATCAGATCCGGCGGGACTTCTTCATGCCGCCGGTGGATTTGACGCTCGAAGAAGCGCTGGCCATGGTCGCGCTGGGGCAGCACATCGGCGGCAGCGAACAGATACCCTTCACTCGCGCCGCCAACCGGGTCGTGGCCAAGGTTCGCAGCCGGCTGCCCGAACGCATTCGTCGGGAGTTGGAGAGTCTGGACAATCATGTGGCGATCAAACTCGCAGCGGCGATCAGCCCGCACGGCATCGACGACGTCTACGAGAGAGTCCGCGCCGCCATCGTCAGTCGGCGGGCGCTGCGGTGCCAGTACGATTCGGTTGCGAAGACGAAGAAGGACGAGGTGTTCCTGCTGCGGCCGTACGCACTGTTCTTTCAGCAGCGGGCGTGGTACGTCGTCGGCTACCACGATGGCCGGCGGGAGGTTCGCAGCTTGAAGCTCAACCGGTTTACCGACGTCGAAGACACGGACAAGTCTTACGAAGTACCCGCGAGCTTTAGCCTGAAGAAGCACCTTGGCAACGCCTGGCGGATGATCCGCGGCGCCAAGAGTTTCGACGTGAAACTGCACTTCGACGCCGAGTTTGCCGAGACGATCGCCGACACGCACTGGCACGACACCCAACAGGTGGAATGGCACGACGATGGCTCGATCACGTTCAGGTGCAAGGTGGACGGCCTGGACGAGATCGTGTGGTGGGTGCTGAGCATGGGCCCGCATTGCCGGGTGGAAGAGCCAAAGGATTTGGCGAGGCGGGTGCTGGAGCTGGCCGAAGGAATGGTCAGGCAATACAGCGAGCGATGACATGGCGATGAACGATCAATCGGACGTGCCGTTGGGACCGACAGCATTGCCGGGCGACAACGAATCGGTGCGGATCGCCACGAGAAGATGCTGGCGGCGGTGCATCAGGTCGGCTTGGAATGTGCTTGCGGACTCGTATGCAGACGGCAGAGTCATGAGCAGGTCGAACCTGCTTCGATTCGCCGAAAGAGCATGGCGCGACGCGATCCGGCATCATGGGCGAGAACTGGAAGGCGATCGATCGTTGCGTTTGCTGCGGCGGGCCTTGGACATCGTCCGCACGTGGTAGATTTTTCTGTGCTCTGACACACTGGTGTCAGCGGCGAGAGAAAACGAATCCGTCCCCGGGGTGGTAGGAGCATGGCACCTTCGTTCAAGGTGATCGTGGGCGAACTGTTCCGCCGGCGTGGGCTGCGTGGGCTGCGGGGATTGCGCCGCCTCCAGGCGCGGCTTCAATTCGCGGCCGCGAAACCGAGCTTGAATCTCGACGTGCTCAGCCAGTTTTTTTTGGGCGGTACGGGGATAGCGCGGATGCGCTGCCACTTCATGCCCAGGCCTTTGAGGAAGTGGCGCACCTGGCTGGGCCCGCGGCGCAGCCCCGTCAACCGGTGAATCCGCTCGCAAGCCTCGGCGACGGTGCCGGCCGGCTGCTGCTGGAACGACTGGGCGCAACAATTCTCACGCCACCCATTTACTTATGAGAAGGTTTGTTTGTACGGTGGATCGAGGTGGCCCATGACCAGGACCTTCCCTGATCCCATCCGTCCGAACGCTGGCGTGGAGAGCAAGAGTCCGGAGCAAAACGCCGGCTGGCGGGCCCGCCGCCCCCTGCCTGAGGGGCCGCTGGACATCGTCGGCGACGTTCATGGCGAGATCGATGCTCTGCGACCGCTCATGGCAC
Source organism: uncultured Phycisphaeraceae bacterium (assembly GCA_964426135.1). Taxonomy (GTDB): domain Bacteria; phylum Planctomycetota; class Phycisphaerae; order Phycisphaerales; family Phycisphaeraceae; genus CAYRPN01. Next base: position 37,004 of record CAYRPN010000042.1, on the reverse strand, counting down.
ACCTGGGCTACGACGGACAGGGCAATCACCCGCAGGGCCGCAGACTGGTTTTCGTGGGTGACCTGGTCGATCGTGGCCCCGACAGTCCCGGCGTGGTGCGACTGATGGCTCAGATGGTGAGCCGCGGCGTGGCGTATGCGGTGCTGGGCAATCATGACCTGAGCGTGGCGACTGGGCGCAAGCGGAGCTACAACGCCTGGTTGGCGATCTTCCTCAGCAGCGGCCTGCGCCGCGCCGAGGCCACCATGCTCGACGCGGCGGACTACGACCCGAAGACCGGTCGGCTGCACATCCGCGGCGAGCGGCCCGAGTACGACCGGCTCGTCACGCTTGGCGCGCCCGCCCGGCAGGCCGTGCGCGACTGGCTCGCCGTTCGCAGCGGCGAGCCCGGCCCCCTGCTGCTGCCGGTGGACCGCGGCGGGATCATCCGCTTCCGGCGCATGACCGACCAGGCGATCTACGACATCTTCGCCCGCATGGCCGCCCGCGCCGAAACCACCGGCGTCACCCTGCGCGATCTGCGCCGCGCCTACGCCATCAGCCTGATCCGCAGCGGCAAGCCTCTGGACGATGGGCGGGAGGCTATTTCGGTCGCATTCCTTCGCCACGTCGCCATACACATCGGCCAAGCGGAAGTCCCGGCCGCTGCCGTTCACAATCGCCGGCTCATCGGACGGACGGGGCTCCGCTGCCCGGCGCTGAACCCCGGGCGGAGAGCGCCGCCACGGCGGCCACGCGGTCGCAGGCCTCCACCGAGTCGTAAAGATTCCCCGCGCAGTCCTCGGTGGTCCGGTGGAAGTGGTACGGGTAGCCGCCCAGAACGGGATCCTGCGCGGCAAGGATGCCCTGGATCAACCCGCGAGATTTGGCGGTCCACAGGGCGTCGCCGGTCTCCTGGCCCAGGCGGGCGGCGACATAGGCGAAGCGGCCGGCGATCTGGGTGCCGGTGCCTGCGGCGCGCGACCAGCCCCAGCCGTTGGGCTTGGTCAGCGAAGGCTTGGCAGGCGGCGTGCGCGACCAGTCGATGTGCCGCTCCTCGCACCAGCGGGCGATCTCCTCCACGAGCTTCAGGTCGCGCTGCTCCTTGGGCGCGTGATCGAGCAATATCATCGGCCCCTGCAGGCGGCCGTCGACCACCTTCAACCGTGACGTGTCCAGCAGCTTCGGCGGATTGCGCACCGTGTCGAATGCAAAACCCGCCGCGACCTTCTCGCCGTCGCGCAGCAACTGAACATCCATCGTCCCGTGGTAGAACGTGTCGAACTGCATCGACCAGACTTCCTGCCCGGCATCCACCGGCGCGGCTAGCGCCGGCAGCGCGATGGCGGCGATGGCGACGGCGGCGATGGCTCTTGCGATCATGGTTGGTGCTCCGGTTGCGTCGACGTTGCTTCATGCAGCCCACTTCGGCTGCCGAGGCGGCCTGGCTTTGTCCTGGCATGCCCGTGTCGGGCGCACTTGCTTGTTCCCACGGGCATTTCGCCCAACCCCGGATAGCGGCGAACTGCCCGTGCCGCACTGCGACAAGTGATGGGCACGAGCGTGACAATCAAGTCGCCGCGCCGGCGACCTCGCCGCGAGCCTTCGGCGGCACGCTGGCGCGCTCAAGCCAGGATGTCCTTGACGATGTGGCCATGCACATCGGTCAGGCGGAAGTCGCGGCCGCTGTAGCGGTACGTGAGCTGCTCGTGATCGAGTCCCATCAGGTGGAGCATGGTGGCGTGCAGGTCGTGGACGTGAACTTTCTTTTCGACGGCGGTGAAGCCGAACTCGTCGGTGCTGCCGTGGGCGATGCCGCCCTTGACGCCCCCGCCGGCGAGCCACATGGAGAAGCCGTAGTGATTGTGGTCGCGGCCGCTGCCGCCTTCGGTGGTGGGCGTGCGGCCGAACTCGCCGCCCCAGATGACCAGCGTGTCGTCGAGCAGGCCGCGCTGCTTCAGGTCCGCGAGCAGCGCGGCGATGGGTTGATCGACGGCGGCGGCGAGGGCTTGGTGGCCCTCGGCGTTCTTGTCGTGCGTGTCCCAGGGCTGGAGGTTGCCGCAGTAGACCTGCACCACGCGCACGCCGCGCTCCACCAGCCGCCGCGCCAGGATGCAGTTGCGGGCGAAGGTGGCGCGGCTGAAGCCGCCATTGGTGTTCACCTTGGCATTGGCGCTGGGGCCGGCCAGGCCGTACAACTCGCGGATCGACTCGGGCTCGCCGCTGATGTCGAACGCCTCGGTCGCCGAGGCCTGCATGCGGAAGGCGAGCTCCAGCGATTCGATGCGGGCGTTGAAGGCGTCTTCCGCGCCGACCCGATCGCGGTGCAGGGCGTTGAGCTGCTGCGTGAAGTCCAGTTGCCGGCGCTGGGCCGCGGCGGGCAGATGCTCGCCGACCACGTTGGCCAGCACGTCGCGCGGCTCGTACTTGACCGGGAGCGTCACCTGGCAGCCCTGATAAATGCCTGGCAAAAACCGGCTGCTCCAGTTGGACGGGCCGTTGACCGGCTGCCCCTCGCCCAGCACGACGAAGCCGGGCAGGTTTTCATTTTCCGAGCCGAGCCCGTAAAGCAGCCACGAGCCATACGACGGCCGCACCGGCTGCGGGTTGCCGGTGAACATCAGCCAGTTGGAGGCCTCGTGCACCGGCGTGTTGGTGTGCATGGATCGGATGACGCACAGGTCGTCGGCATGCTGCGCCACGTGCGGGAACAGCTCGCTGATCTCCAGGCCCGATTGCCCGTGCTTGCTGAAGCGGAAAGGCGACGGCATCAGGCCGCGGGTGGTGCGTTCGGTGGTGAGCTTGGCGGTGTGGGCGGGGCGCTGACCGGCGAACTGCGTCAGCGCGGGCTTGGGGTCGAAGGTGTCGACCTGCGACGGGCCGCCGTTCATCCACAGGTGAATGATGCGTTTCGCTTTGGCGGGAAAATGCGAGGGCCGCGCCGCCAGAGGGCGGTCCGCGCCGGCGCCGGCCGCGATGCGGGTCCGCGAAGCAAGCATGGCGCTCAGACCGATCATGCCGGTGCCGTAGCAGCAGCGGGCCAGCATGTGGCGGCGAGAAAACGAGCGAGTGGTCGCAAGCATATCGAGGTTGGCGTTCATGGCGATGTTCCGCTTGCGGTTCTGCCTTGATTCCGATTCCCCTCCCTCTCAGGGAGGGGTTAGATTCTGACACCGTCACTTCTGCGCACGGCGCACAGAAGTTTGCATCGGAAAAGTCAAAATAGTGAATGCAAAAGTCAAAATGCAAAAGTCGAAGCTTCGCGCTGGCGTGGGCTTTCTGATTTTTGACTTTTGCATTTTGACTTCACTATTTTGACTTTTCCGGCTCCGCCGGCTTAGGGGAGGGTCGGATGCACTGCCGCCTTGTGTCGGCGCCTAAAGCAGGCGATCAAGGAGGTCGTGGGTCCGACCCTCCCCCGCCCCTCCCTAAGAGGGAGGGGAGTGCAATCCACCGACATTGATTTCAATAGCTTCAATTCACAAACGCGAACTCGTTGGTCATCAAGAGCGACTGGCACAACTGCTCCCACGGCGACAGCGACTTGCCCGCGGCATCGGCGGGCGGTGCTGATTTGAGAAACTCCACGCTCAGCGCCAGCTCGCGCTCCGTGGGCATGCGCGCCAGTGTCAGCCGCCACGCCAGCCGCAGCCGCACTTCGTCCGTCGCCTCTTCTTTCGCCACCCGCGCCGCCAGCGCCCGGGCCATCGCCACCACGAACGGACTGTTCAGCGCGAAGAGCTGTTGCTGCGGAATGATCGTGGCCTGGCGCTGGTCGGCGGTGACGTTGGGCTCGGGGAAATCGAACAGCGTCAGCGTCGGGTTCGGCTTGAACCGGCTGATGTAGCAATAGACCGTGCGCCGGCCGTGCGAGGGATCTTCCGGATGCAGCTCGCGGTTCTTCACCTTGGGCGGGCCGCCGACTTGAGTGTCGAGCATGCCGGCCGCGGCCAGCATGGCGTCGCGCCACGCCTCGAAATCCAGCCGGCGCGGGGAGAAACGCCAGAGGTAACGGTTGTCGGGATCCTTGGTGAGATTCGTTGCGCGGGCAGCGCTGCTGAGGCGGTACGTGGCCGAGAGCACGATCTGCCGATGCAGCCACTTGGTGGACCAGCCCGCCTCCATGAAGCGCACCGCCAGCGTGTCGAGCAGTTGCGGATGCGTGGGCGGTTCGCCCATCCGGCCGAAGTTGCTGGGCGTGGCGACGATGCCCCGACCAAAGTGGTGATGCCAGACGCGGTTGACGTAGACCCGCGCGGTGAGCGGATTGGATCTGCTGGCAATGGCGTCGGCGAGATCGAGGCGGGTGAAGGTCGCGGCATTCGCGCTTGTCTTGCTATCGGCCGCACCGCCGGCGCCCAGCACGCTGAGAAATCCAGGCGGCACCACATCGCCGAGCACCTCGGCGTTGCCGCGCACGTGCAGCCGCATCGCCGCGCCGCCGCCGGCAATGCTCACACCGGTGATCGGTGCGGGCACGGCTTCCTTGTTGAGCTGCGCCAGCTGCGCCTCCAATTGATCGTGCTCCTTGCGCAGCGACTCGGTCAGCACCGGCAGCACGTCCTTGCCCTGCAGCTTGTAGATCGCGCCGTCGTTCTGGAGAAACACCTTCAGCACCGTCTGCTGGTCGGCCGTCAGCGGCAAGGGCTTCGGCTTCTTCTCCTTCGTTTCCCGGTCGAAGCGTTCCTGCTCCCGCGCAGCGCTGACGATTCGCTCAGCCAGCTTGCGCGTCTCATCGAGCAGGCCGGCGGGAACATCCACGTCGCCGTCCTTCACCGCGGCTTCCCTGGCGGCGGCGCTGGCGGCGGTCTGCCATGTCTCCATGAGCGGGTGCGGCTTGCTGCCGGAGATCGCCTTCACCCAGCGCGCCAGGTACACCGGCCGCAGCCCCGCGCGCTGCGCAGCATCGGCGCCGCCGTTGGCCGCCTTGCGCTGCGTCAACACCCACTGCTTCCACGCCGCCAGCAGGTACGCCTCGCTGCGGTGGATTTCTTCCTGTCCGACGCGCTTGCCTTCGGAGGAGAGGATGGCGTCCGACTTCGCCTTCGCCTCGGCGACTTCCTTCGTCCATTTCTGCCGGGCGGCAACCTCCGCCGGCGACGCCAGCGGCCGCTCGCTGACCCAGTCGGCGCCGTTGTATGCCGCCGCCAGCGAGTAGTAGTCGCGGATCGGGATCGGATCGAACTTGTGATCGTGGCAGCGGGCGCACGACACGGTCAGGCCCAGCAGGCTGCGCGTGACCGTGTCGACGCGGTCATCCAGTTCCTCAGCCATTTTCTTCTTCACCATGCCCACGGCATTGCCGCTGAACTGCTGCCCGATCCCCTGGAACCCCAGGCCCGCCAGCCGCTCCACGTAGTCGCCCGGCGGCTCGGCGATCAGGTCGCCCGCCAGTTGCAGGCGGACGAACTGGTCGTAAGGCATGTCTTTGTCGAACGCGGCAATCACCCAGTCGCGGTAGCGATAGGCGGTGGGCGCGGCTTTGGGCCCGACGGTGCCGCCGAAATCGTCGGTGTAGCGCGCCAGGTCCAGCCAGTGCCGGCCCCAGCGCTCGCCGTAGTGCGGCGAAGCGAGCAGACGATCGACAACCTTTGCGTAGGCGTCGGCCGAGTCGTCGCGCTTGAATGCGTCCATCTCCGCGGGCGTCGGCGGCAGGCCGATCAGATCGAAGCTCACTCGGCGAAGCCACTCCTGCTTCGATGCGGGCGGCGCCGGCGACAGGCCCCGCGCTTCCTGCTGGGCGAGGATGAACCAGTCGAGTTCGTGCTTTGGCCAACTCTCGTTGCTGACCTTCGGTCGGGCGTGGACCTTCGGCTGCTGGAACGCCCAGGCATCGCGGCCTTTGGCGACCTCTTGCGCACGCGCCGGCGCGATCATCGCGCTGCCAACGCAGAGCAGCGCGAGCACCACTGTTGCCGCTGGAATGAGGCCGATCTGTTGTCGCGCTGGCAAGGGCATGGGATTCTTCAATTGGGAGCCGCGCTGCAATCAATGTCCGGGGTTCGCTTGCTCAACGGCCTCTTAACTTAGGGGCCGCACACGAATAACCTGAGCGATTCAGTCTCGCGCAAAGGCGCAAAGCCCGCGAAGAAATTCGCTGCCTTGGCGAGCTTTGCGCCTTTGCGCGAGATTCAGTTCACGAGTTGACCCGGCCAACTTATTGATGCGCTGTGTCTTAGGCGACTTGGAAAGTCGCCCTACGTGCCGCACCATTCCAGCACGGCTACTGGCATCAGCTCCCGAATCGGCGCGCCGCCAGAGGCAACCGGCGTCGGGGTCGATGGTCAGCATACCGTTCGCACCCGCCTCAATGATTGAACCGGAACTCGCTGCCGGTGAGCATCGCCCAGAGCAGTTCCGTCACCGCCGCGTCGCGGGTCAGGCCCGCCTCTTTCAGGCCTGCGTCGTTCAGGCTGGCGGCGACGAGTTTCGCCTCGTTTGCCGAGGGCTCGCGACTGAGCACGGCCAGAAACAACTCGCGCGCAAGCTGGGCGTCGTCCTTCATCTTGACCAGCCGCTGGGCGAAGTTGTCGCCGCCGGGCTTGAGCCACTTGGCGGGCATCTCGTTGTAGGTGAGGAACAGCGCCTGGGCCGCGGTGGCTTCGAAGCGGTTGCCATCGTGGGCATAGCGGCGGGCGAAGGTTTTGAACTCGTTCTGCTTCTCGAAGGAGACGCGGGCCTGGCCCAGCGGGGTGGTGGCCACTACGGCGGGACCCTCCGGCTTGGCGTCAGGTTTGCGCGCCTTCGCCTCGCGCTCCAGCTTCGCGGCGTGCTGATCGAGATAGCCGGCCGCCAGCGCGAAGGAGTGCGTGATCTGCGACGGGTTCAGCGGCTTGAGATTCGCCACCGCGTACTTCGCCGGCTCGGGCAAATCTTCGCTGGGCCAGATGCTGCTGCGCTGGTACGCCGCACTGCGCAGGATCGTCGCCATCAGCCGGCGCAGGTCGAACTTGCTCGCCGCCAGATCGTCCGCCAGCGCGTCGAGCAAGGCCGGGTGCGACGCCGGGTTCGTCGCATACATCTGATCCACCGGCTCGACCAGTCCGCGGCCCATCAGTTCCTTCCACACCCGGTTCACCACCGACTTTCTGAAGAACGGACTGCGCTCGTTGATCGCGTGCTCCACCAGCGCCGAGCGCCGGCTGAATTTCGGCACCATCGGGCCTTCCTTCGGCTTCGACACATAACGGGCCGCGTCCTCCTTGGGCAGCGCCGGCTCGGCGATCACCTTGCTGTCGAGGAACATGAGCTTGGCCGTCAGCTCGCGCTTGTCGGTGGTGATGAACTTCACCTCGCCGTCGGCGCGCTCGCCCAGCACGGTGCGGTCCTTGAGCTTCGCGGTTTCGGTGCGATTGAGGAACGCGGCCAGCCCGTAAAAGTGATCCTGCGTCCAGTCGCGCACCAGCGGATGGTCGTGGCACTTGGCGCACTGAAGCTGGATGCCGAAGAAGCCGCTGGCGACGGCGGTGGTGAGATTGTCGAGCTTCTCCTGCTTGTCGCCGCCGCCGGTCAGGCGCGCGGCGATGACGTAGGCGGCGCCCTGATCGTCGTCGCCGTCGATGCTGGGGTTGAGCATCTGCCTGGCGAGTTGATCCCACGGGCGGTTCTGCGCCAGCCCCTTCTGAAGGAACGCGAGGAACTCCTCCATGCCGAAGGGCGGCTGATCGCCCAGGGCATTGTTGAGCCAGCCGTTGATCACGCCGCGCCAGTGGACCGGCATTTCGTCGTGGACCAGCAGGGCATCGATGAGCTTGTCGATGCGATCGGGGCTCTTGTCCGCGAGGAACGCGGCGGTCTCCTTCGCGGTGGGGATGCGGCCGATGAGGTCCAGGTGCAGCCGGCGGTGCAGCGTGATGTCATCGGCGCGCCGAGCGGGCGTGAGGTTTTCTTTCTTCAGCGCGGCGTCGATGTGCGCGTCGATGAGATTCGGCTCGGCGGCGAAAGCGAAGAAGCCGGCGCACTGGAGCAGCGCGACGGCGAGCGCCAGCAGGAACCAGGACGGAGAGCCGCGGGGCGATGTGGCCTTGACTCCCCTCCCTCTTAGGGAGGGGTTGGGGGAGGGTCGAGCGTAAGTGAACCGCGCGGCACCGCTTTCGCGCCGACGTTCGATCAAGCCGGACTCATTGCGTGTCATCTTCATATCCGTCGCTATCCAGTATCCGTGCGCCCGACCCTCCCCCTGCCCCTCCCTGGAAGGGAGGGGAGCCGGAGGACGCCCACTTCATCCACCATTCACGCGATGCTCCACACTTCCACAGTACCATCGCTCTTGCCCAGCGCCAGCAGCTTGCCATCGAGCGAAAAATCGATGCCCTTGGCAAAGTCACCGCGTTTGATCTCGCCGAGCTTCTGGCCGGGGATCGCTTTCGCCAGCGTGCTGGTCTTTTTCTTTTCGTCGATCACCGCCGGCTTGAACTGGCCGGCGTCGTAGCGGAAGAGCGTGACGGTGCCTTCGCCCATGGCGATCAGGTCCGCCGCCCGGCTCAGCGCCACCTGTGAATCGAACTTGTCCGTCGCCACGGGCTTGAGCGAGGCGATCTCGTAGACCATCACGCTGCCGCCGCCGCCGGCGACCGCGACATATCTGCTGTCCCTGCTGACCGACACGCTCAGCGCGCCGCTGAGGCCCGGGTTCTGACCCTGCTGCTCGTTGCTGTTGCCGAACTCGATGCGGCCGGTGACGGCGAATGTCGCCGCGTCGATGACGAGCACCACGCCATCCTCGCCGGCGGTGAAGAGCCATTTGCCGTCGGGCGAGAAAGCGGCGTCGCGCGGATAGTTCGTGTGGCCTTCGAGCGTGTGCAGCGGCTTGAGGTCGGCGGCGTTCCAGATCTTCACCTTGCGATCAGCGCCGACCGTGGCGATGTGCCTGCCGTCGGGCGAGAACACCGCGGCCTCCACCCAGCCGTCGTGCGCGGGCTTCACCTCGGTGATGGGTTTGGCCGCCGGTGCGCCGCTTCCGGAGCCGGCGGCGGAGGCGGCGGCATCCCACGCCCACACTTTCAAGGCGCGATCCGAGCCGCCGGTGACCATGCGGCCCCCGGTCGCGTCGATGTCGAAGCCGCGAATCCAGCCCGCTACGTGCTCGCAATACCACGACCCGGTCACGGCGTTGCTGCTGCCCTTCTTCTCCTTGCCCGGCGCGGCGTTCAGATCCCACACCGCCAGCCTGCGATCCACGCACTGGGCCACGAGCTTCGGCGCCGTCGGATGGAAGCGCACCCGCGCCATCGTCATCGGCCCGCGCTTGGCGCCGTCGTCGATCCAGAAAACCTTGTCGAGTTTAGTGAGCTTGTCAGGCATGGTGTGAAGCACCGTCCCGACAGGGCGGTGCTTGTGCGTCGTGGGTTGTCCCGGCACCGCCCTGTCGGGGCGGTGCTTTCATCAGCCCTACGCCAGCGCCTCGGCAATCGCCTTGCCTTTCTTGTCCTCCACCAGCGGGATCGGCCGGCCCTCGAAGAACAACTCCTTGTGCGGGTTCAGCCCCAGCGCGCGGTAGAAGGTGCAGAACAGATCGTGAATCGTCACCGGCCGATCCTTGATGTCCGTGCCGTTCTCGTTGGTCGCGCCGACGACGACGCCCTCCTTCAAACCACACCCGCCGAAGGAGAGCGACCAGCTCTTGGTCCAGTGGTTGCGTCCCGGTGAACCCTGGCCCAGCAGGTCGGGCGTTCGGCCGAATTCACCCATCAGGATCAGCAGCGTGTCCTGCCACAGGCCGCGGGCGATCAGGTCGTCGATCAGAGCGCCGGTGGCGATGTCGAACTCGGTGGTGATGTGCCGCTGACTCTCGAAGGCCCGGCGGTGCTTGTCCCACGCCAAGCCGTTCTGGTGCTGCACGCGCACGAAGGACACGCCTTTCTCCACCAGCCGGCGCGCCATCAGGCAGTCGCGCCCGAACTTCGTCTTGCCATATCGCTGCACATCCTCCGGCTTCTCCTTGCTGATGTCGAAGAGGTCGCTCTGGGCGATCAGCTTCTGCATCTGCTCGTACGCGCCGTCGTGGGTCTGCACCAGTTGCGGATCGCGGCCCTGCTTGAAGCCTTCACCCAGTGCCGCCCGTAGCTTCTGGCGACGCTGCATCGCGGCAAGCTGCTCCCGCGTCACGCCCTTGGGCAGATCCTGTGGCGGCTCGCCGTTGCCCGGGCAATACAGCCCGTCGTATCGCGGCCCCAGGTAGCCGGCGCCGGGCACCGCCAGCGAGTCGCCTTCCTTGCCGATGTTCACGTAGGCCGGCAGGTCCTTGTCCGGCGAAGGCAGCAGGCGCGAACAGATGCTCAGCCAGTGCGGCGGCGGAGCGATGATCTGCGTGGGCTGGTACGCCGTCTGCGCCAGGAACGCGCCCAGTGTGTGGTCGCCCTGATTGCTGGTCATCGAGCGGACCGTGACCATGCGGTTGGCCAGCCGCGCCAGGTTGGGCATGTACTCATCGAAATGCACGCCCGGGATGGACGTGGGAATGGTCATGTGCGGCCCGCCGGTGGGCCGGCCGGGCTTGGGGTCCCACGTTTCAAACTGCGAAGGCCCGCCGGACATGAAGAGCAGGATGACATGCTTGTGCGCCTTGCGGGCGCTGGCGGCGGTGTCTTCGGCGAAGAGGCGATTGAACCCGCCAAATGCAGCGCCGCCGGCAACCACGCCCTGCAGGAAACAGCGGCGAGACAGGCTGTGATCCTCGCGAACACAGGTCGGAACGCGCCGGCAATCGCTCGCCGATCTCGCAGTGGCTCGAATATCCTGCATGCAGTTTGATTGAGCGGTAGTCCGCGGCGGTTACTTGCGCACTTCCCGTTGTCTGCATCGAGGCAGACCCGGTATCCGCTGGTGAACCGGTTCATTCCTTCGCTGGCGCCTTCATGTAGACCGTCGCGGAGTCCTTGAAGCCTTGAAGCTTCAGATTCTTCTGCACATCGATCGTGCCCGCTTCAACTTCGACGGAGTACTTGTCGTAGATGTCACCGGCGAAGCCATCTTTCTCCTGACCGACCCGCTTGCTCGACGTCGTCTTGATCGAATCAGCCTTGAGCTGGTGCGTCGCGACGGGCTCGGGAACATCCGGGAACAGGCCGTCGGAATGCTGGTTGTTGACCCACTTGCTCAAGTCGTCCGCGGTGATGCCCTTGGCAAACAGGTGGACTTTTCCGCCAACCGGGAACTTCTTGTCCGCGTTGTCGATATGAATCACGACGACCGCGCTCTGCCCGCCCAGAACATAGAAGATTCTGGTGCTGGAGAAGCCGATCTGGGTGTGGCTGACCTCGATTCTCTTCACAGCCTCGTTTTTGACATCGAGAGTGACGCCCTTGGCCTCATCATCCGCAAGTGCAAGAGCGGAGCATTTCAAAACCAGAGCGAGCGCGATGGCGGTTCGGATGACATGCGACATGGTGGTGCCTTTCTCTTGAAGTGCGGTGCGGTTCCTGTCCCAGGAACGGTCCATCGAGGATCCCGCGGGCTTCGGTCGCCTCACGGGCGCACCATTCTACAAGTGTTCGTCGAGACGCGTACTTCCCCGCTTCCGACGGCACTTCGTGCTTGAGCGGCCAGGACGGCGGTTCGCGTGCGACGAACCGTGACTCTCTCTAGCGCCCGATCCTGATTCATACTGAATTGTTCGCGGGATTGGGCCGTAGTCGGCTAAGCAGCTTAGGCGGAACGCGGTGATTGGATTTGGCACGCCTGCGCGCTGTCGGCCGCGAGTTCGCCTCACGCTTCATCGAATTCCCGACAATGACGGCAAGTCGACTCCCCCAGTGGCAGCGCCGATGAACTCATCGCGCGGCAGTACGAGCCGGAGGCGATGCTCGCAAAGCCCGCAATTCCGAATCGGACTCAAACGACTAATGCACTTCCGCCATCACCCGCACTTGAACGCCCCCATGTACCACAGCTCATATCCCTGCGCGGACGCATCAACGAACTGACAATCTGGAACCGGGCGTTGCCTGCAGAGGAGATTTGACAATGACCGGGAGACGGGCGGTCCAGAATGTTGACGGAGTCGCAAGTCGCGGAGGCGACGGGCAAGTGGATCGGGAAGACTTTGCGAATACTGAGCGGCTGGCGCGTTCCACTTGATCCTTGCGAGCGTCATGAGAAACCATGATGTCCCACGCTGAACCGACAATCCCCGGGTGCTGCGCCGGGTTCGTTTCGCGTCGATCTTTTCTGACGATCGGGCCGTTCGGCGAGCCGATCCGGGAGCTGATGTGAAACGCTGAGACACTGCCCATGATCCGCACCTTGACGCTCGCCATCGCGTTGCTCGCCGCCGCCGGCCATGCGCTCGCGGCGGAATCTCTGCGCGAGGTCATCGACCGCCAGATCAAAGCGGGCTGGGACAAGGAGAAGATCGCGACGCCTGGCCTGGCGAGCGATGAAGTGTTTCTTCGCCGGGTGTATCTCGATCTGGTCGGGGTGATCCCCAGTTACGAGGAAGCCGGGGCGTTTCTCGATGACGCCGGCGCGGACAAGCGGCAGAAGCTGATCGACAAGCTGCTGTCGGACCCGCGCTACGCCCGGCAGCAGGCGCAGGTGTGGGACGTGGCGCTGTTGGGCCGATTCCCCAAGGGCGTCAGCCAGAAGCAGCGCGAGGGATTCCGCCAGTGGCTCAGCGAGCGGTTTGCGGCCAACGACCCGTACGACCGCATCGTCGCCAGGCTGCTCACCGCCGAGGAAGACGGCACGGCCCTCTTCTACGTCGCCACCGGCGGCACGAACGATACGACCACCGCCGTCGCGCGTCTGTTCCTGGGCAAGCAGATTCAATGCGCCCAGTGCCACGATCATCCGTACGAGCCGCTGACGCAGAAGGATTACTTCGGCATGGTGGGCTTCTTCGTCCGCACGTCAGTCGTGGAGACGGAGCCTGCGCCGAATGTCAAGAAGCACGTGGTCGCGGAGAAGAGCACGGGCGAGGTGACGTTTGCCGACCCCGCCAAGGCGGCCAAGCCGGGCGAGAAAAAGTCCGGCGGCAAGAAGGAAGGCGATCCGCTCAAGCCCCGGTTCCTCAGCGGCGCGGAGTTGGTTGAGCCGGAGCTGCCCAAGGATTTCGTCGAGCCGAAGGTCAAGCCCAAGGAGGCGCCGCCCAAGCCGGTGTTCTCGCGCCGGGCCAAGGTCGTGGAGTGGATCACGGCAAAGGAGAATCCCTACTTCGCGCGGGCCGCGGTCAACCGCATCTGGGCCCAGTTGATGGGTCGCGGCTTCGTACACCCGGTCGATGACTTCACGGAGAAGGGCGACGTGAGCCACCCGCAGTTGCTCGATGCGCTGACGGCGGCCTTCGTCGAGCATGGGTGCGACGTGAAGTGGCTCATCCGGGAGATCGTCAGCAGTAACGCGTATCAGGTGACGGACCTGGGCGCGAATACCGAGCCGTTGCTGCCGCACTACGAGCGCGCCCGCGTCCGACCGCTGGGCGCGGAGGAACTGCTTTCGTCGCTGGCGATGGCGACGGGAACAGACGAGGTTGCCGCCGGCAAGAGCATGTCGATGGAGACGTACCTGAAGTACTTCGGCGAGCCGACGGACGGGCGGGGCGCGTTCCAGAGCACGCTGGCCGAGCACCTGTATTTCCACAACGGCGATCTCCACCGCGGCCTGTGCCGGCCGAACAAGAACAACCTCGCTCAGATGCTGCTGAGTGGCGCCGAGCCGGTGGAAGCCAAGGTGGATCGCATGTTCCTCTCGACGCTCAGCCGGCGTCCCACCGACGCCGAGCGGCAGCGATTCGCGCAGTACCTGAGCGTGGAAGTGAAAAATCCCAAAGACGCGAACCAGGCCAAGGCCCCCGCCCAGCGCATCGAGGAAGCGCTGTGGGTGCTCGTGTCGTGCTCCGAGTTCCGATTCAATCGCTGACAGGACGTGAACCATGCCCCCGCAATCGCTCCACAACACCGAGCACCTCTCCCGCCGCAGCCTGCTCAAAGGCACGCTGCTGACCAGCACGGGCATGGCGGTGGCCAACTTCGGCGCGCTCTTCGGCTCGCACACCATTGCCGCCGAGGCCAGGCGATCCGCCAAGCGCTGCATCCTGCTCTACATGGAAGGCGGCGTGAGCCAGACGGACACGTTCGACATGAAGCCCGGCCGGCCCACCGGCGGGCCCTTCGCGCCGATCAAGACGAATGTTCCGGGCATCGAGGTCTGCGAGTACCTGCCCGGCATCGCCAGGCACGCCGACAAGCTCGCCATCATCCGCAGCATGAAGACCAAGTCGGTGGACCACGGCATCGGCGGGTACCACATGCACACGGGCTATCCGCAGAGCGACCGCGTGCCGTACCCGGAGATCGGCGCGGTGATCGCCAAGTACCTCGATCATCCCGAAGCTGATCTGCCCAGCTTCATCCGCATGGGGCCCACCGGCAGCGGCGGCGCAGGTTTCCTGGGGCCGCAGTACGAGCCGTTCCAACTGAGCGAGGACGGCAAGCCGCCGTCGTTCACCTCGCCCGGCGTTCCGCAGGAGGTGCAGGATCGCCGCGGCGATTTGCTTCACTTCATGGAGCAGCAGCGCGCCGCCACGCACCAGGCGCAGCCCTTCGCCTCCCATCGCACCGCGGAACTGCGCACGCTCCGCCTGATGAAGGCTCGCAAAATTTTCGACATGGGCGAAGAGTGGGCGAAAGCCAAGGCCCGCTACGGCGACACGAACTTCGGACGCGGCTGCTTCACCGCGCTCAAGCTCGTCGAGGCCGGCGTGCCTTTCGTCGAGATCGGGCAGTACGGCTACGACACCCACCACGACAACTTCCCCATCAGCAAGGCGAATTTCTCCATCCTCGATCCGGCGTGGTCGTCGCTGCTGGATGATCTCCAACAGCGCGGGTTGCTGCAGGACACGCTGGTGGTCTGGATGAGCGAGTTCGGCCGGACGCCCGCCATCAACAACCGCAACGGCCGCGACCACTTCGGCCGGGCGTGGACGGTCGCGCTCAGCGGCTGCGGCGTCAAGGGCGGCCAGCACTACGGCGCCACCGATCGCGACGGCTTCGAGGTGGCTGAGAACCCCGTCACCGAGGGGGACCTCTTCGCCACGATCTACACGGCGCTGGGCGTGAACCCCCGCGCCAAGCACTATCTGGGCGCACGCCCCGTCTGGCTGACGCCGGAAGGGTCGCGGCCGATCAAGGAGATTCTCGCGTAGGACGAAGACCTGGCTCATGCCCCGAGATTGGTGCTGACGTGAATGCGGTTGGGTCGAACTCCCCTCCCTTCCAGGGAGGGGCCGGGGGAGGGTTGGCTTGAGAAACGGTTTGACCCACAATCCCTCTGACAGTCACCCTCCCCTAGCCCCTCCCTCGGAGGGAGGGGAATCAGAAGAAGGCCGGCACCACTGTGGGCACATGAGCCGAAAACCCTTGCCGCCCAACTGATGAGTGACCAAGCATCCATCCTGTCGCGTTCGGCGCTTCCGATCATCGGCCTGGCCACCGGCGCAGCCGCGGCCACCGCTGAAGAAAACGCGTTCGCCGGCGCCAAGGTGCTGCACGCGCTGCCGTGGAACAGCGATGTGATCACCAGCGTCGCTTTCATCGGCGACGACCAGGTCGCCGCCGGCAACAAACGCGGCGACATCCTGATCTGGCGCTTGCCGACCGAAAGCGGCGCCGCAGGTACCCCCGCAAGCGCCCCCGCCAACACCGCCAAAGATTCATCCACGACACCCGCGCCTGCGAGCAAGCCGCTGCTGCCGATCAAGAGGCTTCGCGGGCACACCAACGAGATCAACCGCATTCTTTGCTCGTCCGATGGCAAGATGCTGTTCTCGGTCAGCAACGATCGCTCCATCAAGTGCTGGGACACGCGCAGCGATGCAGGCGAGGCGGGCGCGATCGTGCTCAACGACGGCTTCGCCCGCGCCGGCGTGGTCGAGAAGGTGGACAAGCTGCCCGCCGCCCCGCCGCCGCTGGAGGCGCAGGTCCTCGTGCAGAAACCTGTCCGCGAGCTGGCGGGCCACAAGGAATGGGTGATGGGCCTGGCGCTGACGCCCGATGGCCAGACGCTGGTCACCGGCGACGATCAGGGCGTGGTCATCGTCTGGGACGTGCCCGCCGGCAAGGAGCGGCGCCGCTGGCGCGCCAAGAACTGGATCCGCGCACTGGACGTTTCGCCCGACGGCAAGACCGTGGTGACGGCTGAACACTTCCCGCTCCTGGGCGACAAGGGCGCGATCAAGCCGGGCGTGCGCTTCTGGAACGCGGTGACAGGCGACATGCAGGCGGACGTGAGTGAGTCGCTCAAGCTGGGCTGCTCGGTCGTGCGGTTTTCACCCGACGGCACGTGGCTCGTCGTCTGCCAGGGCAACATCGACCGCGAACGCGACAGCGGCAAGATCGTTCTCATCGACCCGGCCACCGGCCAGAAGCGCCGCGAACTCACCCCGGCTCATCTGCGCGGCGTCACCGATGCCGCCTTCCATCCCGATGGCAAGCACCTGTTCACCGCCGGCCGCGACCAGCTCGTCCGCGCCTGGCGGATGGACGACGGCAAGCACCTGCGCGACTTCGGCAAGGCCAAGGATCTGGGCGACTGGATCACCGCGCTGTCCATCGCCCCCAACGGCCGGCTGCTGGCCGCGGCGGACATGGCGGGCCAGGTCGTGGTTCACGCGCTGACGGGCTGACCGTCGCCGCCGGACTTTCGGAGACCGCCATGCGCACTCCTCGCACAGCCGGCGCCGTCGCCGCCCCGGTTGGCCAATTCAAGCCCAACGTTTGGGGCCGTTACGACATGCACGGCAACGTGTGGGAGTGGTGCGAAGATTTCTACGGCAAGTACGCGGCCCTGCCCAGGGAACGCAACCAGATTCAGACCGTCGACCAGGGCCAGCTCCGCGCGGTCATGCGTGGCGCCGCCTGCTACGCGGGCCCCGGCGACAACCGGTGCGCCTTCCGCCGGCTCGTCGGAGCCGGCGCCAACCGTTACGGCAAGGGCGGGTTCCGCGTGGTCTGTGTGCCGTGAGAGGCTGGGTCGGTGGACACCGGAGAATCCACGCTCCTCAAAGGGTTCCGCGTGTGAAACTCTCAGCCCGCTCGGAACAGTCCTGACCAGACACGACGGAGTGCAATTCGGGACGGGCCTGCTCACCGCTGTGCGTGAGATGTGCTGACTCACGCACCAGCTATCCCATGGCGACCACGACGGGGAAACAAGCGATCGAAAAGTTCTCAGGCTCTTGGGGAGGGGTTAGGGAACCGCGGAACCTCTGTTACGCCACAATACTTTTCACGACGTGTCCGTGGACGTTGGTGAGGCGGCGATCGATGCCGTTGTGATAGTAGGTGAGGGCTTCGTGGTTGATGCCCAGAAGGTGGAGGACAGTGGCGTGGAAGTCGGGCCACGTCACCGGGTTCTCGACCGCTCTCCAGCCCACCGGGTCGGTCTCGCCGTGGGCGATGCCCTTGCGCAGGCCCGCGCCCGCCATCCAGCAGGTGAAGCCTTCGGGGTTGTGGTCGCGACCGAGTCCCAGCGTGCCGTTGGACTGGGTGAACGGCGTGCGGCCGAACTCCGAGGTGCAGAGGATCAAGGTGTCTTCGAGCATGCCGCGCTGTTTGAGGTCAGCGAGCAGCGCGGCGATGGGCTGATCGATCATGGCGGCTTCGCGACTGTGGTTTTCGCGATTGTCCTCGTGGCCATCCCAGCCGTGGCGCGGCTTGCCGCCGAAGGCGCCGCCTGAGAAAAGCTGCACGAAGCGGACGCCGCGCTCCAGCAGCCGCCGCGCGAGCAGACAGCGCCGGGCGCAGTCGGCGGTCACCTGCTGATCGAACCCGTATGCCGTCTTCAATGACGCAGGTTCCTTGCTGAAGTCCACCGCCTCCGGCACGGACACCTGCATCCTGGCGGCCAATTCGTAGGCCCGGATGCGCGCCTTAAGCAGATCATTGTCGCCTCGCGCCGTCAGGTGCGAGTGGTTGAGAGTGCTCAGCAGGCCCAGGGCGTCGGCCTCGGCATTGTCGGGCAGTTTCTTGTCGGCGAACAGATTGCGGATCGGGTTGGGGCCGCTGCCGAAGAGCGCTCCCTGGTGCGTCGCGGGGAGGAAGCCGCTGGACCAGTTGGAAGCGCCGCCATTGGGCAGGCTGCGGGCATCGGGCAGGACGACGAAGGTCGGCAGCGACTCGGAAATATTCCCCAGTCCGTAAGAGAGCCAACTGCCCAGCGAAGGAAAGCCGTTGGATTGAAAGCCGCTGTTTTCCTGAAACATCGCGGGCATGTGGTTGGCGGAGTCGGCGACCATCGAGCGGATCACCGTCAGTTCATCGGCGACGCCGGCCAGGTGAGGAAACAGATCGGACACCCAGAGTCCGCTCTTGCCGCGCTGCTGAAATTTCCATTCGCCCTTGCGAAGCAGCCCGACACCGCCAAAGAACGTTTGCGGCTTCATGCTGCCGGGCAGGGCTTTGCCGTGAAGCTTTTCCAATTCGGGTTTGTAGTCGAAGGAATCGATCTGACTGAACCCGCCGACGAGGCAGATGTGAATCGCGCGCTTGGCCTTGGCGACCGGGTGCGGCGAACGAGGTGCGGCAGCCGCATGAGCTGGTTTCCGCAGCATGCTCAAGAGCGCGGCCCCGCCCAGGCCGACGAGGCTGAAGTCGAGAAAATCCCGGCGATCGAGAAGGTTGGCATTGTCGGTGAGCATGCGACGCTCCGTCATCAATCAATCAACACAAACTCATTGCTGTTGAAAAGGACCCGGCACAGCAGTGGCAATCCGTGCTTCTCAACAAGACGAATCGACTGGGCGTTTTCCTCGGCGGTCGGCGATCGGCCCAGCACCAGGCGCCAGGCTCGGATCACTTGCTGCTGCGAATCGGGTGCATTCTCCTGGCTGCCCCGTTCGCTGATGATTCGCGCGCTGAGTTTTTCAGACATTCGCAGGATGAACGAATCGTTCCATTGACTGAGCGCCTGCGACGGCGTGGTGGTGACCATGCGCGTCGGCGTTCTCGTGGACGGGTCAGGACAATCGAAGGTGTCCAGTAGCGCGCTGCGCTGGCCGCGAATATTCCAGCGATAGATGGTTCGGCGATTGAACTCACCGCCGATGGGATCGATCGGCATGTAGTAGAACGCCGGCGGCACCTCGACGATTTTGACATCGCGATAGCCGGGGCCAAACGGAGTGCGATTGAGCTGGCCCGCGATATCGAGAATGGAATCGCGCAGCACTTCCCCTTCGATGCGTCTTGGGTTTTGCCGCCAGAGGAATCGATTCCCACTGTCGATCGCCGCGGCTTGAGGCCGAAGGTCGGATGCCTGTTGGTACACCATCGAGGTGACGATCCGCTTGTGCAGCTTCTTGATCGAATACCCGTCAGCGCGAAATCGAATCGCCAACCAATCGAGCAGCAGAGGATGGCTGGGCCGCCCGCCGCTGAATCCCAGATCGCTCGGCGAGGTGACGATGCCCTGTCCGAAATGCTGCTGCCAGATGCGGTTGACCATGACGCGGTGGAACGGCCCGTTGTCGCGGTGGCTGATCCAGTTCGCCAGGCTCTTGCGGCGCTGTTCGTCCGACGCGGCTTTGTCGATGCCGAAGGATGCCGAGACGTCGCCGATGGCGCTGATGCCTCCCGGCGCGACTTCGTCGCCGGGCCTGCTCACCTCGCCGCGAAGCAGGACGCGCATGATGCCGGGGTTTCGGGCGACCACGGAATACACGGCGACTTCGCTCGCCGAGTCGAGCGCGCTCAGTTGCCGATCCAGCGCATCAATCTCGGCCTGCTGCTTCTTCTGCTCCGGCGTCTGAGCTTTGACGAGAAGTCCACCCGACTCGCCGCTGAACAGTTGCAGCGCGAGGTTGCCATCGGCGTGCTCGACCGCATGAATGACGTTGGTGCCGGTGGCTTCCCAGCGATCCGAGACTGCACCGAAGAAGACACGCCGTCCGGTGTCGGCCTGTTTTCCCGGTGCGTGTTGGTGTTTGAGTTTGTCGAATGTTTCGGTGAAGACTGCTTTCTTCGAGGTGACCTCGACGATTTCGAGGTCATCGACTGCGCCACCGAAGCGATCAGAATGAAGCGGAAAGGGAAGCAAGCGGATGTGAGCAGGTCCCTTGCCATCGCCGGTGTACTCGAAGCTCCGCAACTGAAAATCGGCAGCGGCCTTGCCGCCGTTCCATGCGCCGGCTCGATACGAATTGGAGGCGAGCACGGCGCCATCCTTTCCCACGATCTGAATCGTCACGCCGTCCTGATCACCCGTCGCTTGTGCGGCTGATGCCCAGGTCGATGGTGCAAGCTTCAGGGAAACGCGATAGGTCTTGCCCTTGTCGTTGGCATCGATCGGGTCCTTCATTCGAAGTTGATTGGCCGTTGTGGAGATGGTTTCGTTCTGAGCGAGCATCTGCTCGACGAGCTGCCTATGTAGCTCAGTCCTGCGGCTGGTGAGCGCCTCCCGCTGCTTCGATGAATCTTGACGAAGCGATGGAGCGCGGTGCTTGGTCTGGCCGTGATGTACGCCATCGAGCGCGGCGGCGAAGCTGTGGTACTCGCGGGTGGAGATCGGATCGAACTTGTGATCGTGGCAACGCGCGCAGTGCACGGTGAGCCCGAGAAAAGTCTGGGCGACGGTGCCGGTGATTTCCTCCAGTTCCTCGTGACGGGCCGCGAGTTTCATGGCGGCGTTGGTGCCCAGGACGGGGTTGTGCGTTCCGGCGACGAGCAGCCCGACGGCGGCGGCGCCTTCGACCGTGTTGGGTTTGATCACGTCGCCGGCGATCTGCATCCGGGTGAACTCGTCATAAGGCATGTCGTCGTTGAATGCGCGAATGACCCAATCGCGATAGTGCCAGGCATTTTCGCGAGGCGAGTTGTACTCGTAGCCGTCGCTCTCGCCGAAGCGCACGACATCGAGCCAGTGCCGGGCCCATCGTTCGCCGTATTCCTTCGAGGCCAGCAACTCGTCCACCAGCTTTTCCCACGCAGCAGTTGAGGGATTCTTCTCGAAGTTGTCCATCACCTCCACCGGCGGCGGCAAGCCGATCAGATCCACGTACAGCCGGCGCACCCGCGCGCGCGGATCGGCCTGCGGCGACGGAGCCAGGCCCTGACTTCGCAGCGACGCCAGGATGAATCGATCGATCTCGCTGCGCGACCACGACTCGTCATCGACCACCGGCGCGGATGGTTCCTTCAGCGGCTGCAACGACCACCAGTCGTAGCCGGCGCGGTTGCTGGAGCTGAAGCGGAAAGGGTCGATCGGGTCGCTGCCCCACACGGCTCCGCCGACAATCCAATCGCGGATGGTTTTCTTCTCGGCGGCGGACAACGGGTGCTTGGGCGGCATCTCGTCGGCGTCGATCTGCTCCCAAAGAAGGCTCTTGTCGAGGTCTCCCGCGACGATCGCCGCGCCGCCCTTGCCGCCCCGATACGTCGTCGCCCGCCGGCTGAGGTCCAGTTTGCCCTTGGGATTTGGTCCACTGTGACAGTTGAGGCACCGAGCCGAGAGAATGGGAGCGATCGTCTGATCGAACACCTGAGCGCCCGTCTTTGCCGGCGACGTTTCCTGACCATGTGCCGAGTCGATCGCCGCGCCAGGTCCCGCGATGGCGACCGCCACGCACAGCAGGATTCTCGTGATCGGGCTCATGCCAATTCTCCGATGCGGCGCGAAATCCGGTCGCCGGCGGACATGACGAGCATGCCCAGTTCGCGAAACTTCGCCTTCGGCAACCGCTTGGCGGGCCCCGTGATCCAGAGCGTTCCCAACACATGCCGGGCGCCGTCGCGAATGGGGGCGGCCACGCAGTGAATGCCCTCATCGGCCTCGGCGAAGTCGGTGGCATAGCCGTCGGACACGATTCGCCTGCATTCGCGGCGCAGGTCGTCCAAGGTGGTGATCGTGTTCGGCGTGCTGGGCGTCAGTTGCAGGCGGGCCATCGCTTCTTCCTGTTGCGAGGCGGGCAGATGCGCCAAGAGCAGCTTGCCGGGGGCGTTGTTGTGCAGCGAAAAGCGCAGGCCCAGATCGACGACGATGCGCAGGGGCTGCGGACCTTCCACCTGGTCGACGATGACTCCCTCCAGACCGCTGAGCACGCCGAGTTGAACCGTTTCGCGCGATTCATCGGCAAGCCAGGCCATCGCTTCGCGTGCAATTGCCGGCAGGCTCTGGTTGCCCCAATGCGGCGTGGACAACCGCAGCAACCGAGGCGTGAGTCGGAACGCCAGGGTCCTGGCGTCACGGGCCAGATAGCCGCGCGCCACCAGCGTCTGCGTGATGCGGAAGATGGCATTCATCGGGTAGCCGAGCTGGGTGCTCAGTTGCGACAGAGTGAGCGCCGTCGTCGAGGAACTGAGCAGCTCGATGATGTCCAGCGTCCGATCCAGCGCCGGCACCGATCCGGGCGAGGCGGCCTGCTGCGGGATGGCGGTGTCTTTCGTGTTCATGAGAATTCCTGCACTGCTCATCGGCGATGTTCCTGGCTCCCGCACTGAACGGTTGTGCATGCGGCGACGATGCCGGCACGCTGTCGTTCCATCCAATCGGCGCGGTGAATCGTTTGTGTTCAGTCCACGCACGCCGGCGGCGGTCAGTAGGGAACCGCGACGATGGAGTTGTCCACCCAGTGGTTCTTCGCCGTCGGTGTGCCTGGAGCGGCTCCCATCATGCCCAGATCGAACTCCGAGGCGTCCTTCCAGGACACGGAGCCGTCTCCCAGGAGTTTGTTGATGCCTTCAAGCGAATGGGGCGTCGCCAGGACGGGGACCGACACGCCCGTCACGGTGCGATGATTCGAAGGTGATCCGTGGCCATACTGCCAGGCGTTGAATCCCTTCTGCTTCCAGATTTCATCGGTCATGAGCGTCTGCGTGCCCGATTTGATGCGCAGGCCCGGCAACTCGTCGGGATGGGTCGCCTCCGGCCCGACGCCTGCGAAGTACTGGTAGCTGTAGTGGAAGTAACCGAGCGCATCCCACACCTTCAGCGGCGCGGCATTGATGAACGCTTCGGGGACCACGCCGTTGCCGACGCCGCTGGGGCAGATCCACATCGAGCTGCGCGGCACGTTCTTGTTCACCAGATCGACCGCGGTCCCCACGTAGGGATTGATCAGGCTGGCGGCAAACTCGTTGGTGGGCACGCCCCCTTTGGCGGCCGCGGATACGTCGTGCCGGCCCCAGGCGATCATGGGGTGAGGCCGATTGCCATGCGGGCGCGGCGTTCGAAGCAGCCTTCCGCTGTTGTCCGTCGCATAGGTCACTACCGCCACACCCCATTGGCCGAGGTTGGCGGCGCATTGGGTGCGGCGGGCGGCGTCGCGCGAGGCTCGCAGCGAAGGCAGCAGCATCGCGATGAGCAACACGATGACCGCAACCACCAGCAGCATCTCCACAAGCGTGAATGCGCGACCGGTCTGGCGTGAATGCATCTGTTGTTCCTTGGATGACCTGCCGCATCGACGTGAACACGTCCGTTGTCTTTTGGAAGACCTGGAGCCGGGCTATCCCCGCATAGCCCGGCCCAGGTCAACGCGATCGTGCGTTTCACGCGGTCGCCGGGCGACGCCGCCGCAGGAACACGAGGCTGCCCAAGGCAAGAACGCACGTGCTCGGCTCGGGAATCGCCGCCAGCGAGGCCAGCGTCAGGTTGTCGATGCCCCCGCCAAAGCGCCCGCTCAGGGCCGAGGTGCCGCCGGGGCCGATGCGCACGATGAGATCGCCTGTGCCGTTGCCCGTATACATGAACGAAACGGGCTGCGGGCTGAAGGCCCCCGCCCAGGCGCCGGGCAGATGCGTGAATGAATGCAGGACGGCGTTATCCGACGCCCGGAGCAACTCGATGAGCAGGCCGTCCGTCGAATTCGTCGCCTGCGATCCCGCCTGGTACACAGCCGGGCTGTCTTCGAAGGACAGCTTGTACTGCGTTCCGAGGACGTTGGAACCGGCGATGGCGTTGTTGAGCGTGATGACGTTCTGTTGTCCGGCGCCGCCGCCGCCAAAGATCATGACCGCGAAATCTCTCGGGTTGACGATGTTGGGGTTCACGTTGGCGCGATCCACCGCATGCACGGTTCCCGCTCCCGCCTGGCTCCATCCGGGCAGCGATCCGCTGAAAGCGACCGGCAGGTTCGTCTGGAACTGCCCACCATTGAAGTTGGCGTCCGGCGCGTTGAAGCCGTTAAACGTCTCGGAGAAAAGCAGGCCGGGGACGCCGGCGCCCGTGTTGAAAATCGCCGCGCGAAGGTCGGCGATATCGCCCGCCGTGCCGTCGCCGTTGTTGGAAAGGATGAAGTCCACCTTCTGGCCCGCGGCAATGCTCAGGCCCGAGAGGCTGAAGGCGGCAGGCGTGGTGCTGCTGAGCGTCGTGGAGAACGAGTTGACGCCGTTGACCAGGATGTCGAACTTCGCCGAGCCGACGGCAATGCCGTGCTGAATGTCGCCGCGAATGGCCAGGTTGCTGACCGAAGCGCCCGCGGTCCACGTCATGGTTGAAGACAGCGAACCCAAGCCCGCGTGCATCTGGACTTCATCAGGCGCCGGGCCGATCACGTTGGTGAACATCTGCTTGTCGCCCAAGGCAGGAAGGCTGTTCGGCTGCCCGGACGTGCCATACATCGATTGACCGGCGTTGCCTGCGGGCCCGAAGGTGAGCAGGCTGGTTCCATCGGAGTAGTTCCATCGGCCTGTGCCGGCGCTGTCGGATAAACCCGTGCCGCCGTTGAAATTCGCCGTCGTCCCGGTGACCGGGGCGGCCAGGAAATTGCTACGGGCGTCCGCCAGCAGCGCCGCCTCCGCCGAACTGGCCAGCAGAATCGCCGACAGAGGCGCCATCACAAGTTTGATTCTCATGTCTCTCATTTGAGCTTCCTTTCCTTGCTCCCTCTCACATCGAGGGATGGTCTTGATCAGCCTTCCGGTTTTCGAACGGGACGGCTCCTTCTTCGGGCCGGGAAACACTCCCGACCTCGGTTGCACGCGATCAGTCAATCATGCCGGCGGAGCGACGATGCATGGTGGATCCAGACGCGACCGGGTTTTTTCGAGTTCCACATCTCCACCGAGCCTGCACCAGCTCCCGCGATGGTTTTCTACATATGAAATACAGTTGATTATTAGAATACATCGCTGCCGCCGATCTTGCAACGACTAATTGCACACTTTTTTCGCGATGTAGTGACCAAGGCACGACTGCTGAAATGAAGGCCCCCAACCCAAGAGGCTCACTCCCCCGTGCCGGAGGCGGCTGACCTGAAGCCGCACTTGGCGACCTCCGTAAACCGCTGACCCTACGACCTAAAAAAAGGCCCCTCGTTCCGGGGCCAGGATTCACGGCCGGCGCCCATCGCCGGCTCGCTCAGGTCGCTGCCTTACGCCTTCACGCCTTCCACCGGTTGTGTCGGCCGACGTTGCCCCGGCAGTCTCCCGTCGCCGCGACGCGACAGGGCGACTTCGACCTCTCCCTTCCGTTGCGTGACGCGGCCTGGGCTGGGCGGATTCTGGACTTCGGTTTGTGCCCGCACGTAAAATAGGGCCATCGACCACGAAAGGAGCAGTGATGGTACAAACGCGATTGGTAGGAATCGCCAGTTCATGATGAAGATTCGCCTGGGTCATTCGATTGGAGACATGACCGCGACTACCCTGGCTCACTTCATCGCCCAGGCACCGCAAGCGCGACCAGTCATCGATCAAGATCTCCGGTTCGGCACGTAAGAATCCGGGGGATGACGGAAATGCGTAGCAGGAAAAGCGATTGCTGGTTCACCTTCGAGGATGTTCATGCCCAGGTTTCTTGCCCTGACATTGCTGGTGTGGGTTGCTCCCGTCATCGCGGACCGCGGGGCGGTCGATTTCGTTCGTGATGTCAAGCCGATCTTTCAGGAGCACTGCTATTCCTGCCACGGAGCGGACAAGCAGAAGAGCGGGTTGCGATTGGACATCAAGTCGCAGGCGCTCAAGGGCGGCGATGGACACGGGGCAAGCATTCTGCCCGGCAAGCCCGATGAAAGTCCGCTGATTAAAGCAGTGCAGGGAACGAAGGATGTCGAGCGGATGCCGCCCAAAGGCAAGGGTTTGTCCGCGCAGCAAATCAACACGCTGTCGAAGTGGGTGGCTGACGGCGCGGCCTGGCCGGAGGATGCGGATCAGGCGAAACTTCAGAACCGGCAGGATCACTGGTCGTTCAAGCCCGTCGACAAGCGCGCGGTGCCTGAGGTTCGCGATCAGCGCTGGACACGCAATGCGATCGATCGGTTCATCCTTGCCGCGCTAGAGCAGCAGAACCTGCGGCCTTCAGCCGAAGCGGACCGCGCGACATGGATTCGCCGTGTCTCGCTGGATCTGACGGGGTTGCCGCCGACTCCCCAGCAAGTGCAGGCGTTTCTTGGTGACAAGCACGAAGGCGCGCATGAACGTGTCGTCGACAACTTGCTCGCATCGCCGCGCTATGGCGAGCGGTGGGCGCAGCACTGGCTGGATGTGGTGCGATATGCCGACACGCACGGTTTTGAAGTCAATACCGAGCGGCCCAACGCCTGGCCGTATCGCGATTACGTCATTGATGCCCTGAATCGCGATACGCCTTACGACCAGTTCATTCGCGAGCAGATCGCGGGGGATCAGCTCGGACAAGATGCCGCCACGGGATTTCTGGTCACGGCCTCCGTTCTGCTGCCCGGGCAGATCGGCCAGGATGCTCCTTCCAAGCGACTCGCCCGGCAGGATGCGATCGACGAGATCGTGGTCAACATCGGCCAGTCGTTCCTGGGGCTGACCGTGGGCTGCGCTCGCTGCCACGATCACAAGTTCGACCCCCTTCCGCAGAAAGATTACTACGCGATGCAGGCGTTCGTGGCGGGAGTCGAATACGAAGATCGACCGCTGCGCGATGAGGCCAGCGGCAACCGGCGCGAGCAGTTGAAGCAGGCTTTATCCCGCATCATGGAGATCGATCGCAAGCTGGCGCAGTATTCGCCGCTGGCGCACGTGGGCTATCGCAAGACCAACCCGACGGATGCGAAAGGCAACGAAGAAACATTCCCGGCAAGGGAAGTGAAGTTCGTCAAGTTCGCCATCGTTGACGCGAACATCCATCCCACGCTGGGGTTGATCGAACCGTGCATCGATGAGCTGCAGATCTTCACCGACGAAGACAAGCCGCGCAATGTGGCGCTCGCCAGCCACGGCACCAAGGTCACGGCCTCCGGCAGTCGCACCTCTGCCAGTCACCGGCTCGAGCACATCAACGATGGCCGGTTCGGCAACGACCATAGCTGGATGTCCGACGAAAAAGGTCGCGGCTGGGTGATGTTTGAACTGCCCCAGGCAGTCCGCGTCGGCAGGATCGTGTGGAGCCGCGATCGCATGGGGCGCTATACCGATCGCCTTGCCACGGCTTACGCCATCGAAGCCGGACCGGCGCTCGATCAGATGAAGACGCTCGTGCGCGTCGCCGCGCCAAGGCCGGCGGTGGGCGCCAGATTGAACGTCGATCGATTTGAAACCACGACGGCTCAACGTCTGCGGTTCACGATCTTCAGCACGAGCAACGACAGCCGCCTGGAGCCGGTCATCGATGAACTGGAAGTGTTCAACACCGCGGGCGAAAACGTCGCCCTGGCCAGTGCCGGCGCCGTGGCCACGTCCACCGGCGACAACCTCGTTTTCGAGCGCCACGAGCTGCGTTTCATCAACGACGGGCGCTACGGCAACAGTCGCAGTTGGATGTCGAACAAGCAAGGGGCCGGCTCCGTCGTGCTGGAGTTCGGCAAGGCGCACAAGATCGATCGCGTGATCTGGGGCCGGGACCGCGAGGGAGAATTTGGTGACCGACTCGCGCTCGACTACCGGATCGAAGTGGCGGATGCGGCGGGCAACTGGCGAACCGTTGCCGACGCGAGCGACCGGGCGCGCCAAGAATCAGGCAAGTTGGATTCTTCCGCGCTGAGCCTGGCTGGGCTCAGTGCTGAGGATGTCGAGCAGACCAGGCGTCTGACTGAGGAGAAGAAGCAGGTGCAGCAGTTGATCGCTCTTCATTCCAAGGAACTGCTGGTGTTCGCCGGCAAGTTCCGCAAGCCTGACGACATTCACCGCTTGCGTCGAGGCGATCCCGAGCAGCCACTGGAACCGGTGGCGCCCGCAGTGCCCGGCGCGATCGGCAAGCTGTCGCTGCCACCGGATTCATCCGATCCTCAGCGGCGAAAGGCCTTGGCGGATTGGATCGCCAGCCCCGACAATCCGATGACCGCCCGCGTGATGGTCAATCGCATCTGGCAGGGCCACTTCGGTTTGGGGTTCGTCACCACGCCCAACGACTTCGGCCGCAACGGCGTCAAGCCCACGCATCCGGAACTACTCGACTGGCTTGCGGCAGAGTTTGTCCGCGCGGGTTGGTCGATCAAGCACATGCACCGACTGATCGTGCTTTCCGCAACCTATCGGCAGGCGGCGCAGCACAATCCGTCGGGTGAAGCAGCCGACGCGGATGTGCAGTATCTCTGGCGTTTCCCCACGCGCCGATTGGAAGGCGAGGCCATTCGCGATTCGATGCTTGCCATCAGTGGTCGCTTGAATCTGAAAATGGGCGGCCCCGGATTCGACCTGTTTGACCTGCGCGGCGGATTAACAGGCTTCAATCCGGTTGAATCCTTCAAAGGCGATGGCCTGCGACGTTTGATCTACGCCCACAAGGTTCGGCGCGAACGGGACGCGGTGTTCGGCGCCTTCGATTGTCCGGACGCGGGCCAGAGCACGGATCGTCGCCGCGAGTCCACCACGCCGATTCAGGCGCTGAACCTTTTCAACAGTCGCTTCACGCTGGATGAATCCGAGGCTTTGGCTGCTCGCGTCAAGCGGGAAGCCGGCGATGAACTGGCCGCACAGATTCGCCAGGTGTGGAAGCTGGCGCTGAGCCGGGAACCAAAGGCCGATGAGATCAGTGATGCCCAAGCCTTGGTGCGCGAACATGGCCTCTCCACGCTCTGCCGCGTCATTTTCAACACCAACGAGTTTCTGTTTCTGCCATGAATCACAACGCTGAACACATCTCATCGCAAGGGCTGGCGCTCCTGGATCGGCGGCGCTTCCTGACCCAGAGCGCCTCGGCATTGAGTTCGATCTCGCTGCTGAGCATGCTCGGCGCGGATGGATTGCTCGCGAATGGATTGCTCGCGGCCGGGCCGCAGCTTGATCCGGCTCGACCTTATGCGGCGCGGAGGCCACATTTTTCCGCACCGGCCAAGAACGTCATTGTGATCTTTTGCGCCGGGGCGGTCAGTCAGTTGGAGACCTGGGACTACAAGCCGCAGCTCATCAAGCGCGACGGCCAGATGCTCCAAGGCGGGCCGGCGGTGACGTTTCAGGGCCCCGCCGGCGCTCTGGCCAGGCCGCAGTACGCGTTTCGTCAGCGTGGACAGACCGGCAAGTGGGTCAGCGACATGATCCCGCATCTGGCGGCGATGACGGACGATTTCGCCTTCGTCCACTCACTCACCAGCACGACCAACACGCACGGTCCCGGTGAAAACTTTCTCTCCACCGGCTTCGTGCTCGATGGTTTTCCCTCCATCGGCGCGTGGGTGACCTACGCCCTGGGCAGCGAAACGCAAGACCTTCCCGCGTACGTGGCGATTCCCGATCCGCGCGGCGTGCCGCAGAACGGCTCGAACAACTGGGGCCCCGGCTTCCTGCCCGCCGCGTTCCAAGGCACCACGATGAGCAGCAGCCAGCCCGTGCGACATCTGAACGCGCCGGGCGTTTCCGCGGCGAACGATCAGGCCGCCCGATCGCTGCTCGAGAAAATGAACGCACGCCATCTGGCGATGAATCCGGGCGACAGCAAGCTCGCCGCGCGAGTTGCGAGCTACGAACTGGCGGCCCGCATGCAACTGAGCGTGCCGCAGATCAGCGACCTTTCTTCGGAGCCCGATCACGTCCTGAAACTCTACGGCGCGGACGATTCAACCAACAAGACCAAGGCGGCCTTCGCCCGCAACTGCATTCTCGCGCGTCGCCTGATCGAAAAAGGTGTGCGCTTCGTGCAGCTCTTCAACGGCGCTTATGCCAGCGGTGGCGCGCTCAACTGGGACGGCCATCAGAAACTGAAAGAACAATACGACGTCCACGCGGCGGTCATGGATCAACCGGTCGCCGGCTTGATTCAAGACATGAAACAGCGCGGCATGCTCGAGGACACGCTCATCGTGTGGTGCACCGAGTTCGGCCGGATGCCGTTCTTTCAGAAGGGAGCGCAAGGGCGCGACCACAATCCCGACGGTTTCACCTGCTGGCTGACCGGTGCGGGCGTCAAGCCGGGCGTGAGTCACGGCGCGACGGATGAACTGGGGCACAAGGCGGTGCGAGACATTCATCCGCTCTACGACTTCAACGCCACGATCCTGCACCTGCTGGGGCTGGATCACGAGCGACTGACGTTTCAACACAACGGCATCCAGCGTCGGCTGACCAATGTCGAAGGACATGTGATTCGAGAACTGCTGGCCTGAACACCGCGAGCATCCGTGGCCGCAGTTGACGCTCGCCGCCTGGGTGCGCCTGGACCGGCTGGGGGCTCCCATCAACTCCATCCATGCATCCTTGCGCGACAATCCCATGCCGGGCCTTCACCAGAAGTGTGGGAGAATCGGTTCTCAAACGCCCAATGACAGGACTTTGGTTGATCGATCTGCGCAACTGGCGAAATCCCCATTTCTGAAACAGACAAGGCCGGCTTTCGCCGGCCTTGTCGTTGGGTTATTCAGTTGTCACGAGCGCGGTCGCTCATCGTGGTTCAGCACCAGTAGCTCTTGGCTCTCTCGCCGAAGTTGTAGCCCGTGCCGTTCTTGCACGCGCCCAGAACGATGTTGATGAACTTGTCGTTCTGCTTGGTGCCGCCGAGGCTGCCGAGGGTGTCGATGCCGTCGTTGTAGTTGCTCGGCTGGCATTCCTGGATCGCGTAGGTGCCGGGGCGGAGGCACTCGAAGCTGTACTTGCCGTAGCAGTCGGTGTAGGTCACCATGTTCACCGTCTGGCCGAGGTCGTTGGTGCCGGTGAGGATGATCTTCACGTTCTGGATACCCTTCTCGCCTGAGTCTTTCTTGCCGTCGTTGTCCTTGTCTTCGTAGACGTAGCCGGAGAGGCTGCTCTTTTCCAGTTCGCCGAAGTTGTTGTTCGTCGAGGTCTGGTTCTTGCCCAGGGCGATGCTGGCGATCATGTCCGCGCCCAGGACGCCGCCGGCGGAGCCGACCGTGTCCTTGCCGTCGAGGTAACCGCCCGGCTGGCACTCCGTGACCTTGTAGGTGCCGGCACAGAGGCCCTTGAACTCGTACTTGCCGTAGCAGTCGGTGTACGTGGTCTTGGTGACGCTGTTGCCGTCCTTGTCGGTGCCGGTGAGGACCATCTTGACGCTCTGAATGCCCTTCTCGCCGCTGTCCTTGACGCCATCGTTGTCGCAGTCTTCGTAGACGTAGCCGCTGATGACGGAGGTGCAGGGGTCGGGATCGATGACGCAGATGTGGGCGACATCGTTGTCGGTCACGGTGGTGCCGAAGGCTTCACCGGTGACGACGGCGTCGTTGACGAACTTGCCTTCCGTGGTGGCGGTGAGCATGGCGGTGTAGTGCCAAGTCTCGCTCACGTCGAGCTTGCCGTCCTTATCGGTGTCACCGATGTTGAAGCCGCCGCTGAGCACCGGGGCGGGCATGAAGTCGTCGGCGGTGTTGCCGGGGGTGGCGTTGTCGTCCTTGACGATGACGTTGTTCAGCTCCACATCGCCGGTGTTCTTGACGAGGTAGGTGAACATGACCTGCTCGCCGACCTTGACGGTGACGCCGGTGGCTTCGGTGTCCGCATCGCTGCCGATGCCGGTGGAACCACCGCTGCCGCCGCCGCTGAGGCTGCCTTCTTTTTCATTCTCGGCGGCGAGAATGTTCTTGACGGACTCGAAGGAGCCGTTGGCGTAGGCCTGTTGGACCATCGCGATGACCTGGGCCTCGGTGAAGGCGTAATCCAGGCCTGAGTGGGCGGCGTTCAGGAGCGCCGCCACCGCGTGCCGACCGAGGGCCGCCTTTTCACCGCCGCCGCGGCCCAGGGCGCCCAGCAGCGTGAGGCTGGACGAGTCGTTGACGCCGAACACCGCGTTGTAGTTCATGTTCGGGCTGTAGCCGGTCCAATCATCGAAGTGATGGGACTGCTTCCAGTATCCGGGCGTCAGGCCTTCCGTGCCGCCGGTGGAATCGCCGACCTTCTTCACGTACTTCTCGATGTCCACACCCGCGTCGAACTTGCCGGTCCAGTTGGCCGGATCGTCATCGGTCACCTTCTGACCTTGCGGGCTGGTGCCGGTCGCGGTGGCGAGGTTGGTGTGCAGGCCGGCGGTCACGGTCTTGCTGGCGGTGTAGCGCCAGGCTTCGGTGAGGTCCAGCTTGTTGTCCTTGTCCAGGTCACCGACGTTGAAGCCGTCGTTGGTCAGGACCGGCGCCGGGGCGAAGTCATCGCTCAGGTCGCCAGGAGTTTCGTTGTCATCGATGACGACGACGTTGGAGAGTTCAACGTTGCCCGTGTTGGTCACGATGAACGTGAAGTTCGCCGTGTCGCCGACGTTGCCGATCACGCCCGGGGCGTCATCCGCATCGACCGGCGTGCAGGTGTCGTCATCGCAGGAGCAATCGCAGTTGCCATCGCTCTTGCCATCGCTGTGGCCGTCGGACTTGCCGTCCGACTTGCCATCGCTCTTGCCGTCGCTGTGGCCGTCGCTCTTGCCGTCAGACTTGCCGTCGGACTTGCCATCGCTCTTGCCGTCAGACTTGCCGTCGGACTTGCCGTCCGACTTGCCATCGCTCT
>CAYRPN010000042.1:0-4148 GCA_964426135.1 uncultured Phycisphaeraceae bacterium | reverse complement strand
TGCCGTCGGACTTGCCATCGCTCTTGCCGTCAGACTTGCCGTCGGACTTGCCGTCGCTCTTGCCGTCAGACTTGCCGTCGGACTTGCCGTCCGACTTGCCATCGCTCTTGCCGTCAGACTTGCCGTCGGACTTGCCGTCGCTCTTGCCGTCAGACTTGCCGTCGGACTTGCCGTCCGACTTGCCATCGCTCTTGCCGTCAGACTTGCCGTCGGACTTGCCATCGCTCTTGCCGTCAGACTTGCCGTCGGACTTGCCGTCGTGTTCGCAATCGCAACCGCCGTCCTTCGGCGTGATGCAGATGAGCTTCTCGATGTGGATTCCGGGGGTTTCGCCGACGTTGATGATCACACCCGCATCCAGCGTCAGATTCGCATCACCCGACTGGAGCACGACGTTGGGCGTCATGAAACCGAGCGCGGGGGCTGCGTCGCTGTCGATGGCGTCGTTAGCTCCGACGTCGGCGGTGGTGAAGCCATCGAAGCCGGCGGGCAGGTGGAACTGGACCGCGTAGGTCCCGGGCTTGAGGTTATCGAAGAGGTACAGGCCGTCGGCGTCGGTGAGCATGCTGTCGATCACCACGCCGCTGCCGTTCTTCAGCTCAACCAGGGCATTGGGCACGCCGACTTCGTCACCGTCCTGCAGGCCATCCTGATCAGCATCGAACCACACATAATCGCCCAGCTTGGCGAGCTTGTAGAAGCCCTGGTCGAGGGTGAGGTCTTCACCACCCGAGGCCAGCGTGGTGGTGGCGGTCATCAGGGCGTTGGCGGGCACGCCGTCGCTGTCGACCGCGTCATCGCCGCCCTGATTCTCCGGGCTGACGCCGACGAATCCGGCAGGCTGGACGAACTGCACCGAGTAGGTGCCGGGGGTCAGGCCCTCGAAGATGTACAGGCCGTTGGCATCGGTGGTCGTGCTGTCGATCACCACGCCGTTGCTGTCCTTGAGGTTGACCGTGACATTGGGGATGCCCGGTTCGCCGGCATCCTGAATGCCGTCGGCATCGAGATCGTGCCACACAAAGTCGCCGAGGCGGGCGAGCTTATGGAAGCCCTGGTCGAGGGTGAGGTCTTCACCACCCGAGGCCAGCGTGGTGGTCGCCGTCATGAGCAGGGGCAGCACGCCGTCGCTGTCGACCGCATCATCGCCGCCCTGATTGGCGGGGCTGACGCCGGGGAAGCCGGCAGGCTGAACGAACTGCACGGAGTACGTGCCGGGGATGAGGTTCTCGAAGATGTAGAAGCCGGCCGCGTTGGTCGTCGTGCTGCCGATGATCACGCCGCCGCTGTCCTTGAGGTTGACCGTGACATTCTCGATGCCCGGTTCGCCGGCATCCTGAATGCCGTCGGCATCGATGTCGTGCCACACGAAGTCGCCCAGGCGTGCGAGCTTGTAGAAGCCCTGGTCGAGGGTGAGGTCTTCACCGCCCGAAGCCAGCGTGGTGGTGGCGGTCATCAGGGCGTTGGCGGGCACGCCGTCGCTGTCGACCGCGTCATCGCCGCCCTGATTCTCCGGGCTGACGCCGACGAATCCGGCAGGCTGGACGAACTGCACCGAGTAGGTGCCGGGGGTCAGGCCCTCGAAGATGTACAGGCCGTTGGCATCGGTGGTCGTGCTGTCGATCACCACGCCGTTGCTGTCCTTGAGGTTGACCGTGACATTGGGGATGCCCGGTTCGCCGGCATCCTGAATGCCGTCGGCATCGAGATCGTGCCACACAAAGTCGCCGAGGCGGGCGAGCTTATGGAAGCCCTGGTCGAGGGTGAGGTCTTCACCACCCGAGGCCAGCGTGGTGGTCGCCGTCATGAGCAGGGGCAGCACGCCGTCGCTGTCGACCGCATCATCGCCGCCCTGATTGGCGGGGCTGACGCCGGGGAAGCCGGCAGGCTGAACGAACTGCACGGAGTACGTGCCGGGGATGAGGTTCTCGAAGATGTAGAAGCCGGCCGCGTTGGTCGTCGTGCTGCCGATGATCACGCCGCCGCTGTCCTTGAGGTTGACCGTGACATTCTCGATGCCCGGTTCGCCGGCATCCTGAATGCCGTCGGCATCGATGTCGTGCCACACGAAGTCGCCCAGGCGTGCGAGCTTGTAGAAGCCCTGGTCGAGGGTGAGGTCGGTTTCGCCAGCGGACAGGTTGGTCACAGCCGACATCAGCAGCGCGCCGACACCGTCGCTGTCGACCGCGTCATCGCCGCCCTGGTTGGCGGGGCTGACACCAGCAAAGCCGGCAGGCTGGACGAACATGACCTGGTAATCGCCGGGGACGAGGTTATCGAAGAGATAGAGACCATTGGCATCGGTGACGTCGGTCAGGCCGGTGTCGAGGCCGTCTTTGAAGAGCTTGACGGTGACGCCGGGGATCGGCGGTTCGTTGCCTTCCTGAATGCCGTCGGCATCGATGTCGTGCCAGACGTAGTCGCCGAGGGCGGCGAGTTGGATGTTCACAATATCGAAGCTCTGGTCGGCATCACCTTCGTACTGGATGGCGTTATCGCCGGGGGCAAAGATGCCGCCGTTGACCAGGCCCAGATTGGGCTGGAAGAATCCACCGGCGCCGCCGTTGAGCGTGGCATCGAAGAACTGACGCGAGGGGTTCACGACGTCGAACGGAAGTTGGCGGTCGGAGTCGAAGAAGGTGAACTTGACGACCGAGCCCTGCAGGTTGGGGTAAGCGATGAAGTTGGTGTCGACGAACTTGACGACGGCGTCCCACTTCAGGTCGCCGGTGCCTTCAATGGTCTGGTACGCTCCCTGATCACCGTCAGCCAGGTGCGGATCGACGTTCCACGGAGAGTCCGCGGCGCCGAAGTCGTCGAAATCACTGGTGCGGCCAGTAGGCCGGAAACCACCGAAGCCGTCACCGCCTGTGGCTTCCAGAATGAGATGGCCGTTGTCGAACCCGATGCCGGCAAGATCATTCGCAGGAACGAGGGCGCCGGACGGGCTTGCCGGCACACCGTCCTGATTGATCGCCGGGCCGTCGTAAAACATCTTGATGTAGTTGGTCGGGTCGTCGATCAGGTCGAACGTGATCTCGCCCGTTCCCGAAACGTCGGTGATGATTTCACGGACGCGAACAACGAGTGTCCACTCGAAGTCGTTCACGAACACGCCACCGCCGCTGAGTAGACCAGGACCGGTGGCGCCATTGAAGACCTGGCTGACACCGCTGGGCGATCCATCGAGGAAACCAGCGAGCCTCGTCTGATAGAACGTCGTCAGCGTATCGCCAACCTGGGGACTGCCGGTGGAAAGATCGCGGTCGTACACCGACAGCAAATTGCCGGGGCTCCAGTCGAGACCAGCCAGATCAGGTATGGGACTCCCATTCGCAAGGCTGTTAAGCGGGCCCACGCCGTCGGGATCATACCCCACCGCCGCCGACATCAGTTGCCGGCTTTCCAGCGATTCCATCATCTTCGGCGCTTCAGTGGATGTGGCGGAGGCGACCCAGCGGTTGCCCAGTGCCCGACGGTTGAGACGTTTTGCCCGACGATTCGACATGATCCTTCTCCTCAAATGGTTTGCGGTTTTTCACCAAGCCCCGCCGCGTCCACGCAACGGCTTCGATCGCCGACACCTGCTAGCGCAGGCAGCGACTGCACGAAAACTACCGCAGCCATTAGGATGGGCAAATTGAAAGTACCGGTTTAAGGAAAGAAAGTCAGTTCAGGTGTTACAGACGTTAAAGCTTCCCCACCTTCACGCGCAACAAAAATAGAGAGATGCCTGTTCGAACCACAATCCCAACCTCAACCGGGGGCTCACGAGCCTGTTCGGAACGCAGAATCGTGCCAGGCCACGAGAACGTCAATCACGGACGTGAACTTGAAATGAAACTAAGTCCAGCACTTCACAATAACGGGTGCAATATGGGGAGGGCGAGGCTCCCGCCGAGCCGTTCGTTCGCGAACGGCCCGGCTCGGCGGGCCTGAGCGAACGAAACTCGCGCGGCAGAGCCCCGGTTCGTGCTGGAGGATCGGCCGCGAGATTCGTCTCCTCGGCCCGCCAAGCCGGGCCTCGTCGACGAACGGCTCGGCAGGAGCCTCGCCCTCCCGATTTTGGTCCCGATTCAATGAAATGCTGTACTAAGGAATGGAATCGAAATAACTTCCCGATTTGCACGGAGCGAACTCCCCTCCCT
>CAYRPN010000041.1:0-43694 GCA_964426135.1 uncultured Phycisphaeraceae bacterium | reverse complement strand
GACGACTTGGAAAGTCGTCCCACATGCGATGTTGATCCTGCACGGCTCCTTAGTGAGCGATGGCACGCGAAAGGCCGGCTTTTCCATCGCTCGCTGACGGTCGCGGCTCTGACGAGTCGCCGCGAGGCTGGATTGCGGTCGACCAGAAGGACACGAAAACATGACATCGGGATCGGGGCATTTCATCGTTTCTTTGTTCACGCCGAGAAGAGCGGGGCAAGCCCCGTCGCTAAACGTTTGAAGGTCCTGTCTATAAACGTGAAACAGGCGCGACCTATGAAACGGGTTGCGGCGAAGGATATTTTTCGGTATCATACCCGTATGTCATCGACCCTCCATTCCGGGCGGTTCGTTGTCATTGCGCTGCTTTCCACAGGGCTGTGCGCGGTGGCTTCGGACGGGCAGACTCGCGGCCAAGATCCAATAACGGTGGCCGGAAAGTGTCCTACCTTTTCGGCAGCCAAATCGACAATTCATTTGAGAGCAAGGGATTACATCCGATTCCAAGGGGGTGGGGGTACGGTGGCCGGCCACTTGGAGTGGCCGCGGACCTGGCCAGGGCGCGAGGCAACCCGTCACTCCTTCACCCATTCACCCTCTCACCCCTTCACCCATTCACCCTCTCACCCCTTCACCCTTTCACCCACACAACTGCGCCCCACACTGCCGATCGCCGCCGGTCGCAGTCCCGGCAGCCTGTCTCTACAATCGCGCATCATGCGCATTCTGCTGACTAACGACGATGGCATCCACGCGCCGGGCCTGGCGGCGCTGTATCAGGCGATTCAACCGCTGGGCGAGGTTCACATCGTCGCGCCGGCGACGGTGCAGTCGGCGACGAGTCATGCCGTGACTTTTCACAAGCCCGTGCCGACGCGGCGCGAGGCGGTGGTGTGCAGGATCACGGAGCAGAACTTCGAAGGCATCGCGGTGGACGGGCGGCCGGCGGACTGCGTGAAACTGGGCCTGACGTTTCTGGTGCCGGGAGTGGATCTGGTCGTCAGCGGGATGAACAGCGGGGCGAACGTGGGGATCAACACGATTTACTCCGGCACGGTGGCGGCGGCGCGCGAGGCGGCATTCATCGGCGTTCCGGCGATCGCGGTGAGCCTGCACATCGGCGAGCGCGGAAAGACGCCGTGGCGCAAGGCCGCGACCCACGCGGCGACGGTGATTCGCCGGATCATCAGCAGGCCGCTGGAGCGGCACACGCTCTTGAATGTCAACATTCCCATTCTCGACGACGACGCCGAACCGGCGGGCGTGCGGGTGGTGCCGGTGAACACCAGCGCGATCGTCGAGCGGTACGACATCACCCGAGATGAGCTTGGGTTCACGCACTATCAGGCGCAGGACGGATTCGCGTTCATTCACACCGCGGCTGACAGCGACGTGGATGCGCTCTTTCAAAGGTACATCACGGTCACGCCGCTGCATTTCGATCTGACGGCACACGAGCAAGTGAAGGATTGGGAGAAGAGGTTGGCTTGAGTCACGGCATGGGGGCTGAAGCCCCCATGCCTTCCTCCCTGCTTCCTCCTCACTCCTCACTCCTCACTCCTCTCCCCTTTGCATACTTCTCCCGCGCGTCATATGCTCTTGCCCTCATCGTCTGGACGCCTGTTTGCGGTCCGGGCAATGCGATGAAAGACGTGCGGTCATGATCGAGCCTTATGGACTTTATGTGGCGGCGGCGCTGGGGGCCGTGGCCCTGTACATGATGATGCCCCGGCGCGGGACCAACCCGCGCAAGCTCGGCGCCCTGCTCGGCGCCGGCGTGCTGGGCGGGCTGTGGCTTTGGCTTGGGCGCACGCTGTTCGGGCGGGAGAATCTCGGGCTGCCTGGCGCGGCCATTCCTTATTACTACATCTTCAGCACCATCGGCCTGGCCGCCGCCGTGCGCGTCATCACGCACACCAAGCCTGTCTTCTCCGCGCTGTGGTTCGTCATGGTTGTGCTCTCCACGGCCGGCATGTTCCTCGTGCTGGGGGCGGAGTTCGTCGCCTTCGGCATGGTGATCATCTACGGCGGCGCGATCCTGGTGACCTACGTGTTCGTCATCATGCTCGCGGCCCAGAGCGAAGAGGCCGAGGAAGCCGGCGAAACGAGTGAAGGCTCGCCCGCCACGGAGTACGAGCGCGTGGCTCGCGAGCCGGCGCTGGCGGTGCTGGCGGGGTTCGTGCTGCTGGCGACGGTGCTCGATGTGGCGTTTCGGCCGATGGAGGCGAACCCGGCGGCACGCGGGCTGACGGCTGAGGAAATCGTCGCCGGCATTCCGCCGCGGAAAGCGAAGGAAGGCGAACCTGCCTCCGCGCATCCCCAAGGTGAACCGGCGATCATGACGCATGGCACCGACGAGCAACTGATCGCTGGCGTCACCGACGAAAAGCAGCGGAAACAGCTTGAAGCCATCATGACGCCCAAGAGCATCGACAACGTCGAACGCATCGGCATCGACCTGTTCCGCGGCCACCCGCTGGGCCTGGAACTGGCGGGCGTGATCCTGCTCGTGTCGCTGGTCGGCGCGGTCGTGATCGCCCGGCAGCGCGGACAGTTGGAGACGGATGCGAAAGGTTGAATGGACGCGAAGAGGCAAGCCTAGACCGTCGCCACCCGAAAGTTTTTGATCGTGACAAGGCGTCCGACAACCCAGAACCCAGAACTCAGAACTCAGAACTCAGAACTCAGGACTCAGAACCCAGACCTCAGGACCCCCCTTGCCCCCACCACTCGACAGCCTGGCGCTCTCGCACTTCCTGCTCACCGGCGCGATCCTTTTCGCGCTGGGGTTGATTGGTTTCATCACCCGGCGGAACATGATCATCATGTTCCTGTGTACGGAGATGATGTTCCAAGGCGTGGTGCTGACGCTGGTGGCGTTCAGCCGGTTTCACCAGAACGAGACGGGACAGACGTTCGTGATCTTCGTGCTGACGATCGCCGCGGCCGAGGCCGCGCTGGCGCTGGGCCTGGTGGTGCTGCTGTTCCGCCGGCGGCGGACGCTGGACGCGGATGCGTGGGCGGACATCAAGGAATAGCAGGCGACCGAGCAAGAAAGGCAAATGCCTGATTTCGAATGTCTAGTGTCGAATGTCTAATCGCCCACCGATCAGTCGTCCGCGAATAGACATTAGAAAATAGACACTCGACATTAGAAATTGGCATTGGTTCTTGACGACTAGTGCAAACTTCGACCAACGGAAACTGGAAACACTCGACGTGCTTGACGTTGCAAAGTTCATCCCCTGGCTCCCCTTCCTCGGCGCGATCCTGTGCGCCTTGTGCTGCCTCAAGCCGACGCTGCGCAAGCTGGCGGCGCCGATCTGCGTACTGTCGCTGGGCGGAGCGTTTGTGCTCAGCGTGATCGCTTCGCAGGCTGTGTCGGCCTTCGACGCTGCCCGCGCAGTTTCCAGCCCCGCGCCCGGTGTGGTCACCGCGTGGAACTGGATCGAGATCGGCGGCCTCCGCGTCGGCATGTCCTATTTTCTCGACCCGCTCACGGTCATCATGCTCTTCGTCGTCACCGGCATCGGCACGCTGGTGGCGATCTACGCCAGCGGCTACATGAAGGGCGATCCGGGTTATGCACGCTTCTTCGCCGCAGTGTGCCTGTTCATCTTCGCGATGACCACGCTGATCCTGGCTGACAACCTGGTGCTCATGTACCTGGGCTGGGAAGGCGTGGGTCTGTGCTCGTATCTGCTGATCGGCTTCTACTACCACAAGCCATCGGCCGTCGCCGCGGCGAAGAAGGCGTTCATCGTGAACCGCGTGGGCGACCTGGGTTTCGCGCTGGGCATCTTCCTCACATGGCAGCGCTACGACACGGTCAACCTGCCGGCCATCGCGGCCTTGGCGCCGACCTCCGCCGATCAGTGGATGGATGCGTGGATTCCGTTCCTGCTCATGCTCGGCGCGTTCGGCAAGAGCGCACAGTTGCCGCTCTACGTCTGGCTGCCCGATGCGATGGAAGGCCCAACGCCCGTCTCCGCGCTGATTCACGCGGCGACGATGGTGACCGCCGGCGTATACATGATCGCCAGGCTGATGCCGCTCTTCGACCCGGCGCTCTCGCCGCACGCACTGGAAGTGGTGGCGATCGTCGGCGGCCTCACCGCGCTCTTCGCCGCGACCATCGCGCTGTGCCAGTACGACATCAAACGCATCTACGCCTACTCGACCATCTCGCAGCTTGGCTACATGTTCCTGGGCGTGGGCGTGGCGTCGACGGTGGGCGGCGTGTTCCACCTTTTCACGCACGCATTCTTCAAGGCGCTGCTTTTCCTCACCGCCGGCTCGGTCATGCACGCGCTCGCCGGCCAACTCGATCTGCGCAAGATGAGCGGCCTGCGGAAAAAGATGCCGGTGACGTGCTGGCTCATGTTCGTCGGCTGCCTGGCCTTGGCGGGATTCCCGCTGACCGCCGGCTTCTTCAGCAAGGACCTGATCCTGGGCGATGTGATGGCCCGCGCTTATGTGACGGGAGCCGACGGCCACCATCACCTGTCGCTGAACCTTTATTTCTTCCTCGCCATCCTTGGATTGTTCACCGCGTTCCTCACCGCGTTCTACACTTTCCGCCTTTGGTTCCGCGTGTTCATGGGTGAAGAGAAATACGAGATGGGTCAGGAGCATGGACATGAGGAAAGCCATGAGCCGTTAGCCGTTAGCCATGAGCCTAAGGCGGGAAGCCATCAACTTTCAGCCGTCAGCCATCAGCATGCGGACCACGGGCACAATCCCAAATCCGAAATCCCAAATCCGAAATCCGAAATCACGATCGTGCATCATCACGAGCCGCACGAGATGCCTTGGCTGATGAACGCGCCGCTGGTGGTGCTGGCGATTGGCGCGATTGCCGCGGGATTCCTGTGCAAGGGTTGGATCGCGAACAACATCGGCACCTCAACCGCCGCCGTCGCATTTCCCGCCGATGAGCATGCGATCCACGCCGGCCACGGCCTGATGATGACGCTGAGCATCATCGTCGCGCTCCTGGGCATCGCGCTGGCGGCGGTGTTCCACTGGCTGAACCGTCCGCTGGCGACGCGCGTGGCGGCGAAGTTCCCCAGCCTCGTCCGCATCCTCGAGAACAAGTGGTACGTGGATGAGTTCTACAACAAGACCATCGTCGTGCCGCTGCGGCTGATCGGCGAACTGTGTTTCGCCTTCGACCGGCTGGTGATCGAACCGCTCGTCGCGGCCCCCGGCTTCCTGCTGAAACAAGTGGCCATCGGCATCCGCCCGATGCAGCGCGGCGTGCTGCAGGGCTACGGCCTGAGCATGGTCGCCGGCGCGGCGATCGTGCTGGTGATCGTGCTGTGGAAAATGGCGGGGTGAACGCGGAGTGAGCGATGAACCCCGCCCTTCGGGCGGGCGCTAAACGATACGATCGCGAACCATCAACCCCCAACCCTCGCCCCCGACCTCACACCCCACACCTCACACCCCAAACCCCATACCCCCAACCCCAAACCCCAAACCCCCAACCCCAAACCCCTCCGATCCCCCGCTCTCCCAATGACCTCCGCCCTGCTTCTCATCCTGCTTCTGATTCCGCTCATCGGCGCGGCTGCCGTGGCGTTCCTGCCGCGCGGGCGCGATGAGATGGTGCGCCCGATTTCGCTGATCACAACACTGATCGCGCTGGGCGTGTCCATCATGGCCGCCACGCAGTTCGACTGGAGCGACACCGGCAGGATCCAACTCCTGGCCGACATCAACTGGGTCGAAAGCTTCGGCCTGTCGTTTTCTTTCGGCGTCGACAGCGTCTCCCTCTGGCTCGTGCTGCTCACCACATTCCTCATGCCCATCGTGGTGCTCGGCTCGTTCAGCGCCGTCAGCGAACGCGTGCGGGAATTCTTCATCTGGCTGCTGGTCCTGCAAACGGCGATGATCGGCACCTTCGTCGCCACCGATGTGCTCTTCTTCTACATCTGCTTCGAGTTCACGCTGGTGCCGCTGTATTTCCTGATCGGCATCTATGGCTCGACGCAACGGCTCAAAGCCGCCAAAGTGTTCTTCCTTTACACCTTCACCGGTTCGATGCTCACGTTCGCCGGCGTGCTGTTCGTGGCGTGGTTCAACGCCCACCTGCCCAGCGAGACGATCAGCGCCATCCGCAACTCCGCCGCCGCCGCGATGAGCATGAACGCCCAGAAACTGCCGGAGCAGTACCACGAGCTTGGCTCCTGGTCCTTCCGCATTCAGACGCTCGTGCTGGCGGCCCAGCAGATGTCCGCGACGCAGCAGGCGTGGGTGCTTGGCTCGTTGCTCGCCGGCTTCGCGGTGAAGGTGCCGCTCTTCCCGGTGCACACCTGGCTGCCTTTGGCGCACACTGAGGCGCCCACCGCCGGCAGCGTGATCTTGGCCGGTGTGCTGCTCAAACTCGGCACCTACGGCCTGCTTCGCCTCGCCATTCCGCTGTGCCCGCAGGCCGCGGTCGAATACGCGCCGATCATCGGCGCCCTCGCCGTCATCGGCATCCTCTACGCCGGCCTGATCTGCTGGGTGCAGAAAGACATCAAAAAGCTCATCGCGTATTCCTCCGTCTCGCACCTGGGCTTCTGCGTGCTCGGACTCTTCGCACTGGGCAGCAATGTCATCGGCCCCGGCGGCGCGGTGATGTACATGATCAACCACGGCCTCTCCACCGGCGCGCTCTTCCTCTGCGTCGGCATGGTCTACGAACGCTTCCACACCCGCGAGATGCGACAGTACGGCGGCATGGCCAAGGCGATGCCGGTGTGGTCTTTCTTCATGGTCTTCTTCTGCATGGCGAGCGTGGGGCTGCCGGGGCTCAATGGTTTCGTCGGTGAATTCACCACCCTGATGGGCGCGTTCACCAGCACGCAGACGCTAGGCCCCGCCTTCGCCGCGTTTGCCGGCGCGGGCATGATCATCGGCGCGATTTACATTTTGTATATGGTGGGCAAGGTGATCTTCGGCCCGACGAAGGTGCCCGAATATCACGCGCCCGCAGCCCCATTAGCCCCCGGCTCCGCCGGGGGAAGCGGCGACGCAAGCCATCACCCTGAAGCGGTGAAAGATGCGGGCGCCGGCCACGGCCATGGTCACGGCGATCATCACGCTCATCGCGTACCTGACCTGAATACGCGCGAGATTGTGACGCTGGTGCCGCTGGCGTTGTCGTGTCTGCTGCTGGGCTTGTTCCCCAACATGATTCTCAAGTCGGTGGAGAAGCCGGTGCAGATGCTGACGCAGAGCGCGACGGACTTCGCCCGGCTGGCGGAACTGGATCGCGAGCCGCCGTCGCAGCCGTTCGTCGCCCCGCCGCCGGGCGTGGCGGCCGCGCGAAGTCAGCCGCCGCGGATTCTGCCGGGCACGGATGTGCGGCCACTGCTGAACGCGCTGTC
The DNA here is from genome assembly GCA_964426135.1 of uncultured Phycisphaeraceae bacterium. Taxonomy (GTDB): domain Bacteria; phylum Planctomycetota; class Phycisphaerae; order Phycisphaerales; family Phycisphaeraceae; genus CAYRPN01. The sequence goes on along the minus strand of CAYRPN010000041.1, from coordinate 36,318 downwards.
GCAGCCGCAGAACGGTGCTGCCACGAACGATGCGCCCTTGCACGGGACTGAAGGATCGGCGCCGCGGAAGGCGGTGACGCCGTGAACGATATGGCTGAGAAAATCACGTTCCTCTGGCCCGAGATCATCATGATGATCGGGGCGATCACCTGCATGCTGATGGGGCTTTCCGCCAATGTCGCGGTTCGCCGCTCCACGCTGGCGGTGGCGATTGCATCGCTGGGCATCGCGATGGCGGCGGTGTTCGTCACCATCGATCCGAACTTCGTCAGCACCCAGCGGCTTGCCTCGCTTTCGCATCTGTCGACCTATGTGAAACTGGCGGTGCTGGTCATCGGCGGGCTGCTCTTGATGCTGGCGGCGGCGGTGCCGGAATCGCTCCAGGCCACGCGCGATTCGGAGCCGGCTTCCGGAAAGCCGTTCGACCCCACGCATGCCCTGCGCGGCGAGTTCTACGCGTTCTTCCTCTTCAGCCTCACCGGCGTCATGCTCTGCGCCGGCGCGAGCGATCTGGTCTGGCTCTTCCTCGCGCTGGAACTGACCAGCCTGCCCACCTACGTCATGATCGCCATTTCCCGCGATCGCCTGGCGGCGCAGGAATCGGCGGTGAAATATTTCTACCTGGGCGCGCTGGCGGTGGCCGTGTTCCTCTATGGCTTCGCGCTGATGTATGGCGCGACGGGCTGCACCGATTTCGAAGGCATCCGCGTCTACGTGGAAACCACGCTCGCCGCGGGCAAGTCGCTGCCGGCGCTCTTGATCCTGGGCGTGGTGCTTTCCATCGTGGGCATCGGCTTCAAGATCGCCGCCGCCCCGATGCAGTTTTACGCCGCCGACGTCTACGAAGGCGCCGCCACGCCGGTCACCGCGTTCCTCGCTTTCGTGCCCAAGACCGCGGGCATGGTGTCGCTGATCCTGGTCGTGGGCCTGGTCACCGGTCCCGGCGTCGCGCTGCCGCCGGCGGTCACGTACCTGCTCTGGATCATGGCCGCGGTCACCATGACCTACGGCAACGTGATGGGCCTGATGCAGACGAACGTGAAGCGCATGCTCGCGTACAGTTCCATCGCCCACAGCGGCTACATGCTCGTGGGCCTGCTCGCCGGCCGAGGCACCGCCAGCGGCGACATGGCGATGGCCAACGGTCACGCCGGCGTGCTCTTCTATCTCGTGGCGTACGGCATGGGCAACCTCGGCGCGTTCGCGGTGCTCACCTGCCTGCAGGCTCGCGGCGAAGAAGCGCAGAACGTCGAAGATCTCAGCGGCCTGTCCCGCCGCAATCCGATCTTGGCCGCCGTGCTGCTCGTGAGCATGCTCAGTCTCGTGGGGCTGCCGCCGATGGTGGGTTTCGTCGGCAAGATTTATCTCTTCGGTCCGGCGGTGCATGAGTACACGCTGCTCGTCGTCATCGCCGTGTTGAACAGCGCGATCTCGGCCGTGTATTACCTGCGCGTGGTTTCCGCCGCGTATTTCAGCGAGCCGGCGAAGGACACGCAGATGGCGGACACCTTCGAACGCCGCATGGCCGCCGCCATCTCCGCCTTCGCCGCAATCGCCATCGGCCTTGGCGCGGGCATCCTCGTGGACTTCGCCAAGAGCGCCACGGCCCCGACGACGCAGAGTCGTGCCCTCATTGCACCGCCTCCGCCAGTTCCCGCGCCGGTCGCGACACCAACCGCCACGCCTGCCGGCACCTCCGCGGCGCGGCCTTGATTTCAAGTGATTGGAATTGCCTGACTCATCGATACGATGGCGGCATGCCCTACCACCACCGTCTGGCGCGCGTTGGTTTTGTTCTCGCAGCTCTGCTGGTTCTTGCAACGTCGACGCCGGCGGACATTGAGAATCCCTCCGACTGGCCGCGCTTCGCCGGGCCGCGCGGCGACGGCGCTTCACCCGAGCGAGGCCTTCTGCGAACGTGGCCCAAGGAAGGCCCGCCCGTCGCCTGGCGCGTGAAGATCAAGCAGGGCTGGAACTGCCCCACCGTCGTGGGTGACGACATTTACCTTGCATGGTCGCAGGAAGCCCGCGGCACCGCCGAGACCGTCGCCTGCCTCAGTGCGAAGACCGGCGAGGAGCGCTGGCATCACACGTACGACGTCGGCCCGTACTGGCAGCGAAACATCGGCTGGGCCAAGGGCGGATTCCGCGCCACGCCCGTCGTCGATGGCGATCACCTCTACACCCTCGGCGCCATCGGCCACCTCTTCTGTTTTCAACGCAAGACCGGCAAAATCCTCTGGCAGAAAAATCTCTGGGACGAAACCATTCCCTCCGGCGAAAAGGGCTACGTCTTCTCGCCCATCGTCGAAGACGGCAAGCTCATCCTCTGGTACAGCGACGGCGCTCGCGACGTGATCGAGGAAGAGAAACGCTTCGTTCTTTGCCGCGCGCTGGATGCGAAGACCGGCGAGCGGTTGTGGGAGTTCCGCGAGCCGCACCGCGAATCGGCCCGCATGGGCGAAGGGCAGACGCCAACGGTCACCACCTTCAACGGCGAGAAGTGCCTGCTCGTCACCGCCAACTGTCAGCTCAAGGCGATCCGCATCCGCGACGGCAAGGAGGTGTGGAAGTTCGACTGCATCAAGCCCGACGGCCGCGGCACGACGATTCCGTCGCCGCTAGTCGTCGACAAATACATCGTGAACATCCCCGACCTGGATTTCACGCACGCCGTCGAGGTGGATCGGTCGCGGCCCGATTTTCCTTCGAAAATCGCCTGGAAGAAGGACATTTTCATCTTCACGGCGATCCACCAGTTCCGCCACCACGCCGGTTATCTCTACGGATTCACCGGCGACATCCAGGGCGCCAGCGAACAGCACGCCAGCGATTCGATCCTGAAACTGAGCTGCGTGGAACTGGCGACCGGCAAGGTCATGTGGAGCGAACCGAACTTCAAGACCGGCGTGTCGCTGATCGAGGCCGACGGCCTGCTGTTCGTGCGCAGCTACCAGACGCTCCGCCTCGTCGAAGCTACGCACGAAGGCTACCGCGAGCGCGGCCGCATCAAGACGCACGACGTCTGGAAGCCGACGGTGAACCTGACGGACCTGGTGATGCCGGTGCTCTCGCGCGGCAAGCTGTACGTGCGCACGCCGGAGGAATTGATTTGCTACGACGTGAGCGGGAAGCAATGAATGCCAGTCTGAGCGCTTTGCCAGAGCCGGAGTCTGTGACGCCGCTGCCTTGTCAGAGCCGGAGTCTGTGACTCCGGTCGGTTTGAAACGGCTCAACGCCGTTTCAAACCGAACTCGCGCCTTGCACAAAACACCTACTGAACGTCCCCCGCGCTGACGTTCGCCTCGCCGGCTTCGAGCCGGCTCGGCGAACCGGAGTCACAGACTCCGGCTCTGACAAGGCAACCGATTTGCACGCATGAGAACCACCGAATCGTTGCCAGCAATATCCTCACACTTGCTACGATGTAACGCATGGCCGACCATCCGCTCGCATACCACCTCACTTTCGGCACCTACGGCACGCGACTGCATGGGGATGACCGTGGGACCGTGCATCGCAGCATGAATCAACCTGGCGATCCGATCATTGGCCGCAATGAGGACTGGGAGCAGGTCGAGCGACGACTGCTGAAGTTCCCGCCCGTGATTCTGACCTCGAAACAGCGTGTGGAGATCGAACGAGTGATTCCTGTCGTCTGCGCCCGCGGCGGCTGGGTGTTCAGCAATTGCGCTGCACAAAGCGATCACGTCCACACGCTGCTGCGCGGCAGCGCCGATGGCAAAGCGATAAGACGCTGGCTCAAGACCTGGGTCAGCCAGGCGATCACCGAACGCTGGCCGTTGGTTCCTGGCGCGGTCTGGTGGGCCGAGTGCGGCAGCGTGAAATGGGTGTGGACGGATGACTATCTGGCGAACGTGTACGAGTACATCGAGGGGCAGCGAACAACGCCGCGAAGTTGAAGGGGACAGCTTTGTTGCAACTCCGCTGCCTTGTCAGAGCCGAAGTCTGTGACTCCGCTGCCCTGTTAGAGCCGGAGTCTGTGACTCCGCTGGCTTGTTAGAGCCGGAGTCTGTGACTCCGCTGCCTTGTCAGAGCCGGAGTCTGTGACTCCGCTGGCTTGTTAGAGCCGGAGTCTGTGACTCCGCTGCCTTGTCAGAGCCGGAGTCTGTGACTCCGGTCGGTTTGTCAGAGCCGGAGTCTGTGACTCCGGTCGGTTTGAAACGGCTCAACGCCGTTTCAAACCGAACTCGCGCCTTGCACAAAACACCTACTGAACGTCCCCCGCGCTGACGTTCGCCTCGCCGGCTTCGAGCCGGCTCGGCGAACCGGAGTCACAGACTCCGGCTCTGATAAGGCATCGCGATCGCCCTTTACTTCGCCGGTTGAAAGCGCGGGAACAGCGGATCGCCGGTGAGGATGGGCGTGCCGGGTTTAAGCTGGCCCCACTTCACCCATTCCGCGAGGTTGCCGCGGCCACCGTTGGCCGCGAGTTGCTGGGCATAGTCGCAGCCGAGGCGACGCCAGAGTTCCTCCACCTTCGCGGGAATCACGGGGTAAAGCAGCAGCGACGCGATGCGGAGAGTTTCAGCGCAGTTGTAGAGGATCGTGCCGACTTCAGGGAGCTTGGCGGGATCCTTGGCGCGGGAAAAAGGTTTAGTCTTTTCAATATACTCGTCAACAGATCGTACGATTTTCGATGCGAAGTCTACCGCAATCCATAGCGATTCAAGCCGCTCCTCAATTTCTTCTCGGAAATCTCGTACACAGAAAGCAACGAACACATCACTTGGAACCACCTCTTCGCCTTTTGCCGTCAGAACGGTCAAACCGCCAATCTCATGCTCCACCGTGCTTGATTGCGTCGGAATCTTTCCGCCGCAATATCTATTTGTCATATTGACGACTCTGCTGAAACAATTCCCCAGAGTATTCGCCAGCGAAGCATTGAACACCTCCACAAACTTCGTCTCCGCGAAGTCGCTGTCGGTGGTTCCGAGCGGCCCATTCGAAGCAAGGAAATACCGCAGCGCATCCAGGCTGAACGTCTTGACGTACTCGTCGATCTTCTCCAGATCGATGAAATTCCCAAGCGTCTTGCTCATCTTCTGGCCTTCGCTGATCCAGAAACTGTGGGCGTACACCAGCCGGGGCAGGCACACCCATTCGTAGCCCGGACACTTTCTTAGCGCCAGCAGCAGCGCCGGCCAGATCGAGGCGTGGAACCAGAGAATATCTTTCGCGATCAGATGCACCGCCCGGCTCTTCCAATAGTCCCGGCGGTCGGGCGTATCAACATACGAAAGATAATTGAAGAGCGCGTCGATCCATACATACACCGTCTGATCGGGATGGCCGGGGAACTCGATGCCCCAGCCGCCTGAGCCAGTGCGCGAGACGGGCACGTCCTTCATTTCGCGGATGCGCGAGAGAATCTCGTTTCGCCGCGCCGCCGGCTGCACGTCGAACACCGGCTCGCCGTTCTCATCCTTCAGTCGGCCCTGCGGATGGTTGTCATCGAGCAGGCGGAGCAGATCGTCGCGGTAGGATTCGAGCTTGAAGAAAATGTTCTTCTCGCGCTTCTTCACGAGCGGCTTGCCGTTGATGGGCGATTTGAAGCCGTACTCCTCCGCTTTGGAATCGGTGACATACTCCTCCTGGCCCGCGTCGTACCAGCCTTCGTATTCGCCTTCGTAGACGTCGCCGCTCTTGAGCAGGGCCGCGAGGTATTCCTGCACTTTCGACTTGTGGCGATCTTCGGTGGTGCGGACGAAATCGTTGTTGGTGATGCCGAGTTTCTGGAACGTCTCGCGGAAGACGGCGGCGTTCTGATCGGCCCACTGCTGGGCGGTGAGGCCGCGCGCCGCGGCGGCGTCCACGACCTTGGCGGCGTGCTCGTCGACGCCGGTGAGGAAGAACACGTCCTCGCCGCAGAGCCGGTGGTACCGCGCGACGATGTCCGCGATGGTCGTCGTGTAGACGTGCCCGATGTGCGGACGGTCGTTCACGTAATAAATCGGAGTGGTGACGTAAAACTGGGTCATGGCGGGATTGTATTGAAAGAAGGGACGGAGGGAGAAAGGCACGCAGGGACGAAGGGGCAGAAGGGAAAAAGAGGTGGAGAAATTGTCGAGGTTGGCGATCCGCGGATTCGCCGGAACGGGCGGGGCAAGCCCCGTCGCTAAACGGGGACGACGTACCTCAGTGCCTCCGTGCCTTCTTTCCTTCGTGCCTCCGTCCCTTCGCCCCTCCATTCCTTCCCCATACAATCCCCGCCGTGGCGATTCTGCGTGACATGCTGTACGGACTCGGCGCCGCGATCACGGCCCCTTACTGGGGCTGGCGCATGCTGCGCACCGGCAAGTGGCGCACGGACTGGCGCGGCCGATTCGGACACGTCGAAAGAGCCGCGCACGCAGTAAGCGGTCCGACCTCGGCAACACCGACGACCAGGCGAGTTGAAGGCGACCGCCCCACTGTTCTGATCCACGCCGTCAGCGTCGGCGAAGTGAACGCGACCAGACAGTTCATTGCGAAGCTGGCCAGCCGGGAGGGCGAGGCTCCTGCCGAGCCGGGGCCACAAGGTGATGCGCGGCTCGGCGGGAGCCTCGCCCTCCCATCGCCGCCCCAGCCGCCGCGCATCGTCATCAGCACCACCACCGACACCGGCTTCGCGCGGGCCACGGAACTCTTCGGCAAGCAGCACGCCGTGGTGCGATATCCACTCGACTTCACGCGCTGCGTCCGACGGTTCCTCGACACGGTGAGACCCGATGTCGTCGCGCTCGTTGAACTGGAGGTCTGGCCAACGTTCGTGGAGGAGTGCGATCGCCGGGGCATTCCCGTGTGCGTGATCAACGGCCGGCTCAGCGCCCGTAGTTTCAAGCGATACAAACTCATCCGCCCGCTGATGCGATCTTCGTTCGCCAGACTGCGCGCCGCCGCAGTGCAGACACCCGCCTACGCCGATCGCTTCATCGCCATGGGTGCGGCCAAGGATCGCGTAAGCGTGACCGATTCGATGAAATGGGACACGGCGAGAATCGAGGATCCCGCCACGGTCACGGGCGCGGCTGAACTTGCGACCGCAATGGGCATCGATCGCAGCAAGCCGCTGATCGTCGCGGGTTCGACGGGGCCGGGCGAAGAGGAACTGTTGATTCGCACCAAGCCGGCGGGGGTGCAGTTGCTGATCGCCCCGCGCAAGCCGGAGCGGTTTGAGGAGGTGGCGAGGCTGATGAGCCAACCCATCCGCCGGACTCAACATCTTGACGGCACCTCGCGGAGCATCGATTGCACGGAAGTTTTCCTCCTCGACACGCTTGGCGAACTTCGCAAGGCGTACGCGCTGGCGGATGTCGTGATCGTCGGGCGCAGCTTCATCAACCTTTACGGCAGCGATCCGATCGAGCCGATCGCCCTGGGCAAGCCGACCGTCATGGGCACTCGCTACGGTGATTTCGAGGACATCGTCGACGCGTTCCGGGCGGAAGCCGGCATTTTCGTGAGCACGAAGCCTTGCGCTTCTGCGAAAGAACTGCTCGATGATCCGGAGCAGGCGCGGGCACTGGCTGAAAACGGGCGCAAGGTTATCCTTGCCCGCCAGGGCGCGACGGATCGGCATGTGAAGTTGATCCTTGAGTTGCTCAAAGCGGAACGGGGCAAGCCCCGTCGCTAAACGCCACGCCACGCAACGCGATGTACCGTATGCCTTCGACCCACATTCGCCAACACGTTCTGCCCGCCGCGAAACACATCGTGGTGAAATACGGCACACAGACGCTCACCGGATCCGACGGCAACCTCGACGTCGCATTTTTCCGCGAGATCGCCCGGCAGGTGTCGGAGCTTCGCAAGCAGGGCCGACAGGTGACGGTGGTCAGCAGCGGCGCGATCGGCGCGGGTCGGAAGGAACTGGGCCTGGCGAAACGGCCGACGGATGTGGCGGAGCTGCAGGCCGTCGCCGCGGTGGGCCAGCGCCGGCTGATGACGCACCTGCACGAGGCGTTCGCGCCGTTCGGACTGGGCGTGGGGCAGTTGCTGGTGACGCGCGACGACTTCGACCATCGCGCACGCTACCTGAACATCCGCAACTGCATCGCGCACCTGCATCGCCTGGGCTGCGTGCCGATCCTGAATGAGAACGACACGGTGGCGGTGGATGAGATTCGCTTCGGCGACAACGATCAGCTGGCGGGCCTGACCTGCAACGCGCTGCGGGCCGACGCGCTGGTGCTGCTGTCGGTGGTGAACGGGCTGCTCGACGAGAAAGGCGAGCGCATCGATTACGTGGACAGCATCGCCAAGGTGCTCGGCCACGTGCGCAGCGAGAAATCCGATCTGGGCACGGGCGGGATGTCGAGCAAACTCGCCGCGGCCAAGCTGGCGACGGAAGCGGGCGAGACGGCGATCATCGCCAACGGGCGCGAGATGGACGTGCTGCCGCGGCTGTTCAGCGGAAAGAGCGCGGGTGTGGGCACGATCTTCGCGCCGGCGGCGAAGAAACTCGACAGCCGATCTCGCTGGATCGGCATGACGCGCCGACCGGCAGGCGAGATCGTGATCGACGACGGCGCGGTGGCGGCGCTCTCCCGCGGCAAGAGCCTGCTGCCGGCGGGCGTGCTGAGCGTGAAGGGTGACTTCGATAAGGGCGCGGTGGTGGCCGTGAAAAACAAGGCCGGCGACGAAGTGGCGCGCGGGCTGTGCAATTACGCGGCGACGGAGGTGGATCAGATCAAGAGGAAGAAATCGAGCCAGCTTGAAGCGGTGCTGGGGCGCGTGGGGTATGCGGAGGTGATTCACCGGGATAATCTTGTGGCGTCGCGATGAATTGAAACAAGGGAGCTCCCATGGCGTCGAATTATCTTGAACAACTCGTGTCGGAGTGGTACGAGCATCAAGGCTATTTTCTTCGGCGAAACGTTAGGGTTGGTCCGCGCCCCGAAGGCGGCCATGAAGGTGAACTCGATATTGTCGCCTACCGCCCCAATCCATTTCATGTGATCCATATTGAAACGTCCATGGACACCGATTCCTGGAAAAATCGCGAACCTCGATTCGCCAAGAAATTCCAAATCGGCCGAAAATATGTGCCATCGCTTTTCCAGGGGCTTCCGATGCCTGCAAACATCGATCAGCTCGCGGTTTTTGGAATCGCAAGCACTCACAGCCATTCGACGATCGGTGGAGCGCCTGTAACAACTCTCGAACTGCTCTTGCAGCAGATCGTTGCGGCTTTCCCTACGGATTCGTGGCTAAAGCGAGCTGTCCCGGAATCACTTCCCATCTTGAGAACTCTTCAGGTGGTGTCCCACTTTCGGAAAGAAATCACCAAGGCATTCGCCGATTAGTCGCGCCCTCAGGTGTGACCTCAGCGATGCGGATTGATTCTCACGCCGTCACTTCGACTCCGCCACGCCGATCAGCGCCGCCATGCGTCCCGTCTTGCCTTGGTCCCGGCGATGACTGAAGAACTCGTCCTGATCGCGATGAGTGCATCGATCGCTCTGATCGATCTGCGAAGGAGGCAAACCGAGCCTGCGAAGTTGCTGCGCAATCGCCCCGGCAAGATCAATGTGCGGCCTGGCGTGCGAATGATCGACATGCTCGCTAAGCCCAGCCGCGTCGAACGCCTCCGCCACATCGGGGCCCACCTCGAAATGTCCGACGCCGATGCAGGGCCCGATCGCGGCGATGAGGTTCGCCGGTGCGACGTGGCATCGATCGATGAGGGTGCTCACGGCGGCAGGCAGGACGCCGGCGACCACGCCGCGCCAGCCTGCATGGACGGCGGCGACGGCTTGTCCGTCCGCACTGGCGAGCAGAATGGGCACGCAGTCGGCAGTGCGGATTGCCAGCAGCGCCGCCGGATCGCGAGTCGCCAGGGCGTCCGCCTGCATCACCACGCTGGGCGAGTCCGTCGGCCGCGGCGCGGCGACTTCGTCCGGCCAGACGCACGTATGAATACCGTGCACCTGCCAGACGCAGATCACTTGCCGGCCCGCGCAGCGGATCGCCGCCGCCACCCGCTGAAAGTTCTCCACGACGGCCTGAAACTGCTCCTTGCCTGGCGCACTGGAGCGGGCACCAGGCGTCACCGGCTCGCCCAGACGGCTGGCGTCCAGACTGGCGGGCTGGAAGTTGAGGGTGTCGAACGGCACCGCACTGACCCCGCCGAGACGGGTGGTGAACGCGTGCGGAACCCCCGCCTGGGTAAGCATGGAGGAGAGATAGAGGACGGGGCCGGCTCGCGTTTCCTGCCTCAGGAGCATGGGGGCGAGTCTAACAAAGCCTCAACAACCGCTGTCGCAATCGCATTTGTGGATAAGCTGTTGATTGGGAGGAACACGCCGATTCGGAGGACGTTAGCCATTTACGTCGTCCAGCGATACCCCAAGGCCATCGATAGCCGACGCACCGGGATTACGAGCAGTTAGTTCATGTTAAATAGAGACTTATAAACATCTTTCGTACTTGGGATACCAGAATCGCTACCGCCGGAATCAGGCCGCAAACAGGTCTTGACGACGAATCGGCCGAATGCTAGCGGATGTGGATAACCCAGCCCCACCCCCATTCATGACCGAAAGTTCGCAGCAACTTCACGTGATATCGGACCTTACAACCTGCCATCCGCGACTGACCTGACGCCGCCATCCTCACTCGGATCCGAGCGACATTCGCCGATCTGCCCGCGAACTGTTCAGAGAGTGACGAGTGCGCCGCTTGATGCCGCCCGTTTTTCATCTACAGTGTTCCGCCTGATTAAGAACCGACCGGCCAAGGCTCCGCCGGTATCAGGCGACGACCCGCAAGTGCCACGCAGTCCGACCGCCCGGCCATGGCCGCAAACGCCAAACGGAATACGAACATGTTTCAAGGTGCATTCACCGCGATGATCACGCCGTTCAAGGACGGCCGCGTCGACTTCGATCGCCTGACCGAACACGTGCGATTCCAGCTCGACGGCGGCATCGACGGACTCGTGCCCTGCGGCACCACTGGCGAGTCCCCCACACTCAGCCACGAGGAGCACCGCGCGGTCATCGAGCACGTCGTCAACAAGACGAAGGAGTTGACCAGCGGCAGCGGCAAGCGCGGCGGCAAGAGCAAGGGCAAGACCGGCGCCGGCGCCGCGGGACGCAAGGTGCAGGTCATCGCCGGCACCGGGTCCAACTCCACCGAGGAAGCGCTCGAACTCACCGAGCACGCCAAGCGCGTCGGCGCGGATGGCGCCTTGATGGTGAATCCCTATTACAACAAGCCGACGCAAGAAGGCCTGTACCGGCATTTCATGTTCATCGCCGACAAAGTCGATCTGCCCATCGTGCTCTACAACATCCCCGGGCGCTGCGGCGTGCAGATGAACGCCGCCACCGTCGCCCGGCTCGCCAGGCATCCGAACATCGTCTGCATCAAGGAAGCCACCGGCTCAATGGACATGGCCAGCGAAATCCGCAGCCTGTGCGAGATCGCGATTCTCTCCGGCGACGACTCGCTCACGCTCCCCCTGATGTCCATCGGCGGCGGCGGAGTCATCAGCGTGCTCTCCAATCTGCTGCCGGCGCAGGTGAAAGCCCTGGTCGACGCGGCCGCGGCCGGCAACTACACGCAGGCCCGCAAGCTGCACAAGGAACTCTTCCACCTCTGCAAGGTCATGTTCATCGAGACGAACCCGATCCCGATCAAGACCGCCATGGCGCTGGTCGGCCGCGACACGGGCGAACTGCGCCTGCCGCTGTGCGAGATGAGCGCGGAGAACAAGGCGACCTTGGAGAAGACGCTGCGCACGCGCGGGATTCTGAAGTGAATCGCCGCAGGGTGCGTCAAGGCTTGGCGCGGACGCGCCATGGTCAACCGTGACGCAACATGGTGCGTCCGCGCCGAGCCTTGACGCACCCTACGCGGATGCCGACGCAGGATGCTGAAGTCACGCATGTCCGACACCAGCGCGATGATTTCGAAGCCCACAACCGCCCCGCCATCCTCGCGCCTGCGTCGCCTCGCCGCGGTGCTCGGCGCGATCGTCTTCCGCCTCACCTTCGCTCTCTTCTATCTCTGGTGCCTCGGCGCCATCTGGTACAGCAACGTCGGCCCCGGCTTTCTGCGTGCGATCGTTGTGGCCGCATTCGCTTTGGGATTTCCCCTCGCGTGGTATCGCTCGCCGCGCACGTGGATCGGCAACCGGCGCTATGTATCAGCCGTGTTCTATCTCACTGCGGTCACGCTCATCATCGCCTGGCAGTTCAAGCGACCGGGCAACGAGGGCAACTGGTCGCCCGATGTGGCGGTGCTGTCGTGGGCCGAGTTTGCAGGCGATCGCGTGACGATCCACAACATCCGCGACTGCGAGTATCGGTCGATCGATGACTACGACGTACGCCGCTACGACGCCACGTTTGATCTGAACGAACTGTCGACCGTGCATTTCCTGGTGGAGCCGTTCTCCTCGTTCCGCGGGCCGGCACACACGATGCTGGCCTTCGGATTTTCCGATGGTCGGCACTTTGCGATCTCCGTCGAGCTTCGCAAGGAGATCGGCGAGGCGTTCCACCCGTTGCCCGGATTCTTCAAGCAGTTCGAGTTGATCTACGTCGTCGGCGATGAGCGCGACCTCATCCGGCTTCGCACCGATCACCGCAAGCACGAGGTGTACTTCTATCCGATCAAGGCGACACCGGCGGACAAGCGAAAGCTGCTGACGGACATGCTCAACCGCGCCAACGCACTGCGTGAACGGCCGGAGTTCTACAACACGCTCACCAGTTCCTGCACGACCAACATCGTGGACCACGTGAACAAGCTGATCGACGGCCCGCGCCCGTTCAACCTGAAAGTGCTGCTGCCGGCGATGGCGGATGAACTGGCCTACGAGATGGGCCTGATCGACACGGCGTTGCCTTTCGACGAGGCCAAGCGTTTCTTTCGCATCGATCAGCGGGCACAACAGGATGACGGCACGCCGTTTTCACAGCGCATCCGGGTGAGGTGAGGGGAGCATCTTAGGAATGGGGCCGAAATAACTTCGCGAATTGGCGGTCCCCCATTTAGCCGGCGGGCTTGCCCGCCGGCTAAATGGGGAACTTATTTCGGCCTCGTCGCTGAACAGCACCAGCATTTCAATCGGGCTTCACATGCCGGCTCTGCAGATCGCACCAGCCATCGCTGGGGTTGTAGACAAACTTGAACTGACGGGCTTCGAAAACCTTGAACCAGTCTTCCCAGTCGAGGTATTCGAGTTCCTCCGGCTCGGCAAAAGGGTTGCCGCCGATGCGCACGCGGTCTGCCTGGCCGGCGGGACATGCGGGCCAGTAGTGCATGGCCTCGCACCAGAGGCGGATGGTCCAGGGGCTGATGGTTTCGTAGACAGTCATGGTGGTGCATCGTCCTTCGTGCGGCTCAGTATTGTGCAGATGATCGCACGGCGTGCAACCGGGGAGCCGAGAGCCGAGAGCCGAGAGCCGTTAGCCGTTAGCCGTTAGCCTTGGGGAACCTGCGACCCATGATCAGTATGCAGCCGCACAGCAATCAACTTGGCTTGAACTCCGATAGCCAACGGCTATCGGCTATCGGCTATCGGCTATCGGCTATCGGCTATCGGCTCATGGCTGCTTCTCTCCGCCTTTGTGACACCCGTCCTTCGCGATTAGACTGCGGACTCGATAAAAACACTCACGAAAGGCGATCCACATGATCAACGTCGGCGTCATCGGTCTGGGCATGATGGGCCTCACGCACCTCGATGCGTATGCGAAACGCAACGACGTTCGCGTCGTCGCGGTCAGCGACAAGGACCCCAAGCGGTTGTCGGGCGAAGTCCGCGCCGCGGGCAATGTCGAAGGCCAGGCGCAGGGCGGCTTCGATCTGAGCACCGCGAAGAAGTACACCGAAGGCGTCGACCTCATCAAGGACAAGAGCATCGACGTCGTGGACATCTGCCTGCCCACGCACATGCACGTGGACTTCGCGCTGCTCGCGCTGAAAAAGGGCAAGCACGTGCTCGTGGAAAAGCCGCTGGCCCGCACCGCCAAGGACGCGAACAAACTCGCCAAGGCCGCGGCGAAGGCGAAGGGCCTGTCCATGTGCGCGATGTGCATGCGCTTCTGGCCGGGATGGGCCTGGCTGAAGGATGCGGTGAATGACGGCCGCTACGGCAAGGTGCTCGCGGCCCAGTTCCGCCGCGTCGCCTGTCATCCGGGCGGGTTCTTCTATTCCAACGGCGAACTCTCCGGCGGCGCCATCCTCGACCTGCACATCCACGACACTGATTTCGTCCACTTCCTCTTCGGCGTGCCCAAGGCCGTCGAAAGCCGCGGCTATTCCAGCGTCACCAGCGCCATCGACCACGTCTCCACGCACTACATCTACGACCACATCCCGCTCGTCGTCGCCGAGGGCGGCTGGGCCATGGCGCCGAAGTTCAGTTTCAAAATGTCGTACACGGTCAACTTCGAACGCGCCACCGCCAACTACGAGATGGGCGCCAATCCGCTGACGATCTACGAGCCGGGCAAAGACCCGCAGGTGGTTCAGCTCGACACCCGCATGGGCTACGACCTGGAGATCGAATACTTCATCAACTGCATCACGAACAACCAGAAGCCCGCGACGGTGACGCTCGAAGACGCCGCGAGAACCATCGCCATCATCGAGGCGGAGGAAAAAAGCGTGCGCACCGGCAAGGCCGCGAAAGTGAAGGCGTGAGAGGAGACAAGGTGTGAGGAGCGAGGAGTGAGGTGTGAGGTGTGAGGAGTGAGGTGTGAGGTGTGAGGTGTGAGGTGTGAGGTGTGACCGATGCCTTGGCCCCCTCTCCCTCCGGGAGAGGGCTGGGGTGAGGGCCGGTCTTGCTTGTCCTCTCGATCGTGTTGGATAGCCGACGGAACGACACAACAAGGTCTCCCATGCCCTACCGCGACCAGCACTGCGTGTACTCGGCCGTCACCATGAGCGAGGCGGTCATCACCGCCGCCTGCCTCACCACGCGCGGCATTCCCGCCAAGGTCATGGACGCAATGTCGCTGGGCGGACTTGAAGGCCTGACCGCGCTGGTTCCCGGCGTCTCCTCGCGCGGCATCGAAGTCTGGATCGATGATCTGGCACAGTTCGAGGAGGCCCGCCGGATTCTCGATGAGCTAAAGACCGACATCGTGGAGCGCGCCGCCGCCGGCAAGCAGCGTGGCCCCGTCGAGATGGTCTGCGACAAGTGCGGCAAACCAGTCAAATTCAAGGCCGAAGACTACGGCACCATCCAGGAGTGCCCGCGCTGCGGCAATTACGTGGATGTCGGTAAAGTTGAAGATTCCATCGACTGGCGCGAAGAGGTGATCGAGGAAGACGGTGCTGCGGAGAACGCGCCCGACCCGGACTCGCTGGACGAACCGCGGTGAGATCGCCCGCATATGCACCCTGGCGGCCGTATCGCGGCCCTGGCGAAACCATCGCACTTGTTCACCGTGCTGCTTCTGCGACAATGCGCAAGTCACTTCCCTGGAGGCCGGCATGATCCTGATCTATCAACCGTCTGGAAAACTGAATCCACTGGTGTTGACCTTTTCCATCGGAGCAGGCGTCGCGATGATCGGCCTGGGGTTCATTTATCAGAAACTGCTGTCGTGGATTCCGTTCATCTACCTCAATGCACTGCTGATGATTGGCTACGCCTTCGCGGGCAACTTCGCCATGCAGTTTGCGGTGAAGAAAGGCAAGTGCCGCAACCCGATGGTGGCCAAACTGCTGGGGCTTGCCGTCGGTGTTGTGGCAATTCTGTCAACGCACCGGTTCGCCTATCAGTTCACGCTGAACGAGGCGATTCCGGAGATCATGGCGGAGGAGCCGGGCGTGACGGAGGAGGAGATCCGCGCGGAGATCACCTTTGAAAGGTACGTGGAGGTACGCGTCGACGAAGGCTGGTCCATCGGCAAGGGTGGCCGTTCCGGGCTTCCGATCAAGGGTGTTTTCGTTTACATCGTCTGGCTGATCGAAGCGGGCGTGGTTGCGGCCGGGACTTACCTCGGCGCCAACAAGATGGCGCAGGTGCCCTTCATCGAAGCGGGCGACTGCTGGGCCGACCAGTCGGAGATTGTCGTTCGCCTGTCCGGGCAGACGATTGCGTCCAAGGCCGACCTGGCCGAGGCAGGCACGGTCGAGCAGCTCATCGCGCTTCCCACCGCCAACGCGGAACCGCCCGGCGCGACCTCGATGGTCTATGAACTGGCGAAGTCGGATCGCTACGACGAAGAGGCGTATCTGACCGTAGCGCTGGAGCAGGTGACGCTGGACAAGGAGGGCAAACCGCAGATTCAGCGCGACGTGATCTGGCCGCACATCATCGTGACGCCCAAGGATGTTGACGCATTGCGCGCGTCGGCTGAAAAGATCGGCAGCGACGGACGCCTGCGCGGGGCGGAAGAGGTGCCACCGGAGTTGGGCGCACAGGAACGAGCGATCGACGATCCGACAACCGACGAGACCCGCCCCACTGCTGGTTGAATGCGACGCTTCGCCGCAGGGTCTGCCCCGTGCGTCGCACCTTATCATCTCTGGACGCATGAGCACGCTCGAATCCAATTCGACCGCCGACGGCATCGCCGCCGCGACTACGACCGCCGATGTCCGCCGCATCGGCTGCGTCAGCTTTCTCAATGCACGCCCACTGATCGAAGGCCTGGACGAGGGTTCAGACCCCATCGTGAAATTCGACGTGCCCAGCCGGTTGCTTGAAGACCTGGAGAGCGGCGCGGTGAATGTGGCGCTGTGTCCGGTGATCGATTTCCAGCGCAGCGGGACACCGCTGGCGATTGTCCCCGTCGGCGGCATCGGCTGCGACGGCCCCACGCTCACGGTGCGCCTTTACAGCCGGCGCCCCGTTCGTCAACTCACTGAAATCCACGTCGACACCGACAGCCACACCAGCATCGCCCTTCTGCGCGTGTTGCTGGCGGAACTGCACGGCATCCGACCGCACATCATTGACTACCACGCGCGCGAACAGGTCGCGGGCAACCGTGTCGTCACCGATCCGCAGGCGATGCTGCTCATCGGCGACAAAGTCATCACCAGCGCGCCGCCGGCGGAGAAATATCCGCATCAGGTTGACCTTGGCGAAGCCTGGAAGAAGCTGACGGGGTTGCCGTTCGTCTTCGCTGTGTGGATGTGCAGGCAAGGCGCCAGCCTTGGAGACCTGCCCGTGAAGCTGGCGGAGAACCGCCAGCGCAACGCCAGTCGCATCGACGAGATCGTCGCCCGCCGAGCGCCACAGTCAGGCTGGCCGCTTGATCTGGCCCGGCAATACCTGGGGCAATGGCTCAAATACGACATCGGCCCGCGACAGTTGCAGGCGATGAAGCTTTTCTACGCCAAAGCGAAACAGCACGGCGTCATCGATGCGCTGCGGCCCATCGCGACGCACGCGGGCTGACGCGGCAAAGCCGCTCCGTTCACATTCCCGGCTCCCACAGATACTCCACGCGCGGAGCGCGCAGTTCCTGCAGATACGTTCGCATCTTCTCGCCGTCTTCCAGGATCGAATGCGAAGGCGCGTTGGACTGCCCCATCAGCAGGCTCATCGGATTGAATGATCGCGCCGGATTGATCACCGTCACGCGCGGCTCACCGGCGATCTTCGCCATCGTCTTCGCCTGCTTGAGCACATCCTCAAGATAACCTTCGCCGTCGATCAGCTTGTTGGCGATCGCCTGCTTCGTGTTGTAAATGTCGCCGGTGGCCACGGCCTTGACCTGCTCGGGCGTCAACACTTTCTTGCGGCCGTCCGCGACCACCTGCGTGAAGCGCTCGTAAGCGGTGTTGAGAATCTCCTTGATCTTCTCCTGGTCCGCCGCATTCAACGGGCGGTACATGTTGTTGGCGACTTCCTTGCGCGGCGAACCGTCGGCCACCAGCACCGTCGGCGTGACGCCGACCTTCTCCATCAGCTTGTCGATGGTCATCATCGTGGCGATGACGCCGATCGATCCCGTGATGCACGTGGGCTCGGCGATGATCGTGTCGCACTCGGCGGCGACGTAGTACCCGCCGCTGGCCGCGACGCCGCCGAAACTGGCGAGCACGGGGATGCCGGGAAAATCCTTCTTGAACACGCGGATGTCGTTGAGAATGCGGTCGGAGGCGCCGACGGAACCACCGGGCGAATCGATGCGCAGCACGATCGCCTTGGGCATGTCTTCCTTGTTGTCTCGCAGTTGCTTGATCGCGCCGCCGACGAAGTCGTACATGGAGTCGTTGATGACGCCTTCGATCGGGATGATGACGATGCGCTCGCGAGTGGTTCCCTGCTCGTAGACCGCCTCGCGCATGCCGCCGGTGAGCAGCACGACGATCTGCAGCAGGTACACATTCATCAGGATCGACATGATGAAGATCGAAACCAGCGCACCCTTGAGCACCTTGGGCAGGAAGCCCTGCTTGGCCGGCGGAGCGGCGGGCGGATAGGGATACGGCGCATAGTACGGAGGCGGAGGCGGCGCGATGCCGTGCGATGTTTCCACGGGAGGACGGGGGCCGAAAGGTTGCTGCGGCGAATCAGTCATGGTCGTGCCTCGCAAGTAGGAATGAGAACGCAGGCATTGTAGGAAACTCAACCGCCGCGCGGCGATTCGCGGAACTGCGAAATGGTCTGCCCGGTCTGCTGGCGGAAGACCGCGCTGAGGTACTCGCTGTGATTGAATCCCGTGCGCCGCGCGATTTCGTAGAGCGACAGATCCGTCTGCATCAGGAACATCTTCACGCGCTCCAGCCTCGCAGCCCGGATCACATCGTGGATCGAACGCCCAAGCAGGCTGCGGAACCGCCGCTGCAGCACGGAGCGCGAAACGGGCACTTCCTCCAGCACATCGTCCACGCTGATGCCGTCGCACGCATGCTTGCGGATGAAGTGCATCGCCTGGGCGACTTGCGGATCGGCGATGGCGGTGACATCGGTGGACTGCCGCGGCACGAGGCCGCGGGGCGGAATGAACTGCTCCTGCTGCGGCACCGCCTCGCCCTTCATCATGATGTCGAGCAGTTTCGCGGCTTCGTATCCGATGCGCTCGGCGTCGGGCACGATGCTGGTCAGCGGCGGGTTCGCCAGTTCGCACGCCACGTCCTCGTCATCCACGCCGATCACCGCGACCTGATCAGGCACGGCGACCTTGGCGCGGCGGCAGGCGTCGAGCAACTGCACCGCGCGGTAATCGTTGGCCGCCATCACGCCTGCGGGTTTGGGCAGCTGCGCGATCCAGCGGGCGGCGTGCTGAATCTCCTCCTCCCATCGCGGCAGGCGCGAGCCGATGGCGCCCTTGATCGGGCTCTCGTATTGCTTGCAGTGGAGGCCCTGCCGCGCCAGCAGCCCGGTGAACCCCTGCAGCCGGCTGTTGGACCATTCCAGGTTCGGGTAGCCGAAAAAGCCGAAGTGCGTGAAGCCGCGCTCGATCAGATGCTCGGCCGCCATTTCGCCGATGCGCCGGTGATCGTTCCAGATCAAAGGCAGGCCAAGGCCGGTGACTTCTTCGTTCAGGTCGACGGTGGGTATGCCGGCATCGACGACCAGCTTCGCGATCTGACGGTACGACGCACGGGAGATGATGCCATCGCCCTTCCATGACTTCAGCCAGGGCGGCGCGGGGTCGTAGAGCGATCGCTGTTCGAGATAGACCGACCACGGCCCGTTCTCGCGCACATAGCGAGCCACCCCGCGCAGCAGGCCGCGACCATACGAGAGCGAAGTCTCGATGATCAGCGCCACGTGGGGCACATCGCGATGCTTTCGGTGCACAGCCATACTGGTTGCCGCAGGATTCGCTTAGGAACGGGCCCGAAATAACTTCGCGATCTGGCGGTCCCCCATTTAGCCGGCGGGCAAGCCCGCCGAGAGCGTCTCGGCGGGCAAGCCCGCCGGCTAAATCGGGAACTTATTTCGGTCCCGTTCCTTAGCCGAGAATCGTATCTTACCCGCCGGCGCGATCAGGCGTCGAATCGCGTGTAAAGAGTCTTTCCTCGCGATTTACAGGCATTTGCAATGCTTTCGCGGCGTCCGTCGCGCGACCTGAAATTACAGGTTTTCAACCTGATTTCTCATGGCCCCTGCATCAGGTGGCTATTATTGTTACTGCGACAATCGGCCGCGCCGATCCAGCCGACGATTCGGTACCCACGCGGCGTGCGCGGCCAATGATGCAGTAGAGGCGCACGATCCTCATCGACATCGGCGTCCTGACCGCGTGCGTCCGGCCAACCCCTTTGCTTCAACAACATGATGCGACACACCGCCTGCCTCATCCTCCTGCTTCTCGGCGTTTCCGCCCGTGCCGCCGACCCGGCGCCGACGGCGGAACAGATCGCCTTTTTCGAGTCAAAGGTGCAGCCGATTCTCGCGCAGCACTGCGTGAAATGCCACGGCGGCGAAGCCAAGATCAAAGGCGGCCTTCGCCTCACCAGCCGCGCCGAAACGGTCAAGGGCGGCGACACAGGCAGCGCGTTCGATGCGAAGGAGCCGGGCAAAAGCCTGCTGATCAAAGCCATCGAATACAAGGACGACAACCTGCAGATGCCGCCGAAGGGCAAACTTGCCGCTGGGGATATTGAAGTGCTCATCAAGTGGGTCGGCATGGGCCTGCCTTGGACGCCCGGCAAGGATCCCGCTCCCCCCGCCGCCGCTTCGCATGCTCCGCAGGTGAATGAGGAGACGAAGAAGTTCTGGTCGTTCCAGCCCGTGAAGCAGCCGGCGCTTCCCGCCGTGAAGAACCAGGCGTGGGCGGCGAATCCGGTCGACGCGTTCGTCCTGGCGAAGCTGGAATCCGCCGGCCTTTCGCCTTCCGCCGCGGCAAACCGCATCTCGCTGATTCGCCGGGCTTATTTTGATCTCACCGGCCTGCCTCCGACGCCGGCGGAGATCGACGCCTTCGTTGCCGACACGGACCCGAAAGCTTATGAGAGAATCATCGACAAGCTTCTCGCTTCGCCGCACTATGGCGAGAAATGGGGCCGGCACTGGCTCGATCTCGTGCGCTACGCCGAGAGCAACGGCTACGAGCGCGACAACCCGAAGGACAATGCCTGGAAGTTCCGCGATTACGTCATCAAGTCCTTCAACGAAGACAAACCGTACGACCGCTTCGTCCTCGAGCAACTCGCCGGCGACGAGATTCCCGACCGCACGCACGACTCGATCATCGCCACCGGCTTTTACCGGCTGGGCATCTGGGACGATGAACCGGTCGATCGCCCGCAGGCCCATTTCGACGGCCTCGACGACATGGTTTCCACCATCGGGCAAACCATGCTCGGCATGACCGTCGGTTGTGCCCGCTGTCACGATCACAAAATCGATCCGATGCCGCAGGCGGACTACTACAAGCTGGTGGCCTTCGTCCGCAACATGCAGCACGAAATGAAGCAGGTGCCGGTCACCACGCCGCAGAAACAGGCGGAGTACGAGAAGGCGCTTGAGGCGAATAAGGATCTGATCAAAGCGGTGACGCAGGTGATCGAGGGATACGAGAGGAAGGTTTTCGACACGTTCTCCAACCCGGAGAAGGAAGACGCGAAGGACGGCCGGACGCGCATCGCCATGATCCGCAAGAAGGCGCCGACGGTGCTGACCGCCGCCGAGCACAAGGACTATCTGGCCAAGCTGGAGGAGAAAAAGAAGATCGACCAGGTGAAAGCTCCGGCGCCGGAGATGGCGCTGGCGGCGTTCGAGCCAAACCCCAATGTGCCGCCCACGCATGTGCTGATCCGCGGCAGCGCACACAATCCCGGAGCCGAGGTGAAGCCCGGCTTCCCCAGCGTGCTGGACTATCCCAATCCGGAGATCCCCAAGCCCGCGCCGGGCCAGACCAGCAGCGGCCGCCGCACGGTGCTTGCGAAATGGATCGGCTCGAAGGACAACAAGCTCACCGCCCGGGTCATGGTGAACCGCATCTGGCAGCATCATTTCGGGCGCGGCATCGTGCGCTCCACCAGCAACTTCGGCTTCGCCGGCGACAAGCCCACGCACCCGGAACTGCTCGACTGGCTTGCGGCCGACTTCATGGCGGGCGACTGGAAGATGAAGCGGTTGCACAAGCTCATCATGCTCAGCAGCGCCTATCGGCAATCATGCGATTACAACGCACAGGCTTACGCCAAGGACCCGCAGAATGATCTGTTCTGGCGCTTCGACATGCGCCGCCTCACCGCGGAGGAAATGCGCGACTCCGTGCTCGCCGTGACCGGAACGCTGAACCCGAAAATGGCCGGCCCGCCGATCTACCCAAAGATCTCCGCCGAGGTGCTGGCGGGGCAATCGGTGCCCGGCAGGAACTGGGGCAACTCGTCGGCGGAGGAAGCCGCCCGTCGCTCGATCTACATCCACATCAAGCGCTCGCTGGGCGTGCCGATTCTGGAACGACTGGACCTGGCCGACACCGACAACCACTGTCCTGTGCGTTTCGTCACCACGCAGCCGAACCAGGCGCTGACCCTGCTCAACGGCGACTTCATGCAGGAACAGGCGACCCTGCTGGCGGCGCGCCTGAAAAAGGAGGCCGGCGAGGTCCCGGCAGCCCAAGTCGCGTTCGGGCTGCGACTGACCACCGGCCGAGTGCCGACGCAGAAGGAGATCGATCTGGGCCTGAGCCTCATGGATTCCCTGAAGAAAGAGCACGGCGTCAAGCCTGACGCCGCGCTAAAGTACTTCAGCCTCGTGGCACTGAACCTGAATGAGTTCGCGTATCTGGATTGACTCGCAACAGCAAAAGGAACACTGATGTGAGCATCTCGGCGCATGGCATCGTGCAGGGCGACCTGATCCAGTTGGACGCGGCGATCGGTCTGCCCTCTGGCAGCGAAGTGGATCTCGTCGTCACGCGACGAAGACGGCCGACGCAAGCGGAGGTCACGCAGGTTGTTGCCGCGATTGCCGGGTGCATGATCGGCGACAAAGGCTTCGCCGCCGCGATGGACGAACTTGAACACGATCGCGCCAATGTCATGCCGCCCGAGATCGACTTTCATGAGGCACCTTGACACAAACATTGTGATCGCCGTGCTCAACGGCGTCCCACAGGCGGTGGATCGGTTTCGCGATCGCGGCCACGAGACGGCCGTCAGTGCGCTGGTCCTTGCCGAGTTGAACTACGGCTTCCGAAATTCAGACCGGCCTGATCAGAATTTCGAGCGGCTTCGCCAGATGCTCAGCGTGGTTGAAGTCGTGCAATTTGATGAAGCCTGCGCCGACGCGTACGGCCGAATCAGGCTCAACCTCAAACGCAAGGGCCGCCCCTGTGGATACATCGACAACCTCATCGCCGCGACTGCATTGGCGAAGAATGCAACGCTGGTGACGCACAACACCAAGCACTTCGCCGACGTGGATGGATTGACCGTTGAAGACTGGCTCAGCTAGGCCATCTTGGCTTTTTTCAAGAACGGAACGACCTATGAACACCCGCAACCAATTCTGCCGCCGAACCCGTCGCGAGTTCCTCTGGGAAACCGGTGCCGGTTTCACCGGCCTCGCTCTCACCGGCATGCTTGACCGCGATGGCTTCTTCGGCAGTCGCGCCGATGCCGCCGATGCCGTGCCCGGCGCCTTACCGACCTTCGTCAACCCGCTCGCCGCCAAGCAGCCGCACTTTGCCGCCAAGGCCAAGAGCGTCATTTTCCTTTTCATGTACGGCGGGCCCAGCCAGGTCGATACCTTCGACTACAAGCCGAAGATGTACGACATGGACGGCAAGACCATCCCCGTCAAAACCTTCGGCCGCGGCGGCAAGAAAAACACCGGCCGCGTCGTCGGACCCAAGTGGAAGTTCAAGCAGTACGGCCAGTGCGGCAAACACGTCAGCGACCTCTTCCCGAACCTGGCCACGTGCGTCGATGACATCGCGTTCCTGCACTCCATGACCGCCGACTCGCCGATTCACGGCTCGGCGATGCTCATGATGAACAGCGGCAAGATTCTCTCCGGCAGCCCCGCGCTGGGATCGTGGGTGAATTACGGCCTCGGCTCGGTGAACCAGAACCTGCCGGGCTTCGTCGTCATGCTCGACCCCAAGGGCGGCCCCATCAGCGGCGCCAAGAACTGGTCCAGCGGCTACATGCCCGCGACGTACCAAGGCGTGGTCGTGCGGTCGGCGGGTCAGCCGATCCTCGACCTGAAGAATCCCGAGGGCGTCACCACGGCGATGCAGCGGCGCATGCTCGACACGCTGCGGCAATACAACGAGGATCATCAGTCGCGCCACGTCGGCAACAGCGACCTGGCCGCCCGCATCGCAAGCTATGAACTCGCCTTCAACATGCAGCAGCACGCGCCCGAAGCCGTCGACGTCGAAAGCGAAACCGATGCGACGAAAGATCTCTACGGCTACAACGAGCCGCGCACCCGACCCTTCGCCAAGCAGTGCATGCTGGCCCGCAGACTCGTCGAGCGCGGCGTGCGCTTCATCCAGATTTACTCCGGCGGCGCCCACAACGACGACAACTGGGACGCCCACGGCGACATGGTGAAAAACCACACCTACCACGCCGGCAACACCGACAAACCCATCGCAGGCCTGCTCAAGGACCTCAAGCAGCGCGGCATGCTGAAGGACACGCTCATCGTCTGGGGCGGCGAGTTCGGACGCCAGCCCACCGCCGAGTACGCCCAGGGCACCGGCCGCGATCACAACAGCTACGGATTCACCATGTGGATGGCCGGCGGCGGCATCAAGGGGGGCGTCAGCTACGGCGAAACCGACGAGATCGGCAACCATGCCGTCGTCGATCGACTGCACGTCAAAAATCTCCACGCCACCGTCCTGAACCAACTCGGCATCGACCCCAACCGCCTCAGTTATTTCTTCGGCGGCCTCGATCAGAAACTCGTCGGCGTCGAACATATCGACCCGATCAAGGCAATCATCTGATTGCCCCCGCCAATGCGCGAAACAAGAAAAGCCCTGCCGACCCGCAGGGCTTCTTTTTTGCTTGCGATTTCGTGGAACGAAAGCTACTTCGTCGACGCCGCCACGGCGATCTGGAATCCGCCGTAGTGCATCCGCTCCACGTCAAACGGCGGGTTCTTGGGATCGCACATCTCGCCCATGCGCGGATCAGCCATCACTTTCTTGTTTACCCGATCTCGATGGGCCCGCGACTTGTACACGATCCACGCAAACACCACCGTCTCGCCCGCCTTCAGTTTCAACTGCTTGGGGAAAGATGTGCCGAACGTGCTGTCCAGATCATCGCCCGCCGCTTCGCGGTATTCCAGCGCGCCGTGCTTCATCCAGATCTTGCATGCCTTCTTCGCCATGCGAAAGTAGGCAGGCAGATTCTTTTTCGGAATCGGAATGACGAATCCATCGACGTACTGCATGATGGCTCCTGTTCATGTGTTCTACGAAACGTCAACCGCCGGCAATCGCTCCGACGACCAGAAACAACTCCTTCCCGCTCGCCACCTCGGCCGGCAGAGGCGCGTCGGCCGACTCCAGCGAAAGATCCTGTCCGCACGCGAAATACCGCAGGAAATCACGCCGCTTTTTCGTCACGTGATCGCGGATCGTCCCGCGCAGCATCGGGAATCGCGCCTCCAGCGCATCGAGCACCGAGCAAACCGTCACCGGCGGCAGAACCTCCAGCACCACTTCGCCGTCGATCCGGGCGAGCGTGCGCAGATGAAAGGGGAGTTCGAGGCGGATCATGGGGCGTTGGTTTCCATCACCAGGGAAAGTTCAGGCAGTGACATCCGACTTCTCGTACTCGCGCGTCGAGTTCCTCTTGATCAAGCCAAAGAGCATCCGCACGATCTTCTGGAGCCTCTCCTTGCCTGGGCGCACCTGGTCGGACGTCGCCTTGGTTTTCGCGACCAGAACGTCCAGACCTGCGGCGCATTCCAGTGCCGAGCCATGCGCGATGTCGAAGAACCGGCAACGGTCCTTGGGACTGTATTTGCCGTTGCCCTCCGCAGTGTTCAACGGAATAGAGGCGGAAGCCCGGTCGAGTTGGTCCTTGATCTCGCCGGGGCGGTCGATGGTTTCCAAGAGGGAGTGCAGCCAGGCGACGAAGGCGATTGCTTCGCGGTAGACATCCAGTCTCTCGTAATCGAAGAAGGATCCGTCGGGCATGTGGAACTCCGGAAGGAGAGGAGAGGATGACGAGAAGGATTAGGATTAGGAGTCCGGAGGGATTAGGAGTACGAGTAGGAGTATGAGTATGAGTAGGAACAGGAACAAGGCGCGCGGACCGTGGCCATTTTTCCATTCATACTCGTACTCCTACTCCTACTCATACTCATACTCCTACTCATACTCATACTCCTACTCATACTCCTACTCATACTCATACTCATACTCATAATCCGCTCCCTCCCTCCTAATCCTAATCCCAATCTTAATCCTGCTCGATCCCCTCTACTCTCTCCCCGCTCAAAGCACCTGCACCTCCACGCTCAGCACGCTCGGCAAATCCCTCACGATCGGGGCCCAATTCTCCCCGCCATCCGCCGAGCCATAAACCTGTCCGCCCGTGGTGCCGAAGTAGACACCGCAGGGATCGAGCGAATCCACACACATCGCGTCGCGCAGAATATTCACGTAGCAGTTCTCCTGCGGCAGGCCCCTGGTCATCGGCTCCCAGCCCTGCTCATCGCGGCCGCCGGTCCGGCTGCGATAGACGCGGAGTTTGCCGTCGGGCGGATAGTGCTCCGAGTCGCTCTTGATCGGCACGACGAAAACCGTCTCCGGCTGATGGGCGTGCACATCGATGGGAAAGCCAAAATCGCTGGGCAGGTTGCCGCTGACCTTGTACCAGGTGTCGCCAGCGTCATCGCTGCGGCAGACGTGCCAGTGCAACTGCATGAAAAGCGTGTCGGGCTTGGTCGGGTGAAACGCGATGCGGTGGACGCAGAAGCCGATGTCGGCATTCGGATCGGGCATGTACTTCGAAGTGAGCCCCTTGTTCTTGGGCGACCAGGTCTTGCCGCCGTCGTCGGAACGGAACACGCCCGCGGCGGAAATCGCGATGTAGATTCGCTTGGGATTCCTCGGATCGATCAGGATCGTGTGCAGGCCCAGGCCGCCGGCGCCGGGCGACCAGAGGTGGCCCTTGGCGGCGCGCAGGCCGGCGAACTCGTGCCAGGTCTTGCCGCCATCCGTCGTGCGGAACATCGCGGCGTCCTCGACGCCGGCGTAAGCTGTGTCGGGGTCGGTCAGCGAAGGCTCGATGTGCCAGACGCGCTTGAATACCCACGGCTTCTGCGTGCCGTCGTAGAACTGATGTGTAGTCAGCGGCTGCCCCGTCTCCGGCGACGTGTCGTAGACGAACTTGTTGCTCTCGCCCATCGGAAATCCCTCGGGCGATTTCATTTCCTCGCCAGGCTTGGTGCCCGGCTGGTGCCAGGTTTTGCCGCCGTCGTCGGAGCGTTGAATGATCTGCCCGAACCAGCCGCTGGTCTGCGAGGCGTAGATGCGGTTCGGATCGACGGGCGAACCTTTGAGGTGATAGATTTCCCAACCCGCGAAAAGCGGGCCATCGACTTTCCACTTCTGGCGCTTGCCGTCGGAGGTGAGAATGAACGCGCCCTTTTTCGTGCCGACAAGAACTCGCACGCCGCTCATAGGCTTGCCTTTCGAGGAGTGAGTTGTTGAAACGGGTGGGCAGGACGAGAGCATGATATCAGGGGATTCGCGGGGGCGATCCGAGCGCAAAGGCGCAAAGCTCGCAAAGAACTCCGCGGTCCTTGGAACGGGGCCGAAATAACTTCGCGAATTGGCGGTCATCCATTTAGCCGGCGGGCTTGCCCGCCGAGGGCGTCTCGGCGGGCAAGCCCGCCGGCTAAATCGCGAACTCATTTCGGTCCCGCTGCCTTTGCGCCTTTGCGCGAGGTTCGTACGAGGGCCCTTACCTCGCCGCCTCCACCACCGCCTTCATCGCCGCCAGGCCTTTCTCGAAATCGCCGCCGACCATTTTGTCCATGTTCATGAACATGCAGAACGCCTTGGCCATGAAGTTGTTCTTGCCGAGCATGGTCCACGTGACCACCGTTTGATTGCCCTCTGCTTTGAAAGCGAACTCCGTCACGTTCGTCGCGGCGAACGGCTTGAGGAACTCCAGCTTGATGACGATGCGCTCGCCGGGTTTGCTCTCCGTGATGGTCATGCGGCCCTCGCCGACCTTCTTGTTGCCGACCCAGGCGTACTTCGCGCCGGCGCCGGACGCCGGACCGTCGTAGGTCTGCTTCATCTGCGGATCGTGCTTGGCCCACGGCGACCACGCTTGCCAGAGATGAAAATCATTCACCTGCGCGAACACCGTCGCCGCCGGCGCAGCCATCGTCGCGCTGCGGGTGATCTGGAACTCCGCAGGCCGCGCGGCGACGATGACGACGAACACGATGATGATCGAGGCAAACGTGACGAGGATGGGAATCAGCATGTGGCTCCATTTCGAAGGAGTTGCGCGGTTCAATTCCTACGGTTAGCGGTCGGGCCGAGTCCGCGAGGCCCACCCGTGTCTTGGTTCCTAAAAAGGCGGCCACGATTGTGGCAAGGTGCCGCAGGTGCCATGGGCAAGCGGAGGCTTTGCGCAGCTTGCCCGTGCGCCTTGCTGTCAGCCAGCACGGGCAAACTCCGCGGACTCCGCTTGCCCATGGCACCTGACCGCGAACCCAGGAAACACATGGGCCCCGCGGACTCGGCCCGACCGCTAACCGGGATCAGTTCGCTGCCCCGCTGAGTTTGCGCACGGTGTGGTCGAAACTCTTCACCGTCGCGATGAGGTAGCCGTACACAATCGCACTGTACCCCGCCCCTGCGAGCAGCGCGGCGATGACCAGATTAGCGCGGCCACCTGATTCCGAGCCCGCGAACCCTTGAACGGATGCGTACGGATTCACCAGCATCATCACGCTGGTGGCGGGGCTGAAAGCGTTGATGATCGGGCCGACGACGGCCACGTTGGCCGCGCAGTTGGCGCCGATGAATCCGAGCACCAGCGCCATGCCCCCGACGCCGGCGACGGACCACACCACCGCGCCCAGCACGCTGCTCGCCTTGATGCTGAACATGATGCCCACCGTCACCGCCAGCGCGACGAAGGGCACGATCAACAGCGGCAGCAGCAGCATCGCCTCCGGCAGCACCAGCGGCCCGTCGAAGCGACCGGTGCCGCGGTAGTACGCCACCTGTGCATGATCGCCCGCCAGCATCGTGTAGACGCAGACGATCACCATCGTCAGCACCGGCACCGCGATCAGCGTGGAAAGAAAACTCACCAGCCCGCGCACCTTGCCCCAGATGTAATAGTGCGGCGTGATCGGCGAGGTGAGCAGCAGATCGAGCGTGCCATCCTCGCGCTCCTTACTGATGGAGCCTGCCGACATGTAGATCGCCACGATCACGATCACGGCCAACTCCAAGAGCAGCAGCGTGAGCAGCGCCATGCGGAACGCCGCGCCCTGATCGGGGCCTGCGCCGCCGGTGCTGCTGATGCGCGGCAGCGAGTTGGTGGCATAAAGCACAACGAGCGTGACCGCCGCGCCGATGCCCAGGACAAAGAACCCCCACCGCGCGAGGATTCCGCCGACCTTGTTGCCGCGGGCGTTGGCCTCGCGCCAGGCGATCGGGTTGTGCCAGACCACTCGCG
The DNA here is from genome assembly GCA_964426135.1 of uncultured Phycisphaeraceae bacterium. Classification (GTDB taxonomy): domain Bacteria; phylum Planctomycetota; class Phycisphaerae; order Phycisphaerales; family Phycisphaeraceae; genus CAYRPN01. Next base: position 6,747 of record CAYRPN010000041.1, on the reverse strand, counting down.
CCGGCCGGATGCGCTCACCGGCATCGAGGCGCAGCAGCCGGCGCAGACCCTGCGGCAGCGGAATCATCGGGATGCCCTGCGTCAGCCGGCGAACCTGCAATGCGCTGAACACGAGCATGGTCAGGCTCATCAGGATCGTCAGCGTTGCGAACGTGCCCAAAGGCTGCGACAAATAGAACCGCGCGATGGCGCCGTGGTCAGCCAGCTCCTCCGGCGCCAAAGTGCGGTAGTTCGCCTGATCCACCGACGCTTCCAAGACCAGCATCGGATGCAGCGGCGTGAGGAACGTCGTCGCCCCGCCGGTGGTCACGCCCGGGGCGCGGTTGGCGGCGCGGATGAAGTAGTCCGCCGCGTAAGCCGCCACGAGGTAGCCGACGATGGCGATGACGAAGAAGTACACCGCCTTGCGTCCGCCGGTGCGCAGGACGGAGAGCGTCACCGCGACGGAGCCGACCATCACCGCCGACAGCGCCGCCACGGCAAACGCGACGAACACGCTTCGCACCGGTACGCCGCCGAAAATCAGCAGCACCGCGAAGAGCGGCAGCCCGCTCATCAGGAGCGCGAGAATGAAATAGAGCCGGCCCGCCAGCGTGCCCAGCACGATCTGCAGATTCGACAGCGGCGTGGTGAGCAGGATGTCGAAGGTTTCGTTCTGCCGTTCGTGCGTGATGGCCCCAGCCATGAAGATCGGCGCGATGAGGCAGACGAGAATGACCTGTCCGTAGGCGACGATGGTGAACACCTTGGTGCCGCTCTTGGCCAGATCGGTGATCGTCGTGTCCTTGCCGAACGCGTCGGCTGAGAGCAGGCCGACGAGGACGAGCATGATCAGCGCGCCAAGGTAACCCATGCGCACCCAGAGATGCCGCATGCGTCGCGACCCGCCCTGCACGATGCGCACGACCATGGGGTTGGCCGGGAGCAGGAACCAGAGGTAGCGGGCGATGGCGTCCATTTGTGGATGAGGGGGTGAGGGGGTGAGTGGGTGACTCAGAAAGCTCGCGGGAAGTTCTTACTATACTCGCGCTCCAACCTTGGCGTTCAACGGCTTCATATCAGCGTCCCCACCACGTTGGCCGCACGATGTTTCGATACTCGGGGTGGTGCTCAAGCAGGTGAAGCGCGCAGTGTTCACCCTGGACTGTCAGGCGACAGGATGTGAAAAGGGGAAATGCTGGAGGTTCTACTTCACTGCCAAGATTGCCACCGCCTTCGAATAGTGCTTCTCCGGCGGGGACATATCGGATCATCCTGATCAATTCACCATAAAACTGGCCAATAGCAGCGGGGTATTCGTTGTGGTAATCACATTTCCACGCCTTCCAAATCGCTTCAGTGAACAACCCTGCCCAGCCAATGGCGAGGCCAACGACCTTGTACGAATTGGCAGTGCCAATGTCAGAGGTCGGCCCGAAACCTTGGACTGCGGCGGCCATCAAAAGCAATCGTTGTGGTTCGGTCAATTGATCAAACTGTTGCATGACTCGCTCCGTCACCCTCTCACCCCCTCACCTCGTCACCCACTCATCAGCTCCACTCACACTCTGAAAATCGCCCCCAGCTTCTTCCCCATCATCAACCCCGCGCCGACCATCGTCACCGTCAAGAGCGCCATGCCCCAGACGCCCATCGCGCTGGCGATGTACTGGCCGTCGCCGAGGCGCAGGAAGAACTCGTAGATCGCTTTCGTGATGGGGAAATCTTTTTCCTTCTGCGCCAGGATCAGCGAGTCGCTCACTTCCAGCATGGCGAAGCTGAAGGCCAGGATGCCGCCGGCGATCAGGTTGGCCATGATCAGCGGAATCACCACGCGGCGGATGGCGGTCATGGGCGTGGCGCCCAGGTTCAGCGCGGCCTCCTCGAGCTGGCCGCTGGTCTGCTCCAGCCCCGCGCTGGCGGAGCGCACGACATACGGCAGCCGGCGGATGGCGTAGGCGACGATGAGCAGCGGAATCGGATTCGGACTCTGCCCCATCACGCTGATGTTCGTGAGGAACGCGCCGTCACCCTTGAACGGCCAGCGCAGCGACATCGCCACAAATCCGAACGCCATCACCAGCCCCGGCACCGCCAGCGGCAGCATCGCAAGGCTGTCGAGCAGCCAGCCGCCGCGGATTTTCACGCGCACGTTCAAGTACGCGATCGCCAGGCCCATGATCATGCAGAGCACCATGGCCAGACTCGCGTAGAAGAGGCTGTTCTGGATCGAGCTCATGGCCAGGTTGTGCGAGAGCGCGTGCGAGTAATGCTCGCTCGTCCACACAGAGGGGAGAATGGTGCGGAACCACGCGCCGTTGCCGCTGAAGGACGAGAGTACGACGCCGATGTGCGGCAGAATCGCCAGGCCGATGACCACGGCGAAGGCGACCGCCGCGCCGATGCCTTTGAAACCCGTGAGCCGGTGCGCGGTGCTGGCGATGGAGGCTTTGCTCTGCATTTCGTACGCCCGGCCGCCGACGAGCACCTTGCCCACCAGATAAAGTCCGATCGCCACGGTGAGCATGACGACGACCAGCGCGTAGGGCCGCGGGCTGGCTTCCAGTTCCTGTAAACCATAAAAGACCTGCACGGGCGTCACGCGGTAGAAGTCGAACATCAGCGGCGTGCCCAGTTCCGTAAAGCTCCAGATGAACACGATGGTTGCGCCGGCGAAGACGCCCGGCGTGATCAAGGGCAACGTGATCCGGCTGAAGCGCGTCCACCGGCTGGCGCCCAGGCCTTGCGCCGCTTCATCGAGCGCGGGATCGAGGTTCGCCATCGCCGCGGTGATGTTCAGGAACAGGATCGGATACAGGTGCAGCGCCTCGGCGATGACGATGCCGGTGAAGCGCCCGCCGACGACATCGCTGCCCAGGAAATCGATGCCCGGCGCGTCTGCGTCGATCAGCCCCAGCGAGACGAGCAGCGAGTTGACCGCGCCGTACCGGCCGAGCAATGCACGCAGTCCGATGGCGCCGACAAAGGGCGGCAGGATCAGCGGCACCATGACGAGGCTGGAGAGTATCGCCTTGCCGCGGAACTCGTAGCGCGTCGTCAGTGTCGCCAACGGCAGCGCGATGATGAGGCAGAGAACCGTCGTGAAGCCGGCGATGATCAGGCTGTTGATCATGCCATCGCGGTAGTTGGAGTCGTTGAAGACGCCGATGTCGCCGAAGAAGTAGCGCGTGGTGATCTCGCCGGTTTTCGGATCCTGAAACGCCCCGCTGACGGTCAGCGCGATAGGCCAGATGAGGAACGCCGCGAGGATCGCCAAGATGATGGCGAAGAGGCCGTAGCGGATGAGCGTGCGCTGGCGCATGGCGGCAGTTTACCGGAGAGACGCGGCAAGGGAACGGTCAGATGATCGGCTCCTCGTCGTCGGGTGATTGGTCCTTCGGCGGTGAGGGCGGCGGCGGCGCTGGAGGCGCGGGTGGCAACGAAGGCGACGACGACGGCGACGACGAGGCAGGTGGAATTGCCGGAGGCTGTTCCGCGCCGGACGAGGCGGCTGGCGCGGATGAATCGGGGATCGGCAAGACGGGCTGCGACGTGACGACGACCTCGCGCTGGGTCGCCGCGTACTGAGCGGTCATCGCCTTGGCGGCCGCGAGCAGGCGCGTGCGCACCGCCACGTACTCGTCGTGGGAAATCTCGCCGTCTTCGTAGAGCCGGCGCATCTCGCCCAGGGAATAGGTCGCGTCGGCGGGCGGGGCCGCGTTGTGTTCCTTGTACTTGCGATAAATCCAGTACCCGATCAGCCCCGCCACGATCCCCAGCGCGACGATCACGCCCAGCCAGAACAGGACCTCGCGGAACTCCTCGGGCGTCATCACCGTTCGCCTGCCCGAAGCCTGGGCAGCAACCAGAATGGCGGTGAAGCGGTCGATCATGGGTTGTGGAACCAATAGAGCCCAGCAGCATCGGGAATGAAGTGATTCGGTGCGCGGAAGGCGTGCAGGTTCAGCCCCTCAAGGGGCTGAACCTGCACGCTTGATCCAAACATGTTTGATCCCAGGCTGTTTGATCCAAACTTGTTTGATCCAAACTTGTTTGATCCATTCTCGCTTGATCCAAACTCGCTTGATCCAAACTCGCTTGATCCAAACTCGCTTAATCCAAACCTGCTTGTTCCAATCCTGCCTGATCCAAAACCGCGATCACCCGCGTTTGCCCTTCTTGAACTCGTCGACCGTGTACGGCGCGTCCGTCACCGTCGCCTTGCCCAGGATGGCTTCGAGCGTCTTCTGATCGCGGACGGAAATGTAGAACTGCTCGTACTCGCCGTTGCGGATCATTTCCTGCCGCAGCTTCTCGGGCCGGCGCTGTTGCTGGATCGCGATCTGATAGATCCGGCCGTTGATCTCGCGTTCTTCCACGTCGATGCCAAGCTCGCGCGCCGCCTTGTCGAGCAGGAAGAACAGCTTGAGCTGCCGGCGGGCTTCCGCTTCGCTCGCGCTGCGCAGTTCCGCGATGCGCTGCTGGATGTCCGCCTCGGGCACGCCGCCCTGCAAGAGTTCCATCGCCGTGCGGTGCAGCACGCGCGACGTCTGCCGGGTGCTGAGCCCCGCGGGCAGTTCGAATTCCACCTTGCCCATCAGATGATCGCTGACCTGGCGGTGCATGATCTCGCGCTGCCGGGCGTCGCGGGCCTGTTCCAGGTTCTCCTTGATCACCTTGTTCAGCTCCTCAGCATTCTCAATGCCGGTCTGCTCGAGAATCTGCTCCACCGTCGCCGGCTCCTGGCGATGCACCGCGCGGACGCGGATGTGCAGCGTGATCGGCTTATCCTTGATGCGCTCATTCTCGTGGCCGGCGGGGCCCTGCATCGAAATCACCACGTGATCGCCGACCTTCTTCCCGGTCATCTGCTTGCCCAGGTCGTTGATGAGGATGCCCACCACGTGGCCCTTGTATTCCTTGTCGGCGCCGTGCACGAGCAGATACGTCTGCGGGTAGGACGCGATGACAGCGTCCTCGCCCTCAGCCGTCTTAGCGCCATCCGCCGGCTCGGCCGCGTTCGCGCCGGCGACGATCTTCACATCCGACTCCACGTAATCCTTCTCGGCCACCACGGTCTGCTCCGACTTCACCAGCTTGCCGTGACGCTCGCGAAGCCGGACCAGTTCCTCCGCCACCAGCGTGTCGGTGATCTCCGTGATCGGCTTCTCCACGGCGATGCCCTCCAGCGAGGGCAGCGCGAAGTCAGGCGTGATCTCCACTTCCATGCTGAAGGTCACCGGCTGCCCGACCTTCAGCTCCAGTTTGTCCAGGTCCTTGACCTCCGGCTGGCCAATGACGTCGATCTTCAGTTCCGCCACCGCTTGCTCGTACGCCTCGCTGAGCAGTTGCGTGCGCACTTCGTCCGTCACCGCCGAGCCGAATCTCTTTTCCAGGAGCCGCTGGGGCGCCCGGCCGCGACGGAAGCCGGGCAGCGTCGCTTCCTCTTTGAGCTTGACATAGTTGTTGCCCACCGCCGCCGACACGCGCTCGGCGGGCAGCTCGATCGTCAGACGCTTGCGGGCGGGGCCCACGTCCTCCAGCTTCACCGTCTGCGGCGGCTTCTCGTCAGTCGCCGCGGCGGAGCCGTGGTCGTGATCGTGCGAATGATCGTGGGAGTGGTCGTGGGAATGATCGTGCGAGTGGTCGTGCATGTGTTTGGCCTCGGCTGCTTTCAGTTGCTGACCGGTCTTGGCGTGAGGATCGCTCTTGCCGTGATCGTGGGAATGGAACTCGTTGTGCTCTGACATGGGAGAACCCTTTGAACGTTGAGATAGGTCGCGTGGAAAAGGTGACCGGACGGAACGGAAGGGTCTTAAGACCTTCCGGGTTGAGAGGTCGCGGCTGCACGCAGCCGCGCCGTCCAGAACCCTGCCGACCTACGCCTGGCGCCGCCCACGCGGCGACGCCGGTACCTCGGACAGGGCCGGCCATTGTGGCCGAGGCGACCATCGCGGTCAACCCCGGCCAGTCCAAAGTGGCCGGCCACACACCCCCCACCCCCTCCCGAATCGCCGTAAAGAACGTTGCCGCAACCACTTGCCTTGCGGACTGCCAAAAAGGTAGGACACTTTCCGGCCACATTTTTGGCCGGGACGACGACGCCGAAGCGCCGCCGAAGCGGCCAATCCAAGCCGCGCAATGACATCGAGCCGCCCGGTTGGGAGGAGGAGCAACCATTGAGGCATTATACCGAAAATGTTCCGTGCCAGCAACCGAAACCGCCGGCGGAACAGGGCTATTCAATTCTCCAATTCTGGATAGGCATTGGGATAATGACTTCGACACGAAGGACGCGAAGGCACGAAGGACACAAAGAAAAGGTCAAGGAATTGAGCCGTTTCACACTCCACTTCGTGTCCTTCGTGCCTTTGCGGTCTTGGTGACTCTTGAGATCAAACATAGATCTGCGAGAACTGAAACGCTCTGCCCGGCGAACGCCATCAGCCGTCGGCCGGTTCGGGGCTTCCCAGGATTAGCCTGAACACTTGAAGCTCACGCAAAGGCGCAGGGCTCGCCGAGGCAAGGTCCGACCTGGCGGGCTTTGCGCCTTTGCGCGAGATCCGAACCCGCCATTCCCACCAGTCGAAGGAGCCGCGCACGTAGTAAGCGGAGTTCGCAGCGTTCTTGATGACCTCGACCTTCTTTCGCGGCCGGACAGGATGCTCGGTACGCCCGTGTGAAAATGGCGCGCGTGGAATCTGAAGAACCGCTTAGGAACTATCCCGAAACGGCCAATCGATGACACCGGCGATACCACAGCAAACC
>CAYRPN010000040.1:0-43704 GCA_964426135.1 uncultured Phycisphaeraceae bacterium | reverse complement strand
TAATTGCAATAGAAAGTGTAGAAAAAACGGTAAGCCGATGGGTGGTGAGTGGTGAGAAGGCAGTCTTACTTACGGGTCCGACGGGCTTGAGGTGGTCCACCCGCAGCGAGGGTCTTGACAGCGACGATGCCGAGGAGATCATCGACCTCATGCTTGAGGGCCGCACTGCCACTGCGTAATTGCGCCCAGTCTTCGGGCGACAGGATCATCCGGTTGTCGTCGAGCTACTTCCGAAGCAGATCGATCTGGAACTTGAGGAACCGAATCCGGGCATCGCGGCGGGCTCCGTAAGTCTAGTAACGGCAAGTGCCCGACATTTTGGACCCCCGCCCGCCGAATGCAAACCGCCGGCTCTCCGCCGATCCGACTCTCCCGGCACGCCATCTCCTCTCCGTCCGACCGGAATCGATCAACAATCTGAAGCAAAATCAGGTTATGAGCGTACATAGGCTAACTTTTTGGTTTTCGCGTGCTCGAAAACGGTTTGGACCACACTACTTCTTGTGATTAAGGGACTTGCAGCAATGCGAGTCCCTTATTTTTTGCCGAAAACCAGCCACGCCCGCGGTCGCGGCTAAGAAGGAGCCGGAGGCGACGAACGCCGGGGACAAGCCCGCCACGCTCAAAGATGAGAGGGCGGACGAGGGTGCAGAACCACAATCATTGCGTATCGCGGGGTAATCGTGGTACTGCTCAAGAGAAAGGGATCCAGTTTGTGCAAGCAAACGGGGGCCACCTGGGTTGAAGAATAACGCCTGAATAGGCGTTGTCCATGATCAGCAACAGCGGACCGGCCCGCGCCTGCCTGCGTCTGGTCGAGTCCGGGGACGTCGAGCTATTCCTGTGTCCCGATATTCTTCTTGAAGTAGCCGATGCCGGACTGCGTCCCCGGCTGCGTACTCGATTCCACACGACAGCCGAGGGCGTTGAGCGATACCTGGCGGAAGTGGCGTCGCGGGCCACGATGCTTGATCGCCCACCGTCGGTGTTCACCGCCGGGCGTGATGCTGACGATCATGTCTAGGTCGACTTGGCGATTGCTGTCGGCGCGGTCTATCTGGTGAGCCGAAAAGGATCTTCTGATTCTGGCCGATCCCAATACGCCGGAAGGCAACGCACTCAACACGATCGCTCCGAAGCTTCGGGTGATGACGCCACCACAGTTCCTCGAACCGATGCAGAAAGCGCTCGATGAAGCCGCGGGAAAAGACGCCGGCAAAGAATCGCCACCGGCTGACGACGAATGAACCAGGCTGATCTCTCATCCTGTTCCTTCACGGGCCTCGCTGACTTCCTGCGTCACGCTCGGTCACGACAACGCGGTGGCCGAGAGTTTCTTCGCCACACACGAAGAAACGCGGCAGGCGATCTTCGAGCACATCGAGGTGTTCTACAACCGTCACATTAGATTGGCACGAGAAATGTTGCGAGATCCATGGCGTCGTCTTTCGTAACTCCTTTGGCTGCCTGATCAATCCTCGCAGAATGGACAGGACGGAAGTACTTCGCTGAAGATTGAAAGGACAAGTTGGCTCATTCCACCTTCGCTGTATGCTTGCTGAGGGTGATTGCGGTCTGATCCTCCTAAGCCGACCAAGCCGGAATCGGTAGGGTAGGCCAAGGCTCGGCGCCGGCCCACCGCTCCGCGCACCGTCATCCTTGATGCTTCCATCGCGCATAACGGTGGGCCGCGCGGACTTGGCCCACCCTGCCTCGGCCCCAACTTCTGTGCGCAGTGCGCAGAAGTGGCACCGTCAGAATCCAATGCCCTCAACCTCGCCCTCGATCATCCCGCCAGCGCGTTGTCGCCGTTGGCCCGGCGGCCTCCATGACACAGAACCGCATCATGAGTCCAACCGGCTTCATCAATGCCCGACGCAGTGTTTCCCACGAAGAGGGCGCGGCCGCCCGTCGCATCGCTCGATGCGCGGCGGTCCTGCTGACGGTCGTCCTGGGATTTGTCGCCCGCGCCGAGGCGGCGCCGTTGGCCGACTACGACAAGACGGCCAAGCCACTGCTGGCGGAGTATTGCGTCAGTTGCCACGGCCCCAAGAGGCAGAAGGGCGAGGTGCGACTCGACACGATCGAGACCCTGGAGTTGCCGGTGCAACTGGACCTGCTCAACAAGATGCAGGAGCAGGTGGTGCTGGGCAACATGCCACCGGAGGACGAAATGCAGCCGACGCCGGCCCAGAAGGCGAAGCTGACGGGCTGGGTCGCCAACGAGCTCCGCAGGCATAAGGCGTCAACGCTGGAGCAGAAATTTCAGAAGCCCGAGTACGGCAACTACGTCGATCACGACAAGCTCTTCTCCGGTGAATTCAAGAATCTCCCCGGCTTCACCTACGACCGCCGCTGGCTCATCAGCGAGTACATCTTCGACGCGAAATTCCAGCGGATGCTGGCATACGAGACCAAGGCCCGGCACGGCGAGAAGAACGTGACCGTCCTGGGCGGCAACCGCATCCAGGGTCTTACCCTGTCCAATCCGTTCCTCCTGCCCAACCGTTCCGGCGTCAGGTATTACGCCAACGATGATCTCACCGGCGGGCATCTGTCGAGCATGCTCACCAACGCCCAGAAGACCTCGCAATACATCACCGACCTCATCGTCAAGAAGAAGAACGGGAAGTACCTGCCCGCCATCGGAAAGATCATGGCGCAGCAGGATCAACATCAGGTCGCCCTCGCCTCCAGGCGTGCGTTCCTCGAACAGCACATCGCCAGGACGTGCGCCGAGATCTATGGCGACAAGAACGACTCCCTCCTGCCGACATTCAAGCCCGTCCAGCTCGCCAAGCCGGAGAAGCTCAAGGACGGCGAGGTCTACAAGAAGGCTCCAACCCACGTGGCGATCAACATGCTGGAGAGTCTCGGGGCGAAGGAATTTGTCCTGCAGCTATTGGTCCATCCCGAACATCAGAAGAAGACCGACGAGGCGATTCGCGATCTGTGTGAGCGGACCTGGTTTTACTACGGGGATCATGAACGGACGATTCAGGGCCGCGCGACGATCCTGCGCGACTACCTGCCGGAGCTGCGCGAGCTGGCGGAGAAGGAACGTGGCAAGTTCAAGCCGCCCGTGTCCAAGCCGCTGGGCGGCGACGAGATGGAGATCATCAAGGCGTCGGTCATGCGGCATCGAGTGCAGGGCGATCGCTATGGGCAGATCATCGAGAAGTGCATGACGGATTGGGAGCAGGGGTTCGAGCGCGATCGCATCGCCGCGGGCCCGCCGTCGGACCCGCTCATTGCTGAACTGATTGAGCAACTGTTCAACCAGATTCTTGAGCGCTCACCCAGCGCGGCGGAGGCGGATGAGTTTCTCGCCCTGGCCAGGTCCTACAACGACAAGCTGGGCAGGCTCAAGGCCATCCAGAAGCTCATCCAGACTCTGATCCTGTCGAGCGAGTTCGCCTATCGCCGGGAGATCGGAAACGGTGAAGCGGATCAGTACGGCCGGCGCATGCTCTCCCCGCGCGACGCCAGTTACGCCATCGCCTACGCCCTGACGGACCAGAGCCCCGACGCTGAGCTCGTGCGGGCGGCGCAGAGCGGCAAGCTTGCCACTCGTGAAGATTACAAGCGGGAGATTGATCGCATCCTTAAGAAGCGCGACGCCGTCTACATCATCGATCCGATGCTGGCCGACCGGAACTATCCGGACAACACCACCGACACGGTCATCCGCAAGTTGCGGTTCTTCCGCGAGTTCTTCGGCTATCCCGCCGCCCTCACCATCTTCAAGGACGAGAAGCGCTTCGGCGCCGACCGCCTCGCCGACGCCACCGCCCGGCTGCTCAATGAGACCGACCGGACCGTCGAGTTCATCCTGAGGCAGGACAAGAACGTCTTCGAGGAGCTGCTCACCACCGACAAGTTCTACGTCTACCACGACGGCAACAACGAGCGCATGCAGGCCGCCTCCGACCGCATCAAGCGAATCTACGAGCACTTCAAGGGTGAGGACTGGAAGAACTTCAAAAAGGAGGATCTCCTCAAGCATCGTGACTTACTCAAGGAGGTCAAGATGCGCAGCGTCGATCCGGACAAGCTCGATGCGGGCAACCGGCAGGGCACCCCGATCCAGTTGTTCAAGATGTCCATGACCACGATCACGGCCCGATTGGACAAGGGACAGAAGGAGGCGGCGCCATTCGACATGTACCGCGGTTATGGCTACGACTTCATGATCGGGTACAACGTCGCGAACTTCTTCAACATCCGGCTCGACAACTGGGACTACCCGACCGTCCAGCCCGCCAAGGTCGCCGACCGCAAGGGCCTGCTCACGCATCCCGCCTGGCTCATTGCCCATGCCCAGAACACCGAGACCGATCCCGTGCATCGCGGCAAGTGGGTCCGAGAGAAGCTGCTCGCAGGCACCATCCCGGAGGTGCCCATCACCGTCGATGCCTCCATCCCCGAGGATCACGACAAGACCCTCCGCGCCCGCCTGGCAAGCGCGACGGAGAACACCTACTGCTGGAAATGCCACGAGCGGATGAACCCGCTCGGATACGCCTTCGAAATCTACGACGACTTCGGCCGGTTCCGTCGCGAGGAGTCCCTGGAGTATCCGGACAAGCTCATCAAGAAGAAGTCGGATGACTGGAAGTTGCTCGAGGACACCCGCGACATTTACAAGACCCTGCCGGTCGATGCCTCGGGATACCTCAGCGGAACGGGTGACAAGACGCTGGACGGCCCGGTCAAGGATGCGATGGAACTCGCCGAGCGTCTGGGCAAATCCCGCCGAGTCCGTCAGTCGATCATCCGCCACGCCTTCCGCTATTTCATGGGCCGCAACGAAGTCCTTTCGGACTCCAAGAGCCTGATGGACGCGGAGCAGGCCTACATCGACAGCGGCGGCAGTTTTGATGCTGTCATCGTCTCGCTTCTGACGTCGGATTCCTTCATCTACCGCAAAGCCCTCTTGAACTGAAACAGAGAACTGAAGCAGAGTACTGAACATGATCAACCGCAGAGAATTCATGCTGGCTTCGGTGCTGGGCCCATCAGCGATGGCGCTGGCGCCGTCCTTCAACCAGTTGTTCGCCGCTCCCGCCGCCGCCCCCACCGGCAAGTTTCCCAAGCGGTTCATCTTCATCCGCAAGTCGAGCGGACTGCGACCCCTGGAGGTTACTCCCGTGAACTTCTCGGACAAGGACCGGGCGCTCGACGAGAAGAAGCTGCCCTTCGAGGCGGACCTGGACAAGCTGGAACTGCCCAAGTGGCTGCGCGGCCTCGATGGGCACAAACAGCACATGACCATTCTCCAGGGGCTCTCAGCCAAGATGAGCGAGAATGTTCACTACTCCTTCTCCTCCGTCATGGGCTGCTTCAAGTCCAACCGCAACACCCTCAGCGCCATCAAGCGCACCACGGTGGACTTCGAATTGGCCAAGCTCTTCCCCTCGCCGTTCGGCCATGTCGAATTGTCCTTTGCCGACGGACGCACCGGCATCGTCGATGGCTACTCGGCGCCCGCGCCGCAGACTCGCAACTACTGCTACGCCGACCCGGAGACCGCGCGCAACGAGCTCTTCAAGTCCGTCCTGAATCCTGAAGCGGTCGTCTCCGACAATGACATGCTCGCGTTCCTCCAGACCAGGGAAGGCATCAAGGCCAGCGGCATCGAGGGACACGAGAGGCGGCGTCAGGAGATGCACGTCGGCTCGATCGACGCCATCCGCGAACGCAACAAGCAACTGATCAAGATGTCAGACTCGCTCGCCAGGCATCTGCCCGCCATCGCGCCGGTGCACGCCCACGGCGGCCCCAACGCCAGCACCCCTGAGAAGCAGGCGGCCATGACCGACGTCCTCGTCGCCGCCCTCGTCGCCGGCCTGACCAATGTCGTCACCTACACCATCGACGACCTGGGCACGCCCATCACCGGACTGCCCGGCAATGAGACCGACCGCATCGGCATCCACCCGCTGGGCCACGACGAATCCTTCGGCGGCGTCCCCGCATGGAAGACCCGCGAGCAGATCCGCATCAGCCACGTCAACCAGATCGTGACCATCGTCGAACGCCTCAAGAAAGTCCCCGAGGGCAAGGGCACCATGTTCGACAACACCATGATCATGTACTTCCCGGAGAACGGCGAAACGCACCACGGCATCGGCCTCGAGTCACCGTTCGTGATCATGGCGGGCGACAACTGCAGCCTCAGTCTCGGCCGCCGCTACATCCGCCTGCCGTTCCTGGGCAATGAAGGCCACAAGACCCTGGGCAACTGGTACACCACGCTCCTGAACGCCCACGGCAACCCGATCGAACATTACGGCGACCTCGATCTCGAGATGTCGCGCAAGAAACTCCCGCAGACCGGTCCGATCAGGTCGTTGCTTGCCTGAATACCGCTTGTTGCCGGACCATTACGAATGCCTTACACGAGGCGAATCTGAAAGACGAACGGCGAGCGCGCGAGCAAGCCGAGGGCAGCGCCGCCGGCCGCAACAAAGTTTCGTCGAGTGCGGCACAGTGGCGACAGGGGATCACTCCTTCGCGGCCGGCTTCTCCGCTTCGAGACGCTTGGCGAGGTTCGCCTTGGCGCTGGCCATCAGGGCCTTGATCGCCTCGCTGTTCTTCTTCGGGCCGTCCGCATCGCTGTGCTTCACCTCGGGCGTGAAGTCCCACGCATCCGTGCGGAAGCTGTGCAGCGGTTGCCACGGTTTTCCCTCCACCTTGAGATTGCCCATCGGAGACCTCGCCCAGGCATAGCGGACTGCCGCCGGTTCCTTCACCAGCGGGCTCCAGACCAGCACCTGCTTGTTCTTGAGCGCGTTGTCCTTGACGGGAACTGCGGCGGCCTGAGCCATGAAGTATTCGCCCGACTGGTCCGCGATCGCGAAGCCTTCAATCACCTCGCTCCAGTCATCGGGGAACACCGCCCGATCGAAAGTGAGCAGCATTTTGTCGCCTTGCGGCACAGCCGAAACAAGATTGGCGGTGTCCCAGGGAATGTCCGACTTGCCATAGACCGCTTTGAGGGCCCAGTGAGCGGCGCGGATGCCCAGTTCCTTTTTCTTCTGCGGGTGCAACTGCGGAATCTTCTGGTCGTAGCACGGAATGAATCCGGTGTGCCTGGGGTCGTTCAGGTCGGTCAGGCCCAGTCGCTGCGCTTCGCGGATGTAGGCCGCGGTGGAGAAGCCTTCGGTTTCAAAATTGAGGCGGGTCTGGGCGGTGCCTCCGGCACAGAGTTCGATGACGACCACCGGAAGTTTGGGGTCGGTGAAATCCTCGCGCCAGCCTTCGATCATGAGCTTCATGAGCAGGCGGTAAAACTTGGGGTTGCAACTGGTGTTGTTCATCGAGTTATTGAAACCCTGATGAAACGCGACGCCCTTGATGTTCAGGCCCTTGAAGACGCCGAACATCCCGTTGTAACACGCGGCCGCATCGCTGGGGCTGCGACCGGGCACGGACCAGGTGCGGATGCTGCCATCGGGTTTGGCCGGCTCACGTCGCTTGGGAATGTCACCGCCCTTGGCTTTGTCGGCGGCGACCTGCTTTTTCCATTGGTCGTGGGCGGTCTGCCATTTCTCCATCTCGGCAGCGAGAAAATCCTTTTCGCTGAAGGCGGCGCGGCGAGCATCCACCCACGCCAGGTACTCCGCCGCATCCGGGTGGCCCGCGAACTTGTGGCGCGGCACGAGGCTTTCCAGGGAGGCGCCGCCGCGGCCGGTGTCGATGATGCCGATGGGAATCTGCAGGCTGCGCTGAAGGCGTGAGCCGAAGATGTAGCCGATCGCACCCATTTCAAGTGCGACTTCAGGCGTGCAGACTCTCCAGTTCTTGTCCGTATTGTCCTGGCCATTGATGAACTTTTCATTGATGTCTGTTTCAACGACTTCAGACTCGGCGCCGGACTGAATGCGAAAGTGCCTCAAATGCGGCAGGTGCGCCATCGAGGCTTCGAACTGGCCTTCAAAAATGGTGCGCAGGGCGATGGCCATGTTGCTCTGGCCGTTCATCACCCAGATGTCACCGAGAAGAATGTTCTCCATTCGAATGGTCTGGTCGCCCGCCTGCACGACAAGACTCTGGCCCTGGGCGTTGGCGGGTTGTGGCTTGAAGACCGCTTCCCAGCGACCTTTTTCGCCCGTCGCTTTGGCGGTGGCGGCAAGTTCGCCGAGCGTCACCTTCACCTGCGTGTCGACGGGCGCCCATCCCCAGATCGCGATGGGCTTGTCGCGCTGGAGCACCATGTTGCTTCGAAAGATGCCGTGGACCTTCAGCGTTTTTGGCTGATCCTGGGCGCTGGCCGACGTCATGCTGAAGAGCGCCACGCACACCGCGATCCACAGTTGATTGATTGGTCTCATGTTTCGCACACCCTGCTGTTGAGCCTGGGAAAAAATCATGCCCGATCCGAAACGACAGACGCCGCGAACCATCGAGGCGCCGTGGCGCACGTTCACCAAGATACACATGAACGCGATCATCGCGTGCGACTTCTTCTGCGGGACGGTGTTGTTCTGCTTCCTGGCTTACGTGCTGTGGAAGACGCTGGGGCAGACGTGTAAGTCCACCGGGCTGGGCGACGAGCCGCGCAAGGTGCTCGACGAGATCGCCGGGATCCAGACGGTGGACGTGATCCTGCCCACGCGCTGCGGGCAACGGATCCGCAAACGCTGCGTGGGCAAGCCGACGGAACACCAGGCGATCCTGCTGCAGAAGTTGGGCCTGACTCTGCCGCGGAGCCTGGAGGTGGTCGATTTGTAGTGAAGACTTTTAAGACAAATCGCCCTTGGCGCTATCGCCAGGGGCGTTTGGGATGGCGAACTGCGGAAGTTGGGTTAGGGGAGGGTCGGGCGCACTGCGTGATTGTGCATGAAATCAGGCTGTTTGCCCGACCCTCCCCCTGCCCCTCCCTTAAAGGGAGGGGCGTTCGATCCCTGCAAATCGTGAAGTTGTTTCGCCTCGATTCCTGATCGGCGACCGGAGGCCGAATTGAAAAGCCCTCGCTTCGCTCAAATCGCGTTGCTGGTTCGTTCAATTTTCGGTACAATGCTCCCATGACCGCCTTCACCTCCGTCCGAGGCGTGCGTTATCCGTTGCGCCAGGGGCACATCGCTCTCCTTCCGCCGCGGCGGTCCTGCATCCGTCCGCCATGTGGCCGCAAAGTGTCCTACCTTTCTGGCAGTCAGCCGCGTAAATCCGTGCGAATGCAGCAGTTGAACTCGAAAAGGAGGGGGTGGGGGTACCGTGACCGGCCACTTTGTTACATCCCGGGGATGGAACATCGCCGCCCGCCCCGCGTCAAACTGGAGAAGACGAGGTGGAACGAATCCGCGTATCCCTGCCTCGTGCGTCGGGCGTGGTGGGGTTCGCGGACTCACCCCACCCTGCCGCTGCAGCCGTTCGTACAGCCGTTACGCCTGGTTGGTCCCTTTCGGAGTATCGCCATGAAACTGTTCCGCTTCCTCGTGGCTCTGTTCGCTGTGATGGTCACGTCTTCGTTCGCCCTGGCGGATGGCTTCATCGTGATTCATCCGCACCCCGACATCATCATTATTCCGCCCCGGCCGCCGCATCCGCCGTTCCCGCCT
Organism: uncultured Phycisphaeraceae bacterium; assembly: GCA_964426135.1. Taxonomy (GTDB): domain Bacteria; phylum Planctomycetota; class Phycisphaerae; order Phycisphaerales; family Phycisphaeraceae; genus CAYRPN01. The sequence goes on along the minus strand of CAYRPN010000040.1, from coordinate 34,141 downwards.
CGCCCCTGGCAGCCCCCGCCGCCGCGCGTGTATCCGTTTGCGCCGCTGAGTGTGGAGTACCACAAGGTGGACATCACGATCAAAGATCAGGTCGCCGTCACCGAGGTGGACCAGGTTTTTTACAACCCCAACAATGCCCGGCTCGAGGGCGATTACATCTTCCCGCTGCCCAAGGGCGCGGAAATCGACAAGTTCAGCATGGACGTCAACGGCAAGCAGCAGGAGGCGGAGCTGCTCGACGCCGACAAAGCCCGCGAGATTTACACGAGCATCGTGCGCCAGGCCAAGGACCCCGCGCTGATGGAATATGCCGACCGGGGCATGTTCAAGGTGCGCATCTTCCCCATCGAGCCCAACAGCAAGAAGCAGGTCAAGATCAAGTACACGCAGGTGCTCAAGGCCGACGCGGGGCTGGTCGGCTACACGTATCCGCTGAACACGGAGAAGTTTTCGTCGACGCTGATCAAGGAAGTGGGCATCAAGTGCACGATCGATTCGCAGCATCCGATCAAGACGGTGTACTCGCCCAGCCACAAGGTGGAGATCAGCCGCAAGGGCGCGAACCAGGCCGTCGTCGGCTGGGAAGTGAAGAACGCCAAGCCGGACACGGACTTCAGCCTGTTCTTCTCCTCGCAGCCTGAAAAGAAGGGCGATATCGCGGTCAACGTGCTGGCTTACAACGATGGCTCTGCGGATGGGGGCGCGTTCATGATGTTCATCTCGCCGGGCCAGGTCGCCGACAAGGCGATCGCCAAGAAGGACGTGGTGTTCGTGCTGGACACCAGCGGTTCGATGGCGGGCGAAAAAATGGAGCAGGCCCGGCGAGCGCTGAAGTTCTGCATCAATAATCTGAACGACGGCGACCGCTTCGAGGTCGTGCGCTTCTCCACCGAGGCGGAGGAACTCTTCGGCGAACTGAAAAAGGCGGACGTCGCCAACCGCGGCAAAGCCCTGGAATTCGCCGAGAATCTCAAGGCCATCGGCGGCACCGCCATCGAGGAAGCACTGCTCAAGGCGGCGAAGATCGTGACCAAGGACGGCAAGAAGGATCGGCCCACAATGGTCATCTTCCTCACTGACGGCCGGCCCACCATCGGCTCCACTGATGAGAACCAGATCACCGGCGAGCTGAAGAAAGCCGTGGGCGATTCCACCGTGCGCGTGTTCTGCTTCGGCATCGGCACGGACATCAACACGCACCTCTTGGACAAGATCACCGAGCAGACCAAGGCCGCCAGCACTTACGTGCTGCCCAATGAGGACATCGAGGTGAAAGTCTCCAGCTTCTTCACCAAGATCAGCCACCCGGTGCTGGCGAATGTGGAACTGAAGGTGAAAGGCGATGTGCAGATCAAGGCGGTCTATCCCAACCCGCTGGCGGATGTGTTCCGCGGCGATCAGCTCGTCGTGCTCGGGCGGTACACGGTGAGCAAGGACAAGGCGAAGGACAAGACCGTCGATGCCGCGATCCAGCTCGAAGGCGTGGTCGATGGCAAGAAGCAAACGTTCACCTACGAAGCGAGCTTCCCCACCAAAGCGACGGACAATGGTTTTGTGCCGCGCCTGTGGGCGACCCGCCGCGTGGGCTACCTGCTGGAGCAGATTCGCCTGCACGGCAGCAACGCCGAACTGAAAGACGAAGTGACGAAACTCGCCAAGCAGTACGGCATCGTCACGCCTTACACGAGCTACCTGATCCTGGAAGACGAGGCGCGTCAGCAGCACGCGCCGCGGTTGAGCAGCGTCGTGCCGGCGCCCGGCGGGGCCGGCGCCCCGTTGGCGGATGCGGAGCTTCGCAATCAACTGGGGCAGGCGGCGGATCGCTTCCGCGCGGAAAAGGGCGGAGCCGAGGGCGTGGGCGCGGCGAAGTCCACCGAGGCGCTGAAGAAGGCTGATGGCGCGTTTTCCGTGGAGGAAGCGGACAAGGACGCGCGTCGCGGCATCGCCGCCAGCGCGCCGGCGGGCAAGCCGGGCATCTTCGGCGGTCGCACCGGCGGCGCGGGCGAGGGCAAGGAAGAAGTGACCGAAGGCGTGAACATTCACGTGACGCAATTCGTCGCCGGCCGCACGTTCTACTTCAACGGCACCGTCTGGGTCGACAGCCAGGTCAGCGAGAAATCCACTGCCGACGCCAAGCGCGTGAAAGTGAAGTTCGGCAGCGACGAGTATTTCGCGCTGCTCGCCAAGCACAAGGACCTGGGCGCGGTCTTCGCGCTGGGCAACCAGATCACCGTGCTGATCGACGGGGCGGTGGTGGAGATCGCGGAGTAAAGACAGATTTGAGATTTGGGATTTCGGATTTCGGATTTGTGATTTGTGATTTGGGATTTGTGAGCCGGTCCGACAAAGTGCGAGGTGGTGAGGTTCAACAAACCGTTGAGCGCTCCCCACCTCGCACTTTTCACTTTGCACTTTGCACTTTGCAATTCCTCTCCATTCATCACCCCTCCGCTATACTCTCGCCATGCCGTTAGGAAGGAACAAGAAGCCGCAGCACGCTCCCGCCGAGAAGCTGCTGATCGTCATGCCGCACCGGCTGTCCGAGTGCGTGATGGCGATGCCCACGCTGCGGGCGATGCGCCAGCTCTATCCGCAGGCGCAGATCACCGCGCTGATCCGCCGCCACCTGCGTCCGGCCATCGACGACTGCCCGTGGGTCGACCGCATCGCCTCCGTCCGCAAGAAGATCAAGGGACTCGCCGACAAGAGCGACGCGCCGCTGAAAGTCGCCGCCCGGATCGCCAGCGTGAAGTTCGATACCGCCGTCCTCCTGCCCAACAGCTTCCGGTCGGCGCTTCTGGTGCGCACCGCCCGCATTCCGCGCCGCGTCGGCTACGACCGCGACGGTCGCGGCGGGCTGCTCACCGATCGGCTGCTGCCAAGGCGCGTGCAGGGCAAGTACATCCCGCTGCCGCTGCGCGACCACTACCTGGGCCTGGCGCGGTATCTGGGGGCCGTCGATCCCGATCCGGCCATGCAGGTTTTCACCCGCCCGCAGGACGATGCGAAAGCGGAGGCGATGCTCCGCGGCGTCGGGGTGCGGGAGGATCGACCGCTGGTGCTGCTCTGTCCGGGCGACTCGGAAAGCGACTCGCGCATGTGGCTGCCGCAGCGGTTCGCCGAGCTCGCCGATCGGCTGACGCGCCAGTTCAACGCCGTCGTCGCGCTCAACGCAGGCCCCGATGAACGCGCCGGGCTCGACGCCGTGCGCGCAGCGGCCAGGGAGCAGGTCATCGACCTGCCCGCGCTGGGCGTCGACCTGACCTTGCTCAAGAGCGTGATTCGCCGCGCCAGCCTCGTGATCACCGGCGACACCGGCCCGCGCCAGTTCGCCGCCGCCATGGGCGTGCCCACGGTGAGCATCCTCGGCCCGACCGACGAGACGTGGTCGATCACGCATTCCCCAAGCGATCGTGTCGTCGCGGCGGCGGTTTATTGCCGGCCGTGCGGCAAGAAGAAGTGTCCGCTGCGGCGCACGCCGGACGATCACCTGTGCATGAAGCGCGTCGAGGTGGATGCCGTGTTCGCGCAAGCGGCGGAACTGCTGGCAAGCGCGCAACCTGCCGAGCGCCGCTCGTGAGAGAATGTAGGGTGCGTCAAGGCTCGGCGCGGACGCCCCGTATTGCGCCTCCGTTGCTGTCATGGCGTCGCCGTTTCCCGTGGTGCGTCCGCGCCAAGCCTTGACGCACCCTACGGCGGACCCCATCGGGCGTCTCGTGCTCAACTTCGTCATGCACATCGCCATCGCCATCGAGCGCTTTGATCCACAGGGAGCCGGGCAGGATCGCTCGACGCTTCAGATCGCGCGGCACCTGGTTCGCCGGGGCCACGGGGTCACGCTGTTCACCGGCGACGCGCCGCCGGACGCGGCCGAGGCGGGCATCGAGATTCGCAACGGCCACACGCTCAACTTCAAGCACCGCGTGGACCCGGTCGCCTTCGCCCGCTGGGCGAAGCCGGCGCTGGCCGGCGAGATTGCAATCGGCCCGCGCGCCGATGGAGGATCGCAACGACCGCCGGTGGATGTGACGCTCTCGATGACGATGCTGGTGCCCGCCGCGGTGGTTCAACCGCGTGCCGGCGTGCTGCGGGCGGCGTTCGCGGAGCATCTGGAAGCCCGCTCGCATCAGGGCGGCCGGTGGCTCGGCAGGCTCTCGGCGCTCCTGAATCCCAGGGCCAACGCGCTCCTGCGGCTGGAGCAGCAGACCGCCGCCGACGCCGGCGTGAAGCAGTTCGTCGCCATCAGTCCGCTGGTCGCCACACAATTGCAGCACCATTTCGGCCTCGGCCCAACGCGCGTCACGATGATTCCCAACGGCGCCGATCTGCCGGAGATCAGCCAGCGCGAACGGCATGCGATGCGGCGGACCATTCGCGAGGCGTTTCACGTGCCCGAGAATGCCGTGGTCTTTCTCTTCGCCACGTTTCACCCGAAGGCTCGCGGCTACCACGCGCTGCTGCACGCGCTGAAACGTCTCGTCGACGGTGGACGAAACGCGATCGTGTTCATGGTCGGGCACATCGCGTACGGGCAGCAATCGCTGGCCGCGAAGCTGGGCGTGCGGAATCACGTGCGCATGATCGGCCCGACGCAGCGCATGATCGAACTCTTCAGCGCGGCGGACGTCACCGTCGTCCCCACGCATTACGATGCCGCCAACAAACTGGTGATCGAATCGCTGATGCTGGGCGTGCCGGCGATCACCACGGCGATGGACGGCGCGAGCGACCTGGTCGCGCCCCTGGAAGCGCCGCCGCGCGGCCGGGTGATCGCCGACCCGCGCGATGTCGACGCACTGTCCACCGCGATGGCCGCCCTGATCGATCCCGCCGAGCGCGCCCGCTGCGCTGAAGCCTGCGCGGGGCTGCGCGAATCGCTCTCGATGTCGAAACACGTCGATGAACTGGAGAAGACTCTCGCGGCATCACGACATGAGAGCCACAGCCCTTGATCCGCTCCGTACTGCCCTCCCTTTCAGGGAGGGTCGGGCGAACGGCCTGATTGGAGCCACAATCACTTTCCTTTCCCGCGCCACCCGTCTTGTCGCCTCGTTCACTTCGGCGCCGGCTGCTTCAATCGTTCCATCAGCGCCTGATCCATCCACGGCAGGTCTTCCAGCGACCGCTGCACGTTCGCCGGCATCGGCTTGCCCTGCTCCTCCCAGCGCGGGCGCGTCTTCCAGCGCCGGTGCATCCACAGATATTGCTCGGGCGAGCGCCGCACCATCGTCTCGATCGCGCGCATGTACCTGGCCGTGATGTAGTAGAGCGAATCGCGCTGCGCCTCCCACTCGTGCGGATAGATGATGTCGACCGTGCTGATTTCGTAGTGGAACCCTTCGCCCAAACGGCGGCAGAATCCGCAGACCACGGGGACATTCTGGCTGATCGCCAGCAGGCCCACGGACTTGTACGTGCTGGCCAGGCGGTTGAAGAACGGCACGAAAATGCCTTTGGCGCCGGCGTTCTGGTCGGCGACGAAACCGAGCGAGCCGCCGGCGTTGAGCACGTCCGCCATGCGGTCGGCGGCGTCCCACTTGGTGATGATCCGCAGCCCCCGCTGCTCGCGCACCGACATGATCCAGTGGTTGATCAGCGGATTGTCAATCGGCCGGGCGATGGCGTCGACGGGGTACCCCATCAGGGCGTTGACGAAGCCGAGCATCTCCCAGTTGCCCACGTGACCGGTGAGGACGATGCAGGGCTGGCCGGCGTTGAGGCGCTGCATGCACACGCCCATGTCGCGGAAGCTCACGCGGTAAGGCCAGGTGTCCGCGTGCAACAGCCGCGGCGTCACCGCCACCTCCACAATCAGCTTCATGAAATGTTCGAACGCCTTGCTGCCGCAAGCTGCGACCTGTGCCGGCGTCCAGTGCGGGAACGCCACCGCCATGTTCGCGAAGATGCGCTGACGATGTTTCCTGTCCACGCGATACAGCAACCGCCCCACCGCCCCCATCACGCGCAGGTTGGTGTTGACATCGCCTACGCTCAGCGCGAACCCTCCCAGGCGAGCGCCCAGATACTGCAGCCATTTCGCGATGAAGCCGGGTTGGGCCATGGGATGGAGACGGGGGCAGGAAAAGGCTGAGTGAAAAGTGCAAAGTGAAAAGTAAAAAGTGCAAAATGACAAGTAAAGAGTGTTGAATGGAGGGTTGCGAGCGGCGCTGATCCGCACCTTCTTTTCCTAAGCCGGGAGGGCCGGAATAAGTCGAAATAGTGAAGTCAAAATGCAAAAGTCAAAAGTCAGAACCGATCCGCGCATCCGACTTTTGCATTTTGACTTTTGCATTCACTATTTTGACTTCTCCAACGAAGACGTCTGTTCGCCGTGCGCTGACGTGACAGGTTCAGAGTCTACTCGACCTTCTCTACCTCCTTTACCTCCCCTTACCTTCCTTTCCCTCTTTACCTTCTTCCCTCCAGATCCACCTCAGCGCCTCGGGCAGCACCGCGCCGCCGTGCTTGCCGTTGTGGCCGCCGTCGCCGAAGACGAACTGGTAATCGTAACCCTTGAACTTCAGCGCCGCCGCCATCTGCTGATTCGCCAGCGGCCAGTTGCCGTGCAGGTTGTCCAGATCGCCTGAGCCTTCCTGGAGAAAAACGCGGATCGGCTTCTTCTCCGTCTTGCGAACGAGCGCGTGGCAGTTGTGGCCGCCGCGGATGTTGGTGAAGCTGCCGACGTAGCTGATCACCTTGCGGAACGAGTCCGGCCGCTCCCACGCCACGGTCCATGCACAGATGCCGCCGGAGCTGATGCCCGCAATCCCTCGCCCTTGCGGATCATCCGTGATCTTCAGCTTGTGCTTTTCCGCCAGGCCCGGCAGCACTTCCTCGATCAGGAACTTCGCGTATTGGTCGCCCAGCGAGTCGTACTCGAAGCTGCGGTTGCTGCGGCCTTTGGCACCGGGGGAGCCCGCTTTCGTCGGCGGGATCGTGCCGGGGTCGAGGAAAATGCCGATGGTCACGGGCATTTCCTTTTTGTGAATCAAATTGTCAAAAACAATCGGCACTCGGCTGTGGCCGGTTTCGCTCACATAACCGCCGCCGTCCTGAAACACCATCAGGCACGCGGGCTTGCTGCCGTCGTACTGGGCGGGGGTGTAGACCCAGTAGTTGCGGACGGTGCCGGGATAGATTTTCTCGCTCTCCCACTTGCCGGTGACGACGGTGCCCTTGGGCACGCCGTCCTGCCGCTGCGAGTCGGGGCCGAGTTTGTAATCGTCGGCGGCGCGGGCTGTTGAACTGACCAGACCGGCTGCGATCAGGAACGGAAGCACGAGATGGCGAGTGATCATGGCACTTTCCAGAGGGATTCGTTCAGCTTCGGCGACGTATGCACGCTCAAAGCCACGTTCGACGATTGTACCGGCGAAGACTGCAAGGATGGCACACCCGATCAGCCACCATAAACGCGGCAATCGCAGAGACTTGCGACAGCGCGAATAATTTCGAAACCTTCGATGTTATGCATGCGTAGCATCGTCAGTGGCCCACGCCTGCCGCTCCGGTTGGAAAGCCCGAAGCAACTCGCTCCACAGGCGCGCCATTAGCCCCGGGCTCCGCCCGGGGTCGCTACCCAACGGGACGCGGCAGCCGCACGACTGCCGCGACCCAATCAGGAGGGACATCATGATCCGCACCGTTTCCCGTCGCAAGCGCATCAAGCAACTCGTCGCACCCGCTCTGCTCGCGCTCACGCTGCTCATCGCCGGTTGCAACAGTGCCCAGACCGGCGCCCTGCTCGGCTCCGCCATCGGCGCTGCCGCCGGCGCGGGCATCGATCACAACAACCGCGGGCGCGGCGCGCTCATCGGCGCGGGCGTCGGCGCGGTGGGCGGCTACATCGTCGGCAACGAGGTCGACAAGAGCCGGCAGTACCCGCAGTACAACAGCGGCGGCTATCAGGGTTATGACAGCGGATACTCCGCCGGCTACGTGCAGCCTACGTATGTCGAGGCGCACTACTACCAGGCCCCGCCGCCGCGCGTGTACTACGTCGAGCCGCGTCATCATCACTATCGCCGGCACTATCAGCCTTACTGCGATTGAAAGTTTCAGTGTCTCAGCGTTTCGACTTTCTTCCAAACTGAAAGCTCGAAGCGCACAAGCGTCGGCGCGGCGAACTCTCTTGCGCCGATGCGCTTTTCCGAAACTCTGAAACATTAACTCTGAGACCGCCCATTTACCCCTTCCAAACCGCCACCTTATTCTCGCGCAGCGCGAAGTTGCCCAGGTGCGCCGCCGCCGGAAAGCTCAGCAAAGAGCGAGCGGTGGGATGAGCGAGTGGTGCCAGTTGTCCTGAGGACGACGCATTCAATCGGAAACCTGCTCATCGCAATCGGCGCGACGACTGCCATCAGTGGTCAGACTGCTGCTTCCGAGGCGCGCTTCAACTTGATCTGGTTCGAGGTCTCCAACATTTTCGGGGCAACGCGGATGCTGTGTCGAAGTTCGGCGATGAACGATTCGAAGTCGCCTCGCCGGAAACACTGATTCATTCCCTCGACGCTGCAAAGAAAGCCATCGCCATCTGGCATCAATTCCTTCGTCAGTCTTTCCGCCTTTCGAAGCAGCGACTCCCACTCCTCAATGTCATGCTCCGTAATCCGTCCATTAAAGGATGATAAGTATGAGGCGACATGCAAGGGAGAAAAGTCGAATGCATCGATGCCACAGCATCCCGCGACGCAGCGCTTCTCACAATACATGACGAGGCCTTTGAGCCGTTCAGGGAGAGCTATTTCAGGTGGAATCGTCATTGCGCTACCCTTGTCTCACGTCCCCCTCGTTTGTATCTCACGCCTTCCAAACCGCCACCTTGCTCTCGCGCAGCGCGATGTTGCCCAGGTGCGCCGCCGCCGCCGCCATCACGCCGCTCTCCGCCGGGCAGATCGGCTTTCGCTGCTCGCGCACCGCCGCCAGCCAGTCGGACAGGTGCATGGAATCGCTGTCGACGCCTTTGTCGAAATCGCTGCCCAGGGGGTCCGTGCCTTCGCCGAATTTTTCTTCCTTCGTCTTGCTGCGCGGCTCGGGCGTGATGATGCAGTGGCCGCGGTCGAGGTACATCGTGGCCGCGGTGCCCATCATGACCAGGTGCGCCTTGGTGTGCTGGTTCACGAACGTGCCTTCGAAATGCACTTGCAACTTGCGGTCCGGATAGTTGAGGATGGTCTGGATCGTGTCGGGCGTTTCCCACACGCCTTGCGCCGCGTAGGAATCGCCGACGGTCACCGCGCTGGTGGGCATGGGCAGATCGAGCAAATAGTTGATCGAATCCTGCCAGTGCACCATCAGATCGCCGAGGATGCCCGCGCCGAAATCCCAGAACCACCGCCAGTTGCCGATCATGCGGTACGGCTCGAACGGCTGCGCCTTCGCATTGCCCAGGAACCGCTTCCAGTCCACTTCGCTTTCCTTCCAGTCCGGCGTGTACTTGCGGATCGGCGTGCTGTTGCGGTTCCAGGTCATGTGGATCTTGTGGATCGAGCCGAGCACACCCGCTGCGATCATTTCCTTCGCCTTCTTGAAGTGCGGCATCGAGCGCTGCTGCGTGCCCACCTGCACTGTGCGCTTGTGCTTGTTCTGCGCCTCGATCACCGCTGCGCCTTCCTCCAGCGAATGCGTCAGCGGCTTCTCGACGTACACATCCTTGCCCGCCTCGCACGCGGCAATGGTGATCGGCGCGTGCCAGTGATCGGGCGTGCCGATGAGCACCGCATCGACGTCTTTCAACTTGAGGAGATCCTCGTGATACTTGAACGTGGCGGGCGCTTTGCCCTGTGAAGACTTGTGATCCGCGACGATTCCCTTGGCGCGTTCGCGGTGGCGGTCGAAGACATCGCAGATGGCGGTGACCTGGGTGCCGGGCATGTTCAGGAGCTTCTGCATCAGGCCGGTGGCGCGTCCGCCGGCGCCGATCACGCCGATGCGGACGGTTTCATTTTTCGCAAAGCCTCGCGCGGTGGCAGTAAATCCGCCGGTGGCGACACCAGCCGCGGCGAGCGTGGAGGAAGCAACGAACTGGCGACGTGTGGAACCGGTGGACATGGAGTACTCCTTGGGTGGCGGAAAACGCCGGCGATCATTGTAGATGTTCCGCGCACGATTCAATCCGGCGTTTAGCGCCGCCGTTGATCACCCGCCGTTTAGCGCCCGCTCGAAGAGCGGGAGAACTGCCCGCGAAACCACCGGCGTCCAATTACCTGATCTCAACGACTCGTTGCCCCGCCGTCAGTTCCCGCACGATATCGCCGATCCGAGCGTCAAATGCCGCGTGCAGCGCGGACGCGCGGCAGTTCCCCATCCGCACCCACACGAACGCGGGTCCGTCGGGGTTGGCGATGGACAGGCTCAGAAAATCCTCGTCCTTGCTTACCACGACACCGCCTTGCGAGGAGGCAACTTGCCAGATCGCTCGGTCGCATGCCTCGTCGAGCCCCAGGTCCACGACGTGGACCGCGTCGTGTCCCAGGTCACGGAGCCGCGCCGCCAGCGATGGCGGCAGTTGGTTGTCGATGATGAATCTCATGCGGACATGAGCACGCGATGATCGGTCTGCCGGGCCGCGTATTCGAAGACCGCGAGCAGGTCGTCACGTTCGAGAAAGGGATAATCCTGGAGGATTTCGTCGGTCGTGGCGCCGGCGGCGAAAAGATCGAGTACGTCCGTCACGCGCATGCGCTTCCCGCGGATGCACGGTCGACCGCCGCACTTGCCGTCCTCGATGGTGATGCGCTTCAGGAGTTCGTTTCGATCGCTCGCCATGATGAGCAGTATAGCCGCGAAAGCATCGCCACCGAGTCTTGCATGAATTCTGGCGCGATCTCGACCACAAGGCATCACGGTGTCGGCTACAATGCCCTTCTTTCCCCCAACCCATCCGGCGACGACCTTGACCACCCGCTCCACAACCCGCGACTCGCACGCCCGCTCCAAGCCCCAGGGCAAGCGCCGAGAAAAACAAGTGCGCACCGTCGCCTTCGTCAGCCTCGGCTGCCCGAAGAATCTCGTGGATAGCGAGAAGATGCTCGGCCTGCTCGCTGAAGATGGCTTGGTTCCCGTCAGCGACGAAACCACCGCCGACGCCATCGTCATCAATACCTGCGGCTTCCTCGAAGCGTCCAAGATCGAATCGATCGACGAGATCAATCGCGCGGCCAAGCTCAAGAAAAAGGGAAGCTGCCAGCGCATCGTCGTCGCCGGCTGCCTCGTGCAGCGGCACCGCGCCAAGATGCTGGAGTGGTGCCCGGACATCGATGCGATGATCGGCGTGTTCGACCGCGATCGCGTGGTTGAAGCCGTCACCGGCAGCGCGCCGGCGACGAACGATGTGGGCGTCGATCTGCCCGTCTTCAGTTCCATCGCCACCAACGCCACGCTGGCGAAACAGGCGCGCCACCTCGACGCCGCCGATCCCGCCAATGCAGGCTATTTCGAATCCGACGCGGCCCGCCTTCGCCTGACGCCCCGGCATTACGCCTACCTTCGCATCAGCGAAGGCTGCAATCAGAACTGCGCCTTCTGCACGATCCCTTCCATCCGCGGCAAGATGCGGAGCAAGCCCGTGGATCGCATCGTCGCCGAGGCCCGCGAACTGTTTGCCGACGGCGCGTTTGAACTGAACCTCATCGGGCAGGACACGACCAGCTTCGGCACCGACATCGGCTACGCGCCGGGCCTCGTGGGCATGCTCGAAGCGCTCGATGCAGCCGCGGCGGAAGCAGGCGGCGGCTGGATTCGCCTGATGTACGCGTATCCCTCGTGCTTCACCGACGCGATGATCGATGCGATCGCTCGGTTGCCGCGCGTGCTCAAATACATCGACATGCCCTTGCAGCACATCAACGATCGCATCCTCGACCGTATGAAGCGCCGCACCAGCCGGGCGCTGATCGAAGCGTTGCTCGACAAGCTGCGCACGCGCGTGCCGGGCATGGCGATTCGCACCACGTTCATCAGCGGTTATCCCGGCGAGACCGATGCGGAACACCGCGAACTCGTGGACTTTGTGAAAGGTTTCGGCTTCGACGCGATGGGCGTGTTCCCTTATTCGCCGGAGCCGGGAACCCCGGCCGGCACGCTGCATGCGAAGGGCGATGCGGTGGATGCTTCGGTCGTGGAAGAGCGCGTAAAAGAACTGATGCTGGCGCAGCAGGAAGTGGCGTTCGCGCGGAACGAAAAGATTTCAGCAGGCCGCGGCGAGTTCGATGTGCTCATCGACGATGTGAAACAATCGCGCGGCAAGGCGACGACCGGCGTCGGCAAAGGCGGCAAACTTTATGTGGGTCGCACCTATCAGCAGGCGCCGCAGATCGACAGCGTCACCTACGTGCAGTCGCGGCAGAAGCTGTCGCCCGGCGAACTGGTGCGCTGCCGAATCACCGATGCGGATGGCTACGACCTGATCGCCCAGCCTTTGGAAGACGCCGAGAACCGCGTGAGCCTGCCGGTGATGCGGGCGTAGTCGAGGAGCGCAATCATGCCCGGTCAACTGGTCGGCGAAATCCTGGGCAAAGCACTCATTGAGGGTGTGTGTTTCCTGACCGGAAAATTGATCGTGCATTTGGTTTCGTTCGGTCGGCTGCAAACGCCGCTTGATCCACCGAAACAGCAGCGCTTCGCGATGACCTATTTCGATGAGGGCCGGAGGCACCTCCATCACATGGCTGTGATCTTGATCGGCATGCTGTTCTGGGTTGCCGTTGTCGTGTCGCTGGTCTTGATCTTCTGATGAATGAGCGTTGTAGGGTGCGTCAAGTCCGCGCGGACGCACCGCATTGCGTCTGCGATGACCTTGGGCATTTTTCTTGGTGAAAGGACGTTGAAATGGGTGCTTTGCCGTGGCCCGTGGTGCGTCCGCGCCGAGCCTTGACGCACCCTACGCCGATGCGATCACGCTGTTGTTCTTGCCCTCGTACTCGCCGAACCTGAATCTGATCGAACGCCTCTTCTGATCGAACGCCTCTGGCGATTCCTGCGTCGCCGCGCCATCTATGGCCGCTACCATTGCGCCTTCGAATCCTTCCGAACCGCCATCGAGGACACGATCGACCGCCTGCCGACCGACCACGCCGATTCACTGGCCTCGCTCATGACCCTGAAATTCCAGGAATTCGACAACGTGTCGTTGTTGGCCGCGTGAGGTATAAGATGCGTTTGCCCTGGTTAATGCACCTCAGTTCAAGAGGGGCTTGACAAGGTCTGTAGTGATGTGTTACGTTCCCATCCGAGCGCGATTGAAGGGTACGAGGGTTCATCCCAGCCATTTCTTTCAGGCTAAGTTCCTCTCCTTTCGACGCATGTCTGCCCGCTTGAGCGCGGCCAGATCGGTTTTTGTCTGGGCACCTTCCACCAGGAGATTGAACATGGCTTGTCTGGTTCCGCAGGTCCAATCGGGAAAGAACACATCCAATCGCAAGTTCAAACGCATGACGCTTCGCCTCAGCGCGATCGTTGCCGCTGCGATGGCGACGATGTCCGCGCACGACGCGAAGGCTGTCACCTTATGGAACGGCGGGACGTTCAATCAGGTCGGCGTGGCGAATAACGCTGGTCTGGCTGGACGGTTCTTCAATCTCGCGCCGATCAACCTCAACAACCGCGACACCAATCTGGATGTGACCAACTTCGCCACCTTCACGGCAGTGGTCAACAATTCAACGCCCGCCACGCTTGCCGCGCCGAACCTCGGCGCGACCATCGCTTATTCCAACGTCAACTTCCCCAACAGCGGAGGCAGCGCCTTTGGCAGCGTCGGTTTCACACCAGCTGACAATAATCGCACGATGTGGGTCGGCACGCTCAACGTGCCTGCTCTCGAAGCGGGCAACACCCCCATTTCCGTCAACAGCGACGATGGCAGCGTGGTCTGGATCGACGGCGTGCAGGTGGTCAACCGCAATGCGAATGGCGGCTTTGGAGGCGATCCCGGCACCACCGCTTCGATCAATCTCTCGGCCGGTGCGCACGAGATCGTCGTGTCCCAATATGAAGGCGGCGGCGGCGCGGGCGTGGTTCTGCGTTATGACCCCGTCGGAGCCGAAGCGCTGCAAATCATTCCGGTGGCGCGGCCAGGCCCGGTGCAGATTCTCAGCGGGCCACAAGCGACTGCCGCCGTCATCAACGACACCGTCACGCTCTCGGCCAGCACCACCCTTGCCTCGACCAACCTGTTGAATGTCCAGGTGAACGGGCAGTTGACGGCTGATCTGGCCGCCAATCCGAACATCACGCTGACCAATGCGGGCGCCACCTATTCCTTCAACAGCACGACCTTCACCGGCGCGGGCAACCTGACGATCACTCCGCAGAACTCGGTTCTGTCTGATGTTCGCCTGGGCCGGGTGCTCGATGGCGGGTTCTCGGGTGTGAACATCACCAAGACGGGCGTGAACAACCTGATCCTCGACCACACCGCCGCCGCCGCCGATGCCGATGGCATCACTTATCACGTGCAGGGCGGCAGCCTGCTGGTGCAGGGTTCCGCCGCGACCAACCCGCTGGGAGCGGCGACGATCGAACTGGAAGCGCCTGTGGGTACCACCGTCAACAGCCGGCTCATTCTGGGCAGCACCGCCGGCAACGTCACATTCAACAACAACATTCTGGTCGAAGATAACGCGACGATTTATGCCAAGCGGCTCGACCTCGATTCCGGCGTCGGCAACGGTGCCGTCACGGTCACCCTCGGCGGCGCGGGCATCAATCTGCCTGCCGCCAAGACCTTGACCCTGGGCGGCGATCTCACTGGCGGCGTGGGCGGTGACACCTACACACTGGCCTTTAACAAAGCCCTCAGCGGGTCCGGCAACCTGATCTTGCAACTGGGAACCGTCACCACCAATGCGAATCACACCCACTCGGGCACCACAACCATCCAGGACGGCGTGCTCGTCCTCAACAACCTTGCCAATTTCACCAACTCCGCCATCACCGTCGGCGCCGGCGGCAACACCGATGTCCTTCGCGTCGAACTGGGAGCCAACGCCAACGCTACCACGCTGGCCAGTCTCGCGCTCAGCACCGCCGGCAACACCGGTCAATTCGAGGCTCAGCGCGGCATCATCAACATCACCGGCAATATCACGGACGCCGGCGGAACCAGCCGCATCAACATGAATGGTGGCCCCGGTGGTTCGAACGTCGCCATTAACGTCCTGGGCGGAAGTACCGCTGTGGACATTCTCGACTGGGACTACGGCACGCTCACCTCGACCAACCTCACCGTCAACACCACGCTCTCCATCCGCAACGTCACCGTCAGCAGCAACAACGTCGTACTCAACGGTAACATGGATTTCGAGGCCGCCAGCAACGGCACCGGCGTCATCGGCGACGCGGGTACGGATGTGCTCAACCTCAACGGCGGCACCCGCACTTTCACCATCAACAACGGCACCGCGGCCGTGGATACCCGCATCGACAGCATCATCCAGAACGGCGGCATCACCAAGGCGGGCGTCGGCGTGCTCCAGCTCAACAACGCCAATACCTTTGCTGGCGTCACGACCATCAATGCCGGCGACCTGATCGCCTCCGCCAGCGGCGCCTTGGGTACTGCAGCGGGCGGAACCACGATCAACGCGGGCGCTCGTCTGGTCGCCACCGGCGGCATCGACCTGGGCAACGAGAACATCTCCCTCGCCAACGCCCTCCCCAACGCGATCATCAACCAGGCGGGGAACAACCGCATCGGCGGAACGCTGACGCAGACCAATGCGGCGGCCCTGACCACCGGTCTGCAATCCATCGACGGCCAGCTCTCCATCGACGGGAACGTGACCCTGGCCAACTCCGGCCTGGAGGTCAGCGGCGCCGGTGACGTGGTTCTCAACGGCACGATCTCGCAGAACGCCGTCGCCGCGACCCGCAACACCTTCCGCCAGCGGCTCTACGATCTGCCCCAGAACAACAACGACATCCGCGGCGTGTCCGGCGGCACCGTGCAGACCGTGATCAACACCGCGGCGGATGTGACGAACTACTTCACCGGTCACCTCAACCACAACGACTCCACCATTAACACGGAAGCCGGCTTCGACATCAACGGCCCCGCCGGCAACTTCGCCGGCGTGTGGACGACGAACTTCACGCCCAACGAGACGGGCGGCTGGATTTTCCGCAACCTCGGCAACGTCGACGACAACGCCGGCTACTGGCTCGACATCAACCAGGACGGGGCCTTTTCCACCGCCGAGCGCTTCGCCGAACGCGGCTGCTGCGGCACGCTGACCGCCGCCCCGGTGGCCGTGACCGCCGGCCAGACCTACCTGCTCGCCTTCGCCATGAACGACACCGGTGGCGGCGGCTCCTTCCTCGACCTCGAGTTCGCACGCCCCTCGGCGGCCGCCACTTTCATCGACTTGAACCCCACCGGCGCGGGGAACGCCGGCCTCTTCACCCAGTCCGTCAACTCGCTCACCAAGACCGGCGCCGGCAAACTCACGCTCAACGGCGTTGCCAACTTCGCTCAGGGCGTCGTCGTCACCGGCGGAACGCTGGCCGTCAATAGCACCCTCACCGCCCCCACGGTCGCCTTCGGCGCCGGCACCACCTACGCCGGCATCGGCACCATCAACGCCGCCACGCTCACCCTCACCGACGCCACGCTTGCCCCCGGCAACAGCCCCGGCGCCAGCGTTCTCAACGGTGATGAGATCTGGATCGGCAACATGGATTACAACTGGCAGATTCACAATGCCACCAGCACGCCGGGCGTCGGCTGGGACTTCCACCAGATCACCGGCACACTCGATCTCACGGGTCTCACGCAGGCAGAGATCAATCTCTGGTCGCTCTCCTCCATCCTGCCCGATGTCAGCGGCCTGGCGCTGAACTTCAACCTGGCGAATGACTTCGTGTTCCCCATCCTCACGGCTGACGGCGGCATCCTCGGTTTCGATCCCAGCGACTTCATCATTCGGCTCACGCCCAACAACGGCACCGCTGGTTTCGCCAACCCGATCGAGGATGGCTTCTTCTTCCTGTCCCAGAATGGCAACACGCTGTTCCTCAACTTCCAGACCGGCGTGCCCGAGCCGGCCACCTTGTCGCTGCTGGCGATGGGCGGTCTGGGGCTGCTCCGCCGCCGTCGCCGCGAGAGGTGAGTTTGCTTTTTCCCTGTGAAACGCAACCCCTGCCTCCCGTGAGGCGGGGGTTTTTGTTCCTCGATTGCCTCATCGTTTTTTTTCATTTCGGGATCGTTTGGCGCCTGACCGGCGCGCGGTGGCTCGACGACGATCGCGTCGGGTGTGCCACATTTCCCGGGGCTTGACTCCATCTCCCTCTCAGGGAGAGGGTGGCCGAGTCCACCGGGGGACGAGGCCGGACGAGGGTCGGGACGAACAGCTTGCTGCGTCGTTCGTCGCGCGCTGACAGCACCTGAAAATGAGTGCGTCCCGACCCTCACCCCAGCCCTCTCCCTGGGAGGGAGAGGGGGCCGGAACGCCGCCCCCGGAAAACTTGGCAGACCCATCGCGTCTGACAATGAGCCTTCCTGTTCGTGACTTTCACTCCGGCCCTACAATGTCGCCATGCCCGCGCCCGCTTCCACTTCATCATCCGCCGCGCTGCCTTCGCCGGAGCAGGTGCGCGACTACCTGCAGATGTTCCCCGCCTCCGGGCCGCCGGGTTGGGTGACGTGGACGCCGCTGGCGCTGCTGCTGGGCGCGATGATGCTGGCACTCAGCCACGCGAGTCCCATGGCACAGCTTGCGCCGTGGGCCGCGCTGGGCCTGCTTTATTTCATCGTGGCGGCCCGTGTGAAGCGGATGCGCCTTTTGGAAAAGCAGGTCACCCGCGTGCAGGAGATGGCGCTGACCCGCCGTACCCGCGCCGCCTTCGATCACGCGTGGGGCCTGCTGCCGCAACTGGCGATTTCGCCGGAACTACACGGACGGGCGGTGGCATTCCTGGGGCATCTGCTCGATCAACTGAAGGCCTACGAATCGAGCATCGTCGCGTTTGATTTTCTCATCGATCGCTTGCCCTCTGAACATCCTGCCAGCATTCAACTGCGCGTGCATCGCGCGATCAGTCAACTGGCCTGCGATCGGCTAGCTGATGCGGATGATGCGATCCGCCGGCTGCGCGTGCTCCAGGAACCGCTGGGCGCATCGCCCACCCATGCGGCTTACCATTTTGCCGTGCTCATGCAGTGCGTCCGCACTCGCAACTACGATGACGCCGTGAAGCGCAGCGACACGCTGATCGACGCCCTGCGCCCGTTGGGCGTGGAGGCGGGTTACGGCTACGCGCTGATGGCGCTCTCCTGTTCGGCGCTTTCACAGAAACAGGCGATGACGGCGGCGACCCGGCCGGCAGTCGCAGGCCGCATGAGCGGCGTCCATGACGAAGCGGATGCTTCTGCGATTTCCGTCGATGCGGCGGTCTCGCCGGCCGATGCTCGCGGCTCTGGCGCGGTGGACATCGGCGCAGCAGCTTCGCTAGCCCCCGCCCCCGCGCCAAGCCTTGCGGCGCAGGCAGCAACCTGGTGGTCGCACGCCACGCTGCTGTTGCCGCCGGGTGAACTGAGCGAGCGTTTTGCGGAGTTGTCGGCGATGCCGATGGAGCCGTTGTTCAAGGCGGCCACAAGTCCGTCATCGCCGCCCATGTGAACGCCGCCTCTGTCGTCCGTGCGAACCGGACGCACGCCGCGATTTCGTCACTCTTTATCGAATGCCATGACCGATCGCCCGAACCAATCGAATACCGATGACGATGCCGGCGACTCTGCTGTCGCGGCATCCGCTGCGCCACGCCAGCCCAGGGCCGTGTGTCCGCCGTTTTCGCCGCAGGTGCTGGAGCGGCAATTGTCGTGGGACCAGGGTGCGCGGTGGCTGCTGGTGGTGGGTCTTGCGCTGCTGCTGATGCCGCTGTTCACGTCGATGCTGTTGGGCGTGGACATCGACGCGGGCGGCGCGGTGTCGCCGCTGGCGCTGCTCGTGCTGGCGATCTGGTTCTGGTTGAGTCTGGGACAAGGCGCCGTGACGCGCCGGCTCGGTCAGATCACCGCGCTCCTGGATGTGAATCTGGCAGAGGCGGAATCGCAGCTCGCCGCCGCCCTGAAACGCAAGGCTCTGCCGCGCACGATCCGCGTGCTGCTCTATCACCGCCTGGCGCTGCTGCGTCATCGACAGGGCCGGTTCGCCGAGGTCGGCTCGATATGTCACGAGCTGCTGGCGCGACCGCTGGGCGCCGCTGACACCGTCCGCACACATCTGCTTCTGATGCTGATTGAGAGTCGCCTCAACTGCAACGATGCGGGCGGCGCCTATCAGGCAATGCTCGCCTTGCACAGTCAGCCGCGATCGCTGATGGAGACGCTGCAGTTGACGGCGATGCAGACGCGCTATGAGGTGATGCTCGGTTACGACGAAGCGGCGTTGAAGAATCTGGAGATCAAAGTGCGGCTTGCGGAGCTCATGCCGGCGCCGCAATGCGGCCTGATGCACGCGATGCTGGCTGCCGCGGCGCACCGATCGAAGCGGCCCGCGCTGGCGCGATGGTTTCGCGAGCGGGCCAAGCTTCTATGCACGGGAGAACAGGTGGCGGCGATGGCACATCTGATGCAATATGAGTGAGCTGTAAACCTGGTGATTCTCCCGGCTCTCCATCTTCCCCATCTTCACATATTCAGCGGCTTTTGTGCCGAATTTTTCAGTGTTCCAGCATTGTGTCAGTTACCTCGAATCGGTATGCTTCAACACTCTCAAGAGGCAACATTTCGGACGGATCACGTTCGAATGAGATCGCGGCGTTGGTGGGTGGAACCGGCCGCGTTCACAAACATTGAATCAGGGACCGCACACGTCATCGGGGACGTGTGAGTCATCGATATTGATACGTCGGGTCGGCAAATCGGACCGGGCGGTGGAGACGGAATCAGGGTGGGGCGGTTGGAGAGGGAGAAAGAGGATGGGCGCGGCGGAGTGAGGCGAAAAAAGGATGCCCGCGGAGAAACGGGCTTCACAAATCTGGACACCCGGCTGATGCGTCAGCCGGGTGTCTTTTTTTCAGCGCGAATGAGCGGGTGACGAGGTGAGAGGGCAACAAGAGGTGAACACTCCTTCACCCGACCGCCTGGTCACCCACTTTCTCCCTCATGCGTGTCACCTCAGGCTTCGTTCAAGTGATAGAGCATCACGTAAATCAGGACGCCGGTGATGCTCACGTACATCCAGATCGGCAGCGTGACCTTGGCGATGCGGCGATGCTTCTCGTCCTGCCGGCGCAGGCCCAGACGGATCGTCCAGATCGCCAGCACCGGCACCAGCATCGCCAGCAGGATGTGGCTGATGAGCATGGGGTAGTAGATCGCCTTGAGAAACGCCGCCCCTTCGAACTTGGTGTGGACGCCGCCTTTCACGCTGGCCCGCCAGGCGTAGTGGGTCAGGTAGCTGACGAGGAACACGCACGACATGGCGAACGCCGCGATCATGCAGTTGCGGTGGGCGATGATTCTCTTCTGCTTGATGAGCACCATGCCGACACACAGCAGCACGAAGGCGGTGCCGTTGAGCAGAGCGTTGACGAGGGGCAGAAACGATAGATCCATGGTGTCGTCCAGGAGTCAAGGGGCAAAGTGAAAAGTGCAAAGTACGAAGTGAAAAGTGCAAAGTGCGATGTGCAAAGTGCGAAGTGCTGGAGGCAATGCGATCACGCACCAAAGGCAAACACGAACGCATCTACGATGCCAGACTCGGCTTTTTGAACTTCGCACTTTTCACTTTTCACTTCGCACCTTTCACTTCTTACTTTCCACTTTGCGCTTCCTTCTCAACCAGCCTCATCACATCCTCCATCATCCTCTTCCGCTCCGCCTCCACCAGCGAATCGTAGAAGCCGCGAATCTGGTGCTGCTGGTCGACGAGGACGTACTTGGAAGTATGGGCGATGAGCATTTCGGATCCCGGATCAGCCTCCTTGACCGCCTGGCGAAAACCGTCGCCGCCGCGGATCAAGCTCCACATGTGGTCGCGGTCGCTGGTGGTGAGGAATCGCCAGCGTGCCGCGTCCGCCTGCCAGTTGTCCGCGGTCGCCGCCAGCACTTTAGGCGAGTCGTGCAACGGGTCCACGCTCAGCGACACGAAGATGAGATGCTCCCACATCGGCGACTGCGGCGGCCCCTTCAGGCTCGCCTGCAACTGTGCCGTCTGCGCCAGCACTCGCGGGCAGATGGTGGGGCAGCGCGTGAAGATGAACGAGGCAATCCACACTTTGCCTTCGAGTTGCTTGGAGCCGAACGGCTGCCCTGTCTGATCCGTCAGCGTGAAGCGCTTCAGCGGCAGCGGGTTGTCGAAGAGGCTGGGGGTGAGCGTGCCGGCTTTGCCGGGGCTGGTGTCGGGCGATTTGATCCGTGAGTCCTGGGGCTTGAGTCCTGAGTCGTCCGTGCTCAGCTTGTCTTTCGTTTGCGCTTCCTTCTTCAGCGCGCTGAGCGCCATCATCGCGGTGACGCCGAGGCAGATGACGCCGATGAGGACAAAGAGCAGTCGCAAGAGGGATCGTTCGGTCATCGGCCATTAGCCCCGGGCTCCGCCCAGGGTCGAACCACCTTGTGTGTGCGGATCAAGCGCGAGTCGAAAACATCCACATTGAACAAGTTGATTGAACGCATTGAATGAGGAATCGTCGGCGTGGGGTTTTCCGTCCCCGGGCGGAGCCCGGGGCTAACGGATCCAACCGCCACGTTCACGGCAACCCATCTTTTCTCGGCCGCGCCACCTGCCGCGTCGCCAGCCACATCACGCCGGCGGCGAAAGCGAGGGTGATCAGGCCGCTGACCCACAGCGGCACCGGCACGCCGCTGGTTGCGCGGCCGCCGGTGAGCACGGTGGCGAGGAAGTCGTGGCCGTAGGTCAGCGGGTTGCACAGCATGATGATCTTCATGCCGATCGGAGCGCCATCAACGGGGAAGATCGCGCCGCTGAGGAACCACATGGGCATGAGGAAGATCATCATGATCGCGTGGAACGCCGCGGTGGAATCCATGGGCCAGGCGATGCACATGCCCAGCCCCGTCATGCCGATCGCCAGCACGGCCATGATCGGAATCGCCGCCAGCAGCAGGCCGAAGTTCACATTGCCCAGTCCGCCGGCGGCGAAGGGATAGATGAGCAGGAACACCAGCGCGTGGATCATCGCGATGCTCGCTCCGCCCAGCACTTTGCCCAGCGCGATCGAAAGCCGCGGCGCCGGCGAAACCAGCACGCCCTGCAAAAATCCTTCGCGGCGATCTTCGATCACCGTGATGGTGGAGAAGATCGCGGTGAAGAGCAGGATCATGGTGATCGTGCCGGGGAAAAAGTAGAGCATGTAGCCGCCCCCGGCGGGTACCGCTTCAGCGGCACCGGCGGATGAGCCCTGTGCCCCCGCCTCCACAACGGACGCGGCCTGTTTCACCGCTGGGTTCGTGAACGCGTTGTTCAACCCCGCGCCCAGCATCAGCCACATGAGCACCGGCGTGATCAGGGCGCTGGCGACGCGGTTCTTCTGGCGGAAGAAGCGCACCATCTCGCGCCGCCAGAGCGTCATCGCCGGCAGCCACAGGCCAATGGCCGAGCCGGAGGCGGCGGTGGCCGATGCGGTTGCAAGCGCGGGAACAACAGAGGCAGGCGTGGAAATCTGTGTCATGACCCGGGCATGGTAGACGCGGCGGCGAGCCAGGCCAAACGACCGCGCCACGCGTCAATGTCCGCGCCATTCGTTTAGCGACGGGGCTTGCCCCGCCTGGCCGTCGCATGCGGAGAATGACCACCGAGACACCGAGAGCACCGAGATCGGACAAGGCAGAGCAGAGGTGGAGAGACAACGAGGCGAAGAGACGGAGAGATGGGATGACCGAGAAACGCAGTGACAACGGGAGGGAGTGAGCAGCCGCCACCTCCGCCGGTCCTCACCCCGCCACCCTGCCCAGGCCCCGCTCCCCGCCCTTTGGGCGGGCGCTAAACGACCATCGCGTGACGTGGCGGGCACTTCATCTCGCCAATCCTACGATCCTCCGTCTCTTCTTCTCTCCCTCTCTTCTTCACTTCTTCTCTTCTTCTCTCCGTCTCTCCGTCTCTTCGCCCCTTCGTCTCTCCACCTCCGCTCTGCCTTGTCCGACCTCAGTGCCCTCTGTGTCTCGGTGGCCAAACTCCGATCGGTTCGTGTTACGATTCGCCGCGTCTTAACACGGAGGCGTTTCATGCCCGATCGCATCGTCGTCGTCGATGGTCACACGCTGGCGCCGAATCCCGCCGATCCTGCCGAGGTGAACTGGAGCGCGATCGAAGCGCTGGGCGCGCTGGCTGTCCATCCGCGCAGCAGCGCGGGGGAAGTCGTCGAGCGCGCGAGGCAGGCGAAGATCGTGCTCACCAACAAATGCGTGTTCAACGCCGACGTGCTCGCCCATCTCCCGGAACTGAAATACATCGGCGTCACCGCCACAGGCACCAACATCGTCGATCTCGCCGCCGCCAGGGAGCGCGGCATCGTCGTGACCAATGTGCCCGGCTACGGCGCGGCGTCCGTGGCGCAGCACGTCTTCGCGCTGCTTCTGGAACTGGCGAATCACGTGGGCACGCACCACATCGCGGTGCGCCCCACCGAAGGCTACGCCGGCTGGCCCGGGGCGAGCGACTGGTGCTTCACCGTGGCGCCGATCGTGGAACTGGCGGACAAGACGCTGGGCATCGTGGGACTGGGCTCCATCGGCCGGCGCGTCGCCCGCATCGGCGCGGCCCTGGGCATGCGCATCGCCGCCGCTCATCAGAAATCGATGAAGCAGGTGCGCCTCGAAGGCATCGAAATCGAATGGCTGCCCGTCGATGATCTTTTTGCCAAGGCCGACGTCCTCACACTGCACTGCCCGCTCACGGACCAGACGAAGCAACTGGTCAACGCGACCCGGCTCACGAAAATGAAGCCCACGGCGTTTCTCATCAACACCGGCCGCGGCGCGCTGATCGATGAACCGGCACTGGCGGCGGCGCTGCGCGACGGGCGCATCGCCGGCGCCGCGCTGGATGTGCTGAGCACGGAGCCTCCCGCGGCCGGCAATCCGCTGTTGAGCGCGCCGCATTGCGTGATCACCCCGCACATCGCCTGGGCCAGCGTCGAGGCTCGCCGACGATTGATGGCGATCGCCGCCGAGAATATCCGGGCATTCCAACTGGGGCAGCCCGTGAATGTGGTGAATGCCTGACTTATTCTTGTTGTCGACCGCCAACCACCACAACCTCAAGCCGGTCAACATCAGCCCGATCGAGGCTCCGACTCGCCCCTTTCTGCGGCTCTCAAAGCCCCTCGACGGTGAACCGGAAAACATCGCGTCACCAGGACCGCCGACCATGCGAACGCTTCTATTCCTTCTTCTGTCTCTGCTCGCCGCACCACTGCCTCTTTGCGCAGCCGACAACCCGAACATCCTGATCATCCTCGCGGACGACCTGGGCTATGGCGACGTGCGCTGCTACAACGACCAGGCCAAGGTGGCGACGCCGCACATCGACCGCCTCGCGCAGAATGGCATGCGCTTCACCGACGCGCACTCGCCCTCGACCGTCTGCACGCCCACGCGCTACAGCCTGCTCACCGGACGCATGGCGTTTCGCATCAATTACCGCGGTGTGTTCGTCGGCGTCGGCGGGCCGTGCCTCATCACCGAGAAACAACTCACGCTGCCGCAGATGCTGCGGCAGCAGGGCTACGCGACCGCCCTTGTCGGCAAGTGGCACGTCGGCCTTTCCTTTCTCGACAAGAACGGCAATCGCGTGACTGCCGGCGGAGTCGAGGGCGTCAGCCAGGTCGATTTCTCCCGCGCGATTCCCGATGCGCCGATCCACCGCGGGTTCGACTCGTTTTTCGGCACGGCGTGCTGCCCAACCACGGATTTTCTCTATGCCTGGATCGACGGCGACCGTGTGCCCGTACTGCCGACGAAGGTCGTGGACAAATCAAAACTGCCGGATCATCCCTATTCGCACGACTGCCGGCCGGGAATGATCGCACCGGATTTTGACTTGGAAGAAGTGGACATGGTCTTTCTCAAGAAGAGCCAGGCATTTCTGCGGCAGCACGCGAAGCAGCGCCCCGCCAAGCCGTTCTTCCTGCTGCACTCGACGCAGGCGGTGCACCTGCCCTCTTTTGCCGGCCGGGATTTCAAGGGCAAAACGAAGGCGGGGCCGCATGGAGATTTCATTCACCAACTGGATCACATCGTCGGCGAGCTGATGAAGACGTTGGAAGAGATCGAGGCGGCGGACAACACTCTGGTGATTTTCACCAGCGACAACGGGCCGGAGACGACGAGCGTGATTCACATGCGCGGCGATCACGAGCACGACGGCGCCCGGCCCTGGCGCGGAGTGAAGCGCGACCAGTGGGAAGGCGGCCACCGCGTGCCCTTCATCGTCCGCTGGCCCGCGCGAATCAAGCCGGGCAGTTTGAGTGCCCAGACGCTGTGCCTGACCGACCTGATGGCAACCTGCGCCGCCGTCACCGGAGCGAAGCTTCCGCCCGACAGCGCGGAGGACAGCTTCGACATGCTGCCCGCGCTGACCGGCAAGGACGACGGCAAGCCGCTCCGCCCCTACACGCTGCACCAGACGATTGATCTGTCGCTGGCAATCCGCCGCGGGCCGTGGAAGTACCTCGACCACCGCGGCTCCGGCGGCAACGGCTACGACCGAGGGCCCATGCAGAAATACGCGATCAAGGACAACGCTCCCGATGCGCCCGGGCAACTTTTCAATCTCGAGAAGGACCCCGGCGAGACGACGAATCTCTATTTCGAGCAGCCGCGGATCGTGAAAGAGATGCAGGCGCTGTTGGAGGAAACGAAGGTGAAGGGGCGAGGCAGGCCGCCGCTGGAGGCCGGCGATTAGCGGATGCGGCAGGGCCGGGCGATGCGGCCTTCACGTTGGCGAAAGATTCCACCATAGCGAAATGATTCGGGCGGCCGATGAATCGCCATTCAAAGTAAGGGGCTGCGCACGAATAACCTGAACGATTGAGTCTCGCGCAAAGGCGCAAAGCTCGCGAAGAAATCCGCTGCCTTTACGAGCTTTGCGCCTTTGCGCGAGATTCAGCCTACGAGTTGACCTGTCCAACTTATTGATGCGCAGTGCCTAAGGCGCACTGCTCGGGACTGTGTCGAGTCGAGCACCCTTATCAACTCACGGCCGGTCGGATTTTCGCACGACGGCGGTATCAAGAACGTGCGCCCCGAGGTCTCGATGCCTCCTGCGCGTGACGGTTCGGATGGGGCATCACCCCTTCACGCCAAGACATCGCGCACGACCCGCGCTTTGGGATCGTCGATCAGCCGCTGTTGGGTGCCGTTCGTGCGATAAACGAGGCTGGCGTGGTCGAGCCCCAGTTGGTTGAGAACCGTGGCCTGGAAATCGTTGGGGGTGACGACGTTGGTCACGGCACGATGGCCTACTTCGTCGGTTTCGCCATACGTCATGCCGCCTTTGATGCCGCCGCCGGCCATCCAGATCGAAAAGCCCTGGCCGTTGTGGTCGCGTCCGCCCTTGTCATCCAGCGGGCCTTCGCTGACGGGGAGCCTGCCGATCTCGCCGCCCCAGTGGACCAGCGTGGTTTCCAGCAGGCCGCGCTGCTTCAGATCCTTCACCAGCGCCGCCGCCGGCTGATCGGTGCGGCGGCAGATCGCCGGGAGCGATTCGCGGATATTGGTGTGCGTGTCCCAGGGCTGATTGCCCAGGAATATCTGCACGAAGCGCACGCCTCGTTCGACGAGCCTTCGCGCGATGAGGCAGCGCGTGCCGTATTCGCGGGTGTGATCCTGATCCAGGCCATAGAGCGTGCGGATGTGCGGCGGCTCCTTGGAAATATCCAGCGCCTCGCTCGCGGCGGTCTGCATCCGGGCGGCCAGTTCGTAACTCTGAATGCGGGCGTCCAGTTCCGCTTCGCCGGGACGCTGCGACAAGTGCCGCTCGTTGAGCCATTTCAATAGTTCGAGATTCTGCTGCTGCAGTGTGCCACGCAGATGCGCCGGCGCGTCGAGGTTCAGAATCCGCGGCTCCTGCGGACGCAGCACCGTGCCCTGGTACAGCGGCGGCATGTAGCCGCTGGTCCAGTTGTGCGTGCCATCGACGGGGTGTCCTTCCGGATCGGAAAGCACCATGTACGCGGGCAGATTCTGTGCGACGCTGCCCAGGCCGTAGACGATCCAGCTTCCCAGCGTGGGCCTGCCCAATAGGGCCGCGCGGCCTCCGTGAAAGTAGCGAATTGAAACCTCGTGCCCGTTGTGCCCCGTGTGCATCGAGCGGATCACGCAGATGTCATCGACGATGCTCGCGGTGTGCGGAAGAAGCTGCGACACCGGGGTGCCGCATTGCCCATGCTGCTGGAACTTCCAGGGGGAGCCGAACAGCTTCTTGCTGGCGCGGTTGACGAAGCTGAAGCCGACCTCGCCTTCGTAGTCGGTGCCATGGCGCTGGCTGAGCACGGGTTTGGGGTCGAAGAGATCGACATGCGAAGGTCCACCGTGCATGAAGAGCGAGATCATCGCGTTGGCGCGGGCGGCTCGCCGCGGCTCGCGCGGCTTCAGGTCGTAAGGCAGGTTTTCGCCGGGCTTGGGCGGCGCTTCCGGCGCCGCCAGCAGGCGGTCCCGCCCCAGCAGATGCGCCAGCGCAATCGTCCCCATGCCCCACGTGGAGGCGGCGAGCAATTGTCGGCGGCTGGTGAATCGCAGGTCAATCGACATAAAGAAACTCGTTCGAGCTTAAGAGCTGCTGGCAAAGGTTGGTCATCGCGATGAGTTCGTGATCGCCTTTCGTTTTCGACGATTCGAGGTGCGCAATCTGCTGCGCGACGAATCGGCTTGCGTGGGACAGTTCGTCCGCCGTGATCGGCCGCGGGTAGGCGAGTTGCCATGCGTAGGCGATCTGCTGCGCAAGCGTGGTGAGCGGGCCGTGAAAATCGGCGGCGGAATCCCAGGTCATGGCGGCGGCGCTCGGCGATGCCTTGCCGTCGGCGCCGGCGAACGCGAGGCTCAAGCGCACGCCCCAACCGAAGCTGTCGCAGTTCACGTTCTCATTGCAGTCGGCGATGAAGTCGATGGTGTCGCCGGTCTGCACTTCGATGACGGGAACGTTTGTCTGCGCATCGTTTGTCTTCACCGACCACGTGCCCGCCAGCCCCGCGCGGCTGGAGACGATGCGTGCCCGCACGCCGTCACCATGAGGCGAGGGATGATGCAACTGCCCCGTGATGGCGAGCCTGCCGGCGCGCGGAGCCGTCCATCGGCGGACGGCCGCGAAGCGCGGGTTGTCGCCCGTGTGACCGCCGCCGGTGTTGAGAAGCACCCAGCCGATGCGCGGATCCGGCAACTCTGCTCCGCCCTGCCAGGCTCCGCCGGTGAAATGCGGCAGCGGTGTGAACTCGGCGACACGCTGCGACGCGGCGTCGTACCGGCCGCTGCCGAAGCTCCAGGCGTCGACGCGGCGCTGCGAGACGGGCAGCGACCTGGTGATTTCCGTCGCAAAGCCCGCCGGCGTTTCCTTGCGCACCCGCGCCGCTAATTCGCCGGCGCGCTTGAGCACGAAATCACTGTTCATCAGCATCAGCGACTGCGCCGCCGTCGTGCTTGCCACACGCTTCTCGCAGTTGGGCGATGGCGTCGCTGCGTCGAACGACGCGAGAAACGATTCGGGTTTGCTTCGCTGGACCTGCAGATAAATGCTGCGCCTCGGCGAATCGTTCTGCGCGATCACCTGCCCGACGGAATCCAGCGCCATGGGGATCGCCGGCCCCAGTTGGGTGCGATCCAGCACGCCGCTGACCGCGAGCATGCGGTCGCGGATGAGTTCGGCGTCGAGCCGGCGCAGGGGGAACCAGCCGTACAGGCTGTCGTCGCTGGGCGAACCGGCGGCGGGCAATCGCGACGCTCGCTTATAGACCGCCGTGGTCATGATGAGCTTGTGCATCTGCTTGAGGCTCCAGCCTCGGCGAATGAGTTCATCGGCAAGCCAGTCGAGCAGTTGCGGATGCGTGGGCCTGGCGCCCAGGGCGCCGAAGTCGCCGGGGGTGTCCACCAGCCCTCGGCCGAAGTGATGCAGCCAGATGCGGTTGACCAGTACGCGCGGCAGCAGCGGCTGCTTGCCGCTGGTCAGGTGCTGCGCCAGCGCGAGGCGGCGCCCGCTGGAGGCGGCGAGGTTCGAATCCTTCGCGGCAATTTCGAAGCGCGACCCATCCGGCGCGGCGATGGTCAGATCGCCGGGGTGCACTTCTTCCTTCGGTTGTCGGTGATCGCCGCGATGATGCAGCCTGGTGGCGGGAATCTGCCCGGCGATTTCGCTGAGGATTCGCACGTAATCCTCGACCGGCCGCTCGGCTTCCTTGGCGGCGATGCGCTCGCCGTCCTTCTTCAATTCGTCGGCCTTGGCCTGGTCGTATTGATAGAGCACGCCGCTGGTGATATTGGCGCTGGGATTGTCCGCGAGGAGCTTTTTCTGCTCGGCGGTGCGCTTGTCGGCCGGCGAGAAGAAGGCCTCGCGGAGCGGGGCCCGCATCGCCTCAGGGAACTTCGCCAGATTCTTTTCGAACGCCTCGTTGATGAAGCCGCGCTCTTTCACTGCTCGGGCGTCCCGCAGCTTCTGCGCTTCTGCGTTGACCTGGGCGACCTTGGCGCGATCGGCATCGGTGAAGAGCGACACCATGCGCTGTCCCGGCCGCCGCCACTGGGCCGGGTTGAGCGCCGGCTCGAACACCGCGCGAAGGCGGAAGTAGTCCGCCTGCGGAATCGGGTCATAGCGATGATCGTGGCACTGGGCGCAGCCGATGGTCAGGCCGTAAAGCGAGGAGCCCACGATCTTGATCGTGTCGGCGACGACCTGGTTGGCGAGCATCGCCTCATCGCCGCCGCCGCTGGCCGTGGGATCCGGCGCGTTTCGCAGGAAGCCGGTGGCGATGAGCTTGTCCAGTTGCTCCGGCGGCAGGTTGGTCCACGGCTGCGGCACCAGTTCATCGCCCGCCAGTTGCTCGACGATGAACTGGCTCAGCGGCTTGTCGGCGTTGAGGCTGCGGATGACGTAGTCGCGGTACTTGTAGGCGTGAGGCCGAAGCGTGTCGTCGTTGCCGTTGCCTTCAGAGTCCGCGTACCCGGCGACATCGAGCCAGTGCCGGGCCCAGCGTTCGCCATAGTGCGGCGACGCCAGCAGCCGATCGAGCATGCGCTCGTATGCCCCCTCGGCTTTGTCAGACTGAAACTGCTCGATCTCCTGCATCGTCGGCGGCAGACCGGTCAAGTCGAAGCTCGCCCGCACCAGAAGCGTCCGGCGGTCCGCCTCCGGCGCCGGCAACTGTCCCCGCTCGCGCAGCTTCGCAAGGATAAACGCATCGATCGGCGTTGCTGCTTTCTCCGCCGGTGGAAGCGCCGGGGGTTCCGGTCGGCGCAAGGGTTGAAACGCCCAGTGCGCGCGCTCCTGCGGCGTGATGTCGATGCCCGGCGGCAGCGTCGCCGGCTCATCGCGCAGCGCCACCGCGCCCTGAGCGATCCACTTCTCAATCACTGCGATCTGCTCAGCTGGAACCTTCTTCTCCGTCGGCGGCATCTTGCCGGCTTTCATCTTCTTTAGCAGCAGGCTCTGATCAGCGCGCCCGGGAACGATCGCCGCGCCGCTCTCGCCGCCCTTGACGATGAAGCGGCGCAAACGCAGATCGAGATCGCCCTTGTGCTCCGCCTCCCCACCGTGACAGTCGATGCAGTACGCCTTGAGAATCGGCCGGACCTGATGCTCGAAGCTGATCGGCTCGGCGGCGGCGACATGGCAAGTCCCCGCCAACCCCGTCAGCAGCAGCAGCGCTCGCGATGTCATTCTCATGCGCATGGCAATCACCAGATCGAAAACGTCACCGGCGGGCTCACTTCAACTGAACGAACGCATCACTCAGAATGACCTGGCGCAGAATGGACCTGATCCGGTAGTCATCCTGCTTCGTGTCACGGACGATCTGATCGATGGTCAGCGTGTCGGCCGGTTCCAGTTCCCGGGCCAGCGCGAAGCGGAGCAGGTGTTCCGTGAACGCCTTGGCAAAACGTTCCTTCTCCTGCACGAGCGATGACTTGAATCGGACCACGCCGTCGAACTCATGCTTCTTCATGAGGGTGCCGCTGGCGTCGACGTCGCGGCCGTTTTCATACTTGTCGCGCCACCGGCCGGTGATGTCGAAGTTCTCCAGGGCGAACCCCAGCGGGTCGATGCGGGCGTGTTCTTGACGCGCTTCTTGTCCTTGATTTTGTCGGCCTCGAACCCCCCGACAAATCCGGGCAATTCAGCGTTCGATTCGCCGGGAAAGAAGCAGCGGCGGACCAGGCCGTTGGGGACATACATCATCAGCAGCTTCTTTTCAGGTCGCGCCGCCGCGGCCGCGGCCGCCGCACCCGCACCAGCGACTGAAGGCAGAAACGGCAACGCCAGGACGGCGCCGTTGGCTCGGAGAAACTGCCTTCTGCAAACACGCATCGATGACCCTTTGCCAATGAAAATACACATCAACGGTCCATCGCCAACTATTGCCGGCTGGACCGCCCCGGTGACAGTGAAGTGTCTGAGAATTGAAGTCGCAGGAGCGCTGACACGATCGCTGGATGAACCCAGTTTCGACCAGCAAGCCGGCATCATCACTCGGTGCTGGGCGGAGCGGTGTTGGTTCTCGTGGCCCGGGCGCCGCTGATCTGGCGGACTGCTTTCGTCGCCGCCTCAACCGCGGACTGATCGGCGAGCAGTTGCACATCGATGTCGAAGCGGCGCGTCTGCTGCGGCGCCAGCTTGGGCACCCGGCCGAATTTCCGTTCGACGCGGCGATTGAACGGGAAGCCCGTGCCGGGCTCGATGCCGGTGACGTAGCCGTCCGCCTGGGCCGACGTGTTCTTCCAGATCGTCAGGTAAGGCAGTTGCTCGGTGGGCCAGCGCATGCTTACCCCGCGGTCGCCCTTGGCGTTGTGCAGCACGGCGGCGGTATGTCCCTGGCTGTCGCTGTACGGGTTGATCAGGTACACCTCCTCGACGAAGCCCTTGGTCGGGCCGGCGTACGTCGTCCACTGTTCCACCGCTTTGGCGGCGTTGGCGTTCATCGGCGTCACCTGCTCGGCCGCGACGACCACCTGCGCGCCCTTTTCCAGGAGCGGCACGCCGAAGTTGGCGTGGTAGATGATCTGGAACTCCTCATCGAATGCACCTTCGTTGGTGATCGTGTCGCTGATGCGCAAGGCGCCGGCGCCAGGCTCGGTGGAGACTTCCGCGACGAGCTTGAGCTTGGGTCCGTAGAACATCCGCTCGTTCACGACGCCTTGCACGCGAATCCGATTGGACGGCGCGGGATCGATGATGACACGCACCTCGGATGCGGGGATGTTGCCGGCTTTG
This sequence comes from uncultured Phycisphaeraceae bacterium, assembly GCA_964426135.1. Classification (GTDB taxonomy): domain Bacteria; phylum Planctomycetota; class Phycisphaerae; order Phycisphaerales; family Phycisphaeraceae; genus CAYRPN01. Next base: position 1,766 of record CAYRPN010000040.1, on the reverse strand, counting down.
CCGTGCAGCGTCAGGTCCATCTCGGCCTTGTCGCCGGTGTTGTTGGTGAAGACGTCCTTGCCCGGATGCCCGGCGTTCGCCAGCCCGCAGCGCACCATCCATTCGTTGAAGCCTTCGAGCCAGCCCAGGCCGCCGCGGCTTTCAAGGTCGACATACTTCGGGTGCACCACTTCCTTCACGGGCGAGTCCCAGCCGAGCAGTCGCTCATTTGTCCTGGCATCGCGCACATCGAGAATGCCCATGCCGCGCGTGGGGATGACGGTGATCACCAGCGCGCCATTGTTGATGCGGATGAGTTCGACGCCGTCCTGCTTGCCGCCGTGCAGAGCGACCCGTTCGACGCGCCATGACGCGCCCTTGGCGATCGTGGCAACCTGCGGCGGCGGGAAGAAAGCGTCGGCGGCTGAAACTCCGTCGTTGCCGCTCGTCGAACTGCATCCGGGGACAGCCGTAAGGAGCGCGGCAAGTGTTGCGAGCGTAACGAGGCGGCTGGCGCAGAGTTGCATGTGGACTCCCTATGAAAAGTGGCATCAGGACCCGAATATTTCTTCCAGCTTCGCCCGCATCACCGCGGGAGCGACGTCCTGACCTGTCCAGTACTTGACGCTGACCACGCCCTGGTTCACCAGCATGCCGATGCCGTCGAGCACCGTGCATCCGCGCGCCGCGGCCTCGCGGATCAGGCGGGTGCGCGGCGGATTGGGAATGACATCCGCCACCACCATGCCGGGCTTGAGCGTGTCGAGCTTCACCGCGACGCGGGCATCGACGTCGGGAAAAAGCCCGATCGACGTGGCGTTGACGACGACATCCGTGTCGGCTGGCACGGCGTGGTCCCCCTTCCAAGGCAGGAAAGTCGCCTTCACCGGCGTCTTGTCGTTGAGCAGTTTGACCAGTTCATCGCCGCGCTTCGGATCGCGGTTGACGACGGTGATCGCCGCGGCCCCGGCAATCGCCGTCTCCACGCCGATCGCCCGCGCCGCGCCGCCTGCGCCGAACATGACGATCCTCTTGCCTTTGGGGTCCACCTTTTCGCGCAGGGATTCGAGGAAGCCCTTGCCGTCGGTGTTCTCGCCGATGTACTTGCCGCCGCGACGGACGACGCAGTTGACCGCCTGCATGATGCGAGCGGACTCACCCAGCCCATCGAGCAGCGCGATGACCGCAACCTTGTGAGGCAACGAACAGTTGAAGCCGGCCCAGTTCATGGCACGGGCGCCCCGCACCGCATCGGCCAGCGCTTCGGGAGCGACTTCGCAGTTGATGTAGCGGAAGTGCAGACCATGGTGTCGGTAGGCCGCCTCGATCATGTCGACGGTGGGATTCTCCGCCGCGGGCCGAGCGAATGATCCGGTGAGTTCGGGCAGAAAGTCGTGTGGGTTGTTCATGGATTCTTCTTGCGCAGGCTCTGGTTCCCAAGTGCGGGTACGAACCGGAAGATGCGGCGGAAAAGCTGAAGTTCTTAAAATGGATTGCACAATCCATACTTCTCGATTCAATCGGCAATCGGCCCAAGGTGTGGCCGGCCATTAGCCGGCGTGGACCAGAATAAACATAAGGAGCGCCTGACACCAGAGCCTTCCGCTGCTCCCGCAGTTTTGGTGTGCCAACATTTCCGGAGGCCGCGCTGTTTGGACGGAGAGGCCCTGTGGCAGTCCACCCGCAACCGCAGCGAGGTGCCGTCCGCATCTGTTAAGGATCGTGACCGAAGTAACTTCCCGACTTGGCCGTTTCCGATTCCCCTCCCTCCTAGGGAGGGGTTAGGG
>CAYRPN010000039.1:0-43946 GCA_964426135.1 uncultured Phycisphaeraceae bacterium | reverse complement strand
GCCCTCTCCCCCGCAGAGCCGGGGGCGAGGGGGCCGATCCGCCGTCCCCGGAAATATTGGCAGACCCCTTCCGCGATGATCTTTCAAAGCCACTGGACAATCGCGCCCTTGGCGCGCAAAATAGTCGGGCTGCACAGCTTGCAGTCTCTAAGTCGACGAGATCCGATTCCGGCAGACTTCGCGTTCCTGAAAACCTCTGGTCGGACCACGACAATGACGACGACCTCGACGAACCGACACGGATTGGACGCCGGCCCCTTTTCAAGGATGAAATTAACCGAACCTCACCCGCATCGCGGCGGGCTGTCGCTGTTATCGCATGGTTGGACGCTCGTGGCGTTGATCGGGTTCCTCATCGCCGCGGCTCAGGCGGATTCAATCAAGGTCGGCGGTTTCTGGTACGACGGCGTTGCGTTCGAGGCGTACGAAGCCGAACATCTCCACTACGTCTACAACGGCAACCCCAACAAGGTTTACCTGCCCAAGATCGAAGCGATCAAGATGCAGACGTATCCGCAGCTTGAAGAAGCGGAGAAGGCGGGTGCCAAGAAGCCCAAGGACATGCTGGCCGCGATGAAGATCGCACGCAGCAAGGCGCAGGAGCCCTGGCTTCGCATCTGGCTCGACGGCCGGATGTATCCGCTGATGGCCAAAGAGGGCGAGCACCTCGGCGCGGTCAACGCGTTCATTTCGCTGGTGGAGAGCAAAGCGCCCGTCGGGTTCCTCGAAGATGTGCCGGCGAAGAACGTCGCCGCCCTTTCGCGCGATGACAAGAAGCGGCTGCGGGAAAAGCTCCAGGCGATTCGCAAGGGGCCGAATGTCAAAGACAAGACCCCGCTGGCCGATGCGCTCGATGAAATGATCGAGAACGCCGACCCCGGCGTCGACCCGGTGCCGACCAAGACGCCCGGCACGACGACCAACACGCCCGGTACCACCACGACGCCCGACACGGGCGAAGGCATCGAGTCGGTGATTGCCCTGCCCGCGTTCATGCTCAACAACAAGCCCGATGCGATCACCAAGCTCTTGGCGCGCGGCCGGTTCGATCAGGCCATGGAACGCGTCAAGGAAGAAATGGCGCAGGCGGCCGGCGGCGGCAAGACGTCGCTGCTTCTGTATCAGCGCGGAGTGGCGTGGTACCATCACGCTCTGGCGCTGGAGAAGGAAGGCAAGAAGTCCGAGGCGGAAGTGCTTCTGAAAGACGCGGGCCTCAGCTTCATGCGCGTGCCCATCTATTTCAAGACCAGCCCGTACATCGGCCCCGCGCTGCTCGAGGCCGCCGCCGTCCACATCAAGCTGAAGCGCGCCGACATCGCCCGCACCCTGCTGGAGCAGGCCGGCGCCGCGATTGATCCGGACGACAAGCCGATGAAGGCGCGGTTCGATCACCTGAACGAGGAACTGTCGAAGCTTTGACTGGCGCGGGCAATCGCTCCGCGCATGATTGATCGCGAACCTGTATCCAAACCGTCCATTGGCCTGACCCATCAACCTGGCATTGCGTTTCCGAGTCGGATCCTAAAGGAGCTCCCATGCGTCGAATCATGTTTGGCCTCTTGATGTTCACAGCCCTCATCGCCACCGCCACCCCGGCGTGGGCACAGGCGGCGCCGCCGCAAGGGCAGTCCATGTCTTATTTCGAGATGTTCTTCTGGTCCGATGACGTCATCGGTCTCATTCAGATCTGGGCCATCATCCTGATGAGCGGCCTGAACATCGGCGCCACGATCCACTTCCTGATGAAGTTCCGCAAGGCCACGATCACGCCCGAAGCGACCTACGCCCAGCTCGAAATCATGCTGGAAGAGAAGCGCTACCGCGACGCGATCGATTTCGCCGCCAACGATCCGAGCTTCCTCGCCCGCCTGGTCGATGCCGCGCTCAATGAAGCGAGCAACGGCTACTCCGCGATGGAGCGGGCCGTGGATGAAGCCAGCGACGCCGGCATCACCAAGATGCTCCGCCCGGTGGAGTTCCTCAACGTGCTGGGCAACGTCGCCCCCATGTGCGGACTGTTCGGCACGGTGTACGGCATGATCGTGGCGTTCTACCAACTGGTGCAGTCCGGCGGCAAGCCCGACCCCGCCAAGCTCGCGCTGGGTATTTCCACCGCGCTGGTCACCACGTTCTGGGGCCTGGTCGTCGCCATCCCCGCCCTGTCCGCCTACGCCTGGATTCGCAACAAGATCGACGTGCTCACCTCCGAAGGCATCATCATGGCGGAGGAACTCATCAGCCCGTTCAAGCCCGGCGGCAAGAAGAAGGAAACCGCCAAGCCCGGCGCCCCCGGCAAGCCCGGCGCGCCCGCTCCCGCCGCCAAGCCCGCACCCGCCAAGGTGTGAGCGTCGGCCTTGGTTGTGCCTGGTCGATGTTGAGTCCGCAACCTGGGCGCTGAACCAAGCGCCTCATTCGCGAGTGAATCGCCATGTCAAAAGTCGTGAAAAAGGGCGCAGGCACGCCGGCGTTCAACCTGACGCCGATGATCGACGTCACGTTCCAGTTGATCATTTTCTTCATGCTGGTGAACAACATCGTCGCCGAGGAATCGGTGACGCTGGTGGTGCCCAAGCTGTTCGAGCCCAAGGTGGTGGAACTGAGTGAAAAGCAGGAGCGCATCACCATCAACGTGATTCCACCTGACGAGGCTTCAGCCGTGGACCGCATGGCCAAGGGCGATCCGCTGAAAATCTCCGGCGAGCCGCGCGGTGTCAAGGTCGGCCTGAATACCTTCGGCATGGATCAGCTCGACGCCATGAGCGACGACTTGAAAACCTCCGTGGAACGCAACGACAAGATCGTGGTCCTCCTTCGCGCCGACGCTTCCACTCCTTACGAACACATGCAGCCGGTGATGGCGGCGATCACGCGGGCAGGCATCAAGATCGTTCACCTGGTCGCGTTCATGAAGGACGAAGGCCCGCCGGCGATCAATGAGAAGTGAGGAGCAGAGAGGAAGAGAGGAAGAGACGAAGAGACGAAGAGAGGGAGAGAGGAAGAGAGGGAGAGACGAAGAGAAGAAGAGAGGAAGAGAGGAAGAGACGAAGAGAAGAAGAGAAGAAGTGAAGAATAAGGAGCCGTGCAGAATCAACATCGCATGTGGGACGACTTTCCAAGTCGTCCGGCTGGAAGCGAAGCGATTCGAATCTGCGGAGTTAATCTTGCACGGCTCCTAAGTGAAGAATAAGTGAAAAATAGGAGAAGAAAAAAGCAGTGATAGGCTTGGATCGCAGAGTCCGCCAACCGTTGAGTTTTCCGTCATGAGCACGCCCCCGACACCACCCACTCCGCCGCCGCCGACTGGCAATCCGCAGACGGATGGCTTCATGCCCGTCTCGCAGGAGCACGTCGACCACCACATCCCCGCGCGCAAGAGCCGGGACATGAAGCCCGCCAGCTTCACGCTGAACATGACGTCCATGATCGACGTCGTGTTCCAACTCCTGATTTACTTCGTCATCACCGCCAGTTTCGTCATGGGTGAAGGCGTGATCACCGCCAACTTCCCCACCGGCTCAGGCCCCAGCACACCCGATCCACTCGATCCCAAGCAGCCGATCCGCATCACGCTCAGTTCCCGCGGCGACAGCGGCTACCGCGTCGATGTCGACCGCGCCCCCACGGCGCCCAGCACGTTCGGCGAACTCGCCAAAATGCTCGAAGGCATGCAGGTTGGCAAAGGCGGCTTCTTCGAGGCGGACAACCCCGTGGTCATCGCGCCCAGCGGCGACGTCCGCTGGCAGCACGTGGTCAACGCCTTCAACGCCGCCGTCCGCGCCCGCTACAAGAACATCGCGTTTTCGCAGGCGAGTCAATGAAGTGGATCAGGTCGCACGCCCTTCAGGGCGCGCAAGCACCTGCCCTCGTGAGTCAATTCAGGCCTCCTCGACTGGCAGTCCGTTCGACGAGAATCACTCGTTCCGACTCAGCGCGATCACTCTATCCGGAGCACCGCCATGCGAAATCAGCAACGATCCGCAGCGGAAACTGAAGGTCGCCATTCGCCTCGCAGTCTGACGCTTAATCTCACCGCGATGATCGACGTCGTCTTTCTCCTGCTTGTCTATTTCGTGCTGAGCGTCGCCTTTTCTCGCGGTGAGGGCGTGCTCACCGCGACCTTCCCCGCCTGCGGCGGCTGCGGCGAGCCGGATCGCCTGCGCATCAACGTCCCCCTGCGCGTCAGCATCAGCACCGCCGGTGCTCAAGGCGACGGCTACCGCCTGGACATCGATCGCGCCGCCACGGCGCCGCGCACCTTTGGCGAGCTGGCGCAAACGCTGGAAAAGATGCACGTCCGCCGCGGCGGATACCTGCCGGCGGACACGCAGATCATCCTCGCGCCTGCCAACGCGGTTCGCTGGCAGCACGTGGTCAACGCCTTCAACGCCGCGCTGCGAGCCAGGTACACGAACATCGCGTTTGCGCAGGCGACGAACTGGCCCCAGCCGCGCCATCGCAACGCCACGTGGATACGATAAACTGACTGCTCCTGGTCCCATGCTTTTTCACGGTGATTTTCCATGCCAACGAATCACATCCGAACGCTCGTCGCCGCCGTGCTGCTTGGCGGATTCACGCTCCCCGCGATGGCGCAGCTGGAGCATCTGAACGTCAACACGCTCATCAAGGGTCTGCGCGAGCGCAAGATGACCGAACTGCTCGTGCGCCTCACCGAGGACACGGTCGCCATTCCCGATCCGGCGGACCGGCTCTACCTGCAGGTGGAGATGAACTTCCTCCACGCCGACACCGCCGCGGGCCTCGAGCCCGCCGATCGTCTGGCCGCCTATGAAAAGGGCATCGCCGCGTTTGAAAGCCTCGTCAAGGATCACTACCAGAACAACAAGCGCGGCCTGTGGCAGACCGATCTTTCCATGCAGTACGTTTTTTCCCGCCTCGCCAGGCACGAACTGGCGGATGATTTTTACGAGTACGGCGTGCCCAGCCCGGCCCAGCGGAAGATTTACGAAGACACCGCCGCCGCCGCGTTCGAGCATTTGGTGGATGCCCACACCTATCTGAGCCGGCTCCGCCGCGAACTGCCGCGCGACAAGGATTACAACCGCCTCTACGTGAACACCGGCCGGTGGGAAGAGATGATGGACGAATACCTGCAGGCGAAGCTGCCTTTCCTGCTGGCGTACGCGACCTGGCAGGCGAGCCTGCTGCCCGACTCGCACCCTTATTTCAAGACGCTGGGCAGCAATCCGAAGATTCCGCTGCAGGCCAGGACGCCCGCGGAGGAGCGCCAGCGCATGCTGAAGTTCGCGCTGGATGAACTGACCAACATTCCCAAGCCGCTGCGCGAGAAGTTCGGCATCGATGATCGCGCCAGCGAGTACGTCAAGTGCAAGCTGCTGATGGGACTGAGCCGGTACGACGAAGCGATGGCGGGATTCGACGCGGTAGCGCTCAAATCCCCCGGCGACGAGACCGCGCTGCGATGCCTGATTTCCAAGGCGATCGCGGCGGAGCTCAAGGCCAGGCAGCCGGGCCCGTCGCTGACGGCGCTCGATGCGCTGAAGGATCACGCGGCGGTCAAGGGCAACATCATCTTCCTGCTCATCATCACGGACCAGCAGCACCGGCTGCTCGTCAAGCACGCGGGCAAGGACAAGGCGAACTTCGAAGCCGCGTTCAATCCCTACGACGCGTTCATCAGCGACAAGCGCCTTGGGCCGCGCACCGAGACGATGCGCCGCTACCTGTACGATCGCTGGACGAAGATTTACGGCGACGAGTTCAAGAAGGCGCCCGACGCGCTGCCGCCGATGGTGCTGGTGGGCATGGCGGAAATCAGCATGATGAACGGCCGCGGCAAGGTCGGCGATGAGATCGCCAAGCGCGAGGAAGGCTACAAGGCCGCCGGCGACAACGAAGAGAAGCAGAAGGCAGTCGAGGAAGCCTACAAGGCCGGCATGGCCGCGGCGGGCGAGGACCTGAAGGCGTCGATGGACATCAGTGAGAAGCTGATCAACCGCGCCGGCGTGACGCAGGAGGTCAGGAGCCGCGCCCGCTTCAACAAGGCGCTGGCGCAATACCTCACCGATCCGGAGGATGGCCCGAACCTGCTCCGCGCCGCGGCGATCTGGGTGCAGGTCGCTGAGGAATCGCCGAAGCTCCCCGTCGCCGAGGAAGCGATGGGCCTGGCCATGCGCTTCGTGCACAACCTGCACGTGAAGCAGGGCGACGAAGGCAAACTGCAGGGCGTGGACAAGGCCTACACCGACGCGACGAAAGTCCTCTACGAGAAGCTGCCCGACAGCCAGGTCGCCTTCGACGAGCGGCTGTACTACACCTTCAACATTCTGCAATCGAGCGGCCAGATCGAAGAGGCGATCAAGTCCTACGCCATCATCCCGCCCGGTCATCGCGATTACGTCGAGGCCCGCCGCGAGAAGCTGTGGTGCGAGATGCAGTTGCTGCGGAAAATGCCTGACGGGCAGCCCCGCTCCACCCGCCGCGACGAGCTTCGCGCCGACACGCTGGAGATCGAGAAGCTCGCCGCCAAGCAGTTGCAGACGCCCGCCGACCAGAATCACGCGAACATGCTTCGCAAGACGCTGGGCGATGTAGTGCTGATGCGCGTGGATATCGACATCGACCGCAAGGCGTGGGAGGAGGCGGAGCGGTCCTTGCGCAATTTCGCGGAGGATCATCCCGATCCCGACCTGATCCGGCTGGCGCTGAGCCGGCGCATCCTCGTGAAGGTGAAGCAGGGCCAGGCCGCCGAGGCCGTGAAACTGGCCGACGAACTGATGACCGCCGCCGGCGACAACGCCAAGCAGCGCGAGGAGGCGGCGGGCACGATCGACGTCGTGCTCACTGAACTGGCGGAGGAAGTGGACACCCTGCGCAACGCGGCGGAAATCATCGCAGGCAGCGTCGAAAAGCAGGACGTGCTCGCCCGCGCCAAGACCCTGGCCGAGTCGTCGGAAAAGCTCGCCGACATGCTGCTGGACTGGGCGACGAAGCAGAATCTGGCCAACGAGCAGATGCACCGCTACCGCATGATCAAGATTCGCTCTTCCATCCTCACCGAGAAGCGAGAGGAAGCGATGAAGGCGCTGCGCCCGTTGGCCACCGATGCGGACCTGGCGGAGGAGCTTCGTGTGATCTTCCTGCAGGGAGAGGTCTATTTCATGACCGGCAAGCCCGAGGATCTGAAGACCGCGGTCAACTTCTTCAACAAGATCGTCAGCAATAACCAGCTCGTCCGCATCACCGCCGACCTGACCCCTGACGAGCGGAACAAGGCGGAGATTTCCAACCGCTACTGGTGGCTGTCGTGGCTGCGCTACATCCAGGTGCTCGACAAGCTGAACGTCCACACGGAGCAGATTTTCAACCTCGTCGGCCAGCTCCAGAGCCAGGACCGAAACCTCGGCGGCCCCGGCATTCGGCCCAAGCTCGAATACCTCCAGAACAAGCACAGAAAGTAGGAAAAGGGTGTAGGGTTTAGGGTGTAGGGTTTAGGGTGTAGGGTGTAGGGTGATGAACGAGATGCGATGCGTTTCGTCATTCTTGTTTCGGGACTTCGCTCTTCCCACTTTTCACTTCCCACTTTTCACTTTGCACTTTTCACTTTTTTCTATTTGCACTTTGCGCCTCGTCCCACCCTACACCCTACACCCTCTACTCCCCCTCGCCAAACAGTCCTCGCTTGGCCGGCTGTGACCGATGTGGCTCGGGCTTCTTGCGGGGTTTGCTTTTGTCCAGGCCTTTCTCTTCGCAGGTTTGCCGCAGCGTCTCGCCGGTTTTCACCACGTGCTCGATGCGCTCCATCGCCTTCTTCGCGTAATCCTCGCTCAGTTCGCAGCCCAGCCAGTTCCGCTTCAATCTCGCGGCGACCGCCAGCGTCGTACCGCTGCCGGTGAATGGATCGAACGCGATGTCGCCCTCGTTGCTGGACAGTTTCACGATGCGTTCGAGCAGCGCTTCAGGCAACTGGCACGGATGCCAGGCGACGCGCTCCGTGAAGGTGCCGGCCAGGCGCGACTGATACCACGTGTCGCAGTCGTCGCTGAAGTACTGCTCCCCGGCATCCATCGCTTCCTGCGGACGCAGGTACCACGTGTCGTCGGGCAGCTTGCCGACGGGGTTGGCGCGGCGGTCGCCGTAGGTCGTCATGCGGGCGCTGGGCACGGCGACGGCCTGGCGGTTGAAGGCGAAGGGGAGCTTGTCCGAGAGGTCCTTCTTGCTGTTCTTGAAAATCTTCTGATCCAGGACGGCCGGCCCGACGCAGTAAAAAAGATGCGCGTGGCTGCGGTTGAACTTCGCCTTGGCGTTCTGGCCGAAGGTGTAATGCCAGATGATCCAGTTGCGGAACACGAGCTTGCGATCCTCCTCCAGTTTCTTCAGGTGCACGCGCGTCTCGGCTGCGTACTCGTCGCCGATGAGCACGTAGAACGAACCGGTGGGCTTGAGCAGTCGGGCGCAGGCGTCGATCCAGTCGCAGGTCCAGCGGACGTAATCGTGATCGTCGCGTTTGTCTTCGTACTCGTCGTACTTGAACCCGATGTTGTAGGGCGGGTCGGCGAAAATAAGATCGATGGACGCGGCGGGCCAGCGGTTCATCGTGGCGATGCAATCGCCCACGGCAATGGTGCGGCTGGGCAGCGATGAAACGGCGGCAGGAGAAGTCGGCGTGGCGGTCATGGGCGGGATTCTACTTAGAATCGGTGCGCGGCGCACGGAAGGGTCGGGAGCAATCGCCCGATCGCCTGGGGTGTGCCCAATTTTCCGGGGGCTTGGTCCCCTCTCCCCCAGTCTGCTGGGGGAGAGGGTTAGGGTGAGGGGGACGGTGAACCTTGGGCGTCCATTTGTCGCTCGACATCGCAAACCCCCTCACCCCAACCCTCTCCCCCGCAGAGCCGGGGGCGAGGGGGCCGATCCAACGTCCCCGGAAAATCTGGCAGACCCATCGCCTGCATGCAACGTCGCGCTTTGATTTTCCAGACGTCCGACGATACTCTACTTGGCCTGCTTTGGGGGTGTACCGAAGCGGCCAAACGGGACAGACTGTAAATCTGTTGGCTTAACGCCTTCGTAGGTTCAAATCCTACCGCCCCCACTTTTCATCTCTTCCAGCCCGTCCCGGATCGACCGCGAATAGCGCGGATCGCCCGGATGGGCCAATGCGGGAATCGATCATTCGCGTCACCCGCGCTCACCGTGGCAAATCGCGGCGGTGGCAGACCTCATCACGGCTCCGCGTAGATCGACTTCATCTCCCAGCTTCTCACCTCCGTCGCCACGGCATCGCCGCCTTTGCTGATCAGGCTGATCGCCTGATTCTCCGGCGTCAGCTTGAAGCCCTGGCTGTTAGTCGCCGCCACCGCGGCCTGCCGGTCGTTGGCGAACACTTCGATCATGTTCTTGTCCAGGAACACGCGCAGTTCCGCGCGCTCACCGGCCTTGAGCTCGAACGGCACTTTCACGCTGCCCAGCAGCAGCACCTTGTTGGCGCGATCGATGGTCAGCGGAAAGCCGCCCTTGCCCTCCTTGTCGCAGTACACCGCCAGGCCGAATTCCTTCGCCGTGCCTGGCTCGAATGACAGCTTCAACTCCAGCGTGTCGCCGGCGATGTCCGCCAGCTTCGTTCGCGAGTCACTCTTGAGAGCGAGGTTTGCCGCGCTCTTTTCATCGCGGCGAAGCTTCTCCAGTTCGCGCAGCGGCTTGATGCGCAGCACCCCGTCATCGGGCAGGCTCAGCTCGCGCGGCAGCGACTGGATCCCGCTTTGCGGGTGGCCGATGTTGCACCACGCCCACATCACGCGCCGTCCGTCGGCGGTCAGCACGCTCTCGGGGGCGAAGCACTCCCAGCCTTTCCAGTTCATGCGGGCGTGAAACTCCGGCGTGAACTTCTCGTTTTTCCACTCGCCCAGGTAGTACCGGCAGCCGAGGTTGTGGCTGATGCACAACAGCATGTGCTTGTTGCCGATCTTGAAAAAGTTCGGGCAGGAAATGTCCTCGTCCTTGCGCACGTCCGGCATGTCCTTCGTCAGGAACAGGCCCAGGTAATCCCAGTTCTTCAGGTCCGCGGACTTGAACAGCGTGGGCGGTTTGCCGCTGCCGGGCGAGCCGCCGGAAAGGGCGTAGTAGTGGTCGCCATCGATCCACGCATCGGGATCCCAGTTGGCGATCTTGCTGCCGTCCTGGCCTGGCTGAATGCGCGGCTCCAGCTTCCACGGCTTGCTCCACTTCTCCAGTTGGTCGTCCTGGGCGACGGCGATCTGATTGCGGCCGGAGCCTTCGCCGTGATAGATGATCGCGGGCGTTCCCTCCTTGGTGAAGAAGCCGGTGCCGCTGAACATGCCGTGCTCGGTAAACGACGGCGTGAGCGTGGTGGGGTGCCACTTCCATCGCACCATGTCCTCGCTGGAGACGTGGGCGAAGACGAATCCGTCATCGTTGCGATAGATGTAATGCAGGTGAACGCGGCCCTTCCAAAAGAACGCACAGTTCGGGTCGCCCGGCATGGCGTTGCCGGGGCCGGGATGGGCCAGGTGAAAAGTCAGCCAGTTCGCCGGCGGATTCGCGGGCCGGGCCGGGGTTTCGTAGGTGATCGGCCCCGCGGCGGTCCTGCTGGTGAACGTGCCGCTGACGCCATCGAGCACGAGCTTGCCTTCGACCACCTTCGCGCCGCCGGCGAGTTCGGAGATTTCAAATCGCCCGGTGCGTTCCTTGGCATCTTTGTCATCAAACGTCCACCACGCCCAGGGCTTGATGTCGCCTTCCACGTCGGGCTTGAGCGCCGCGATCTGTTCACCAGTCAGGGGCCGATCGTAAATGCGGACGTCGTCGACGGAGCCGGCGAAGTGTTCGCGGCCGATCTGCGTGCGATGCCGCTTGCCGATGCCGACCGCGATCGATCCGCTGAACTCCTGCGGCGCGCCGGCGAAGGTGTGCTGCGAATACTGTACGCCGTTGCGATACGCAGTGACCTGTTTGTCCTTGTAAACCATCGCCATCTGGACAAAGGTCCTGGTGTCGGCGGTTTCCGCGGGGAACTTGCTCTGGTCCTTCTGCGTGCGGTTGAACATATCGCTGCCGGCCATCCACCTGCCCGCCGCCAACTCGCCGAAAACGATGGCGTCGAAGCGCGACGTCCGGTTCTCGATGGTCAGCGCACTGCCGCCGCGCTGAGTCAGGTTGGCGGGGGCAACCCACACGATCAGCGTCTTGTCCTTCAGAGGAACTTGCTCCGCGCCAAGCGCCATGGGAGCGATGGCGTGAACGAAAAGGGCGGCGAAAGTGGGAACGAGAACGGCAACACACTTCGAACTTGGGGGTTTGCACATAGGATGCCTGCCTTTGCCTTGGTCCCCTCTCCCCCGGATTGACGGGGGAGAGGGTTAGGGTGAGGGGCCGGGTGCCCCGCGGGTCGCGGATCGCATCAGTTGTCGCACGATGATCGTCACACGCCGCGTCGCATGGCGCCACTTGCACCCGCCCATCGCTCACCGATACGATGGATTCATCTTACCGAAAGGAATTCCCATGCTCGCTCGCATTTTCTCGTTGGCTGTGATCCTGTTCGCCGGTGTTGCGGGTGCCGACGATGCCCCCAAGCCCACCGCGCCGCCGGAGCCGAAGGACATGAAGGTCATCTTCAACGGCAAGAACCTCGACGGCTGGGAGGGCAACATGCAGCTCTGGGCCGCCAAGGATGGCGTCATCCGCGGCGAGACCACCAAGGAGAAAGTCGCCAAGGGCAACACCTTCCTGATCTGGAAGGGCGGCACGCTCAAGGATTTCGAACTCCGCCTTTCCTTCCGCATCGAAAGCGGCAACAGCGGCATCCAGTATCGCAGCAAGCACGTCCCCTTTAAGGACACGGACGAGAACAAGTGGGTGGTCGGCGGGTATCAGGCGGAAGTGGAGAACACGCCGGGCAAGGTGGGCTTCCTCTACCACGAGCGCGGCCGGGGCTACCTGAACAACGTCGGCGACAAGGTCGTGATGGAGCCCGCCGCCGATGCGAAGGGCAAGCCCACGCCCAAGGTCGTCGGCAAACTCGGCGACAAGGCCGCGATCGGCGCGACCTACAAGAAGGGCGACTGGAACGATTACGTCATCATCTGCAAGGGCAACCACGTGCGGCACTATCTCAACGGCATCCAGACGGTGGACTTCACCGACAACGACGAAAAGGGCCGATGCGACAGCGGCATCCTGGCCTTGCAAATCCACGCCGGGCCGCCGATGTGGGTGGAGTTCAAGAACATCCGCATCAAGCTGGAGGAGTGAGGGGAGAGAAGAAGTCAGGAGTCAGGAGCAGGGCGTAACGAGCGTGTTTCGCCGTTTAGCGACGCGGCTTGCCGCGTTTGGGGTCTGAGGTTGTGTGCGTTTTCGCCGCCTTGGCAGGCAATATCCGCGTCGATCACAGCGTCTTGCTTTTTCGATAGCGAAGAAACGCCGTCAACGCCCAGCCCGCGATGCCGCCGATCAGGAAGGTGATGATCAAGAGCAGCGACAGCGGCATGTCCGAAGGGCCGATCCACAGGAACTTCACCGGCACGTTGTTGGAGTTCTGGCCGAAGACGATGCCCGCGATCACCACCAGCGCAACCGCAAGTCCCAGTTTCACTTTGGTTTTGGTGTCCATGTCCATAGTTTAAGCCGGAAGCAGGATTCGTGTCGCGGCCATGCTCTGCTGACCGTATTCAATGCGCACTCATTTGCAAAAAGAGAAAGCGATAATCGAATGTCGAGCTTCTCAGCCTCTTGTTGGAGCAGGACCGTCCCGACGTGTCCGCGCAGCGCTGATGCAGCCGTGGAGCAACGGACCGGTCGAGGGGCAGGTGAATCACCCGGAACTCGTGAGGCGATAGAAGTACGGCCGCGCCGGATTCAAGTTGCTGCGAGCGCGATTCCTTCACGCCGCATGACGAGAAGAAGCGTGGGCGGAAGGAACTTACAAGAAGCATTCATCGCTGACGCGCAGCCGTCCGGTCAGAACGCCACGGTGAGACAAGACATGATTACATAGAACAACACATCGTGGTGTCTTCGTTTTGCAATCAGGCTCGGCGCGTGACGTTGAGCGGTCGCGTGTTCACCGCGCCTCATTCTCCAGAAGTGTGGAAGAACCCATTCTGAAACGCCCAATGACAGCGGAGTTCGTCTTTGGCCAGGGCTTTTCAATTCTCGCAGACAAATGGTTGTTCCAAGGAATCACAAAGAACACAAAGGCACGAAGGTCACGAAGAGGAAGGTGAAAGGGCTTGATTCTCTGAGAAATTCTTAGTGTCCTTCGCGGCTTTGTGTCCTTTGTGTTCAAGCCGTTGATCCAGTACCTATCCGGAAATGGAGAATTGGAAAGCCCTGCGTCTCTAGCCCGGATTATTCGAGGCTTCAGAAGGAGCCGCGCACGAAGTAAGCGGAGTTCGCAGCGTTTTTGACGACTTCGACCTTCTTTCGCGGCCGGACAGGATGCTCGGGGCGTCCGTATGAAAATGACGCGCGTGGAATCTGAAGAACCGCTTACTTCGTGCGCGGCTCCTGTGCAAGCTCATGAATAATCCGGGCTAGCGGGACTTGGTTGCCAATAGAAGGACACCTGATACGATGACTAGTGCAGGCAAGAGTCCAAGGAATTCAAGGAAATGCAGTGCAGAGGTCGTGGGAAATGTATCGCAGAACAAGGGTTTTGCGGGTGTAGCTCAACGGTAGAGCGTCAGCTTCCCAAGCTGAATGTTGCGAGTTCGATTCTCGTCACCCGCTTTGGAATGTAAGTGTCCGGCCAAACGCGACTTCCGCGTACCCGCCTGTGTTGGGCGGCGTGGCCTTGAAGCCCCGGAAAAGTGGTAGTACTCCCACTTTTCGCGACTGGGGTTTGAGGAGCCACGTCATGCCCCAGAAGAAACGCGTCCCCCGCTACACCCTTCACAAGACCACTGGCCAAGCCAGGGTCATTCTCAACGGGAAGCACGTCTACCTTGGTCTCTACGGGTCACCGGAAAGCAAAGAGCGATATGCCGCGGCCATCGCCGAGCAGTTCCTGAACCCCGCCAGAGAGCCGACGGCAGCTCCCGGTGGCTTCCCCGATCTCTCGATCAACGAAGCCATCCTGAAGTACCTCCAGCACGCTGAGCAGTATTACGTGCGGGACGGCGTGGTGACCAAGGAAGTCGAAAACATCAAGAGTGCCGTGCGTCCCCTGCGAACACTCTTCTCCCACACGAAGGCAGGCGAGTTTGGTCCCAAAGCCCTCAAGGCGGTCCAGCGGTACATGATTGAGAATGAGGATATCTGCCGCAAGCAGATCAACGCGAGGGTCAACCGGATCCGCCGGATGTTCAAGTGGCTGGCCAGCGAAGAACTGGTGCCGGCGTCTGTGCACGTGGCGTTGACCATGGTTGAAGGGCTGCGATATGGCCGCACCAACGCGAGAGAGAGCCCATCCACCCGCCGATCGTTCAGACTATCGTGCGCGAGATGAGTATTCCAAAATAGCCGAGCACGATCTCTCTGTCGTTGGGCGATTGAGAACGGATCTTCCGCACGCTCAATGCCCTCCATCTTGACATTGACGCCCGGCGGCCACTTGGCGAGACGTATTTTGCAGATCCTGTGGTCGAGGCTGATCAGGCGGCTTCCTTTTTCTCCGTCAACGAACCTCACTCTGGTGAACTGATGACGCTGGAAGGTGCGGGGTACGGATTCAAGGGCGACGCTGCCGCCAAAGCCGACGCCGCCATGCTCAACTTCTCCGACAAACAACTGAAGAGAAAGTGAAATTCGTCGCTGCGCCGCGGGCCCCCATGCCCTCTCCAACACTCAACGAAGTTACACTGCCGCGATGCTCCCTCGCATTCTCGAAGTGGAAGTGATGGATACGTTGCAGGAAGCGTCCGGCTACGACGCGATGGATCACTCGCAGCCGAACCGCGCGTTTGTCGATCGCCTCAGGCAGCTCGCCGCGCAGGGCAGGATGTTGGACCTGGGCACGGGGCCGGGACACATTCCGTTGATGGTTGCGAGTGAGATCGAAGGCGCGCGGATTCTCGCCGTCGATCTTTCGCATCACATGTTGCGGCTCGCGCGTGCGAAGCTCGCGCGGACCGCATGGTCTGATCGCGTGGAGTTTCGCCTGGCGGATGTGAAGGCGCTGCCGTTTGAGGATCGCAGTTTCGACACGGTTTTCAGCAACACAATCCTGCATCACATTCCGCAGCCGGCGGAGATGCTGCGCGAAGCGTGGCGCGTGCTGAAGCCCGGCGGCGTGCTGCTGATTCGCGATCTGTATCGGCCGGCGGATGCGGAAACGCTGGATCGCCTCGTCGCCACGCACGCGGCAGGTTGTGACGATCACCAGCGGAGGATGTTCCGCGACAGCCTGTGTGCGGCGCTGACGCCGGGTGAACTGCGCGACTTGGCGATGGCAGCGGGGATGACCGGAGTGGAAGTGGTGGTGGACACGGATCGGCATATGTCCCTGCAGCGGGCGCGCGAGGAGCGATGACCGCGCAGGGCCGCGGCGTCGCCCTGAGCCGCACGTGCGGGATGCTTGTTCCTTATGTAGTTGTTGACACAACTATCGTGATGCGTACTATTAGGCGTCCTCCGCAACCACAGAAAGGCAGGCCAACCATGATCAACATCCGAAAAAGCAGCGAACGCGGCCGCTTCAACCACGGCTGGCTCGACACGTGCCACACCTTCTCCTTCGCCGGCTACCAGGATCCGCGCTACATGGGTTTCCGGTCTCTGCGCGTCATCAATGAGGACAAAGTCGCGCCGGGGCAGGGCTTCGGCGAGCATCCGCACCACGACATGGAGATCATCACCTACGTCCTGTCGGGCGAACTGGAACACCGCGACAGCCTGGGCAATGGTGAAGTCATTCGTCCCGGCGAGGTGCAGTACATGGCCGCCGGCACAGGCATCGAGCACAGCGAGTTCAACCCGTCGCGCACCGAGTCGGTCCACCTGATGCAGATCTGGATCAGGCCTGATCGGCGCGGCACTTCTCCGCGCTACGAACAGCGACCGTTCCCGTCGATCGGCGACGCCGGGCGGTTGACGCTCCTGGCGTCGGGCGATGGGCGGGAGGGTTCGATCCGCATCAACCAGGATGCATCCCTCTTCGCGGCGAAGCTGGACGCCGGGCAGCAGGCGACGCATCGCCTGGCCGCCGGTCGGGCCGCGTGGCTGCAGGTGCTGCGCGGCAGCATCGACTTGAACGGCCAGTCGCTCAAGGCCGGCGATGGGGCGGCGGTGACTGACGAGCTGGCGATCACCGTCCGGGCGGGTGACGCAGCCGAGGTGCTGCTGTTCGACTTGAAGTGAGGCTCGAATCGAGCAAGTATGCCGACACCGCGTCGCGCTGATGGCGGAAGGATTTCGAGTCGGTTCGTAACTACCGATGCCGGTTGGGGCAAGATGTAGCTGTCCGTTCACACTCCCACGAAAGGCTTCTGATGACTCGCGCCGTGATGGCCATCGCCGTTGTTCTCGCCTGTGCCGCGGCCACCGATGGATTTGCCGCGGATAAGCCGGTGAAGGTGTTCGTTCTTGCCGGCCAGTCGAACATGGAGGGCAAGGCCCCCAACGCGCTTCTGGATCACCAGGCCACCGATGCAAAGACGAAAGCGCTGTTTGCCCATCTGCGCAAGGACGACAAGTGGATCGTGCGCGACGATGTGTTCATCAAGTTCCTCGACAGAAGCGGCGGGCTAACCACCGGATTCGGTTCTCCGGGCCGCACCGGCGTGGAACTGGAGTTCGGCACGATGATGGGCAATCACCTGGAGGAACCGGTGCTGCTGGTCAAGGCCGCCTGGGGTGGGCACTCGCTCTACAAGAACTTCCGGCCTCCCTCGGCTGGGTTGCCTGCGGAGGATGTGCTTAAGAAGGAACTCGATCAGGCGCAGAGCCGCGTCAAGGCGAGCAACGAAAAGAACAAGAGGAACGACCCGCTGCCCACGATGGAGGACATCACCAAGGCGTACGGCCTGTCGTATCGCAACATGCTCGCCGAGGTGAAGGACGCGATCGGCGGCGCGGAGAAACTGTACCCGGCGCTGAAGGGGCGAACGTTTGAAATCGCGGGCCTGGCCTGGTTTCAGGGCTGGAACGATCAGTACAACGGCGCGGAGAAGGAATACGAGTCGAACATGAAGCACTTCATCGACGACGTGCGCAAGGACTTCAAGGTTGCAAATTTGCCCGTGGTCATCGGCGTGATGGGACAGAACGGCTCCAAGCCGGCGACGGGCCCGATGCTCGCAATTCAGCAGGCGCAACTGGCGATGGAGAATGTGCCGGCGTTTAAAGGCAACGTGAAGGCTGTGCGCACGGATGTTCTCGTGGATAAGGAGGCGGAGGAACTGTTCCCCAAGTGGCGCGAGAAGTCGGAACAGTGGAAGGTCACTGGCGGCGATTTTCCTTACCACTACCTCGGCAGCGCCATCTGGTTCAACCGCATCGGCAAGACCATGGGCGAGGCCATGGTGGAACTCATCAAGAATGCAAAGTGAACTGGCGGACGGGGTTCTTTCACTCACGCCGGATATTTCGCCGGCCGCCCCTCCAGCACCGCGGCCACGTCCTGCACCACCCAACTCATGTTCGCCAGCGCTGGATCGGTGCGCGACGCCAGGTGCGGCAGCAAGCGCGAGTTCTTCAAACCGTACAGCGGATAGTTCACCGGCGGCGGCTCGGGCTCATGCACATCGAGCGTCGCCCGGCCGCCCGTTGCCTCCACCTTCCGCAGCCAGCCCGCCAGCGCGACCGTGTCGATCACGAACCCGCGCGAGGTGTTGATCAGCAGGCACGACGGCTTGAATTGGTTCAGCGCCAGATCATCGATCAGGTTGCGATTGCCCGGCCGCCCATCCACGTGAATCGTCAGCACGTCCGCGCGGGAGAAAAGCGTGGGCTTGTCGACGTACTCGAAGACGTAATCCACCGTCTTGCGCAGTTCGCCCTCGGGCAGCAGATCGTTGACCAGCACCTTCATGCCGATGGCGCGGGCGACCTGTCCAATGCGTTTGCCGATGCGGCCGAAGCCCAGGATGCCCAGGGTGAGCTGGTCGAGTTGCGTGCCGACGAGTTCCTTGCGCATTTTGTGGAACTGCGTGTCGCTGCACTTGTCCTGCATCGCCGCGCGGGGCCGCAGCGCGTCGAGCATCAGGGCAGCGACGTATTCCACGACGGCCTGCGTGTTGGCGTCGGGGGTGTAGACGACGGTGACGCCGCGCGCCTTGCACGCGGGCAGGTCGAAATTATCCAGCCCCACGCCCGCCCGGCCAACAACGCGCAGCTTCGGCGCCCTGGCGAGCAGCGCGGCATTGACCTGCGTGTAGGTGCGCACCACCAGGCCATCGGCGCGCGGCAACAGGGCGTCGAGCTCGCCCGTCTTCTCGTGGCTGCACCAGACGAGCTCAACCCGCTGAGCCAACCAGTCGGCGGCGGCTTTGTCGAGCGTTTCAGTGACGATGACGAGTGGTTTCATGGAATGGGGGATTGTGTTGAGCGGTCGGGCCGAGTCCGCGAGGCCCACCTGTTTTCGGCCAAGACACGGGTGGGCCTCGCGGACTCGGCCCGACCGCTAACCGCCGAGGCGGCGCATTAAACTACTTCTTCAACACCTGCAGCCGCCACTTCTCATCAAAGAACCCCGCGTTCACCACCTTGCCCGGCCAGACGTAGCCCGGCGGAGTGCGCAGGTCCACCACCGCCCAGTCGGGCAGCATCGGCACCTGCCTCGCGTTGTTGAGGTGTGCGTAGTCGCGGAAAGTGAAGCCGCTGTTGAGCACGACGTAGCGATTGGTGTTCAGCGGATTCGGCGCGATGAGAATCAGGGCGTGATTCTCGACGGAGAACTTCGGCTCACCAAGATCGATCTTCGCGCCTTCATCGCCCGGCCAGCGGATGGGCAGTTTCGCCTCGATGCGCTTAAGAATGGCATTGCTCGCCGGATCGCCCCAGAGCACGAGATTCGCCCCGGCGATGTCGGCGTCGGTAATGGCGGTGTCGTCCTTCACCCGTGCCTCGCCGCGGAAGTGGCGACGCCAGTGCTCGATCGCGCGGTCCATCTCGCTGTGCGTCCATTTCTCGACCAGTTCGTGGCGAGCCTTGCCGGTGGGCCGCACGAAGATGAACGAATCCATGAACGCGTCGTCGACTGGGCCTTGTAGGTTGTGACGCTTGCGGGTGACGCCTTCTTCCGACGGGCGCGGGCCGAGTTTCCATGTCGTACCGTCCTTGTAAACGGACGCGCGAAACGAATGATCCGTCCCGATTGTCAGCCCTTTGATCTCGTGCTTGTTGATCGAAAGCAAGACCTTGTTGCTCAACCGATACAACGGCCAATCGCCGGCAGGAACATCGATCGTCAGTGCGGTGACGTTCTCGACCTTCAATTCCAAGTGTTCCATAGTCCCATCATCTTCACTGCCCGCCCAATTGGTTGTGACACGAGCGCGTTCCCAGTGATGCTCCATCTCGTCGATGGTTATCCAATTCATCCGGTTGTATTTGAGCGTGTAGGTCACCATTTGTGGCCTGAACGCCAGCAGATTTCGACCCTTGGATGCCAAGCTGTTCACTCGCCGCTCCACCTCCGCCGCGGCTTCCTTCGTGTATTTGTGACCTTCATTCGCGCCGATGATGTGTGTCAGCGTCATGCCTTCCTTCGCCAGCGCCGCCGCCATGATGTCCGCCGCCTGTTTCTGGTTGTCCTTCTCCCCGCTGTACGCGACCGTCGGCAGGTTGTAGAGATTCGCCGCGTAATCGGTGCAGTCGTAGAGGTGCCAAAGCTTCTTCTCCCACCACGTCGGGTTGAGCGTTTCCTTCTGGAACTTGTCGAGAAAATCGGGAGTCTCGCTGAAGCCGGCTCCCGGGTTGGCGGCAAACCAGCGGTCGGCGTGATGCACGGCAAAGTGCCACGCCGCCGCGCCGCCCATGGAGAAACCGCGCACGCTGATGCGGTCTTCGTCGATGCGGTAGTGCTTCTGCACGTTGTCGAGCGCCTCGAATCCGTCGGTCTCGCCGGCGAACTTGTTGGCGTTGTTCCACCGCCCGTAGGGATGCAGCACGATGGTGTCGGGCGGCGCGAACTGGCCGATGCTCTTGCGCCGGCCCTGGATGAAGCTGAGTTCGCTCATCGTCTCGCCGCGGCCGTGAAACCAGAAGTCGAGGCGATACTTGTGCGGCCCCGCCGTCGTCCAGCTATCGGGAATCACCAGGCCGTAGGGTTGCACGGAACCGTCGATGCGCGAGACGTAGCCCTTGACGACCAAGCCGCGCTGTGTGGGCCAGGATGGTTTGCCCTCGGCGAGTTCCATCGCGCGCTGCCGGCCTTCCTTCAAGAGTTCCGTCGCGACGCCCAACTCGTTGGCCGCGAAGAACTCCTGGTACTTAAGGGCGTCATGCACCGCCTTGTAATAGATTTCCACGTCGGGCAGCAGCGAGGCGAGATAGGCTCCGTTCCTTGCGGTGCGGGCGAAGTTCAAGGCGCGATCGATCTCGGCGCGGAGCGCCTTGAGCTCGGCCTCCAACTCGGCGCGCTTCTCCGCCGGCACCTCGATGCCCAGCTTGGGCAGCCGACGAACGGTGTCGGGATTGTTGTCGGCGGGGCCGTCGGCGCGGAGCGCGGCGGCGCACGTGATCAGCGCGAATGCGAAGCAGATTCGAAACATGATCGGCCTCCTTGTTGGTCGTGCCGGAATCCATGAACGATGGCGCTCGTGGGCGTCGACGCCGGACTCTGCGCCGTTTAGCGGAAACGCCGCAGGCGTCTGGTCGAACCGCCCCGCGATTCTGTCGCGCGGGAGCCTTGCCTCATCGCCGATCTGCCGATCACTCGTTGGGTTTACGTGGCGACGGGGACGCGAGGCGACCTGGCCAGACGCCTGCGGCGTTTCCGCTAAACGGTCGGAGGTGGATCGTGGGCGTCGCGGCCCCCGATCGCCTGTTGTTGGCGCGCTCATTTCAACACTTCGTCGAAGAACTGCCGCATGTCGTGCCACGAACGGGCGTCGGCCCTGGCGTTGTACGCCGAGCCGGTGCTGTTATCGTTGCCGGCCATCTTCTGCGTGAAGCTGTGCACCGCGCCGCTGTAGTAGACCATGCGCCAGTCCACCTTGGCGTCGTTGAATTCCTTGAACATCGCCTTGATGCCCTCATCGGGGACGAAGGGATCATCCGCCCCGTGGAGCACGAGGACTTTTGCCTTGATGTTCTTGCCGTCGGCGGGCGTGGGCGAATCGAGGCCGCCGTGGAAGCTGACGACGCCTGCGACTTCCGCGCCGCTGCGCGCCAGTTCGAGCGCGCCGGTGCCGCCGAAGCAGTAGCCGATGGCGGCGATTCTTTTCGCGTCCACATTCTTCTGCGCCTTGAGCGCGTCAAGGCCCAGGTTCAGCCGCTTGCGATAGAGCGCGCGATCGGTCTTGTACTTGCCCGCCCATTTGCCGGCCTCGCCGCGGTTGGCGGGGCGGTCGCCCTTGCCGTAGATGTCCGCGGCGAATGCGACGTAGCCGAGTTCCGCGAGCTGATGAGCGCGCGATTTCTCGTAATCGGTCAGGCCCAGCCACTGGTGAATGATGAGAACTGCGGGCGTGTCAGTCTTCACCTTGTCCGGGTCGTACGCGAGATAGCCTTCGAGCACAACGTCGCCGTCCTTGTACTCGACGGATTTGCCGACGACTTCCGCGTGAGTTGTGGCGACAGCGACGAAGAGAAGAGTGAATGAGATCGCCGGGAACAAACGCTTCTTCATGGCACGCTCCTTGTGAGAAAAGGGAACGACGCCATGGTACCGCGTGAGGGCGAGCGGAGCGAAGCATGAGCCTGCGTCAGCGCGTCGGATTGCTTTGCCGCCTGCGGGAGATCGCGATGCCCGCAGCCCCCATCGCGACGAACACGAGGCTCGCAGGCTCGGGGATGGCGGATTCGGCGGTCGGTGCGGGGCCGCCGCTGGGAGTTGTGCCGCCGCCGGATGTGCCGCCGTCGTCATCGTCGTCCTTGCCACCGCTGTTGAGGATCAGCATTTCGACGACGGACAGTTTGCTGGACCCGCTTCGGTTGCCGCCCAGCGGGCCGACACTGGTGAGCCGGGCGGCAAAGGAGTCGAGATCGAGCATGTCGAGTGTCAGGTCGCCGCAGTCGTGTTCGAGGATGAAGCTGGCGGACTGAATGTCATCGCCGCCGATGCCTGAGGAACCGAAGGCAATGCCGACGTCAAAAGGTTCGGGGCTGCCGTCGCCGTTGACGTTGGCATTGCCGACGGATGTGACGCCGTTTGCCTCCATCTCCACAGCCGTGACGAGCGATCCGGTCGCGCTGAGGTTGCAGAGCAGATCGTTTTCATTGAGCGAGAAAAAGATCGCGCGGAGGTCGCCGATGTTCGGCGCGGCGATGACGTCGACCTGTCCGACTATGTTTCCGGTGGAATCGTCGAGCGTGATGCGCACCTGTGAGTGATCCCCGGTGAAAGGCGCAAGATTGAGCTGCAAAGTCACGCCGGCGACAGGGCGGGCCGCGACGAACAACAGCGCCAGTGCCATGCCGATGTGGAAATGAATGCGATTGCTAATCATGTCCTTCTCCCTGGCTGTTGAGCGGAGGCTCGCCGCAGGTCGCCGACGGATCGCGCGACCGTCTCCAGTAAATGAATCGGTCGGCCGGCCCGGCGGGTTCTTCAACGATTCCGATCGGGAGCAATGCGGGTGATTCGATGGATTGCCCGGTCGCTCCCGCCGTTCCAGATGATTCAATCGTCACAGGCGTCAACCGACCGGTACGATGTGGGCATGGCTGTGCGCGTGGTTCACGTCGATCTGAATATTCTCAACATGCGCACCCGCATGCCGTTCAAGTACGGCATTGCCACGCTCACCTCGCTGCCGCACCTGTTCGTGCGGCTGCTGGTTGATGTCGACGGCGTGCGTGTTCATGGCCTGGCCAGCGACGGGTTGCCGCCCAAGTGGTTCACGAAGGATCCCAATGCTTCGGTCGAGGACGAGATCGACGACATGTTCGCCGTCATCCGCCATGCGTGCGAGGTGGCGCTGGAAGTGGAGGAATCGGACACCGTCTTCGATCTGTGGCAGCAGGTACACACGATGCAGGCGGCGTGGGCGGCGTCGGGAAGAGTGAAAGCGCAGGTGAAGTGCGGGGCGGATTCGCTCCGGCCCCCTCTCCCTCCGGGAGAGGGTTGGGGTGAGGGCCAAAAAATCGGCGACCTCCTTTCAACGACGGATTTCAAAACGACGAGTTTGCCTGTAACGGAGATGCGACCGTTTTCGCCAGGAGCGCCCTCACCCGCCCTTGCGGACTCGGGCACCCTCTCCCGGAGGGAGAGGGGCGGAGCGGCATTTCCGCCGCTGCTCTGGGGCTTCGGCGTGAGCCTTGTCGAACGCGCGGTGATCGATGGGTTCTGTCGCGCCAGGCGCACGACCTTCGGCGAAACGCTGCGAACCGGCGGGCTGGGGCTTCGCCTGGAGGACTTGCACCGCGAACTCCATGGCGCGTCGCCGGCGCAGCTGCTTCCCTCTCAACCGCTGCGGCGCGTCATCGCCCGGCACACCGTGGGCCTGGCTGATCCGCTGACCGAGAGCGACATTCCAGTTACAGAAAGGCTCGCCGACGGCCTGCCGCAATCGCTGGAGTCCTGCATTGCCGCCTACGGCCTGACTCATTTCAAGATCAAGCTCAGCGGCGATGCCGAGCGCGACATCGATCGCATGCGGCGAATCGCAGCGATCGTCGGCGATCATGGTGCCGCGTTCGCCTTCACGCTCGACGGCAACGAGTTCTATCGAGCGGTCGCGCCGTTCCGCGAACTGTGGCAGCGGTTGCGGGCGGAGCCGGACCTGCGTGCGTTCTTCCGCGGCCTGCTTTTTGTGGAGCAGCCGTTCCACCGGGATGTCGCGCTGTGCGATGAACTGGGCCGGGATTTGAGAGCCTGGGGCGATCGGCCCGCACTGATCATCGATGAATCCGACGGCGAGATCGGCAGCGCGGCGACCGCTCTGCGGCAGGGCTATGGCGGCACCAGCTTCAAGAACTGCAAGGGCGTCTTCAAAGGCATCGCCAATGCGTGCATGCTGGAGCAGCGCCGCCGCCATGCCGGCGGCGATTCCATCCCGCCGATTTCGCGACCGGCGTTCATTCTCAGCGGCGAGGATCTGGCCAACGTCGGCCCGGTCGCGGTGCTGCAGGACCTGTGCGTCGCCGCGAACCTGGGCATCACCCACGTCGAGCGCAACGGCCATCACTATTTCCGCGGGCTCTCCATGCTGCCTGACGATGTGCAGGAATCCGTGCTTGCCGCGCACGGCGATCTGTATCGCCGGCACGAACGCGGCTACGCGACTTTGAATATCGCACGCGGCGCGGTGGACACCGGCAGCGTCGTCGATGCGCCCTTCGGCGTGGGCCTGGCGGTGGACAGCACGCGGTTCACGCCGATCGAGCAATGGCGCCACGATTCACTCGGATGAATCGCGCCGTGTCGCAAGGCCGCACGGAGATCCCTTGGCCTGGGTTCGCGCGGCCTCTTTCTACGATTCCCGTTCGAGTCGGGTGCGACTGCGTCCGCATGACGCACCCGGGGGCCTGTGGCACGGGTAGGCCTAAGGGCTAGAATCACCGACCCCATGCCCAGGTGCCTGCCGTGAATCCCCCCAAGACCAACCGCATCATGTCGTTCACCGTTCGCGCGGTGGTTTTTCTGATCGTGCTGGCGGTCGGTGGGGCGGTGTTGCGTTTCGTCATCGCGACGGCGCCGACCGTTGCGAAGGTCACGCAGGAAGTTCAGCCGCCGCAGGTCAAGGTATTTCGCGCGGTGCAGGCGGAGGTTCGCCGGCAGTGGCGCGGCTTCGGTGTGGCGGCGGCGATCGATTCGGCCGACGTCCCCGCGCGGGTGACGGCCACGGTCGTCGAGCGGCCCCAGGAAGTCCAGGCGGGCCGGCCCATCAAGGCCGGCGCCCTGCTTGCCCGCCTCGATCCCTCCGATTATCAGAAGCAGGTGGAGATCGCCACCGAACGCATCGCCGAGCTGAACGCTCAGCTTGCCCAACTCGATGCCGAGGAGAAGCGCGTCAGCGAGCGCGCCAAGGTCGAAGCGGACGATGTCGCCCTGGCGCAAAGCGAAGTCACGAGGCTCGAGGTTCTGCAGAAAAATCGCGCCGCCGAACAGCGTGAGGTCGATACGGCGAAGCGCGTGCTCATCACCGCGCAGCGCTCGCTGCTGCTGACGAAGGAGCAGATCGACAAGTTCGAGGCTCGCCGCTCCGCCTGGCGGGCTCTGCGCGCGGGCCAGGAATCGACTTTGAAACTGGCGACGGTGAACGTCGAGCGCTGCACCATCCGAAGCCCGATCGACGGCATCCTGCAGGCCGTCGACGTGGAACTGGGCGAGAGCATCACCGCCGGCCAGCGCGTCGCGCGGGTCGTGTCGCTGGCGAAGATCGAGGTCGCGGTGCAGTTGCCGGTCGCGGCGCGGAGCGATGTGGTGCTCGGCGGCGAGGTGACGCTGACGCCCACCAGCAGCGGCAGCGCGTTGTCGTGGAAGGGAAAGATCGCCCGCGTGGCGCCGGAGATGGACGCCAGCGCGCGAACGCTGCTGGCGTTCGTGGAACTGGACCAGCGCGAGACCGCGGAATACTTCGGCGCCGCCGCCGGCGCGAACCTGGTCACGCCGGGCACGTTCGTCAATGTCGTCGCCTATGCGTCCGCTTCGCAACAGCGCTGGGTCGTCCCGCGCCGCAGCGTGCGCAGCGATCGCATCCTGCTCGCCGACGGCGGCGCGATCAGCAGCCGGCAGGTGCAGGTGGATTATGTGCATGAAGGCGCGCTGGCGCAGTTCGGCGTGACGGACGATCAGTGGGTGGTGCTGGAGGGAACGACGCCGCTGCGCGACGGGCAACTGGTGGTGGTCAACGCCTCGATCGCCATGCGCGACGGCGATCGCGTCCAGCCCGTGCTGCCCGACGGCACGCTGACGCCGGTGGCCAAGCCCGATGCCGGGAAACCCGCGGAGGCGGACAAGTCCAACGCCGGATCCAGCAGGACGGACAAGGCCGGTTCGCACGTCGCCGCGCCATCCGGGAGGCTCGCCACGTGAGCCTTCCCTCCTTCGGCGTCCGCAAGCCGGTGCCCGTGAACTTGCTCTGGATGGCGATCTGCGTCGCCGGAGTCATGTTCGGGCTGACGCTGCGCCGCGAGTTTTTCCCCGAGACCACGCCTGATCAGGCGCTCATCTCCGCGCCCTACCCTGGCGCTTCCCCGGAAGAAGTGGAGGAAGCGCTGGTGCTGAAGATCGAGGAGAAGCTGGCGCAGCTCGATGAGATCAAGGAGACGCGGGTGACCGTGGCCGAGGGCGGCGCGGGCATCACGGTGGAGTTCCGCGAGGGCGCGGTTGTGGACAAGGCGCTCGATGAAGTGGAGCGGGCGATCGATCAACTGACCGATCTGCCGCAGGAATCGGAGAAGATTCAGACCTCGCTCTTTGAGCCGAAGCTGCCGGTGATCCGCGTGAACCTTTTCGGCGATGTGGAGGAGGATGTGCTCAAGCGCGCGATCCGGGGCATCCGCGACGACCTGCGCGAGCTGCCGGGCATGGGCGAGGTGTTCATCAGCGGCACGCGCAACTATGAGATTCGCATCGATGTGAATCGGGAGGCGATGGTGCGTCACGGCATCAGCCTGCCGTTCGTGGCGGACACCGTGCGGGCATGGATGACGGAAGTGCCCGGCGGCACGGTGCGCAGCGGCGCGGGCGATGTGAAGGTGCGGACGATGGGCGTAGCGGAGCGTGCCGCGGCGATTGAAAGCATTGTGCTGCGTGCCGACGCTCAAGGCCGATCCGTCCGCGTGGCGGACGTGGCGAAGGTGTCTGAATCGTTCATCGATGAGCAGGTGATCTCGCGGTTCAACGGCAAGCGGGCCGCGAGCCTGACCGTGTTCAAGGTCGGCGATCAGGACATCGTGACCATCGCCGAGATGGTGCGCGGCTACGTGCAGGGGCGGAACAACGTGCCGTTCGAGCCGGATACGATCGAATCGCTGCGGATGAAATTTCAGCGTCCGGGCCCGCAGGTGTCGCAGGGCAGCCCGATTGCGCGGCTGCTGGGCTGGGAGAAGGGTGTCGCCTCCACGCGCTCGATCCCGCCGGGCGTCACCATCGCGCCCAACTCGGACCTGGCGCGTTACGTGGAGGGCCGGCTCGACCTGCTCCGCCGCAACGCGACCAGCGGCGGCATTCTCGTGTTTCTCACGCTGCTCTTCTTCATGAGCCTGCGCTCGGCGATCTGGGTGACCACCGGCCTGATCACCGCCATCATGGGCACGCTCGTGCTCATGGCGTTCACCGGCGTCACGCTGAACCTGCTGACGATGTTCGGCCTGATCATCGCGCTGGGCATGCTGGTGGATGACGGCGTCGTCATCAGCGAGAACATCGAGACGCGGTACTACAAGGGCGAAGAGCCGCTGCTCGCCGCCGCGAAAGGCGCCGAGGAGATCATGTGGCCTGTCATCGGCACGGTGACCACGACGGTAGTGGCGTTCCTGCCGCTGCTGTTCATCAAGGGCCGGATCGGCACGCTCATGGGCGCGCTGCCGGCCGTCGTGGCCTGCGCCCTCTTGATGAGCGTGATCGAGGCCATCGCCATTCTGCCCAGCCACATCGGCCACAGCCTCGCTCGCAGCCACAACAACGCGGGGTTCCTGCTTCGCCACTTCCGACGCTTCGAGCAATGGCGCGACTGGTATTACTTCAATCGCATCTCGCCCGCGTTCGGTTGGCTGGTGGCGCTCTTGATGCGCTGGCGCTACGCCACCGTCGCCGGCGCGGTGGGCCTGATGGCGGTCTCCGCGGCGATGCTGGTGCCGTTCCCCAGCGGTCGCGTGAAGTACGACTTCCTCGCCAGTTCCGACGCCGAGACATTGGTGATCGATCTGCGCATGCCCATCGGCACGCCGATCGCGAAGACGGATGCCGTCGCGCGGGAGATCGAGCGCGTCTGCGTTGCCATGCCGGAAGTGCAGAGCATTCAGGCGAACGTGGGGCAGCGCGGCAACCTCGAGACAGGCTCGCCTGAGTCATTCACGCCGCACGTGGGGCAGTTGCTCATTGAGTTGAAGGAAGTGGAGCAGCGCGAGCGGGAAGGGGGGCGCGAGTCCTCGAAAGTGGTCGCCGCGATCCGCGAGTCGCTGCAGGGCAAGCTCGATGAGGTGGAGCGCATGACCTTCACCGAGATCACCGGCGGCCCCGGCGGGCCGGACATCACCATCCGCGTGCGCGGCGAAAACCAGGAGCGCATCGACCTCGCCGTCGCCGAGATCAAGACGCAGCTCCAGGGTTTCTCCGGCGTGTTCGATGTGTTTGATGACGCCAACCTCGGCCAGCAGGAACTGCGCGTCAACCTCAAACCCAGCGCTGCTTCCCTGGGCTTCACCTCGCTGGACGTCGCCCGGCAGGTGCGCGGATTCCTGTATGGACTCGATGCCCATACGTATGCCGCCGAGCAGGAGGACATCGACGTGCGCGTCCGACTCGACGAGCAGAGTCGGCGCAGCTTGTTCGGCGTGGAGAACAGCTGGCTCATCAGTCCCGCCGGCAAGCCCGTGCCGCTGACGGAAGTGGCGTCGGTGGACAACAGCGTGACGTATTCCACGATCAAGCGCATCAACCGGCAGCGCGCCGTCACGGTCACTGCGGAGACGGCGCCGACCATCACGCCGGAGGAGATCGTCACGCAACTGAAGCTCGATGAGATTCGCCGCCGGTACCCGGACCTGGTCGTGTCGCTGGCGGGCCGGCAGGAGCAGCAGAGCGACGCTTTCTCTTCGCTGCCCACGGGATTCCTCGCGGCGAACCTGATGATTTACGTCATCCTCGCGTGGCTGTTCGCCAGCTACTGGCAGCCGTTCCTCGTCATGTTGTCGATTCCTTTCTCCATCGTGGGCGTGGTGTGGGGACACTATTTCTTCGGATATGACATGACGTTTCTGAGCCTGATCGGTTACGTCGCGCTGGCGGGTGTTGTTGTGAACAACGCGATCGTGCTGGTGGAGTTCTACAACGTGGAGCGCGCAGCCGGCAAGATGCCGTTCGAGGCATTGAAGAGCTCGGCGTCGCTGCGCCTGCGGCCCGTTTTTCTCACCACGCTCACCACGGTCTTCGGGTTGTTGCCCCTGATCCTGGAGAAATCGTTCCAGGCGAAATTCCTCATCCCCATGGCCATCACGCTCGCCGTCGGTTTGGCGGCGTCGGCGATCATGGTGCTGCTCGTGCTCCCCTGCGTCATGATGATCCTGGACGACATCGCAGCCGCCGCGTACTTCCTGTGGCATGGCCGCAAGCGGGAACTCGCGGTATCCGATACGAAAGAGGCCCCGTCAAATCAGCATGTGTGAATGCCGAGTCTTCGGGCCTTGTCATTTCAGAGTTGAACAAGAAGCAACGCAGCCGATGGGCATCAGCTTGCGGTAGGGTGCGTCAAGGCTCGGCGCGGACGCACCGCATTGCGTTTCCAGTTGCCGTTAGGAGCCGTGCAAGATTAACTCCGCAGATTCGAATCGCTTCGCGCCCAGCCGGACGACTTGGAAAGTCGTCCCACATGCGATGTTGATCCTGCACGGCTCATTGGTGCGTGCTCGCCAAACCCTGACGCGCCTTACGTCGTGGTCGGCTCAGAACCAGTGATCCGGCCCCTGGTACTGCAGCAGCATGTCGCTGAAGGGGCGCCAATCGACGTGGCCGTCGAGGAAGAGAATGTTGCCGCCGGTCGGCTTGCTGGCGGCGCCCAGGTGCGAACTGCGATGTGGGATGGGCGACCCGCCGACGATCCTCGCGAAGTTGCCGGCGCTGGAAAGGTTGGCGTCGGTGACCAGTTCCTGCGACGCGTGGCTGTAATGATCGGAGAATGACTTCACCCACTTCTTGCCGGTGAGAAACTGGGCCCAGCCGGCCATCGGTCCGCTGTGTCGCTTGAGCGTAAAGAAATAGCCGAGCACGCGGTAATTCACATTGAAAGTCCAGTGTACGCCCGCGTTCTGTTCGGAACTGGACGGGCAGAAGAAGATGTCCAGCTTGCCGCCGCCGTAGGACGCCATCTGGTTCGTCGCGTCCGGCGTCATGTCCCACATCCAGTTGCCGTTGTAAGTATCGGTGTCGTAGGGAAAGCGGCGGACGTTGGCGACCGAGTATTCCGACAGCGCGTTGTAGATCTGCCGTTCGTTATTCGCGCAGACGGCGATGCGGGTCGATTCCCGCGAGTTCGCCAGCGCCGGCAGCAGCATGCCGATGAGAACCACGATCACGGTCACCACGAGCAGCATCTCGACGAGCGTGAACCCGCGGCGTGGCGTGTGCTGTGGGGGCATGGAAGGAACCTCGCGCGATTGAACGTGACCCGGTGCAAGTCTTCTAATGTCTGTATTCAATCCGGGCGGCGTCGCGGCGTCCATGATGATCTGATCAACCGGCATGTGAAATCTGGCAGGCTCAGCGGGCGGCGAATTTCCGTTTGGCGGCGCGGAAATCGCTGGGAGGCATGCCCGTCTTC
The DNA here is from genome assembly GCA_964426135.1 of uncultured Phycisphaeraceae bacterium. Lineage (GTDB taxonomy): Bacteria > Planctomycetota > Phycisphaerae > Phycisphaerales > Phycisphaeraceae > CAYRPN01. The sequence goes on along the minus strand of CAYRPN010000039.1, from coordinate 13,419 downwards.
TTCTTGAAGACCACGCTCATGTACTCGACATAGTTGAAGCCGGCGCGGGCCGCCACCGTTGCCAGCGGCAGGTCCGTCTCGGCGAGCAGCTCCTTGACCCGCTCGATCTGAAGCCGGCCGATCTCGTCGTGCACGGTGCGACCGAGCAGCGCGCGAAACCGCTTGTCCAGCACCCGTCGCGACACCGGCACATGGGCGAGCACATCCTCCACGCCGATGCCTTCGCACGCATGATCGCGGATGTAACGCATCGCCGCCGAGACTTCCCCATCCGCCACCGCCAGCACATCGGTGGACTCCCGCGTGACCAGCCCCAGCGGCGGAATCAGGTGGGCGTCGGCGGGAACCTTTTTCCCCGCCATCATCCGGTCGAGCAACTCCGCCGCCGTGTACCCGGTGCGATCCGTGTCGGGCGCCACGCTCGACAGCGGCGGATCGCACAGGTCGCACAACAGTTCGTCGTTGTCCACGCCCACGACCGCCATTTCGTCGGGGACGGCGATGCTCAGATTCCTGCACACCTCGACCACCTGCTGCGCGCGGATGTCGTAGCACGCCATGATTCCGCAGGGCCTTGGCAATGACCGGATCCACGCCTCCACCGCCTTCTGCTCGCGAACCCAGGCGGGCCAGGTTTCCCGGCTGCGCCAGGGCTTGGATGGATAGACGCTGCACTCGCGGCCGGCATCGCGGATGAGGCGCTCGAAGTGATCGCTGCGCTCGCGCGACCAGTTGAACATCGGCGCCCCGCAGAATCCGAAGTGCCGGAAGCCCCGGCCCAGCAGGTGCTCCGCCGCCAGCCGGGCGATCGCCAGGTTGTCCGTTTCCACCCACGGCAGATCGGGCACATGCCGCGCGGCGCTGACATCGATCGTCGGCAGGCCCTTGGCGGTCACCGCCTGCGCGATCTCGCGCGTCTCGATGCGGGCAATGATGCCGTCACCGTCGAAATCCTCGAGCCAGTCCAGTGGTTCCCCGCGGCTCTGCTCGCTGAAGTAGATCGCCCACGGATCGTGCTCGCGGATGTAGGCGCGGATGCCGTGGAGCAGCCCGCGGGCATACTCGTTGGATGTCTCGATGATCAGCGCGACCCGTTTGCGTGGCTTCACGTGTGTCGGTCCAGGACCGATGAGCCGGCGGCGGGCGGGAACAGGAACCTCCAACGGTCGAGTCCAGATTTCTCATGCCGTGGACCGCCGCACCGGTCTGCATCAGATATTTTTATTCTAGCCTGCACAAAATCCATCACCAAGGAGAAATTGCAGTGGGAAAAATCCTCAAATGAAGCAGGCTGACGCGGTCCATTCCGCGTGGGGCCGTTTGCGGCGCGCGACGATGGATCCCGTGGATCATCGGACGGCGTTCGTCGCGCGGCGTTGTTCGTATGGGAAGCCGCAACTACTGTCATAATGTCCCGCGCATGAAGCACCTTCGTCGCAAAGCATGGATCACCATCGTCGCCAGCCTGTTCATCGTGAACACGCTGGTGGTGGTGACGTCGAAGTATTTTCTTCCTTACGTCTACCGATGGCGGGCGATCGGGCAGCTCACCAGCGACGATCCGCAGGTGCGCGCCCAGGCGTTCGCCTATGTCGTTCACCGCCATGCGAGCGACCCCGGCATCATCCGCGAAGCGTGGGACCGCCTTTCGTCGAGCAGCGACGCGATCTTTGTCGAGTTCTTCCTCACGATGGATCACGAGGGACTCTGGCGGCGCGAGATGGTGCCGGTCGATGCGTGGTTGCGCTGGATCGGGCTGATCACCAGCGACGCCGACGCCGAGGAGCGCGTGCGTGCGGCGCAGTTGCTGGCCGATCTGCCCTCGCTGGCGGCCGACCCGCGTGTGCTGGCGAGTTTCGAGAAGCTCACCGCCGATGCGCAGCCGGAGGTGCGCTACAACGCGCTCGTCTGTGCCGCGGAACTGCGCGGGAGGCTCAGGCCGACGAGCGGCGTTTCAGGCAGGCAGCTCGACGCAGCTGCGGGGCAGGCCATCGGCAGGTACGACGCGATGATCATCGGTCTGGCCGGCGACCGGACGCCGATGATCGCCCGCCATGCGTGGATGCTGCTCGCCTTCATCGATCCGGATTCCGGGTTCGCCGCGGATTTCAGCCGGGCGGGCGACGCCGATGTTGCCGAGGCCATGCTCTTCACCGCTCTTCGCACGAACCCGGACACTCCGGCGCCGGCGATTCGCGCGCTGAAGGATGAAGCCGCGGCGCCGGTGGTGCGCGCGGCGGCGGCCTACGCCTTGAGCCAGAGCGATTCCCCGCTGGCGACGGACGCCTTGGCGAAGCTCATCGCGCAAGGTCCATCGGCGGTGACCGAAGCCAACCAGCTCGCTTGCTGGCGCGCCATCCTCGGCATCAGGCTCGACGCCAAGGCTGACATTACAGATCTGAAATCGCCCGCTCGCGCCGCATTGCTCACGTTCACGAGCCAGTGCAAGCTCACCGACTATCACGACAACGTGCTGGTCCGTCCCTTGATTCTCGCATGCGTGCTTCGCGATCGCCGGCTCCTGACCGACGCGGCGCTGAAGGGCAGCGAGATCGTGCTCATCGCCGACGATCCGCTCGCCTGGCTTGCCAGCCTCGAGGGTGTGCCGGCTGCGGTTGCTCAGAAGCGGGACGAACCGGTCAAGGGCGGCCCCACGAAAACCATGGCCGCGCCGCTGGCGCTCGCCGCGTTCCGCGCCATGGCGGAACCAAAGCCCGAACACGTGCTCCCGCTCTTGGCGCACGACGAGGCGGTGGTGCGCGATCAGGCGTGCATCGCGGCTGTGCAGCGACTGACGAAAGACCAGGTCGCCGCTCTTGTGCGTCGCCTGCTGCAACCGCCGCCCAGGCCCGTCAAGGGCAAGGACGTTGACCTCGATCAGCCGATTTTCCGCTACCACGACGGTGCCAAGATTTCCGCCGCGATCCTCAGCGGCCTGGCGGGCGTCGAGGCGGAACTGGTCGACCGCACCATCGAGCAGTTCGCCGACCGTCCGCGCATCGGCGACATGATGAAACTCGGCCAGTGGATGCGAACGGCTCCCGCGTCGCGCACCGCCAGGACCGCGCCGCAGGCGGAAGACTACGCCCACCATGCGGAGAAGATGTTGATGCTCGATGATTTTCCCCGCAGCACGATCCTGCTCGCCATGCTGCACGTCAGGCATCCGACCGCGCTGGAACATCTCCTGCGCCCGCGCGCTGAAGCGAACCCGGAAACGATCAAGCTGCTGGACGAAGAGCGTTGGTGCTCCGTGCTCGAGCATTTTCTGCCGCCCGATGCGCCGAAGCTGTGGGTCTGGGGCGATCCGCAGCTTGCCCGCTTTCAGCTCGATCTGCTGCGCGACTGGTACCTGCTGAACCGCGGCGAAAACTGAGCATCCTCCCGTCAATTCCGCTCAGTCTCGTTGCGCCGCGATGCGATTGAATGGCGCAGCACTTCATGCCGCCATTAGCCCCGGGCTCCGCCCGGGGGACGACCAACCTTGTGCTTGCGCGAATGCTGCTGCTTAGGATCGTGACCGAAATGACTTCCCGATTTAGCCGGCGGGCTTGCCCGCCGAGACGCCCTCGGCGGGCAAGCCCGCCGGCTAAATGGGGGACCGCCAATTCGCGCAGTTATTTCGGGCCCGTTCCTTACGGAAATGAGCCGATACTGCGAAGCGAAACGTCGGCGTGAGGTGGTTCGTCCCCGGGTGGAACCCGAGGCTAATGGCAAGGAATCCGCATCAGTCCCGCGTCACCGTCACATCCACTTTGTATTCCCCGGGGAACGGCTGGCCTTCGCGGAGGTAGCGGGAGTTCATGCCGATGCCCAGTTGCAACTCGCCTGATTCCTTGGCGATGGTCGTGAACGATTGGCCTGCCTTGAGGATTTCACCGCTGGCGCCGACGCGAACGATCAGGGCGCCCGTGGGAATCTTGCCGTTGATGTACCAGCCGTAATTCGCCGCCCCGTCGGGTCCGCTGACAGCCCCCGTGCCGAAGCGCGGAACCTGCAGTTGCCCGCTGGCGCGGAGAATGATCTTGTCGCCTTTGTCGACATGGATTTTCGTGCTCGCCCACTGCCGACCGATGATGTTCTGCTCGTTGACGGTGAAGCTCCCGGCTCGCTGTTCCACTGTGCCGCCGCGGTCGATGAACTTCACCTGCCCGATGGGCAGGTTGAAGGTGCCGTACTCGTTGGCGATGGTGAGCGATGCGTGCGCGACCCGGCCGAGCATCGAGAACTCGGTGGTGACGATTGCATCCATCGCGCTGAGCGCCTGTCGTTCGAACGGCCCCTGATCATTTTCGCCTGCTTGTTCGGCGATCTTTTCGTACACCACCCGCGCCTCCGTCGCACGGTTGGTGTTGGCGTCCTTGAAGAAACGCTCCAGTTCCGGACGCAGCCCGGTCCCCATGCCGATCAACTCCGTGGCGGCGGGTTTTCGCTTGACGGGATCGTCGTCGCCAAGCTGGTCGAACAACTGCGCGATTCTCGCCTTCCTCGCCGGCTGCTGTTCGTAGCCGGGTCGCAGCCAGCGAATCTTCTCCAGCGGCACGGTGAGCTTGCCGAAGCGGGTTTCGATGTCGAGCGATTTTGTCGCGGACTTGCCGATGAGGACGGAGCCGTCCACCAGATGAAAACGAAGGACACCTGGATCGACCGGCGGCGCGGGCGGCTTGGCTGCGGGGACCGCGGGCGGCGCGGTAACGCCCGGCGTCGTGGGCGCGGCAGGGGTAGTGCCCGGCGCGCGGGGCGCGCCGGGGCCGAATGGGTCGGCGCCTGCCGGCGGGACAGGCGGCGCCGCCGGCGGCTGCGGTTTGGCCTCGGGCTGGGCCAGCGCGATGTGGGCGGCAGTGTTGCCGATCATCACCAGAACAAGGATTTGAATGAGTTTCATGGACGCGTCCTGGATGAGCGGGGGCGGGGGAGCGGGGAGCGGGGAGCGGAAAGCGGGGAGCGGAAAGCCATTAGCCATTAGCCATTAGCCTTTAGCCATTAGCCATTAGCCATTAGCCATTAGCCTTTAGCCGTTAGCCTCTATGCGGCGATGCAAGGTCCGATGCTTCGAGCTAACGGCTAGCGGCTAACGGCTAGCGGCTAGCGGCTAACGGCTAGCGGCTAACGGCTAACGGCTAGCGGCTAACGGCTAACGGCTATCGGCTAACGGCTCTCTGCTCGCAGCACATCGCTCCGCGCCTCCGCCATGTTAACGTCGCCTTCGGCGATTCATGTAACTTCTATAAAATGCCCGGCATGTCCGCAACGATATCGCACCGCGCGTCTGTTTGGCTGGTCCTCTTGCCCGCACTTGTGCTGTCCGGGTGCTCCACATTCGATAGCGACTGGCGGGCATTGTCGTTCACGAAGGAGTCGCCGGCGCCGGCGACGGGAATTCTCGGCCGATGGGAGGGCAGTTGGCACAGTGATCCGTCCGACCACACCGGGCAGCTTCGCGCGATCGTGTCGCAATTGCCTGCGAAACCGGGACGCGCGGCAGCCGGTGCGGAGCCTGCGGCGGCAGGGGGGTTGTATGAGGTACGCTTCCACGCGCTGTGGGGCTGGGACTTCGTGGCGGAGTATACGATCGAAATGGAAGTGCGCGAGGAATCAGGGCGCTACGCCTTCAAAGGCGAATCGGAACTGGGCCTGTTCTTCGGCAAATACCAGTGCGAAGGCCACATCGTCGGCGATCGCTTCTTCGCGACCTACCGCGCGGCAGGCGATCACGGCACTTTCGAAATGCGCAGGCCGGTGAAAGAGCAGAAGTGAGGCGGGCCAAAACCTGGACGGCCGATTGCTCCGGCCCATGCGCGCGGCGGGGTTGGATGGGTAGCGACGGCGTTGGCTGTGCGATGTCGTTGACACAAGGTACACCGGCCTTCACCCCAGCCCTCTCCCTGTACAGACCAGCCCCGTCGCTGAACGCGCTGTCCATGATCGCTGCCGCGCCGCATGCTATCCTCTGCGCCCCCATGAGCGCCAACCCCGCGAAACTTTTTCCCGCCATTGATCTGCGCGGCGGACAAGTCGTCCGCCTCCACCAGGGCGACTACGGCAAGCAGACCACCTACGGCTCCGACCCCGTTCAACAGGCTCGTCAGTTCGAAGCCGCCGGCGCGAGCTGGCTGCACGTGGTCGATCTCGACGGCGCCCGCACCGGCACCATGGTGCATCTGGATTTCATCCGGCGCATCTGCAAAGAGACGAAGCTGAAAGTCGAAGTCGGCGGCGGCGTGCGCAGCGAGGCCTCGATCGACGCGCTGCTGAACGCGGGTGTTTTTCGAGTCGTGCTCGGCACCGCCGCGCTGAAGAACTGGCCCTGGTTCGAAAGCCTGATGGGCAACCCGACCTACCGCGGGCGGCTGGTGCTGGGCCTGGATGCGAAGGACGGCAAGCTCGCCGTCGCCGGTTGGGAACAGACGACGGACCAACTCGCCATCGACATCGCGCGCAAGGTCAGCGACTGGCCGCTCGCCGCGATCGTTTACACCGACATCGCCACCGACGGCACGATGCAGGGGCCCAACGTGGACCAGACGCGCGCCATCGCCGCCGCCACGCACACGCCGATCGTCGCGTCGGGCGGGGTCGGCACGCTCGATCATCTGCGCGCGTTGCGTACGCTCCCGATCCAGGGCGCGATCATCGGCCGAGCGCTCTACGAAGGCGCGTTCACCATCGAGCAGGCGCTGGCGGCGTTCGAGGGACCTTGACCCGTCTCCGGTCGCGGTTCAGAGCGACGTGGCATGTTGCGCTGTTGCCATTAGACTCATACGGATTCCATCTGATTCTCGCGCAGATGCCACTGGCAGGCTTGGCTGCCAGTGGACCTGCGAAAAGCAAGGCGGGGGCGTCGGTGGACGCGAGGAACGCACTGGCAGCCGAGCCTGCCAGTGGCACCAACTTCGGCGCGAGATTCAGATAGAAACCGGATCACTTCCCAATCGTCGCCTCGCCCTTCAGATAGCCCAGCGAAGCGAGGAACTTGTCCGCCGCCACCGTGGTCGCGAGGAACATGGCGTTGTCGCCCCGGCCGTAGTTGAAGAAACCGTGCGCCTGGCCTTCGAAGGCGGCCAGATCGCAGCGGTTGCCGGCTTCCTTCATCGCCGCGGTGAAGGCCTCGGCCTGGGCGATGGGCACGGTGGTGTCCGCCTTGCCGTGGACGATCAGCGTCGGCGGCTGGCCTTTCTTGACGTGATGTTGCGGCGAGAGAGCCTTGGCATGCGTGCCGAAGCGCGCCACCAGCCCCGCGCCGCGCTTTTCATCCCAGCCCTGCGGCGTCGTGTTCAGGGCGGGGTTGAAAAGCAACATCGCATTGGGCACGGAACTCACTTGCTTGTCCTCGGACTCCTCGTCGTAGCCGGGCACGATGCCCGTGCAGGCGGCAATGTGTCCGCCGGCCGAGCCACCGGCTGCGACGATGCGGTCGGGGTCGACGCCGAGTTTGCCCGCGTTGGCGCGCACCCAGCGGATCGCGCTCTTGGCGTCCATCACGCATTTGTCGGGGCTCACATCATGCCGGCTCTTCACTCGATAATCGGCGGCAAATGCGACCATGCCTCGCGTGGCGAAGTACTCGCACTGCTTCTCGAACTGCTTGACCGACCCGCCCTGCCAGCCGCCGCCGAAGAAGAACACGATCGCGGGGCGCTTGTCGCCGGCGGCGTGGTCCTTTGGCGAGTAGACCTCGATGTTGAGCTTCACGTTGCCGATGGTCTTGTAAGTCTGTGAAGACTTGACGACCTCGCCCCCGCCGGGGATAGCCACCTCTTTCGGCGCAGCGACCGCGGCGGCAGCCATGCAGAGCAATGATAGAGAAGCGAGACAGCGCATGGATCGTCTCCTGAATGTCGCGGGCGCATCATGATACCTGCGCCCAGGAGTCCATTTCAGAGCGACCGCCGGCTTGACTGGCGTTCCGAGTAACACCTCCAAGGCGATTGCACTTGGACCTTGACGGGAGGTCGAGGCTCCTGCCAAGCCAGGAAATCCGCGGGCGCACGATGCTGTTTGCGGCTCGGCGGGAGTCTCGCACTCCCATAGGCAATTGCCCTGGAAACACCGCGCCTCGACGTGCGGAACGATGGCTACTCAATTACAATGGCCCTGTCACCACTGCCCAATCGCGAGGCGTGCGTCACGACTTCACCCGGCCCGCCGTCTCGGCAACCCTCTGCCGGGGGAGCGGGCCAGACGCGGCCCGTGGAAATGTCGGCACACCCTTGCGTGAACGAGTGGAGACGGCTGGCGCGAAGGTGCGGTGCCTGCCGCTCTATTCACCTGACTTGAATGCGCTCTAATCACCGGAGAACCTCATGCGACTTTTCTACACCGCTCTTGCCCTGTGCCTGCTGACTGCCGCCGTCGCCGAGGAAAAGAAGGACGACGGTTTCGTCCAGCTTTTCAACGGCAAGGATCTCACCGGCTGGAAAGCCAACGAGAATCCCGACAGCTTCAAAGTCGCCGACGGCTGCATCGTCGCCAACGCCAAGCCGCGCTCGCACCTGTTCTACGTCGGCGATGAAAAGCCCTTCAAGAACTTCGAACTCAAAGCCGACGTCATGACCATGCCCAACAGCAACGCGGGCATCTATTTTCACACCAAGTTCCAGGACACCGGCTGGCCCAAGTATGGCTTCGAGTGCCAGGTCAACAACAGCTACAAGGACCCCCAGAAAACCGCCAGCCTCTACGGCGTCGTGCCCATCACCACCGCGCCCGCCAAGGACAACGAGTGGTTCGAAATGCACATCACCGTCAAGGGCAAGAAAGTCACCATCGCGGTCAACGGCAAGACCATCGTTGACTACACCGAAAAGGATGACGCCAAGGCCGGCAAGGATTTCACCCGCGTGCTCGATGAAGGCACGTTTGCGCTGCAGGGCCACGATCCTGGCAGCACGGTGAAGTTCAAGAACATCCGCGCCAAGCGATTGGATTGAGCAAGCCCGCCGCGGATAGCGCCGATGGATAGGACACGAATCGTGGCTTGCCTCCGAATTGTTCCGAGTGGCTGGGGCACAAGGCTCGGCGGATGCCCCGGAACGGTTCACTGTGCTCTGACGAATCGCGATTTTCGCCAGCCTTGCGGTCCCCGCGCGCTCGTTCCGGGGCTTCCGCAGACTTCAGCCCCGGCCACCCGTCGGCCCCACATCCACGCGCTTCTTCCGAGCCTTGAAACATCCGCGCCGTCGGCGGTGGATTTCACATCGGCCGCTTCAAATGAAATGCCGTCGCGCTCTCAAACATCCTCGCCGCCCGCAGCAGCTTTTCTTCCTGGAACACGGGCCCCAGCAGTTGAATCCCCAGCGGCAGTGTGTGGCCATCCAGATCGGTGTGGCCGCCGGGCAGGACGATGCCGGGGATGCCCGCGAGGTTGGCGGTCACCGTGTAAATGTCGTTGAGGTACATCTTCAGCGGATCGTCGCTGTTGTCGCCGAAGCGGAACGCGGGCCCCGTTGTGGGCGGGCAGAGAATCACGTCGCAAGACTCGAATGCGCGGTCGAAGTCCTGCTTGATCAGTCGCCTCACCTTCAAGGCCTGGTGATAGAACTTGTCCGCGTAGCCGGCGCTGAGCACGTACGTGCCCAGCATGATGCGCCGCTTCACCTCGGAACCGAAGCCCTCGGCCCGGCTGCGGCAGTAGAGATCGATCAGGTCCGTCGCGTCCTTGCTGCGGTGCCCGTAGTGGATGCCGTCGTACCGCGCGAGATTGCTCGACGCCTCGGCGGGCGCCACGATGTAGTACGTGGGGATGCCGTATTCCGTGTGCGGCAGATCGACTTCGACCAGTTCCGCGCCGGCCTTGCGGTAAACCGCGATCGCGTTGTTGATCGCCGCGGACATCGCCGGTTCGTTGGCGTCGGAGAGATACTGTTTCGCCAGGCCGACGCGCAGTTTGGCGATCGGCTGATCCACCGTCGCGGCGTAGTCGGGCACGTCGACGTTCGCGCTCGTCGCGTCGCGCGGATCCTTGCCGGCGATGATTTTCAATAGCAGCGCGGCGTCGCCGACGGTCTGCGTCATCGGCCCGACGCAGTCGAGGCTCGACGCATACGCGACCAGGCCCCAGCGGCTCACGCGGCCATACGTGGGCTTGAGCCCGACGATGCCGCAATACGCCGCGGGCTGGCGCACCGAGCCGCCGGTGTCCGTGCCCAGCGCCCCGGCGCACAACCTTGCCGCGACCGCCGCCGCGCTGCCGCCGGAGCTGCCGCCGGGCACGCGCGAGGCGTCCCACGGGTTGCGGGTCGGGCCGAAGGCGCTGTTCTCCGTGGACGAGCCCATCGCGAACTCATCAAGGATGGTCTTGCCCAGCACGATCGCGCCGGCCGCCTCCAGCTTCGCCACGCTGGTCGCGGTGAAGGGCGACTTGTAATTGGCCAGCATTTTCGACGAGCACGTGGTGTGTCCGTACTCGGTGCAGAGCACATCCTTGATCGCGATCGGCACCCCCGCCAGCGGCCCGGTGATCCGGCCGGCGTCCACCTCGGCGGCGCGGCTGAGGGCGCGATCGGCGTAAGTCTCGTGGTACGCGTGCAGCTTCCCATCGTGCGTCGTGATGCGGTCGAGGTAGGCGCGCGTCGCCTGGACGGCGCTGATTTGATTCCCGGCGATCGCGTCGCGCAGGGCGGTCAGGTTGAGGTCGTCGATGTTCATTCGAGCATTCAAGGTCATGGGTCGGACCAGACGCCTGCGGCGTTTCCGCTAACCGGCGAAGCGCCTGCTTCTTCCTGTCTCCTGTCTCCTGTCCCCTGTCCCCTTCCTCACGCCCCCGATCCGTCGTCGATCACCTTGGGCACCTTGAAGAACGGCGGGTCCGCGTCCGGCGCGTTCGCCAGCGCCTGCTCAACGGTGAGTCCCGGCTCCGCCACGTCCGGGCGAAGCACGTTGGTCTGATCGAGGGCGTGCGCCATTTCGGCGATGCCCTCGACATTCAATTCGCCGAGCTTGGCGATGTAGTCGAGCACCTTGGAAAGCTGTTCGGCGTACTGATGCACCTCGGCGTCACTGAGCCGAAGCCGGCCGAGCTTGGCGACCTTGCGCACATCGTCTTCACTGAGCCTTTGGGACATGCGGCGGATGATAGCAAGGGGAGCGAACTGAGGAAGGGCGGCGGGGGACGGGCCGGGTGCACGAAGTGTCCGCCAAATTTTCCGGGGCCTTGCTCCCTCTCCCTTCCAGGGAGAGGGTGGCCGAGTCTTCGAGGCCGGGTGAGGGTCGGGGCGAACAGACTGTTGCCGCGTCCGTCACACGATGGTGGCGATTGCAATCTTGTGCGTCCCGACCCTCACCCCAGCCCTCTCCCTAGGAGGGAGAGGGAGCCGGAATGCCGCCCCCGGAAATATTGGCAGACCCGGTACACGAAGTGTCACGGTGCGGGTTGGCAACTTGTGGCGTCGGCGTATACTTCGCCGCGTGACGACTTCGACGACATGTTGTGATTCTCCGGCGCCTGCGAAGCGTGGACGGTTTGATGCGGTGGTGGCGTTCAACCGTCCGCTCTGCCGGGAGCATTTTCTGCTGCGGATGCGGGTGACCGGGCCGGCGCCGTTTCCTGCGACGCAGCCGGGGCAGTTTATTCAGTTGGGTTGCCGGACACCCAATGGTTTCGCCGACGCGGATGCGATTTTCGGGCAGACCTTGGATTGGGAACCGGGCCAGGTGCCGTCCTTGGCGCAGGCGGAACTGTGCGGCCGTGTCGCGTTCCTGCGTCGACCGTTCAGTCTGGCGGGGCGCGGCGATGAATGCGAAACAGGCGGCGGCAACATCGTCGGCGACCGTCCCCCGGCGGAGCCGGGGGCTGACAGTGTGAAATCGCACGGTCACGCGACCTGGCTCGAAGTGATTCATCGCGTCGTCGGCGTGGGTACGCAATGGCTCTCGCAACTGCAGCCGGGCGATTCCGTGGATCTCATCGGCCCGCTCGGCAACCAGTTCACGCTCACGCAGGGCAAATCCCTCGCGCTGCTCGTGGGCGGCGGCGTCGGCCTGCCGCCGATGTTCTATCTCGCCGAGGCGCTGCGTCGCGCCGGCTGGGACGCGGTCGCCTTCGTCGGCGCCATGACTCGCGATCTGCTCGCGGTGACGTTTCGCGATGACGTGCAACCGGATGCGCACGGTTCGCCGCGACAAAGCGTCCAAGAGTTCGCCCGCCACAACTATCCGGCGGTGATCACGACCGACGACGGCTCGCACGGACTGCGCGGGCGCATCACGGCGGGCCTCGAGCGCGTGCTGCACTCCCTTTCGCCGGCCGACCTCGCGCGGGCTGTCGTCTTCACCTGCGGGCCCGAGCCGATGATGCATGCCGTCTCTAAACTCGCCAAAGCACATCATGTCGATTGTCAGGTCTGCCTCGAGCAGGCGATGGCGTGCGGGATGGCGACGTGCCAGTCCTGCATCGTGAAAATCGAAGACGCGAAGAAGCCGCACGGCACCACCGAGCACGGCCGCCCGTGGCGATTCAAGCTCGCGTGCACCGATGGGCCTGTGTTTCCCGCGGAGGTGGTCGTGTGGTGAGGAGCGGTGAATGGGTGAGAGGGGTAGAGGGCGAACTGCCTGATTGGCAATGGAAAATTTGAAATTTCAGATTTCAGATTTCAGATTTGAAATTTCAAATGTTGCATTTTCGATCTTGCCCTCCCACCAACTCGCTCACCCGATCCCGCGTCATCCGCTCACCTCTCCGTTGATATTCATTCTCATCTGGAAAACAAGTGGCGACCGCGCCTTTGAACCGCGTCTCTTTCGCTACAATCCGCCGCATGCCAGCCGCAGTCACGAAAATGAACGACGAACCGTTGATGATTCCGCTGTGCTCGATCTTTCGGCGTTTCCTCAAGAAGCAGGGCCTCAAGTTCACCAGCGAACGGGCGCAGATTCTGGACGCGGTGCTCGCCAAGACCGGCGTGTTTGAAGCGGAGCAACTGCTCCACGAAATGCGGCAGGGCAATCATCGCGTCAGCAAAGCCACGATCTATCGCACGCTCAAGCACCTGTTGGAGTCGGGCATCATCAACGAGGTGCTCATCGACCCGAAGCAGTCGCACTACGAACTGAGTTTCGGCCGGCAACCCAAGGGCCACCTCGTGTGCATGGAGACGCACCAGGTGATCGAGTTCAGCGTGCCCGAACTGCTCGCCATGCGCGACAAAGTGTGCAAGCAGCACGGCTGGGAGCCGCTGAGCTTTCGCTTCATCGTGTATGGACGGAGCCCCGAGGCGAAGAAGGGGCAGGCGTAATCGCAGACGGGATCAACCCTTGCCTGAGGCGCGAAGCGTCAGCGAGGGAATGCCTGGCGAATCGAGGCGTCGACAGCATCAGTTCGCTTCGGAACGGGGCCGAAATAACTTCGCGAATTGGCGGTACCCCATTTAGGAACTATCCCGAAACGGCCAATCGATGACACCGGCGATACCACAGCAAACC
>CAYRPN010000038.1:0-45455 GCA_964426135.1 uncultured Phycisphaeraceae bacterium | reverse complement strand
GATCGGGCGGCTCCAGTACTGCCAGTCACCAGGCAGATCGCTGGTCTCGTGAGGACGGTGCTGGACGTTGAGACCGCCCATTTCGCCGTCCGGGATGACCTTTGGGCTCACGTACAAGCCGCCGGGCGGCGTCTGCGGAAAGTCGGCCGGCACAGGGACTGCGACGATGATCGGCGTACCGAGGAGGCGACCGCCAGGTGGGTTGAAATTGCGCAGTATCAGCCACTCCATGCCACCCGACGCCATCGGGCCTTCAGGTCTGACGCCCACGGCTTCGAGTTCGGCCTTGAGACGTTTCACCCCCAGCAGCGTCTCGATGCCTTTGTCGGAGACCGGTGTGCACCCGCTGAATACGGCGGCGAAGCGCGCGTGTTTCTTGATGAGAAGAATCTCATCGAGGTTCTTGTGCTCCTCGCGCTCCTTATGGCCGTTGCCGACGAACTCGACCAGGTAGTACTGCTCCGGCGGCTGGTTGCCCGACATGTCGAGCACCGTCCGCACGCTCAATTCCGCCGTGTCCCCCTCGGAGTAAGCGAAGAGAACCTCTTCATCGACCTTGAACTCGAACTTGATTCGGCTCGCATTGGGATCGTGATCGCCGCAGCCGCATTCATTTTCGCTCTTGCCCATTTGAGAAACTCCTGACTCTGTGTGTCTGCGGGTCACACGCCCACATTACCTCTAACGGTATGTCTGCTGCTTGATAAATCAAGCACGCAAAGAAAAATCTTTTTGGACATGGCGTGCTTGTTGGCCCAAGCACGGGGGCCTATCATCAAACATGATCACCTGCTTGGAGCAACTCACCATGCCACCATCGAACCCACTTCCTGACCGGGGTGAGCTCGGGCAGTACCTGTGGGATCTGCGCCAAGCCGCAGAACTAACCCTCCGAGATGTTGAAGAGTTCTCTGATCGAAGAGTCTCGAACGCCTATTTGAGCCAACTTGAAACCGGAAAGATCACGAAACCTTCGCCTGCGATTCTCTACGATCTGGCGAACGTGTACGCCCCACGACTACCGAAACCATTGAAGGTTGACTCGGCTGCTCTGTATCAACGGCTGATGGAATTGGCGGGGCACCTGCGGCCAGGATCATCGTCCCAGAATCGAAGCGGCCGACTGCCGACGTTCGCCAAGGAAAAGCTCACGGGCGAAGAAGAAAAGGAACTCCTGAAATATCTCGCGTTCCTGCGCATGAGGAAAGGTGAAAGATGAGGAAGGACGACACTGTTCTCCCGGCTCATTCCCAGCGGGAGGTCGTGCGATACGCCGACCTCCTTCTGCGCAAGGCAAGCGCCGTCGGTCGATTCCCTACGCCAGTAGATGATCTCGTGCGCGCGGCCAAATTGGAGGTGTCCCGCGAGTCGGCGCTGAGCCGTATTGGACTGGACGGTCTATATCGCCGGCTGCCCAATGCCCTGAAGCTCGCTCCCGATCTCATAAAACGCGCCGCATCCAAGGTCCTTGGCTTGCTCGACCGTCCGGACCGTGTGATTCACCTCGACCCCACGCTCCATCCGAAACGTCGGCCATACATCACCATGCACGAAGTTGGACACGAATTCCTTCCCCACCAGCGATCAACCTTCCAGATTCTTGAGGATTCGGACTCGGAACTTGACCCGGGAACTGATGATCTCTTCGAACGCGAAGCCAATGTTTTCGCCAGCGAGGTACTGTTTCAGGGGGACCTCTTCACCAAAGAAGCTGCCGACTTCGCCATTTCCATTGACGTTCCAGTAGACCTTTCCCGCAAATATGGCACATCCGTCTATGCGACCGCCCGCCGCTATGTCTCGACCCACTACCTACCCTGCGCGTTGATTGTGTTCGATGCATCGCGCGACGCCGAGGGCGACCCCTTCCTGGCATTGCGGCGTGTGATCATGTCACCCTCTTTTTCGCGTCAGTTCCACAACTTGAATCTCGCCGAACAATGGCGGCGGGGGACATTCTTTTTTGACCATCGCCCACGGCAAAAGTTCTCCCTTCCAATAGCTGTGAAGATCGTGGATACCGACGGTGTCGGACAGATGTGCACCGCGGAAGCATTCGACACTACCCACCACATTCTCTTTCTGGTGAAATGCAACCCGCCGAGAGTGAGTGGCGGTCATGGACCAAGATGAGCGCGCGTACCCGGCAGGGATTGCGGATGCGGTCCGAGTCAGAAAGAGAACACCGCGCCCACGGCACATAACCGGTTGGAAAGGCGCTGTAGTTTGGCCACCTCCGAACGGGCAACCTCCTCATAACCAGAGCCCACGCGTCTCTCCGGCAAGGAGAGACCTTTGTCAAAAACGAGCCGAATAGGGCGCGCCGAGGGATTCACCGGTTATCTTTCGTGGTACATCAGAGACAAGGGTTAAGATGGGCACAGTTCGTAAACCCCTGCGTAGAAAGCGAAAACGCCGCCGAGGTCTCTCGGCGGCGTTTTCCGTAAACCGTGGGGCCGGTCGCGTTTGCAACCGGCCGAAAAGTAGTGTGGTCCAAACCGTAGTCGAACGAGTGAAAGCCAAAAAAACGGCCTATGCACGCTGATAACCCAATTTTGCTCCAAGTTGTCGCTCAAATCCTATGGGGCTAGGCACAAATGCAGGGCAGAACGAGGCAAATCGGTAAAGGGCCGCACATTTGGATTCGTCAGCCGGGCACTCCATCACGATGATTCCGTTGAGGTCCTGGCTGGTCCAAAGATTGGAAAGCACCCCCAGCCCCCCCAGCCCCAAGTTGTAGGCTGTTGGGAACGATCAGTCCGGTCAGTCCACACGCAACCGGACAATTCTCTTGCTGCTCAGCGCCACTTGGCCAGGCGTTCCGCTGGCACGCCCAAGTGGTAGCCCAGGATCATCGCCTGATGTGCGACCGTCAAACGGAATGATCCCCGTTGCCGCCAGCGCCTGGCGGAAGTCGTCACACTGGCACCGGCAATGGCGATCCTGCCCAGCCGACGGGTGCGTCGGATCCACTCGTAGTCCTCCATGACGGGCATCTCACCGAACCCGCCGGTCTCTAGAAAGTCGCCCCGGCGAACGAACAGCGCCTGATCCCCGTATGGCAGGCCGTTCAGACAGGACCGCAGGTTCGCCATCGCTTCGATAAGCCGAAAGCGACGTTCACCGCCATCAATGCCCAATCGAAATGCGCCGGCGGCAACACCTGGCCGTCGCAGGGCGGCCCGCACCATCGCCGACCAGCCGGGGGGCAGCGTCGTGTCGCCGTGGAGGAATACGAGGATGGTCCCGGTTGCCGCGTTCGCGCCAAGATTCAATTGAACTGCTCGATTCGCCGGCGACTGAAGCACCTGAGCGCCCATGTCCGCGGCGATCTCGCGCGTGCGGTCGGTGCTTCCGCCATCCACGACGATGACCTGGGCGTCGTGCCGCTCGCGCGCCGAAGCGATTGCTGCCGCGATGTATTGCTCTTCGTTGCGGGCCGCGATGATGACGGAGTGACGCGGCGGCCGGGGGCCGTGGCACCCCGCAGGCGCGAATGCGGTCAGATCGGCTGGTGTGTCAATGTCGTCCAGCGCCCTCAGTTGGCTGACGCTCAAGCCCGCATGGGCCGCATTAGCGAGCGTCTGCTCCAGCACGCTCGGGGTGCCCCAGTCGATACCCTCAAACACCTGTCGCACGGGGCGGCGGAGGCCGAGCAGGTAATAGCCGCCATCGGTGGCCGGACCGACGACCATGTCGTAGCGGCGGAGCTGGGCAAACGCATCGAGAAGATCGCGGCGGTTCACGAAGGGGCAGTCCGTGCCAATCACCACCACGGCTTCATCGCCCCGGGCGAAGCTGGTCTCAAACGCGACGCGCAGACGGGTGCCCAGGTCACCTTCGACCTGGGGTCGAAGCACTGTCGCCGTTCGCAGTAGAGTCTGCCAATCATGGGGTTTTCCACCGTGATGGTGAAGTTCAACGCCGACCGTCGCCTGTCGGCTCGCGGTGTGCATGGTGCGGCGAATCATCTGCGCGTGGAGTTGAGCGGCGCCCTCGGCACCCAGCGCCGGGATGAGTCTGGTCTTGGTCTTGCCGGCTTCGGGGTATCGTGCGAAGACCAGCAGACTTTGCCGCGTTGAGTCCAGCGGCGCGCCGAAGCGGTGTCTCCAGCGTTCGATGGCGAGCGTGCCGAGAATCTTGGTGCCCGCGCCGATGACGCCGCGGAGAGTGCCGGAGATTTTCGACTGCCCGATGCGCTTGCGGTACGACACCGGCACTTCGATGACCCGCAGCCGAAGGCGGGCGGCGCGGGCCTGCATCTGCACGGTCCATCCGTAAGTGCGGTCGCTCATGCTCATGCGCTTGAGGGCCGGCATGCTCACGGCGCGGAACGGCCCCAGGTCGGTGTGCGTTGCCCCGAATCCCCAGCGGAGCAGGGTGCAAGCCAGCGCGTTGCCGAACCGCTGCGGCAGCGTCAGCGAACCCGGAGCCGCTTTCCCCGAGACGCGCGAGCCGATGACGAGATCGACCTGGTCATGGACAATGGGATCGACGAGCGTATCCATGAGAGCGGGATCGTCGCTGTAGTCGGCGTCGAGGAACACCACGACATCCGCGTCATCGATGGTCGCGATGCCCGCGAGGCAGGCGGAGCCGTAACCGCGTCGGGATTCGTGGATGACATGCGCGCCATGAGCGATCGCAACCTGTGCGGTGCGATCAGTTGAGCCGTTGTCCACGACGACGACTTGATCGATCCACGACGGGATCGCCTCCAGCACGCGCGGGATCGCCTGCTCTTCGTTGAGCGCGGGGATCACCACGTGGACATGGCGGTTATTTCTCATGATGCCGCGTCTAACGTAATCGATTGGACCGGTGGCCGTGCGGCATTGGGCTGGTTTGCGTCCGCGGAATCCCGTCGTGACCTCCACAGGTCCCATGCAATCAGAATCCATACGGGCAGATGTTCGAGCCACACCACGCCGTGATCGAACCACGCCGTGTGCCCAGCCGACGCCATCGCGAATCGCAGGTAGTAGAGCGGCAAGGTCATGGAGAGAAGCAGCAGCCCGCGGACCGGCGCCATCGGGAGCAGCGGAAGGACCCAGAGGTAGTACCACGGCATCTGCGTGGGGCTCAGGAGAAAAGTCGCCGCGATGATGACCAGCGACTGGCGGATCAGGTCGCGCGAATGCGCAGCGGGCTTGCGGATGAGCCAGAGGACGAGGGCCGCGATCGTGATCATCACCAGCACGCGTCCGAGGCCGCTTTCAGGGCCGCCGATCAGACGGCCGATCGCATCGAACGCCATGAAGCCGAAGTCGTTCATCTCCCAGCGCTGGGCGTAGGCGGTGAAGCCGGAATCGCTCTCGAGGCCGGCGACGATGATCGGCACGGCACACACCGCGCTGAAGGCCAGGAAGAGCCCCGCACTGCGCATCCGCGCGCCCATGCCCGGCATGTGGCGCAGCATCAGCGGCAGGAGCAGCACCGGCCACACCTTGGCGGCAGCGGCCAGCCCGAGCGCGCCGCCGGCGAGAACGGGGCGCGCCGTCAGCAGCAGCCACAGTGCCAGCAGCACGCAGACGGCGACTGTCAGTTCCATGTGTCCGCTGTTGTAGACCTCCTTGACGAGCACCGGGTTCAGCCACCAGATGGCGACGCGCTGGCTCGGCATTCCCAGCCGGCGCAGCAGACTGAAGATCAACAGCAGGCAGACCACTTCAAGCGCCAGCCAGACGAACCGGAGCGCGATCAGGCTCCAGGGTTTGATGAAGTATGCCACGGCGAACGATGACTGGGCGGTGGGCGGATAGATCGTTCGCAGCGACGGATGATTGATGCGGTGAACGACCGGGCCGGATTGCCCGGCGAGTTGCCGGACTGTGGTGGGAACGGAATTCTCGCCGGCGGCGACATCCTGTGGCGCGTGCTCGTAGGGATTCCAGCCATGAGCGACCATCGCGCCGTCCCATAGGTAGCGGTAGTAATCGTCTTCCTGAATCGGCGTGCTGGGCATCATCATGAGCCGCATGCACAGCCCGGCGAGAATCATCGCGCGACACTGGCGTGCGGTAAGCGAATGCGAGAGCACTTGTCGGACCGCGACGAGATAGGCCGCGCCGGCGAACATGAGCAGGATCACGACAAATCCAACAGGTCGGCCCTGTTCGATCTCGTTTTCGAACATCGGCGACAAGAGCGCGAGACTCGCGAACGCCATCGATAATGCCACGAGGGAAAGCAGCATCGGGCCGCGGCCGGCGGGCGCGAGGCGACTTTCATCGGAATGAGCGGTGGAAGTCTCGGTCATTGACTTAATCGAATGAGAAAGCCCGCTTACGGCACGCGGGCTACGCCGAAAGCGGGCCAGGAGTATGTGAAGGTTCACCGCGCATCGGTCATCGCGATACCGAGCCTTGCGTCCTTGTGGCTCCTGCGTTGGCGGACGTCGTTGTGTCCGAGCCGACGCTTGACCGAGTGCCCGAGCCCTTATTCGGCTGCTTCACCGGTGCATCCTTGGCGGGTGGAGTTTCCTTGCCGCCGCAGCCCATCAAGGTGAAGCCCGCAAGCAAAGTTCCAATGATCAGACAGGTTCGCATGATTGATTCCTTTCAATTGGGGTGATGAGACTTACTTTCACTCAGCTGAACGGTCCATTCGGGAATGATCGGCGGTGAACAACGAACCCCCGTCGTGGGCGAATCACTTGCTCCCCGACCCGGACTGCTTGGATGAATCCTTCGAGCCCGAACCCTTGTTGTTGGATTCGCAGCCCGTTGCGACCAGAAACAATCCGGCCAGGATCAGTGCAATGGTGAACCAGCTTCGCATGACGATGCTCCTTTCGAGGCGTTGGGAAGTGAGAGTGATAGCGAAGCCGCGTCTTCCCAGTCGCGGCGGCGCGTGAACATGCGGAGGATCGAACGCGGCGGCTCATCAGCGCCGCCACGCGAGCAACCGGTGGAACAGGTTTTTGACGAACGGCGTCAGTCGCGTGCGGTTGTACGCATCCGCGGCGCGCTTGATGACGTCCGCCTGCGTCGGGTACGGATGGATCACCTTGGCGATCTTGCCCAGCCCGATGCCGTGCGTCATGGCCAGGGTGATCTCACTGATCATGTCGCCGGCGTGCCTGGCCACGAGCGTCGCCCCGACGATGGCGTCCTTGCCTTTCTTCACGTGAATCTTCAGGAAGCCCACGTCCTCGCCATCGAGGATGGCGCGGTCCACGCGGTTCAGTTCCACGCGATACGTGTCGATCTCCACGCCCCGCGACGCGGCGTCGCGCTCGGTCAATCCGACCTGCGCCACCTCCGGATCGGTGTAGGTACACCAGGGGATGGTGAGCTTGCTGGCGCGGGAGCGCCCGAAGAAAAGGGCGTTGCCGATGACGATGCGAGCCATCGCATCGGCGGTGTGCGTGAACTTGTAGGGGAAGCAGACGTCGCCGGCGGCGTAGATGCGCTTGTTGGCGGTTTGCAGAAAATCGTTAACCTTCACGCCGGTGCGTTTGTCGAACTCGACGCCGACCGTTTCGAGCCCCATGCCCTCGACATTGGGCGCTCGACCGACGCCGACGAGAATCGCATCCACGCGGACCTCGTGTTGCTTGCCGTCGCATTCCAGAGCGATCACTTTCTCGTGTCCTTCCCGGCTCACGCGCGACGCCTTGCCGCCGCAGACGAGGGTGACGCCGTCGCGCTTGAGCGACGCCTCGACGATGGCGGCGGCATCCGCATCCTCCCGCGGCATGATCTGCTTCTCGGCTTCGATCAGATGAACTTTCGATCCGAGCCGGGCGAACACCTGCGCCAGCTCGCAGCCGATGGGCCCCGCGCCGATGACCGCGAGGCGCGCGGGCAGTTCCGTGAGCGAGAAGACCGTCTCATTCGTCAGATAGCCGGTGTCGGCCAGACCGGGAATGGGCGGTGCGACGGCGCGTGCGCCGGTGGCGATCACCGCCTTTGCGAATTTCAATGAAGCACCGCCTACGTCAACCGTATCGAGTCCGGCGAACTTCGCATCGCCGAGAAACACGTCCACGTCCAGCTCGCGGAATCGAGCCGCCGAGTCGTGCGGCGCGATCGAAGCCCGCAGTCGCCGCATGCGTTCCATGACCTGTGCGAAGTCCACGCGCGATCCGTCGGGCACGCGCACGCCCAGGGCGCCGGCATCACGCACTTCCGCCGCCGCTTTGGCGCAGCGGATCAAGGCTTTCGATGGAACACAGCCGTAGTTGAGGCAGTCGCCGCCCAGCAGGTGGCGCTCGACCAAAGCGACCTTCGCCCCCAGCCCGGCCGCGCCGGCGGCAACCACCAGCCCGGCGGTGCCCGCGCCGATCACCACAAGGTTGTACCGGCTCTGAGGGGTTGGATTCACCCAGTTGGATGGATGCGCGTGCGACACCAGCGCGGTGTTGTGGCGGTCCATCGGCGCCACGGTCACCTCGCCGTGTTCCGCTCCCGACTGCAACGGGCCGGCGATCGCTTCGGCGGGTGTTTTCACTTCGCGTTCTCCACGCTGTTGAGCGACCAGTCGTAATCGAGATAGGACACGGACGGACTGCGACCCGAGTCGGTGAGTTTCTTGAGCGCCGCCGACTGCGAAGCTGCATACTTCAGGACGCTGCCCGCCGCTTGTTCAAAGTCACCGCCGTACCACTTGTAGAGACTCGTCAGACCGACACTACGGCCATCCGTCGCGATCTGAATCCAGCGATCGTGCGAGTGGACGTACTGGGATTGCGAGGCCAGCTGCGCTTCGAGATGGTCCGCAGTGTAGGCCTCGTTCCGCAAGGGAGGGCAACCCGCCGCGGCACACACCAGGGCGAAGTGAATCCGCGGCTCCTTGAACTTCGGGCGGACCTGCTCGTGCTCGATCTGGTTCAGACTGAGTTTCATGGAGCCGATCCGCCAGCGTTCGGCGTCCCATCGCTTGTCGGCGGGAATGTCCATGATCGACTTGACCGGATCATGATCGAGAATGAGACGGAGCGTGAAGGCGTTGTAGGCGTTGATGAGCAGTGCAAGTTTCTCGCTGCGTCCCAGTTCGTCGAACGCGACCTTCGCGAGCGAATCGATGTAGGCATCGAGCTTCGCCGCGTCCTTTGCCAATTCTTTGTAGTTCACCCAGCCGTCTTCTGAGACGTGCTTTTGCAGCAGCGCGTTGAATGACGAATGATCAATTGAGGGACCGCTTGGCTTCTCGGTGTAAGCTTCCGCAAGCGTCACGATGGGCGGGCCGAAGAGCCGCGACACAGCGCCCGGGTTCATGTAGGCGCAGGCCGTGGTGACGGTCAGCGCCATCGCGAGCGCGGCGAGGATTACGGCGCTCAACGGCCGGGCGAGTTTCGCGGGGGGCTGTGGTTTGCCGGTCATGGGCGTGCTCTCCTCCGAGGGTTGTTGCAGGTGTTGCTGGATCGCCCGGCGGGCCAGGCGGGTGACGTAGACGGTGACGCCCACCGTCGCCAGCAGGCCCACAATCAGCAGAGCCCACTGGGCGGGTCCACGGCCGGCTTGACCGCCAGCCGCCGTCAGACCGGCGCGGCCGACGTAACCTAGGTAGACGTACATGAACGTGCCCGGCAGCATGAAGAGCCAGCTCGTCAGCACATAAGGCCAGAACCGCACGCTCGTCAGGCCGAAGAGATAGTTGCCCAGGCTGAACGGCACCGCCGGCGACAGACGGAGCATGGCGATGATCTTCCATCCGCCTTGGCCGATGGCTTTGTCGATGGCCGCGAATCGCGGCGAGGTCTTCGCCACCCCTTCGACCGCTCCACGGGCCAGATACCGTGCGATCAGGAACGCCAGCGCGGCGGCGGTCGTCGATGCCACGCTCACCACGGCCGTACCGCCCGCCAGACCAAAGAGCAGCCCCGACGCCAGCGTCAGCGCCGAGCCCGGCACGAACAGCAGCGCCGCCGCCACATAAATCAAGGCGAACACGATGGGACCCCACACGCCAAGGCCCTCGATGGCGGTGGTCAGCAGTCGAACGACACGATCCATCGGCAGCAGCCGCATCAGCAGAATCACGCAGATGAGGATTACGATGAGGGACGCCACTCGCAGCACTCGGGGCCACGTTGGGCCCGACTTCAGGGATCGCGCCTCAAACGGCGGAGCATCGGAATGGAGGGTCGATGATGTCATGTCGATTCTGCGCGTCATTCACATGCGTGACGCAACGATGAGTCGTGGCAAATGCCCGTTCCTTACTTCGCCGCCACACGACGGGCGGTTTCCAGCAACTGATTCGTGGGCATCCGCTTCGTGTAATCCGGATCGGAGTGGGCGAATCGAATGACGCCCTGGGTATCGACGATGTAGACCGCAGGTACCGGCAGCAGATGGTGGTCTTTGCCCGAGGCTTTTTCCAGGTCGATGTTGTAGCTGCCGAGTTTGGCGAGCGTGGCGTCGTCCACTTTGAAAGCCAGCCCGAATCCCCTGGCCAGCGCCATGTCGCTGTCGGACAAGAGCTGGTAAGAGAACTGGCTCTTGTCGATGCTCGCCTTCAGCGACTGGGGGGAATCCGGACTGACGGCCAGCAACTGATAACCCATCGCCACCAGCTTCGGCTCAGCCTGCACCATGTCCATCAGGTGCGTGTTGCAATACGGGCACCAGCCGCCGCGGTAGAAGATCAGGATGGTGGGCCGCTTGGCGTAGAGCGAGGCGACGTCGATCGAATCGCCATGCAGATTTCGCACGACCGCAGTGGCGGCGCGGCTGCCCTCCTTCAGCGGCTGCGTCTTGTCGGCGCTGACGGGGGCGGCCGTTGCGGCGGCGCTGCCGTCATCGCACACCTCGCAACAGGTGTCGCAGGATGTGGATTGGCAGCCACCGAGGAAAGCGAGACAGGCGACCAGAAGCAAAGACGATTTCATGGAAATACTCCGGGATTGGTGAGATCTCGACCGACTTGGAACGGGCGACAGCAATCGCCTTACAGATGAGTCGCCGAGGACTTCGATTTCTTACACCCGGGGTCCGCGATTTTCGTGCGTGACGAGGGGCACCGAGGGGCTCCCTGCGTTTCGAGTATCGCCCTTGAGTTGCCGCACTTCAGCCTCCAGCTCCGCAATACGGCTCTCCAGTTGCTCGATCACCGGAGCCACATGTCTCTGCGAGAACCGCTTATGAATGTGCTGCGGGCAGTTCGCGTCCCATGCCTCAATCTCAAAGAGGATGGCTCTTTCAGCCTTGCCGGAATAATCCGGATCGCGAAGTCTCTCGACGAGAGCGGGATCATTGTCGACGACACGCGCGTTGCCCCAAAGCTTGATGCGGCGGCTATGGGCGTAGTCCATCAGGAAAATAAACGCCTTGGGATTCTCTGCCAGATTGCCCGCCGTAATGTACTGGCGATTGCCGGCGAAATCCGCAAACCCCAGCGTCTTCTCGTCCACGACTCGCAGGAAACCGGGCGAGCCGCCACGGTACTGGATGTAAGGCTGGCCCAGGGCGCTCGCCGTTCCCAGGTAGAACATGTCCAGATCAGACAGAAACGCCGCCAACTCCGGCGTCACCGTGGTTTGCCAGCCTCGTCCTTGTTCCATTCGAGCATAGCCGTTGCGCGACCCGCTCCGGGTTTGGATGGCTTTGACGGAAGGAGTGAAGGCAATGTCACTTGGAAACTGGAGCATATCGTTCATCCTCACAGGGGGCAGGTAAATGGCCGCTGATCTGCGGTCGGGCGCAGCGGGGGTTAACGCACGGACGGAATGCCCGCATCGTCCACGGGACGCGGCCCCGGGGCGGCCCAGCGGAACTTGCGTTCGTGCTCCCCAATGGCGACATCGTTGATGCTTGCCTCCCGACGCCGCATCAGCCCGTGATCGTCGAACTCCCAAAGCTCGTTGCCGTAGGCGCGGAACCACTGCCCCTTCGCGTTGTGGTACTCGTACTGGAAGCGGACCGCGATTCGGTTGTCGGTGAAACTCCACAGCGATTTGGTGAGTCGGTAGTCGAGCTCGCGTTCCCATTTGCGGGTCAGGAACGCTCGAATCTCTTCGCGACCATTCAGAAACTGATCGCGATTCCGCCACTGCGAATCTTCGGAATACGCGAGCGAAACCCGCACCGGGTCACGACTATTCCACGCGTCTTCGGCTGCACGCACCTTGGCGATGGCCGTCTCCAGCGTGAACGGGGGTCGAATGACGGTCATGATTGAGTCCTCCAAGAAAGCTGCTGCCAATCAAAGCCGGGTGCTTGGATTTCTCCAAGCGCTCGGCGCGTCGATGACCCGGTCAATGGCTTGCACAGGCCGCGGTGCCGCAGGTCGCGGCCTTGGCTGCGACCGGCTGAGCCTTGGGGATGTCAAGTTCCGTCGCGGCCACGTTGTTGAGGAAGTTCGTGAAGCAGCCCAACACCACGCTGGCGACGATCTCGACGATCTCGGCGTCACCGAAGCCAGCCTCCCGCACGGCGGCCAGCCGTTGGTCGCTGACCTTGCCGCGGCTCTCCAGCACGTCGTGGGCGAACGCCAGCGCCGCCTTGGTCCGCCGGTCCTCGGCGTTGCCGGTGCGCCCGGCGAGAACGTCCGCCGCCGACAGGCCCGCCGAGGGAGCAACTGCACTCAGGATCGAGGTGCAGTATTCGCATGCGTTCGTCTCGCTGGTGATGAGCTTCACCTGGCTGTGCAGCTTGGGTCCGATTCGCGCTCCTCCCATTGCCGTGCTGTACCCAAGGAAGCTGTCGAGCACGGAGGGCGAGTTCGCCATCACCTTGGCGGCATTTGGAACAAGCCCAAAGGCTTGCTCCACGGCTTTGAGCAATTCCCTGGTCCGGCCCTGGGCGGTGACCGGATCGACTGAGTGGATGCGTTGCATGGTCGTGACTCCATTTGAGTTCGATCGGAAGGCGACTCGACGTCCCGAAGCGGTCCGTCTGGACAAGACGCCGTTCCGATACCATGATGATAGACAGACCAGTCTGTCTATTCCCGGATTCAAAAAAATCATGCCTTCCTCGTCCCACCTCGTAGCTTCATCGCGGCGTTACAGGCGACATCGGCCGCATCAGCCCTGCCCTGCATCACCGCCGTCACGATCGCCCCTTCGACCAGCAGGCCAATCGCCGGGGCGATCCCGGCTCCCACCTTGCCCGCCGCCTGTTCCGCCAAGCCTTTCAGAAAATCGCCGAACCTCTCTTTGTGGCCCCGTGCAAACACAACGCCCGGATGATTGGGATCCGCCAGCTCCACCGATGCGTTGATGAACGCGCACCCTCGGAACGAAGGCGTTTCGAACCAGTCACGCAAGGCGGCGAAGAAGACTCTGAGGGGGTCCTTGATCTTCTTGCGATGATGGGCCATGCGATCCTTGAAGTACGCCAGGAAGTTCTTTTCCCGATACTGTAGAACGGCCAGAATCAGGTCGTCCTTCGACGGAAAATGCTTGTAAAGACTCATCTTCGCCACGCCGGCCTCGGCGATGATCCGGTCGATTCCAACCGCGCGGGTCCCCTCCCGGTAGAACAGCGCGTCGGCGGTCTCCAGAATGCGCTCACGTGTAGCCGATGAGTTTCCCGTTCGTTCCATGCACTCAGTATACAGACCTGTCTTGTTGGTTGACCTGATAAGGGCACGCGATTTCACGCCAATGCGCCTTGGCACGACGAACCGCAGCCGGCGGTGCAGCCGAAGCAATGCTCGCCGGTGGCGATCGTGCGGCGAATGAACGCGGCGGGATCGAAGTCGCGGATATGCTTCGCGTTTGATGTGAGAGGCAGTGCGATGGCGTAGTTGAAGTCGCAGTCGTACATCGTGCCGTCGTGGCCGACGTGAAGTTGGTGCCGGCACATCAGGCCGCTGAGCGTTGCGGGATTGAACGAATCGCGCAGCAGCCGCAGGTAGTCGTCCGCTTTTCCCCGGCGGCGCAGGTCGTCGAGGAACCGGCCGATCGCCATGTTGGTGATGGTGTAGAGCCGGGTGAACCGGATGCCGAAGCGCTCCATCAGCTCACGACGATACGCGGCTTCGAGTTGGTCCTGCGCCGGAGGCAGGCTTGGACCGCCGGGGTTGTAGACCAGGTCGAGTTCGAGCCGCGCATCGTCGCCGTAGCCTTCGCGGTTGAGCCGCTGAATGGCGTCGATGCTGTCGCGGTAGACGTGCCTGCCGCGCTGCTTGTCGACGTTCGTTTCCAGATAGCACGGCAGTGAAGCGATCAGATGAATGCCTCGGCTGGCGAAGAATCCAGGCAGTTGCTCGAAGCCCGCTTCGAGCATGATGGTCAGATTGGTGCGCACGATCACATGAAGGCCTTGTGCGAGCGCCGCCCCGACGAACTGGGTGAATCGCGGGTGCATCTCCGGTGCCCCGCCAGTGATGTCCAGGATCTTCGCGCCGGCCTTTGCCGCAGCGGCGAGCACCGCCTGCATCGTCGGCCAGTCCATTTCCTCCGTGCGCTTGGGCGAGGACTCGACGTGGCAGTGATGGCACGCCAGGTTGCAGCGCAGGCCGATGTTCACCTGCACTGTCTCGATCGAAAGCGGCGACAGCGGCTCGCCCGCCCCTTCGCGCGCGCGACGATCAAAGGCGTTTCCGGCGGATGGCCGGTCAAGAATGTTCAGCGGGATGGCATGGATCACGTCACTCATCATCAGGCTCCCATCAGGCGGATCACGGAATACGCACCGGCCCCGAGCGCGAGCCCCAGCGGCAACGTCGTCAGCCAGGTCACCAGAATCTGAGCAATCACCCGCCACCGACGGTCGCCGTTGACGGCGCTGATGCCGAAGATGCAGCCGCAGGACACGTGCGTGGTCGAGACCGGCACGCCGATCCGCGAAGCCCCGATGACCAGGAGGGCCGTCACGAAGTTGGCGGTGAACCCCTGGCCGGGGTTGAGCGAGGTGATCCGCTGACTGATGGTCCTAGCGACCTTGCGGCTCTGGACAAGGCCGCCGACTGTCATCGCCGCCGTGACCAGCAGCAGCACGCCCATTTGGTTGATCCCGCCCAAGGCCGTGAAAGCAAGGAGCAGCGCCGCAATCTTGGGCACATCGTTGACCGCCCGCGCGAAACAGACAGCCGCGGCGCTGGCGTAGTGGGCAACATTCAATGCCGATTGCGCGTCGACGCCAACGAAGCGTCCGCTGTAGCGCTCCACGCACCGGTCCACATGGTCGACACTCACGATCAGCCGCTTCCCGTTGGCGATGCTCAGCGTGGACGCCCCCGGCATCGCCGCCATCGGGGGCGGGGCGCCGGCTGCCGCTCCAACACAGATGCACGATTCACGCTCAATACCTGCAACCTGCCGAAACCGACGAAGTGGAACATAGAGAACAACCGTTGCCGCTACGGCAATCAGGGGGCTCAGCAGCAGTGGCTGGGCGAACTTGCTGGCGACCGCAGCCCAGCGCACGGCTCCGCCGTCGCCGACAAGCGCTGCTCCGACCAGAGCGCCCGTCAAGGCATGCGTTGTGGAGGTCGGCATCCCCAGCACGGTTGCGAGAAGAATCGTTGCCGCCGCGGCGAGCCCGGCTGCCGCAGGGATGTGTTCGTTAACCACGCCGTGCGTGAAGAGATCGCCGCCGCTGAATGTCTTGATCAGTCCGTGCGCCAGTGCGATCGACGTCACGCTGCCGAGGACGGTTGCCGCCGTTGCCCACCATAAGGCAGCGCGATAACCGCAGGTGGCGCTGCCATAGAGTGTGGCGACGCCTTTGAAGTTGTCGTTGGCCCCGTTGCTCCAGGCCAGGGCGACGACGGCCAGAATGAGAACAGCGGTCAGCATCAGGTTTCCAAGGGAAATGGTGACCTGTGTGAGCGATCGAGCCCACGACGTCAGGGAGCTACAGGGAATCAGCAGCATCCGCCGCCCGGCTCGCAGCACGCAGAAGAGTCCGAGGTCCGCGTCTCATGGTAATCGAGACCTTTGGTCTGGCGCGGATCGCGCACGGCCGCGTGCTTGCAGTCGAACGGCTTGGCGTCTTCCAACGGCACCTGCACGCGTGGCTCGATCGGCTGCACCTGTCCTGCGTATGGCCCGTTCGGGTTCGTCAGCAGCCTGAAAGTCTTGTCGCACACGGCCATGCGCTGCCCGCGGTGCAGCACATGCCCGTCGTCGTCGCGCACCTGCTTCCACGGGCCGCGATAAACCACGGCCTGATGCCGCTCCAAGCACGGCCCCTGCTTGCCCTTGAAGGCCCGCACGGTCATCGAGCGGAACTCGATGCCGTCGATCACCTGCCACGGCTGCTCCTGTCGATGCACGATCTCGACGCCGTGGAATCCCGCCGCCTCGAACATCTCCAGGAAGCGGTCCTCACGGAACGCGCCGGAGATACAGCCGGACCAGAGCTTCGGATCATTCAAAATGGCCGGCGTCGGCTCCTCATCGCAGACGATGTCGGAGATCACAGCTCGGCCCCCCCGGCGAAGCACGCGGAACATCTCGTCGAAGAGCGCTACTTTCTCCTGCGTGCGCACCAGGTTCAGCACGCAGTTGGACACGATCACATCCACCGAATCATCCGGCACCACCGGCTGCTCGCGCAGCTTGTTGCAGTAGCCTTCGTATTCCAGAAGCTCTTCGACGTTGGCGACCGGATGCTTCGCGAGCCATGCCTGGGCCTGTTCGAGATCGAGCTTCATGTCCTGGATGCGGGCCTTGCGGAAGCTGACATTGGCATGGCCGATGCGACGGGCCATTTCGACCTGATACTTGCGGGCCAGGGCGAGCATGCGGTCATTAAAATCCAGGCCAATGACTCGGCCCTGCGGCCCGACCTTCTGCGACAGCATGTAGCACACCTTGCCCGCGCCGCTGCCCAGGTCCAGCACGGTGTCACCGACATTGACGTAGCGCGACGGATCGCCGCAGCCGTAGTCTTTCTCGATAATTTCCTGCGGCAGCAGTTTGAGCAGAGCCGGGTCATAGGTCGTGGCCGCGCAGCACAGGCCAGGTTCGGCCTCCTCCGCGCCGTGACCGTAACGGTCGAGGACCTCGCGTTCGATCGGATCGGAAAGGATGGTTGTCATGAACGACTCCGTAGTGGGACAATGCCGTTGTTGTCAAATTCCGTGGACGTTGTTTTCTCTCAAGAGCGTATGTCATTTGTCGTTAGGAATGACCGATCCTTACAAAAGCAAATGAGAAGTACGATGAGGCGTCGCGTTGAGCGGGGGTCGCGTCATGGTGCGTCGAGCATGTTATTTGGTGCTGCTTCCAAACGGCTTGCCACTCCCTGTTCCCGCCGGTGCGGTGCCAATCAGCTCCGTCTTCGGGTGAAACGCCGCCCACGCAAACCAGAATGTGTGGACGACCTGGGCGTTCCCCGGGGCCTCCACCACGCGGACGGTTCCCTTGCCATCGGCTTGCAGCACGACCTTGCCGCCATCGATCTTCACCTCAAGCGTGCCGCCACGAGACTTTTCGACCTCCGGAATCGTGTAGGCGCGAATGACGCTGCCCGACCGGATTCCGATGACGGGCGTCTTGGCGGGGAGCCGACGATCGAGCTGGGCCGGCGAGAACATGAGCCGGTCGGTCTGAAAGTACGACGCGTAGGGATTGCGCGAATAGTCGCGTGTGTGGCCGGTCTCCTTCGTCATCACCGTGCCCTTCGGATTGGCTTTCGACCATTTCTCGAACGTCGTGATTTCAAACGTCAGGTGTCGCAGCGACTGCCCGGCATGCGGGCCGCTGACCGCGGTCAGGCCTACTTGCGACCAGAGCGCCTGGTCGGTGCGATCATAAAGCAGGACATTTGAGTTGTAGAGCAGGCCGCTGATGCCGAACTCCAGCGTTTTGTCCTTGATGCGCCGCTCCACCACGCTGAACGAGTCGCACAGCGGGCAGTAGACGACGGCGATGGGCATGCCGCCCAACTCGTCGTTCACCGCTTCATGCCAGGTAAGCACATTCACCGGATAGGCGCGGGATTCATTTTCGATGGCGACGGCGAGGATGCGATCGTCGGGCTTGAGAAAGTCCGCCTGATTCGCGGCCGTTGTCTTCGGCTTGGTGATCGCGGGGATGCCGTCTTTGGGCGGTCCGCCGGCGCGAATCTCCTTGGCGGGAATGGTCAACCCTTTGGTATCGAACTGATCCAATGGCCCGCTCGGCGCCTGGGCCACCGTGCTGACGGCCTCAGGCGCACAGTCTTCGCAGGTACCCATCTCGCAAGCGTCGTGCAGACTGGGCTGTGGTTCTGCCGCGGGCCACTGCCGGGCCAGCAACGTCAGCGAAGCGATCAACAGGCCGATGGCAGCAATCGTCTTCATGGGTGCTCCCAAAGTGAGGGTGAACGTGGGAGAAGCGCTACGTGCGAACATGGGTCGCACGAAACGGCCAAGCCTTACACTCAATGACAAATGAAATCGAACGGCGATGTGTAAACAGCGACGCCAAAGACGGGACGCCCTGACTCGGCGCCGAATGGTCAACGGAGCACAGACTCTCAATGGTGGGAATGCACGAAGTCGGAGCGGTTCTACAGGCGAACTACTGGCCCGTCCTCATTCGTTCGACGATGCGGCGGCGGGCATCCTCAGAAAGGTGCAGCGTGTCGTCGGCTGGCGCGTCCGGCTTCGCCGGCTTGCCACAGGCATGGCGAATCAGCTTCTCCAGACCGATCAGTTGCCGCTTGTATGCCGAGCACGCGGAGCACATGAATAGGTGGAACCGCACGGCCATGCGCTTACGCCAGGGCAGCTTGCGATCCAGTCCTTCCGACACGAGTTTGCTGGTCTCTTCACAGTTGAGCATTACGGGCTCTTTCGGGCGGAAGTCTCGAACCAGTTCGCCTCCATGCAGCCGCGCATCCGGGTTCTCGCTCGGTGGAGCATCACCCAGATGTTGGTCGGCGTCGCATGAAGAACCTTACACAGCTGTTCGACCTCCACGTCATCCATCACCCGCAACACGAACGCTTCACCCTGTTTTGCCGGCAGCGCGTCGATGCATCGCCGCACCACCTTCCAGAACTCATCGATCTCCGCGGGCGAAAGCCTCTCGATGGCCCAATCCTTGGGCGGACGGAGCCAGTTGCCTTTCGCGTCAAACCAGCGGTCGGCGCCGTCAACTTCGGCATCGAGAGACACCGTGCGGCTGGTCCTGCGGAAGTGATCGGCCAGCTTGTGCCGGAGAATGCTGACGAGCCACGTCCGCACCTGCGACCGCCCCTCGAACCGCTCCTTCGTTTGTAGCGCGGCCAGAAAGGTCTCCTGGACCAGTTCCTCTGCTGTGTTCCGGTCGTGGGCACGAGTCATTGCGTAACGGAAGAGCGCGTCGCCGTGGTCGTCAACCCATTTCTGCGGATCGACTGGTGCTTCAGCAGTTTGGGACGCAGGTGTCACGCGTAATTACTCCAGGGACTCGTCGGGGGGCAAGACGTGCGCCAACCGAACATTAATGAGAACAGGACTCACGCGCCAATTGTTCCCGGCGGGATCTGCCGCCCTCGGCGAAGTCACCGTTCGGCGCGCAGCTCGGGTTTCAAGTATCGCCCCCAATGCTTGTCATACGGATGCACCTTGCTGGCTGCCTCGGAGCCACGATAGATCGGCCTCCCCTCGTTGGCCCACTGGAATATCGAACCGTTCATGTTGTGGACATTGGTGAACCCAGCGTCCATCAGCCGCTGGGCCGCCGCCGCTGATCGGGCGCCGACGGAGCAGTAGAGCACGATCCGCCTGTCGCGACCGATGTCCTTGAGTTCCCCGTCGATCAGGTCGCCGGCCTTTGTGCCAGGTTGGATACGAACGGCCCCCTTGAGATGGCTGACGTTGAACTCCTCAGCCTCGCGCACGTCGAGCAGGAGCGGTTGACCGTCGGCGCTCTCGTCTCTCATCCACTTCGCAACTTCGTCGGGGGAAACGTGGCTGATATTCGGATGCCGCCGGCGCGTCTCGGCCTTCACTTCATCGAGTGAAATGGGATCGCTGCCTTCAGCACAGCAGACCAGATGGGTTGAAATTACGGCCAGCAGCAATGACATGGCAGCATGGATGTGCATCATTCGCGCCTCGTTGTGGGCCATGAATCGTGGTCGGCCTTCGAGACTTCCGGTGGGTCGCCGGCGGAATCGGGAAGTCGTCGCCGACGAAATGGGCCGGCCAGCATGCCGATCAGGGTCCGCCATTCGCTGCGGTGCCAGCCGTCGAGCCCCAGTTCGATCTCCTGCGGCCGCTCACGCAGGCGGAACGAACGGAAGAGCCGATCCCAGATCGAAAGAAAACTCGAATAGTTGGAATCGGTCTCGGGCCGCAAGCGCGAGTGGTGGACGACGTGCATCCAGGGCGTGACAATCAGCCAGCGCAGGCAGCGATCGACCTTGCCCGGCAGACGGATGTTGCTGTGATGAAAGAGAATTACCGGCAGCGCCACCGCTTCGTACAACAGCATCTGCGGCAAGGTCATGCCGATCAGGGGCAGCACCGCCAGCCGCGCGGCAAAGGAGAGCACGATTTCCCCCGTGTGAAACCGCACACCCGAGGTCACATCCAACTCGGCATCGGCGTGATGGACCGCGTGAAAACGCCAGAGCAGTGGCACGCGGTGGTTGATCCGATGCCACCAGTACTGCCAGCAATCGAAAAGCACAATCGCCAGCAGCGTGTGAAGCCAGACGGGCAGATCGACCAGATGCAGCAGGCCGAAGCGGTGCTCCCTCGCCGCCTCGGTCACAATGAGCACGACAAAGGCAAACGCAAAGGTGATCGCCGTGTTCAGCCCCGCCAGGCCCAGATTCGCCGCGGCGTGCGAGGCTCGGCGCTGGCGACCGATGAACAGGGGAGCAAGCGATTCGGCCGTCCACAGCACCGCCAATGCCGCCGCTGCCGCGAGGAACCGGCCCTCCTTGAGGATGGCGACGAGTTGCTGCTCTGGTTCGCTCATACGCAAGATTAGTCGTCGCGCCATGTCGGGGCGAATGATCCGCTACGTTGCCTGGCCCAATCCGGCCGCCCGCAGCGCCGCTTCGTCGGAACCTCGATCCGAGCAGCAACTCGCGAGCTGTCCGTCGATGATCACGGCGGGTACGGTTCGAATGCCCAGGCTCTTGGCGCGCTGCGCCACCTCGTCTTGATTCATGTCAAGCACGCTCACGTCACAAGACGGGCATGCCACGTTGTTGACCAGATCAATGGTCTCCTGACAGGCCGGGCACCCGGCGCTGAACACTTCGATCTTTCGCTTGCCGTTCATGATTAGGACTCCTAAGTAGGTAGGTAGGTGGTTGAGGTTTTCGATTGGTCTGTCACGCAAGTCCGGCAACCCACGCCACTCTTGCGCGGCCACGCATTCCATAGCGAGGCGAGAACGAGCAATCCGATTCCGCCATACAGGGCGGCATCGGACTCAAAATAGAACTTTCCGACGAGAACAATGATCGCCGCCACAATCCCGGTAATGAATGGACCGTATCCGCGCCGAGCGCGAGCGCGAAACGCCAGCGCACCCACCGCCAGAACGAGGAAAACGGCGGTCAGCGGCAGCAAGTACTTCGTGTCGACCAGGAAACCGAGGCCGATTGCACTGAGGACACCGGCATACGCGGGCCAGCATGCGGGGCAGGCGAGTTTCGGAAGGAACGCGAAGGCGATGCCTGGAAGCGTGGCAAGGGAACTCTTCCAACCGGATGATCCGCCAGCACCCGAAACGAATGACTGCCCCGCACCGTTCAATTTCAACGCGGCTGCAATCGCGTCTACCGGCGGGATACCCTGCGGTCCGCCATATTCGCCGTGATACAGGCGGCAACTCGTACAGTCGTCGCGAGGCATCTCTCCAGCCACATCCTTGCCGTTCACAAGGATGGTTGGGGATCCATACTGCCGGGCGTGACCCGGACTGTCAGGTGAACTGCGCTCCCACTCAGTCCAACTCGCTGTTGCACCCACAAGAGCAAACGCCTTCATCAACTGCGAACGGGCAGAGGCGATGTTGGGGCATTCCAGGTCATAGATCAGTTCAACCGTCATGATTCCTCCCGTTTCTCCAGCGCATCGAGGATCGGGCAGTGGCTGACCGATCCGTTGCCGCTACACGCGGCGGCCAGTTTCTTGAGCGCCCGCTTCATGCGCTGGAGGCTTCGAATTCTGTCTTCAATGTCTTCGACCTTCGCTGCGGCTCGCTTCTTGATCTGGCCGCAGCTTGTGCCGGGAGCGATACGCAAGGCCAGCAGTTCCTTCACTTCCTTGAGTGAAAAACCCAGTTCCTTGGCGCGTTTGATGAACCGCAACCGCTCGACGGTGTCCTGCGGATACTGGCGATACCCCGACGGCCGACGAGGCGGTTCTTCCAATAGCCCTTCCCGCTCGTAGAAGCGAACCGTCTCGACACCAACGCCCGATTGCTTCGCCACTTTGCCGATCGTCATAGCGGTCATGTGTAACCTCCGCGATCATCCTAGGCTCCGTACCATACTACGGAGTCAAGGCTCAACGCCGAAAAACGTCCATGATTTAACACGGCTGCGGAGTGACAGGCCGTTACGCGAACGTAGCATCGCTGAAACGAGGCCAAATCCGACCCCAAATCCGCGAGCGACTTTCTCGCGATTAATGATTCGACAGGTTTGGAACAGGGATGGCATCGAAAAACTGATGCTCAGCCCAGAATCGGAACCACTGCCGCAATTGCAATGCCAGGTACGCGTCGTCCAGATCGGAGGTCGACGCTGCGGCTGCGATCGCAGCGCCGACCGGTTCACCTTTTTTGAGGGAGGCAAGCAACTCGTATTGGGGCAGTGACAGCGGAACGCGGCGAACGACATAGTGACGCCGCGTGATCGCCAGGAAGCACTCATCAGGGCCAGGAAGGGGGACGTGCTCGCTGTTCTGGGCCTGTCGAACCGCGCTGTAGTAGTCATTCACTGGAAACCGCTGCCGGAGCAAGTGCAGACACGGCACCAGCCGCAACCGAAGTCCCGGCCACGCCTCGGGCGATATCGCCGCCAGGTCTTCGGCGCCCAAGGTCGGCTTGGCTTCGATGCCGGGGCCGTCGAAGACCTGCTCGATCGTCCACTCAAGCGTCGCCAGGTCGATCAGGAAGTCCGGCCAGTCGACCGCCGGTTTTTCGCCGGTTGGAAGCTGCTCGGCGCGATCCGGGCGCGTCTCGTCGAGGTGGCGCGCGAACCCGTCGCCCAGTCGGTTGAGGGTGTAGGTGCGCGAGGGATACTGCTGGAGGTAGCTGAAGGCGAAGCCATTGAAAACCTCCTCCCCCAGCGTTCGCTTAAGGACGGGGAACGATTCGCCCAGGCACTCGATCAGTCTGGCGTAATACGCATTGGCGTAAATGGCCAGGCGATCGCGGGCCGAAACCTTCGAAGACTGCGTCACCATCTCCTCCAGTTGCTCGCGCGACAGGGGGGCGATGGCCTGCGCCGCGTCGGACTCAACTCCCGCATCGACACCATCCGGATGAGTGACCACGGCATGAAACCACCGCTGCACGGCACAGAGCGCCGGCGCGGCTTCGGACGACGGGAGGTTGGAAGAGTTGAAAGTCATTGCGGCGTTGCTGTGCGTGATTCGCGTCGGGTTACTCGTCGTGTCCTCATTCCACGTCAGCGGCCACATGATGCAGCGGGTGCGGCACCCATCGGGCATCGCTCCGCGGATGCGTGGCCGGTGCAGCGGACGTTGCCCTCTCGATAGGTATTGCGGGTGCCGGCAGCCGCTCCCTCATGAACTGTTTCGCCTTGAGCACCTCTTCGTGCACGACCTGGAACGGCGGGATGTTGGCGTCCCACTCCAGCAGCGTCGAGACGCCGCCCGTGAGCCGGTGAGCCAGCCTGTAAAGCTCCCACACCGGGTCGATCACGTGATGGTCGTGGGTGTCGATCAGGTGCGTCACATAGTTGGTGTGCCCCGCCAGGTGAAACTGCACCACGCGTTCGTGTGGGATCGAACGAATAAATTCAGCCGGGTCCATCTCGTGATTGAAGCTCGATACATAAACATTGTTGACATCCAGCAGCAGCCCGCAGTCGGCGCCCTCTGCCAGCCTTGTGACGAACTCCCACTCGCTCATCGTCGAGCCGCGAAACTGCACGTATGAGCTGGGATTCTCCAGCACGAACGGCCGCTCCAGGTACTCCTGCACGAAGCGGATGCGCTCGATCACGTGCCTGAGCGTCTGTTCGGTGAAGGGCACGGGCAACAGATCGTGCGTGTTGCGGCCGGCGACGCCCGTCCAGCAGATGTGATCGGAGATCCACACTGGCTTGACGTCGCGGGCCAGCGACTTGAGGCGCTTGAGGTAGTCGCGGTCGATGGGATCGGTCGAGCCGATGGAGAGCGACACGCCGTGCATGACAATCGGATAACGCTCGGCGATCTGATTCAGGACATGCCGGGGGCGGCCCTGCGAGTCCATGAAGTTTTCGCTGATCACCTCGAACCACTCCACGCGCGGCCAGTGTTCAAGGATGTGCGGGAAGTGGGCGCTGCGCAGTCCCACACCCAGACCGAGGTTGGGATGTCCAAGTCGTGGTAACGCCATGAGGGAACTCGGGTGGGTCGCGTCCGGCACTCCGCGCGGACCGGGATGGGGCGGCCCGGTCCGCCGCGGATGGTGCCGGTGCGATTGACGGCTTTTGCCGCGGGGTTCGAGACAAGGAAGTCTTGCGACAATCAAATAGGGAGGCGTCTGATCGTCGATTCATCACTTCTTCGGAGCAGCGCCGACCTTGATGCCGGCACCCTTCGCGAGTTGTTCGAACTGCTTGCGGGCCAGAGTCCAGGCCTTCTCGCTCAGCGGCACGGCACACTGACTGTGCTCCTTGCATGCGTTCTGCCCGGGGTAGCCGCCGCAACCGCCCTGACCCTTGCAGGAGCTCTGCCCGGCGCAGGTGTGGGCTGCCGCCGTGGCGCACGCACCCTGGCCGGCACAGGCGTGGTCGCCTTTGCCCTTGCCTTTGCACGTATTGAGCCCGCGGCACACGTTCTTCTCGCTGGTCAGGAGCAGCGCCGGATCGACGTAGATCTTCGGCTTTTCAGCCTGCGCCAGCGCCGATGAGCCGCCGGT
Organism: uncultured Phycisphaeraceae bacterium; assembly: GCA_964426135.1. GTDB lineage: Bacteria > Planctomycetota > Phycisphaerae > Phycisphaerales > Phycisphaeraceae > CAYRPN01. Next base: position 20,521 of record CAYRPN010000038.1, on the reverse strand, counting down.
CAGCAGCCCGCCGAATGCGGCCGTGGCGAGCAACGAGAAATTGCGTCGAGACACATTCTTTGCGGTCATGGAAATCTCCTTTGGAGAAAGAGGAAAGTGACCTGTGGAACGTTGGAAGATCGCGGTCGCGACCATGTGATCTGACTCGAATCAGTCCGAAGCGGCTGCTCACTTGGCCGGCGCGGGACCGAATTTCACTCCCTTGGCGGCCATCACCTGCTCGAACTTGGGTCGTGCCTTGGCCCACGTCTTGCTGGACAGCGGCACCGCGCAGGCACCCTTGCCCTTGCAGGTGTTCTGGCCGGGGTTTTCGCCGCAGCCGCCGTGGCCCTTGCAGTCGTTCATGCCCTGGCAGGCATGGGCGTCCACAGTGGCGCAAGCGCCCTGTCCGGCGCAGGCGTGATCTCCCTTGCCTTTGCCTTTGCATGTGTTGAGCCCACGGCAGACATTCTTGTCGCCCGAGGCAAGAAGCCCCGGATCGACGTCGGCAGTGGCTTTGAGCACATCGCTCGCTCCGCCCTGTGTGGTGCCGCTGCCCTGGCCGCCGGTCGGCGCCGGCTTGGTGCCGTTCTTCTTGTCGCCGCCTCCGCACCCGGCCAGAGCGCCCACTGCCAGGCCGCCCAAAGCCGCCGCGAACAGCCGGTGAAAGTCGCGGCGGTTGGGATTGGAAAATTCCAACGACTGATGATCTTTCGGACCCTGACTCATAAGGCAGTTCCTTTCAAGGGAAGGTGACGTTCGTGGGATGACGCCGCCGGTTCCCCGGCCGACGGCTGTCCGCAATCGCCGCATCCGCCAAGGAAGCGACGCCCAATGAGGTGATCCAGTGAGAGCTTGCCGGATCCGAAAAGCAGCACGATCACGCATGCGAGCAGATAGGTGAAAGGCGGAGCCGCCACGAACGCGTTCACGGATGTGATGTCATCGGCGTGAGCGGTCAGATAGGCGACCACCATCACGATGATCAGCGGTATCGCCGACACTCTCGACATCAACCCCGCCATCAGCGTCAGTCCGAGCAGCGATTCAGCCGCCCCCGCCGCAAACGCACTCATGCCCGGCAGCGGAACGTCCCACATCTCAAAGGTGTCCGCCGTCGCGCCCAGGTTCAGCAGCTTTCCCTTACCCGCCACGAAAAAACCCCAGCCCCAATACAGCCGCACCAGCAGCAGGAAGGGATGCTGAAACTTGTGCGCGCAGTGCACCAGCGTTCCGTAGCCTTTACCCATCATGGATGGAACTGCACTCATGGTGAAGTACTCGCGTGAAACCAACGGGCGACAACCTGACGGCGACGGGACTGTGCGCTGTGACGCGACGTCTCTCGCACGCTGATTGGTCGCCCCCGCTCACGCCGCCTTACACGCGCAGCGTTTATTTTTCTTGCGGGAAGGTGATGAACCGCTGTACCGAAATGCCCGAGACGGAAGGCGATATTCCCGCAAGGGGTGCTTCCGACAACTCCGGCGGAATACTTCAAAGTCACGTCAGGTTTGCCGAGGGCTCTTCCGTGTCCCTTCTCAAACTCCTCTCCCCTCAAAGTTGATCACGACCGGGACGTTTGGTTCCTACCAGCGAAGCGAACCCGCGTAGGTGATGGCAAAACTCACGCGTACCGCCCGGGACCGTCACATCCATCGCGGCTCCGCTCATTCTCATTTGGACGAGCGGCGCGGAACGGCCATTCCGCAGATGCCGGGAAATGTGAAAGCTGCAAGCGCAAACATTTTCAAGTCCGCACTGAACCTTTTACAAGTTGCCTGTCGTCTGGAATGTCGAGGAACTGTCGAGTGAGACTGTCCAACGTGTAACGCCTCGGACTGAACCTGCCTCAGATGTTGGCCGTCAGTTGTGTCAACAGGAGGCTCATCCACCAACGCCACTTTCCAAAGGAGTCCTCCCATGACCCGTCTCTTGTCCATTACGTCGGTCATCGTTGCGATGCTGCTCTCGACCTCCGCGTTCGCCGATGCCGGCCAGCCGAAGTTGGTCGGCAAGATGGAGTGGATCGGCTCGCGGCAGCAGGTGATGGTTTACCGGTGGGTGCATGAAGCCAACCCCTACGCTCTGACCGGCCAGCCGCGCGCTGCGGACACGAAGAAGTACAAGCTCGTGCCGCAGCTGCAAGACATCGGGGCGCGGGGCCGCATCACGGTCTACCGCTGGGTTCCCGTGCAGTGACGAGTCGGGCATCGACCACCGTTTGGGTCGGTTGCCCATTGAACGTTTCTGAAACCTGATGTCGCTGTTGTCCTACCCCAATCAATGTCTTTTTTTAAGGAGTCGACCATGAATCGTCGTCAAATCTTGAGTGCCTTCAGCGCGACCGCGATCGGGCTTGGAACGCTGGCCGTTGCTCGCGCCGCCGACAAACCCGAACGCACTAAGGGCCACGCGGATCAATGCGCTAAGTCGTGTGTTCGCTGTATCGTCCAGTGCGCCAAGGACATCAAGCACTGCGCCGCGCAGCTTGCAGCCGGCAAACCAGAATATGCCAGGTGCCTGGAACTGTGTGCCGATTGCGTGGAGCAGTGCGGTGCCTGTATCGGCTGCTGCCAGGGGTCGGTCACGGTCGGGACATGCGAAGCCTGTGCAAAGGCGTGCGAAGCCTGTGCCGCCGAGTGCGGTAAATTCCCTTCCGACGAGCCGATGAAGGCCTGCGCAAAGGCGTGCCGCGAATGTGCCACGGCGTGCCGCGATATGATCAAGCACGTAGGATGACTTTGCGAACCGACGACGCTGTAGCGAATCGGGTTCATTGTCCATCCAGCTTCGCCGAATTGATTTGACTGTGTGGCAGTCCCTCGCTGTAGCGAGGGACTGTCTTTCACTACAGGGTCGCGAGCCGGTCCTGAATCGAGCGATCCACGCGAATCGGAGTCACCTGGAACCGCATGCGGCCATCAAAACAATCGATGCGTTACGTTGAATCGGATCGTTTATTGAACCTTTGACCGCCTGTCCCTCGTCTGGAATGGTGACGTTGAATGGCTGCTCACCCGCTCTCCGCGAATGATGCACAGCGTTTCGAGCGGCTCGTCCTGCCGTGGTTGCCGGTGCTGCTGCGCACCGCCAGGTATATCACGCACAACGAGCAGGACGGCGGCGACGCCGTGCAGGAGACACTGCTCAAAGCCATGCAGGGCCTCGGCAACCTTCGTGCTGATGCCGACGTCCGTAGCTGGTTGCTGACCATTCTCCGCAGGACTTGCATCGACCGGTTCCGCTCGGTGAAGCGACGCCCCGAGATTTCTCTGGAAACGGCGAACATGGACGATCCTGCTGATGATGCTTCCCGCAACGTGGGCGTCTATGACGACCAGTGGAAGAATCCCGAGGAGTTGATGTCTCGGTTCGAGGACGAGGCCGTCGGCGAAGCTATGCGGGCGTTGCCGCAGGACATTCGTTGGACGCTGCTTCTGGTTGATGTGGAACAGTTGGATCAGACTGAGGCAGCCGGCATTCTGGAAGTGCCGCTGGGAACGATCAAGTCGAGGGCGCATCGTGGCAGGCAGATGCTTCGCGATCGGCTTTATTCGCTGGCATTGTCGCGTGGATGGATTTCGCAGCCCAGTGAGGAATTGAAGCCATGAATACGCACGCCAATGAGCAGAACCGACTGGATCGTGCCACCCGCGATCGACTGGCGAAACTGGCGGACGAGCCCGTGGACACCATGTCGGCGCTGGCACGGTTCCGAGCCGCCGTTGCCGCCGATGATCAAGGCGATGTGCCGCAAGTGGGGATGCCGCGCTTCCCCATCTGGAAACGCTGGCCCGCCTGGGCCGGCATGGCCGCGACCATCATGCTGGCGGCGACCCTCCTGTTCCTCTTGAGCAACACCGGCCCGTCGCCTGTGTATGCTGCTCCGGTCGAGATGGCGCAGCTTCATCGCGATCTGGTCTCAGGCAAAGCGCCCGTCACTCCCGTCAGGAATATCGAAGAAGCCAGGCGAACGATCGAGACCCAGTGGCAGGAGGCCCCGCTTCTGCCGCAGCTGCCGGACGAAAACATACACGCCTGCTGCCTGCGCGGCGTGCAGAGCCGGCAGGTTGCCTGTGTGCTGCTGCGTCGAGGTGATGTCCCGGTGACAGTGGTCGTTGCCAGGACAAAAGATTTCAAGTCGACGAGCGGACCCATGCTGACCCGAAACGGTCGCGAGTACGCCGTGCATTCGCGCGATGGAATTAATATGGCCATGACACAGCACCAGGATCGATGGCTTTGCTTCATGAGCGAACTGGGGAGCGACGAACTGATTGAACTGGCCCAGAGCGTTGCGTTCAACGTTAGTCGCTGAACGAACGCGGTTTGCCTGACTTGCACACATCCCAGCTTCGTCCCTCGATCACATCTGGATGTACTACGGCCTTTGTCCTTGAAGCGAGCGCAACGCGCCGACGCTCGACAATGTTGAAACGGTGTACGGAACCATCACGGTCGGCGCCATCCGCAATAGCCGGCCGGCGCTGACCTCACCCGACAGAGTCGCGTCCGAGTGATTGATCGTGATGAGAATCGTGCCAACCACGACCGCCTAAATCATGGCCCGTTTGACCACCGCCACGGAAGTAGCGAGTTTCCACCAGATCCGCATCGAAGATTCTGACGTAGGTGCCATAAGTGCCTCGTTCATGTAAGAAATGAAGGTGGCCGGCGACTAATGGTAGGACGGCAGTCAATCAGCTTGACCGTCCCGCCTTGATTCACCCTCTCAGGTCGCATTGTCGTGGATGCTCACGGCATCCAAGTGGTTGATGAAAGCGAGCGACAATATGGTCACCACGAATGATCGGCTCGAAAAGTGGATCCTAAGTATCGGCACGGCGGTGGAGGGCCAGCACGGTCAGTGGCGCTTTCACTGTCGAAACGCCTCGGTGTATGTCGTTACGGACGAGTTCCACAACCGGATGCGCATCATGACCCTCGTCGCGGAGGTCAACCGGTTGGAGCACGCCGACCTGGAGATTCTTCTGCGAGCCAACTTCGATCGGGCGTTAGACGCCCGCTACGCGTTCTGGAAGGATCACCTCTGGTCGGTCTTCGCTCACCCGCTGGCGGAGTTGAGCGAGCGGCAGTTCCTTGACGCCGTGGAGCAGGTGATCAATCTGGTCAGCAACTACGGCTCTACGTACAGCAGCACCGACCTTGTCTTTGGAGGCGAGGAGTGACACCGCTTTCCAACATGGCCGAACCTTCCCCGGTCTCGCGGGCTCACACACTCCAATGCATGGAGATCTGGGGCGGCTGCGAGGCCATCGACAGCGCAGTTTCGGTGCCCGGCATCGACGCATGGATCGCCTCGACGCCCTACGATGGAGCGGCCAGCGGGGGCGATATTCACTACGTCTCCGTCTGTGCCTGCGGGCAGATTTCCCGTTTTGCTCTGGCGGATGTATCAGGGCACGGTGATGACGCGTCCTCGCTTGCCGATCGCCTGCGAGCCATGATGCGGCGGTACATCAATACGCCCGACCAGACCGACATCGTCCGATCCCTGAATCACGACATGACGCGGATTGCCAGCCACGGGTCGTTTGCGACGGCGGTCCTAGCCGCGTATTTCCCGCCGACGGACCACCTGATCGTCTGCAACGCTGGCCATCCGGCCCCCCTGTGGTACCACGCGGACGCCGGCCTGTGGGAACCGCTCACCCCGCAGAATTCGCGCATCGACCAGCAGATGCGCAACATCCCACTCGGGATCATCGAAGAGACTGATTTCATTCAATTCGCCGTCAAACTTGGCAAAGGAGACCTGGTGCTGATGTTCAGCGACGCTGTGACGGAAGCGATCAATGAAGAGGACGGGATGCTCGGAGTAGAAGGTCTACTTGCCGCGCTCGCCGCGATCCCGGCTGATGATTCGTCGCGCTTGCTGAATCAGTTGATTGAGGTGCTGTCCCTGTATCGCGGTGGCGAGCCCGCTCGCGACGACCAGACGCTGATGCTGCTGCACCACAACGCCAACAACCCGCCTCGTCTGTCGTTGGGTGGACGATTGCGCGCCGTGGCCCGGATGATCGGTCTGACAATGAGCGCAAACAGTAAATCAGGAATCTCAAAGGCATAATAGGCATGATCTTAAATCGCTTAGAGCTTGATCGCGATTCGAGATCGGGAGATCGGCCAACGATGAAGAGAATGCGGGGCTAATCCGATGCTCAACGTTGCGACGCAAAAAATAGCCACGTCGTAGGGCCGTTCTTGAACTGATCAACTGAATGTGAAGGGAGAGTAGCGATGATTTCGTTGATGCCCCAGCGTCTGCCATGCAGATCCACGTCATGTGCTTCGCCGCAGATCTGCTGCACCGGTGACAAATCGACTCCATTGAGGATCGCGTACTCCGCACCTTCACAGTCGAGCTTGAGCAGCCGCACTGGCCCTCCGGCGCGAGCGAGAACCTCGGCGAGAGCAATCGTTCCCACCGACAGTCCTCGACCTCGGCACACCGTTCCGCCGCCCGTGTTATGCGGATCATCCTCCGCGGGCGACATGAACGCTGACTCGCCCGCGGGCCAGACTGCAGCGGGGATGATCTCGACGCGGTCGCCGTAGCGTGCCAGGTTGCGGCGCAACAGCGCGAGATTGTCAGGGTGGGGCTCGCAGGTGATGACCTTGCCCGCGCCTCGCACCAGGCAGGCATGAGCGAAGGCGCCGATGTGGCCGCCCACGTCCACGATCACATCGGTCGGCTCGAATCGCGGCGGTAGGCGGTACTCATTGCCGAGCACGACTGGCTGCCAGATGTTGAGGTCCCACGTGTCCGGACGGAACGCGAAGTGCAGTTGCGGGCGCAGCAGTTCGTCCGATTCGCGCAGGGCATCGTGGCAGAACTGCTCGTGGGGCAGACGCGGCAGGAACTGCGTCGTCGGATGCCACTGCTCGGTCATGTAGTGGCGCGGCACACCCATGCCGTCCATCTCGCCATTCCAACGGAACTTGTCGCGCGTGCGGTGGATGAACAGTGGATTCCCGGCAAAGTCCTTCTGCACGAAGGCAATCTGCTCCCAGCCCGGCTCGGCCGTGGGCAGGCACGCTTCGTGGCCGAGCTTCCGCCACGCCAGATGGAACGTGTCCTTGTCGCCATAGACGTGGCGGTAGACGTAATCGCTGTGATCGTTGAGCCAGATCGTCAGCGCCAGCGGTGCCCAGTGCCGGGCTTTGTCGATCATGAACTGGCCGGTCTCCCAGGCGGGCTCGTCGTGGTGCGGCAGGCCGAGGGTCGCCCACTGGCCCGGTTCGAGTTTGCCCTGATCAGGCCAGAACGCAGCGCCCACGCGCTGGTACTCATTCGTCGCCATGAAGGTTTCGGGGTTGTAGACCGGGTACGAATCCGCATCCATATAGATGGCCTCGCGGAACGGGCAGTACGCCGCCGCAAAGGGTTTCAGTTCCCAGCCGCCAAGAACACGGCGGTCTAGGCCGCGGTCGCGCGCGAATGCGTTTGCATCGATCCAGCCCACGTCGAACCTGGCCAGTGCCTGTTGCATCCGATGGTCACATTCACCACGATCGCCCAGGTACCAGACCTGGATCGGTAGCGTGCAGCCGACGTGCCGGATCACCCTCACCGTCACATACAGCGACGGGAAGAAGCGCCAGCCACCGGACGCGATGACGATGCCGCGCTCGACGGGGAAGCCCCCGGCTGGTGGCGCGGGGAGGTTCTTCGCCGCCGCGTCGAACATCTGGCGGAATGCCTCCTGCACGTTGGGGAAGCCCGCCCAACCGTTCGGCCAATCACCATGTGGCTGTGCAAACAGCGCCTTCACGTCGTCGATTGGAGTTGCGGGCGTTGATTCTCGGTGCGTCATCATGATGGAATCTCCAGGTCGCGGGACGCTCACCGATCCGGGGGTTCCGGGGGCAGGCCGCAGGGAACAAGCCAATCGACCACGCGGTGCAGCCAGCGATTGATCCGGCAACCGAAGCGGTTCAACCGCACCTGCCGACGCTTGCAGCCCCCGCAACGTTTGATGCCAATAGTCGTGGTCGCGGCGGCGACGATGTCACCCAGGCCGCGCCTCGCTTTTCGCTTGGCACAGCCGCAGCGCTTTGGCGTCGGTGGTGCGGGGGTTGCTTCCACAGCCGCCTCGCCCAGGTCATGCGGACAAGCGAAGTCCACTTCGTCGCCCGGCAGTTCGAACGCCTCGGCCAGCGACAGCCGGAACGGCCGCGACGAGCGACAGGCAGTGCAGTGCCGGCGCGAGGCGCAGTGCTTCGAGTCCGTGAACTTCATGGGCACGCCTCGAACGTCGTGGAACCGCCGGAGCCTTGGATCGAGATTCCGGGGGTGAAGAACTCGTAGCACTGGGCGCGAGCGGGATGGGCGATCTCCGGGATCACCTTGCAGTTCGATTCTTCCGCCGCGACTGAGACGGGATCGGTGTGAGACGCCGCACCGGTGCAGTTGGGCATGCTACCGATGTACGACAGGCCGCTCACGTCGTTAATGAACGCCGCCCACCGCCACTGAGTCGCGGTACGCCGCAGCTCATAGGTCAGCGGCCCGGTCATCGGAATCGTCGCGAGCGGCGCACCGGCGCAGCCCGCGCCTAGCCAGACGGACACGGTGCCTGAGTTGGGAACGGTCGCCCGCCAGACGCAGGGGTCGGTGGTCTGCACGAGGATGACGGTACGGTTCGGGTCGGGCGCGCCATCGACTCGCCGGCTGAGTCCATCTGCGCTGTTGATGCAGACGCCGTCGAAGGACTGCACATCGGAGATCACCGCCGAGATGCGGTTGGGTGTGCAGCACGACGCGGTCGGGCAGCCGGGCCTGTTCTCCTCATCGCAGCCGGAGCAGTGTTCGCACTCCGAGCAGACGCCAGTCTCGCAGCACGCGGAACAGCCCGCCGCCTTGTCGGCGATGTTCACCTTGCCGCCTTCGCGGAGCAGCTTGCCGCCACGGATTGCCAGGCCCATCGTCGGCATGGTCTACGCTGACTCCCTTTCGCAGACCGAGGTGTCGGGCAGTTCCTCGTACACGTCGAGCAGATGCCAAGTGTCGTTCTTGAAGGTCGCCAGGCCCCAGGTGCTGTCCGCTGCCGCGATGTACGTGGTCAGCGGCAGACGCTTGCGTTTGGGCACCAGCGCCTCGGCGAGTGGGTCTGACAACTCGGTGTCTTCCAGCCGGAATATGGAATAGGTGAAGGAACAGTCAGTGGCATCGTCGCCGGCCACGCCGCCGTCGTTCTGCACCAGCACAATGAAGAGGTCGGGCGACGGTGTGCCCACGCGGACGATCGCCATTTTCTCTGCGCCAGCGCCGCTCTCCTTCCACAGGATTTGGGCACCTCCGGAAGGCCGGCTCTTGAGGTGGGCGGGTTGGTCATCCTCGACATCCGCGTACTGGTGCCACTCCTCCTCTATGTAGATACGCGCCGGGCAGACCCCAGCGACGCAGGCCCGGCCGATGGCCCCGTCCTTCATGGGTTCCAGCAGGATGGCGAACTTGCCGAGGTGAGTCCCAGCGGCCGGCTTGACGCCGGTCAACGACACACGGTTCTTGAACTCCTCGATGTTGTCCGTGGGTGAGAACAGCGGCGCGCTGATACCAAGCACATCGAACCTGTTGCGGTCTTCTGCCGAGCCGTTCTTGATCGGGACGATGCCCGCCTGGCGAAACGACTGCAGTGGATCGCTGGTGGCGCTCTGCTGCCGCCCCCGGAAGTCGCGGGCAGCGTCGATGAAGGAATTGAACGTCGACGCCGGGATCGCCAGCGGTTCGCCAACCTGCACTTTGCGGAGCGTGTCACCCATTACGTTCCAATCCCAAGCAGCGCGAAATTGTCTTCCTCGTACACCTTCTCGACGTATGCGGCGACGGGCCGCTTGATGAGCATCTTTGCCCCGGCGTCCTCGGCGTCGGCGTAGCGCACCCAGAGGTATTCCCAGCCCTTCTTGCTGGCGACGGTGATGTCACCGACGGTGAGGCCGGTTCGATTCGGGCTGGCGGCGAAGCGGAACGTAATCTCCCAGTCATCCGTGCCGCGCTTCGAGCCCGCCGCGCCGAGGAATAGGCACTCGCCCGCCGCCGTGCCTTTGAACGAACCGTTGTTCACCCGGCCCGTGAGGCGGAACAGATTCCCCTTGTAAGTGTTGTCCACCGCCGAGGCCGCGATGATGTGCGTCTCGGTGAAGGTGTAGACCGGCACGGTGATGTCCACGCCTTCGACGCTGTCGTGGGTGACGCCGATCGCGCCCTTGAAGTTGGGCGCGGTGCTGCCCGCGGGTGCGTAACTGCCGATCGTGGCCAGGCCCTGGGTGATGTGCTGCGTGCCGCCGCCGGTGTCGAAGGTGAAGCTGGACTCACCGACCTCCGAGGGCGTTACTTCCTGCTTCTCGTACCGCACCGTGCCTTGCCACAGACTGTTGCCCACCGGCTCGACATGGGCGCTCTCGTCGAGCCGCTTCAATCCATCATGGAACGAAGGCGCGGTGGACAGCATCTCGGTCCGGGCCGTCGCGTCGCTGTCCGTGCCGGTGATGGAATAGATCAGGTCGATCGACTTGCGATCGCCTGCGCGGGACTCGAACTTCTCTAATACGGTGACGGGCATGGATTCCGGGGGTCCGGAGGTTACGGCGCGACGAAGACAAGGGCGTTGCGGCGCACCTCGTCGACGAGTCGCTTGGTGTTCTTGGCGGTTTCCTCGGCGGCGTCGGCGGCACGCTCGGCGGTTGAGTCGTCGGTCTGCAGGCCGAGGATGGCGGCGGGATTGAACGTGCCGCGCACGTCGATGGTGCGTTCCACATTGCGGAGGGATTCCTCCAGACCTTCGAACTGGAACTGATCAACCTCGGGCCTCGCGCCGGCCTTCGGAGCAGCAGCGTCTTCGGCTTCCTTCTTCTGCCGTTTCTGAGCGGCCTCGTTGAGGGCGTCCTGCCAACCCTTCCTCGCTTCGGTCAGTGAGGCTTCGGATTCCGCTCGCTGCTTCTCGGCCTCCTTGTCGAGGCCTTTGTGGGCGTCCTCATACTCTTTGCCGATTGCTCCCATCTCGCGTTCGTGGATCGCCTTCTCCTGTTCGCGTTTCTGCTTGCGGTCGTTCTCGACCCGATTGATCGCTGCGTCCCGCTCGTTCTCGATGGCGTTGATGTCGGCCTCCTCGTTCGCCACGGAGATCTTCTTCGCCTCTTCCGCGTCGAAGTCGCTGTCGACAAGGCCATGCACATCATGGATGCGGCGCTCGACCCAGCCGACGACGCTGGTCCAGGTCGACGAGATGAACGCAGTAAAACTGTGCCACAGGTTTTTGAAGAAGGCGACGGTCTCGATCCACCCGACCTGGAGCAGGTGCCACGCGATCTCGCTGGCGGCGAGCAGGCCGAAGAATGCCTTCTGACCGATGTCGATGAAGAAGTGCTTGAAGGCCAGCCACGCCGATTGCAGCGTCGCGATGCCCTTCTGGAACTCCATCTTGAGGGTGAGCCAGAGAATCTTCGCCGCCAGGCCAATGTCGCCAGCGGCGAGCGCATCGCCGATGCCTTGCCACGCGGCGACGGCGGTGTCGCGCAGGCCTTCGAACTTGCCGCCAAGCCACGACAGCGCATTCGCCCCGGCTTCTGTTGCCCACAGGAAGTAGCCGGCGAGCGCGATCAGGCCGGTGATCACCATGCCGATGGGCGTGAGCAGCGCCGCGAGGATCGAGCCGAACACCCCGAGCGCAGCGCCCACACCGGTGATCAAAGCCGCCACGCCGCCGAACACGGAGCCGAGCGCCGAAGCCGCAGTGCCCAGCGCCACCAGCGCCGCTCCGGCCGCGACGACGCCGAGGGCGACCTTGAACACCGTCACGACGAGTTCGCGGTTCTGCCGCAGCCACGCCGACACGCGCACTACGACGGCCGTGATCCATTCTGCCGTGCTTTGCAGCAGCGGCACCAGCGCCGAGCCGATGGTGAACACGCCGCGCTTGATGACCTTCCACAGGTCGTCGAGCCGGTCGCCGAACACCTCGGCGGCGTGGGCGTCCTCACCGGAGACGGTCAGCCCGAGCTTGCGGGCTTGCTCCTGCAGTTCTTCGATGCCAGCAGCGCCGGCGCTGAGCATGGGCAGCAGTGCCGTGCCCGAGCGCCCGAACAATTCCAGCGCCGCCGCCGCCTTGACGGTGGGGTTGCTGATTTGCGACAACCGATCAGCGATCAGTTTGAACTGCTGCTCCGGCGACAGGTTGTTGAGGTCCTCCACGGTCAAGCCGAGCATCGCCAATGCGTCGATCGCGCCCTTCGAGCCCGTGGCGGCGTCGACGATCGTCTTCTGCATCTTGCGGAGCGAGGCCTCGAGCGTGTCCAGATCGGTGCCCGACTGGTCGGCGGCGTAGCCCAATTCCGAGAGCGCCTCGACGGAGATGCCCGTGCGGGCCGACATCTTCGCCAGATGGTCGCCCATGCTCGCGAAGACCTTCGTCGTCGCCGCAAGGCCCGCGACCACCGCGCCGCCGAACGTAATGAACTTCATGCCCAGCGCTCGCACGCCCTCGCCAAACGCCTCCAGCTTCTTCTGCGCAGCACGCAGCCCCTTGGTCAGCTTGTCGCTGACGTTTAGTTCAACGTACGCGCGGCCGGCGCGGACTCCAGATGCACTGCCACTGGCGGCCATGAATCAGGTCTCCGATTTCACTGAGTTCTGCCACATGCGAGGAAGCTTCGGCGCTTCGCGCTCCAGCGCCGGCCCCATAAACGGTCTCGGACGGTAGACGGCGGTCACCTTCTTCCCACCGCGCGTGATGCGTTTTGCTCTGCCGCCGAACTCCAGCAGCGGTGGCGCTTCGCCCTTATTGAATCGCAGCGGGCCGACAACCACGGACTTCGACGATGCGTCGTAACCGAAGAGGATGCGCCGGCGCAGGTCGCCGGTGTGAGAGAACGGCGGACTGCCGAGCGGCGAGGTTCCCTTCCGCGGGCGAATGCTGGTGCGTGCCGACTGGCGGATGAAGGCACCGGCCTTCGACAGCGCTGCCCGCGATGTCTTGTCGGTGGCGCGGATGACCTTGGCGCGGTCGAAGAACATCGATTTGATCCGCATGTCGATCATGAGGAATAGCGGCGGCGGGAATCGAACCCGCATAGTCCAGGCGTATGAAACCCAGTTGGGGACCACTCCTCGCCGCATCCAGTCGGGTGCTCACCTTTTCCCGTCGAGTTCACCCGGCTCAACGAAGCGCGGCGGGATGACGTACCAGCCCTCGGGGTATGCGATGACACGATCGGACACGCGCCACTCACCTTCAATCAAGCGGTAGGCCTTCCCGGTCGTCCCCGGCCCCACCCGGATCGGGCTGTCGTCCGGCAGTAGCACGGTCCTGCCACAGCCGCACGCGCTCGCCAATGCGACGAAGAGCATCAGCGCGGCGATCAGCGTCCACAGCGGTTTTCGACTTGTCATGTTGTTTCTCCAGCCAGGCCAGCAGGCCCAGCACGATGGAAACGATCAGCTTCTGCCACATGGCACAAGCTCCTTTTTTGGTGGTGCGTGTTGAGACTGCTACCCCCGGAGAGCTACCCGGATGTGCGGGTTCACCGTGCTTACTTCTTCGTGCCGGCGCCGACATCCTCGCTCCGCTTGTCATTGTCGCGGGCGAACAGCAGCCCGACGCCGGCAGCGGCAGCGGCGGCAACCGCGCCCCAGTCCGCGACGGTGGTGGGATCGGCATCGAACTGGTGGGCGATGGCCAGGGCGATGGCGGCGACGATGGCCGCGACGCCGGCAAGCGTGGTCTTCCATGACTTCATGACGGTTCCTTTCCGTGAGGGGTTGACTGTTGTCGATCGACAAACACCTGTTTGAGAACTTCGACGCCCACTTTGGGTAAGCCCTCGTTCCGCCGCGTCTTTCGCGGACTGGTGCGCGAGCGAGTGGGATCAAAATCCGCGGGCTTATAGACGCGATGCTTCTTCGGATCGCGGTGAACGTTCGCTAGGAGGGCGAGCACGGCGGATGTGTGCGACCAGGTTTCCTGGCAACGCGCCTCGGCCATCGCCGCCAGTTCACGCAACGTCAATGGCCCGGGGTCGATTCCGAGGATTCCGGCGAGTCGGTAGACGAGGTGCCAGACATCGCACGCTCGACGATCTGGTCGAATTCCGTGCTCTCCACGCGCTGAGCCGCTGTCTCCAGGTTCTGACGGCGAACCCGATCGGCGGCCGTCGTCACCTTCAAGAGGGCCCGCCGCAGGATCACCCTCTTGTCGGCCTGGAAAAAATCGATGACACCCTCAAGCAGCGCCGTGACCGCCGCCTCCACCGAGTTCTCATCGAGTGCCTGCCCGAAAGCGTCTGCCGTGATCTGCCGCTGCTCGAGCTGCGGCTTCACCAGCGCCACCAGCACGTCGAACAGTTGGAACATGTCGGTGGACAGGTTCTTGAAGGTTGGGTCGTTGGGTCGGATCAAGGCAGTGAGGTCGACGCCGGCCAGATCCTTAACGCGCTTGAGCGTCGTGACATTGATCTCGACAGTCCATTCCCGGTCGGCGGTGTCGCGGAAGGTTTTCATGGGACGGCGCGCCTCCATGTGCAATGAGATAGCTCAACGAGAGGAAGTGCCTGCTTCCGGGGTTCCGGGGGCTAGGCGATGGTCATCCAGGACGGCGCGTTGGCCGCGTAAGTGGGTTTGGCGGTGACACTCACCATGATGGCCTCCTCCAGCGCTTCGCTGCGGCTGAAGTTGGTGATGGACATCGTGGCTCGCAGCCCTTGACTGCCCGCCGTGGCGATTGCGCCGTCCATGATGGCGAACTCGACCGGCGTGTTATTGAAGAATCCCTGCTGGATCGCGGTGAAGTTGGCGTCGGTGGTGTCCCACACCATCTCGAACTCGATCGAGCCGTCCTTGAGCGTGGCGACGGTGGCGCGCCAACCGCTGTTGGAGCGCGTGGTCACATCCGCTTCGCCGGCCTCAAGGTTCAACGTCAGGTCTTTGACGTTGCCAACCTCCACCCAGGTGGGTGTGCCGTAGCTGCCGCTGTTGCGATACAGCTTGGCCTGCATGCCGAGTTTCACGCTCATGGCGACGACCCCTTACTGGATCACGCGGAAGGTCAGCGTGATCACGCTAGTGAACTGGCGGTACTGCTCCATGTGCTCGGGCGAGTAGACCGGCGCGTGCTCCGTCTTGATCCACGTCGCGTTGGGAACTGCGGCCAAAGGCCGGTGCTTGAAGAACGCCGCGATCTCCTCGACAAGGACCAACAAACCATCGATCGTGTTCGCTGTTTCAGGTGGCGCTTTCTTCTGCACAGCAACGTCGATGCTGTAGTCGTGCTGCAGAAGCGTCCGGCCCGCGGGCTGCACGGCAACTCCCTTGGGCACGACCGACACGTGCAGGTCCTTCATTTCGCCCAGATCGAACACGGGCAGGTAGTAGCGCTGGGCCGTGAATGCTTGGCTAAAGGCACCTGCCCCAGCGTTCAGCTCCGTGACAACGGCGTCAGCGATCGCAACGAGTGTTGAGGTTGCGGGCACACCACTACTCCTGAGCCACGATGCACGGACGGGTGATCACCTTCTCGTGCAGCGAGCGATTGGCCTGGACCAGGTTTTCCGTCACGGTTGCCAAGTCCTCGATCGCCTCGGTGTTGGCGGCGATGACCTTGTTGGTCTGATCCAGCACGGTGAGCAGCTTCTGGATGAGCCAGATGACCACGCCCAGCAGCACCACGGCGAAGCCGAGGAAGCCGTATTGCACGACGGGTTCGAGGATGTTCATTTCCATTACAGAGGCTCCTGACTGACGAACTTCGTGTGAATCCGCAGCGTCTTGCGATACGGGTCGCTGAATCGAAAGTGTGGCGCGCCGCCCGGGGCCATGACCTCGTAAACCATCACCATTCCGCCCGCAGACTCACGAATCGTGTCGCCCTGTTTCGGCGGGGTCTGCTCGCCATTGAGTACCAGGTCGGCGGTTAGAACCAGGTAGTCACGCGACTCCACTCGAAGCAAAGCACCTGCCCCGTTGTCGACGTCGAAGGCGGTCTTGCCGATCGTGGCCTGCACCTGAACCGAGGGACCATCGCCGACGACACCGCGCTGGTAGGTCACCAGCCTCGTCGCGTGCTGGGTGCGCTGGTCCTCCAGCCAATCCGAGCCTCGTTGCAGCAGGTCTGGCATGACGATGTCTCACGGTGTGAGCATGACGCGAACCTTCGCGTCGGCGGTGGTTGCGGCGCGGACCGTCTTGCCGATGAGTGGCCGGCCCGAGCCTGATCCGCCCGAGCCGCTGCCCGAGCCGCCGGAACCGCCGCTGATCGAGGTGACCTGTTTGAGCGCCGCGTCCCAGTACACCTTCGTGCCGTTGGGGATGTCAGTGCCGGCGCCGGTTGCCTTGGGCAGCTCGAAAACGCCGCGCACGGCCAGCGCGCCAAGTTTGCCCGCCTTGATGTCGAGGCGGGCGATGCCAATGAGGTCGGCGAGGACAACCACGTCGCCGGCTGGGACGTCGGCACCTCCGGAAGCTGGGGTGTAGTCGATGTTGATGCCATCTTGAATGAAGACTGCCGTCGGCATGAGTCGTTCCTTTCATCGGATTGCGTTGTCCCCTACGCTGCCCGTGGAGGGGGTCCAAGCCCAGCACGTGTGTGAGCCGTGCTGGGCGTTTCATTTACACTTCGCCCTTGAGCTTGACGCCGCCGCGCGGCTCCTGGAGCGCGCAGCCGAAATCGTGGTAGCCGCGCATCTGAATGCCCAGCTGACTGAAGTCGGCATCCGCGTTCTCCACGGTGGGTCGCTCCTGGCCGTTGAGGAAGGCGACCTCAATGACCGGCATGTCGTTGGGGTCGGCCAGCAGATACCACGCCTTCGCCGACGCGCCGGTGTACGCCGCGTTCGAGAGGTAGCTCGAACGAACCACCTTGAATTTGCCGGCGTGTGGATTGCTCACCAGCGTCTTGGTGTTGGCCGTGGTGTCGCGCAGCTCGGTGGAGTTCATCAACTGCGACGCCTTGACCAGCAGCGCGTTGGGTACGAGCAGGATCATCGGCGTGACGCCAAGCGGATGGCCGTCGGGGTCCGTTTGGTTGAGGAACAGGAGTTCTGCGTTGGTGAGGCCGTCGATGCCAATGGCGGTGTCGGCACCCTCGGCGTAGTTGGCGTTGGCGACGGCGAAGAAGGCGGCGTTGTTCAGGAACGTGGTCCAGAACACCTCGTTGAGTTTGAGCGCCGCACCGCGCCCGAGGCGTCGGGGCACCGCCGTCAGCGCGTCGAGATCGTCGTTGATGATGTCACGCCGGTCGATGGAGAACATGCGGCCGTAGGTGCGGGCCTGGTTGGTGTAACTGGTCTCGCCGACGGTCGCGTGCTTGAGTTCGCCGCCGGGGGCGACCTCTTCGTACTGGAAGCCGCCGGTCAGGCTGTAGCTGGAGATCTGCTTGAAGTCACGGACAGGACGCACGGCTGCGACCTCGCGCCACGTCGATTCCACCGCCTCGAAACCGGCGCGGAGGAACTTGTTCGCTACATTCGACAGAATGCCCGGCAGCGTGAGCGTGCTCGGACCTGCCGCCTCGATCATGTGCGAGCCGCCTCCGGGGGCAAAGGCGAAGCGCAACAGATCTTGGATGTTGGAGCGTCCGACGCCGTGGTAGCCATTGGCCTGAGCGAACAGCACAAGCAGATCACCCAGCCCGAGGCCGTTGCGAAACCGCTGGCTGGCGGCTTGGAGCACCGGCTCGGCGTACTGCTTCTCCACATCCTCAAGCCCGCCGGTCAGGCACAGCGCGGCCTCGATTACCTGAGCGTCGCTGCCGACGCGCTGGCGGATGAGGGTGGCCGGCGCCCGGCGCGAGAGCCGCAGCACTTCGAGCTCGTAGCGCTGCACGTCCCACTTCGCTTCGAGCGCCTGCTTGCACAGATGCTCCATGTCGTCGGCGAGCTCCGGCCGCTCGATCACGACCTTGGCGGTCATCTCGGCCACGCGGGTACGGCGCTCATGCTCGGCACGGGACCGCGCGATGATCTGTTCCAGCTCATCGGCCCCCGGCATGCCTCCCGGATTGGCCGCCGCAACCGCTCCCAGGTTCGCCGTGGCGTTGGCTGTGCCTGGCGACGAGTCGCCCGTGGTGGGTCCCTGGGTCTGAGCGTTGTTGTTGGAAATGATGTCGGGCATGTTCATGGACTCCTTGCCGCCGCCGGGGGCACCGGGGGTTGCGGCGGCGATGCTGGCGGTGGTGTTTCCGTCGGCCCCGAGGTCGACGAAGCTGATCTCTCCGAGTGTGGTTTTGCGGGCCACGTACACAGGCCCTTCGAAGCGACGGCCGTTGACCACGACGTACTTGCCGGCCTTGACGTGTTCGACTTCGTGAACAACCGTGCCGATGGATGCCTGCCAGGGGAAGCCGCGCTTGCCGCTGACGACGATCTCCTTGGCGGCGGGCGTGTCGCGCGATACGAGTCCTTCGGCGATGAGCTTGCCGTTCTCCACGGCGATCCGTTCGGTGTGCCCGACGCCAGCGTGCATGCTGTGGCCGAAACGGATCGGACGGCGCTGCGACGGAATGGCCAGGCCTTCGAGGTCGACGACGACGGGATTCCGCCAGCCATCGACCCGCATGGCGTCGCCGGTGTAAGCGACCATCGAGAACTTGGGCAGTACTTCACCCGCGCCGCTGGCACCGGCCTGCTGACCTTCGCCTCCGGGCGTAGCGGCTGCAGCTTCAACGCTCAGTTGCACCGTGGCGCAAACGAACGCCAGAGCCACCGGCATGTCACTGGATGTGGTCGTGAGTGTCTTACTCATGACATCTCCTCGACGGCGACTTCCGCATCGTCGTCATCGTTATCGCGGGTGGTGGTTTGAGGAGCAGTGGGAGTCGCAGCGGCATCCGCCTCACTCAGGCCGAGTTCGCGCATGAGTGCCTTCTCGCGAGCGCGTTGCCGTAGTTCCGTCTCCCAGTCCCGCCCTTGCTTGGCGTACTCGATGGCGAGTGTGGTGGTGTGGCTCGTGAGCCGCGTCGACTGCGCGTTCGCCTCCTTCGCGGGATCAACATGTTCGAATCCGTCCCAGAACCACTGGTGGTCGAGTGGACGGCGATCTCGGGCGCGCATCCACTGCGGCAGATAGCCCTCGATGAGAACCGCCTCATCGATCCACGCCTTGAGAATGCGATCGAGAACAACCTGGGCGATGTGAGCCTGATCTACGCGGATCGCCTTGTAGTAGGTCTGGTGATCCAGCCGACCGGAAGCGTAGTTGTAGCCCGACGAATCGCCCGCCGCGACGTTAAACGGCATGTTCAGGCAGCGGGCAATCTCGGCCAGGACCGACTCGATGAACTCGACGTGGTTGGTGCTGGGATGTTCCGCCTTGATCTGTGCCGGCTTCCAGCCCTGAGGCAGCACCATGCCCAGGCCGCGCTCCATTTCGAACACGTCCATCGGCTCGAGCGGATCGGCCTCACCGCCGGCGGGCACGTCGGTGTAGATCGGTAGCGCGAAGTTTGCGGCAGTTTCCGCAGCCGTCAGCACCGCCAGGCGGTAGCGCCGCAGCAGCGCGAAGAGTGGCAGCGCCGGCGTCAGCTCGGGAATGCCCCGGCTCTGCCCTGGCCGTTCGCTACGGAAAAGGTGAATCACCTGTTCCGCAGGCACTGGGTCGAATGCACCGAGAGACGGTGCCCATGACCCGGTGTCGCCGGGATGCACGCGGAGAACGTGATATTCAGCCGGGTTCCCGGCGGCGTCGAACACAATTCCATCGACTAATCGGTCATCACGTTGCATGACATGTGGCGTGGCGACTTGATCCGCCTCGACGAGCCGCAGATCAAGCTGCACCGGCGAATCCACGGCGGGGTTCGTGTGCAGGATCGAGAACACCTCGCCTGATTCAGCCCGCGCCATCCGCATCGTCCGCAGCACGCCGGCGAGATTCACAGCCCGTGCCCAGCGCATGAACTCGCGCTCGATGAGGTTGTTGGCGTCGCGGTCCGCCGACAGCATCTGCAACCGGGGGCCGGTGCCAATGGTGTCGTTCGCCAGAGTCAGCACAATCCCGCGGGCGTAGCTGTTGTTGGCGACTTCGTATCGGGCACGGTTGCGGAGGATGCGGCGTACATCGGCGCTGGCGGCGGCGTCGGCGCTAAGTCCGTCAGCATTCGCCCAGTGACGGCGGTTTTCCTCGTTGGTTTGAGCCGCGTCGTACTTGGCGCGCACCTGACGTGGCGACGGCACCGCCGGCGAGAAAAGATCGATGGCCCGGCGCGGAGCCTCCCTGCTCGGCCGGGCCATCGAAACGAGTTGTCGCATCCAACGGAACATCCGTGTCCCTTGTGAGTGAACGACTGTCTGGCGGAATTACCCGATCAGACCGTACCGGGGGGCACGAGCTTGGTCGTGCGGAACGGCAGGCCCGGCCGCTTAGCCGCGTCCTTCGTGGCCAGGTAGCGGTCGGCGGCGATCTGGTCCTGCAGCGAGTGCTGCTCCATCTCGCCGCTGTCGCCCTTGGCGCGCTTGGGCCCTTTGGCGTTCTCCTCGATCGCGTCTTTGAGCGTTTCATCAGCCATAGTCGTGGTCGTCAGTGGCGAGT
>CAYRPN010000037.1:0-45795 GCA_964426135.1 uncultured Phycisphaeraceae bacterium | reverse complement strand
GGGGAGTCCGAATCCAGCCATCGGCGGCGTTTACTAAAGTGACCGTCAATAAACGCAAGACATCGCACCACTGGTGGAATCCATGCGATTCATCGCGCTCTCTGATCAACCCGGCTGGCACGTGGACGACCTGCGTCGTGCGGCGATGGCGCGCGGGCACACCATCGACGCGTGTTCGTGGCTGGCGCTGACGGGCCGCGTGGGGATGCTCGACGCGCCGGATTCGCCGATCGATTCCGCCGACGCCATCCTCGTGCGCACCATGCCGCCGGGCACGCTGGAGCAGGTGATCTTCCGCATGGATGCGCTGCACCGGCTCACGGCGGGCGACGAAGCGCGACGGCGACGCGGAACGCGAGTCATCAACAGACCACGCGCCATCGAGATCGCGGTCGACAAATACCTCGCGCTGGCCCGCATCGAATCCGCAGGCCTGCCCGTGCCCGCGACGATTGCGTGCCAGCTTTACAGCGACGCCATGCAGGCGTTCGACGAACTGGGCCGCGATGTCGTGGTGAAATCGCTCTTCGGCTCCGAAGGATTCGGCATGACGCGAATCAGCGACCGCGATCTGGCGGCCCGCGCTTTCATGCAGCTTGAACGCATGGGCAATGTCATCTACCTGCAGCGATTCATCGACCACGGCGGAACCGACCTGCGCCTGTTCGTCATCGACGGACACGTGATCGCTGCGATGCGGCGCACTTCCAGCGGCTGGCGCACCAATGTCGCCCGCGGCGGCAAACCGGAGGCGATCGAGACGACATCGACATGGAGGGATATGGCGATCCGCGCGACGGCGGCGTGCGAGGCGACGGTGGCGGGAGTCGATCTGGTCATCGATCAGGCCGGGCAGCCGTTCGTGCTGGAAGTGAACGCGGCACCGGGCTGGCGCGCGATCAGCAGCGTGACCGGCGTGGATGTCGCCGACCGAATCATCGCGCTGGCGGAGCGGGAAGTTCAGCAATAGAGCGACAGCGCTACATTCGGTTCCGGACTCCCCTCCTTCTTAGGGAGGGGCAGGGGGAGGGTCGAGCAAACGGCCTGAATCGAAGCACAATCATGCTGTGCGCCCGACCCTCCCCTAACCCCTCCCTAAAAGGGAGGGGAATCGGAAAAGAGGGAATTCCACGAGCGTTTCGCGCTTCTAGCGCTGTCGTACTAGCGGCACGAAAGGATCGCGTTCACGCCCGCCGGTTGCGTCCGGCAGGAGCGCTTTCCGCCGCGTCGCCGCCCATGCGACAACCGATATTATCTGCCCTCGTCACCAGCACTTCGTGCGGCTGAAGATCAAACGCGGCCCCCAGCCGCACGGCCAGATCCCGCGCGTTGCTTTCGTCGGCTGCCACCGCATACAGCGTGGGACCCCACGAACTCTGCCCCACGCCTTCCACACCCTGCTGGCGGATGAACTTGACGATGCGATCCAGCAGCGGGTCCGCGTAGATGCCGCCCTGTGCGGCGGCGAAGCACATGCCCACGCGCTGCTGCATGTCGAACAGCGCGCGACTGAACGTGGGCAGGTCGCGCTCGATCAGCGCGGGCAGCAGGCCCAGCAGCGCCAGGCGGCACATCTCCGCCGTCACCTCGCGCGGGATGGAGATCATCTTCGCGAAGGCCTGCACTTCGCGGTCCGCGCTCAAGCCCACGAGCCTGTCCGGCGTGATCAGAATCAGGCGCCAGTCCGGCGGGAACGGTTGCTGTACGAGCATGGGCGAAAGCGATTGCGGATCGCGCTTGCCGCCTTCGATGATGAATCCGCCGTGGAAAAAGCCGTAGGCGCCGATCGCGGAGCGCGCCCCGCGGCTGACGAGGGACGCCAGTTCGTCCACGCCCAGCGTCTGCGCTTCGCTCGGGTCCGCCAGTTCCGCCAGCGCCCGGGCGATCGCCATGCCCAGTTGGGTGCCGCTGCCCAGGCCGGTGTGCGGGCGCGGCGCTTCGATGATCTGGATCGCGGCGCCACCGAGCGCGGCGCGACGTGGTTGTTCCCGCTGCGACATCCTCGCGGCCCATTTCTGTGCGAAGGTCTGCGCGAACGCCAGGGCCCGTTCCGCCATCGGACCTGCCGCCTGAAACTGATCCGCGTGCGCCACACGGACGTGAATGCGCGGCTCGCGGACCATCAGGCCCGCGCCGCCGAATTGCCGCGCTTCCTCGCGGTTGTACGCGAGCAGGCCGAAATGCAATCGACATGGCGTTTCGACGTCAATCATCGGCGATCATCGCACCTGGCGCGTCGGTTCGCGGCCGTCGGCCGCGCGGACAAACGCCCGTAGTTCCGCCATCGCCTGGTGCTCGGCGGGGCCGCCGGTTTTCTGAACGGCGACATTCAGCCGATCGAACTCGGCGAGAACCGGCGCCGCGCCCGTCAGGTGAAGCCGGGTCGCGAGAATCGCCGCTTCGAGCACCGCGTGACGGGCGCGGTTGAAACCAAAAAAATCACGCAACCGTCCCATGTGAACGACGCGGGCCTCGATCCGCGTGCGTTCCTCCCGATCGTCCACTTCCACCACTTCAAACTCATAGTAACGGCACGTGCCCGTTAAGACGATCCCCGCGACCACATCGGCTCGGCGAACCGCCGCGTCCAGTCCCGCTCGCAACGTCCCGATCGCACCGCGGGCAATCATCAGCGCATCATCCGTCACGTGGAACACGCCGTGCCCGGTCGCCTTGATGTTCTGGTACGTCGTTGATGAAGTGAACGGCCGCAGCGTCAGGTGCGTGACCGCCTCATCGACATAAGGGCCCATGGGCGCCACATTGACCGACGCCAGCGCCTCCGGCGTCAGGCCGTCGTGCAGCAGCGACAGCGAGGGCACCGTGGTGACAATGCCTTCGAGGATCAGACGGGTTGATGCGCTGGAACTCATGCGGGAATCATTTGCGACGATCGCCGACATGGTAGTGAAACCCTGCTTGGGCGAGGCAGCCGACATCGCTCGGCGGGCGCATCAGGATGACATCGCTGCATGCGGCCTACGGAGAGGCAGCCTACACCGCGCAGCTCCGTCCGGCGCCGACGAACAACAACATGCCGTGCACCTTCGTCGGTTCGAGTTTGAGCATCTGCGACAGCGCCTCGCGATAGGCGTCGATCTGCGGTCGATACTGCTCCACGAGCAGTGGGAGGTTGCCCTCGTCGTCGGACACATGATCGGTCTTGAAATCCAGCACCAGGGCCCGCTTCGGCCGACCGCCTTGAAGAAACACATGGACACGATCGAACGTGCCGGACAAAAGCTCGTCGCCAAGGCGCACGGCAAACGGCTGCTCGCGCCACAGCTCCACGTTCTCGCCACGATCCAATCGCGGCGATTGAAGCTGGGCGGTGATCTGCGGCATGGTGAGCATCCGCCTGAACGCCGCGACCTGCCGGGCCAGCCACGGATCGTCCGCCTTCACCACCGACAATCCCGCATTCGCGGCGCTCAGGAGCTGCGAATCCGTCGGCACGCCCTCCTCCAGCCAGCCGATCTGCGCGAACCAGGCATGCATCAGCGTGCCGCGACGGCGGCCGTCGTCAACGCCCAGGTCGAGCAGATCGCTCACCGGATTGTGCGCGTGCGCTGCAAGCGAGGAGGGTGCGACCGCTCGCCAGTTCCGCCGCGTCGGGGCTGGCGCGGAAGGGCGGGCGAAGCTCAATTCACGCATCGGCTCTCGCGCCGGCGGAGGCGCTGCCGCCGCCGACGCCAGTCGGCTGTGCCACCGAGGATCACCCTGCGAGAAGAGCACATCGCCCCCGTGGCCAAACGCTTCTTCCCCGTCGATCACCAAGGCTCCGCGCAGCAGCGCCGCTTGCGACTGGTCGCTGCGTCCCGTGGTGGAAGGCCCGCTCTTACCCACCTTGATCGGCCGAACGATCAGGTGCAGCGCGTGCCGGGCGCGGGTCATCGCCACGTACATCGCGCACAGGTCGTCGCGCAGCCGCCGCACCTTCTCCTGCCGGTACGCTTCTTGAAGCTGTGGTGACAAGCTCCGCACCATCTTGTTGGTGCCGCGAAACACCGCCCGCACTTCGTCCGTTTCCGGATCGCGGTCGACGCACACGACGGGGTTGCCCACCGAGCCCAGCGAGCGCGAAAGTTCCACGAGCACGACGATGTCAAACTCCAGCCCCTTCGCACGGTGCGTGGTCAGCACCCGCACCTGCGATGACGATGGCGATTCAACCGCCAGCGATTCGATGTAATCCACAAAATCGCCGATGCGCAGCGTCAGCGCCGGCTCGAACTGATCCGCCAGTTCCACCAGTTGCGCCAGCTTCGTCGCGCTGCGTTCGTCGCACGAAGGCGCCAGCTTGATCGCCCAATCGGTGAGCAGGCGCGGGTAGCCGAGAGTCATCACCGCATCGCGGATGCGGTGGGCCGCCGCATCGCATTCCGCCACGTTGTCGGCATGGCGCAGACCGATCACCGGCGCCAGCGGGGAGGTGGCCAGATGATGCGCCGCGATGGTGTGCCCCGGATGATCCGCCAGCCTCAGCGCGGACAGAATCACATCGACCGCCGGATCGCCCGCCAGCGTGCCGGCACCTTCCGCGCTGGCATCGACGCCCAGTCGGCGCAGCTCGAAGACCAGGCTCGTCACCGTCTTGTTCATCGTCGCCAGCACGCCGACGGAGCAGCGCGGCGCCTCCTCGGCCAGCGCCTTGATGCGCTGCGCGCAGAACGTCAGATGAGCGCGAGTCGCGTCGGCGCTGGTTTCCTCCTGCTCGTCCTCGCCGTCGCCGTGGCCGTCGCTGTTTTCCTCGCCATCGTCACCGACGCTGGAGTTCATCAGTTCGACGTACCCGGGCAGATCCTTATGTGCTTCGTGCCGGGTGAATGCCTTGGCCCACCGGCCCGCTTCCTGAGCATCCTCCAGCTCGCGCCAGCCACGGTTGCCGCCGATCGCGCCGAACACCTCGTTCACCGCATCGAGCACCACCTGCGACGAGCGATAGCTCACCGACAGTTCCACCCGCGCGTCCTCATCCAGATGCAGGCCCTCCTCGACGCGGTCGAAGATTTCTGCCCGCCCGCCGCGCCATCCGTAGATCGCCTGCTTGACATCGCCCACGCAGAAGAACGAGCGCGACGCATCGCTGTGCGAGGCCACTTCCTCCGCGAAGGGCCGCAGCACCGCCCACTGCTCGAAGCTGGTGTCCTGGAACTCATCGAGCAGCAGGTGCTGCACCGCCGCATCGAGTCGGAAGTAAATGTCAGCCGCCAGTTCCTCGCTCTGCCGCGGCAGTTCGTGGGCGAGCTTGTGGGGCAGATCGGAAAAGAGCAGCACGCGCTCGCGCTCGCGCAGACGGGTGTAGTGCGAATCGAATCGCTGCATCAGCTCGAACGTGGCCCGCGTCTGCTCCGCGGTGCGCTGGAGGAAAAAGCCCTGCGCAACGACGATCAGCGGGCGCAGCGCGGCCTGGATGTGGGCAGGGATGGGCTTCTTGTAGAACTGAGGATCGGCCGGATTCTCGACCATCGCCTTCGTCAGACCCTTGCCTAGAAACGCCTCCCAATTGCCGACCAGCGCATTGCCGAGATGCGTTGCCACGGCCTTGGCGATGCGGCGATCTTCTTCGGCCTCCGCCAGCGGCGCCAGCGCCTCGATCGCCGCGGCGGCCTCGTCCTTCGTCGGCATCGCCGGAAGCTTCAGCGCGTTCCAATGCTCGCGCCGCGACTGGCGGTAAATGTCGTACAGGCGCTTCACGATGTTGTCGATCGCATCGGTCACGCTGCGCATCGCGGCGTCGTGGTGCAGTCGTCGAAGCAGATCGACGAGCGTCTGCGTGTCCTGATCGCCCAGCATCGCCTCGATGGCGGCCAGGCGCAGCTGCGCCACCGCCGGATCGTCCACGCCAACGATGTGCGGATCGGTCGGCAGCTTGAGCTCAAAACTGAATGCCTGGGCAATGCGATTGAAAAAGCTGTCGAGCGTCGAGACCGACACGCGATGCAGCGATCGGCAGAGCGTCGCC
Organism: uncultured Phycisphaeraceae bacterium; assembly: GCA_964426135.1. Taxonomy (GTDB): domain Bacteria; phylum Planctomycetota; class Phycisphaerae; order Phycisphaerales; family Phycisphaeraceae; genus CAYRPN01. The sequence continues at coordinate 39,830 of CAYRPN010000037.1, read as the reverse complement.
AGCATGGTGCGGGCATCGGCGGTCGTCAGAACCGGCGCCCCGATCGCCGCACCCAGCTCTTGCGCCTTGCTCTTTTCGAGCGACGCCTGTGCCAGCCGGCGCAAAATGCGTTCGAGGATTTCGCCAGCCGCCTTGCGGGTGAATGTGGAAGCAAGAATGGTCTCAGCCGACGCACCGCGATGCAGCAGATCGAGGTAACGGTTGCTCAGTTGATAGGTCTTCCCCGAGCCGGCGCTGGCGCGGATCACCACGTGCGGTCGATCGCCAACCGTCAGCGAGCGGAGCTCTGGACGCGCGGCATCGCCGGAGGAATGTCCGCTTTTGGTCATGGCGCCACCTGCCCGTTCTGCGAACGCTCCAGTGCATCGCGGATCGCGCGGATGACCTGCGGCCGCCCCTGATACGCATCCATGCACAGCGACGAATACTCATCGACATCCCGGCTGTTCAGCGGCTCGCGCGGCGGCCAGAACCGGCCGGCGCGGATCGCGTCGATCACCTCGTTGATCCTGACGTCGGCGAGTTTCAACTCATCCGCCGACCACTCCGCTTCCGACAGACCGGCCTCGTCCCGCTTCTTCGGCAGCAGGACGTACCCGAGCTTGATGTTGCCCTCCTCCTTCAACGAACGGAAGAGCCAGCGATACAGCGGCAACTGCAGGTCCACCCATTCGCGCGAGTCCTTGTGGCCGGCGCGATGGACCTGCTCGGGCGTTTTGCCCTGGTCGCCGGTCTTGTAATCCAGAATGAACCGCTCATCGCCGCGACGATCGATGCGGTCGATCCGGCCTTTCACGAGCAGCTTGCCGCCGGCGCGATCAAACTCCCACGACAGTTCCCGCTCGATCAGCGACCCATCGATGCGCCAGCCCGCGGCCGCGTGCGTGGCCTGCCACGGGGCAAACGCGGTGAGCCGCTCGCGAAGCTGCTCGATCTGGATCATGGCCGCAGCCGTCGGCTCAGGCCCCAGCATCTTCCGCGCATGAAGATCGAGCCTGCCCGAAAGGTACGCCGCGATGCGGGCAGCGTCGGTGGCATCGGCGTATTCACTGTGGCCGAAGTCGGCAAGCACGTCGTGCGCGAGGGTGCCGAACCGCAGCGCGTCGAGCTCCACCGCGCAGTCGTCCGCCTGCGTCAGTCGCAGCACGTGCTTCAGATAGAACCGGAACGGGCAGTGAATGTAAGCGGCAAACGCGGTGACGGACAGGCGATTCACCGGTCTGGGCCGCGGCAGCGGAATCGTGAAGCGGTTGACCCCGCCGGACGGCAGCAGCACCGGCGCCGGGCCGACGTGTTCACGCGAAGGATCGTCGGGATAGAACTTCCGCACCCGCTGCGCCAGCGCCTCGCCATCGAGCGTCAACAGCAGGCGGCTGGGCTTCAGCGGCTCGTCATCGGCGCCGCGCCGCCCGGCGATCATCGTCGCGCCCGGCCGGCTGTGAAGGATCGCCGTGAGTGCCGCCGCGTCGCGGGCCAGTCGACGCCGATTGTCGAGAAGACCCAACTGTCGGCGAAGGCTGTCGGGAATGAATGCGTCGGACGTGGAGCTTTGCGGGATGTGGTGTTCGTTGAAACCAGTGATGACGAGATTCGGCGCGTCGTCGAGTGGAAGTTCGAGCCAGCCGAGCAATTCCACAGCCGCGCCCTGCGGAGCGACGGCCGGCGGCGTCTGCTGGTCCCGCAAGAGGTCGAGCATCAGGTTCACCGCGTCGGCGAAAGTCAGCAGCGGCGTGATCGCGTCGGCAGGATCCAGCTTCGCCTGCGATCGAAGCGAATCCCCCATGACCCCAAGCGAACGCAGCAGTTCATTGTCCGCCGGCTCGCGAGGATCCAGCGGCCGCGGCTCGTAAACCGTGCGCAGCAGCGCGGCGATCGGCTGCGACCAGGCAGGCAGCGGCCGACGGATCGCCAGCTCTCCCGGCAAGAGCGCCATCACCGCGTCGTACACCGCCTTGAGGTGCTCCGCACGTTCCGCATCGCCCAGCCAGTTGCCGACGGTGCGGCCGCCCAGGTGCTCGGTGATGTAGTCATCCAGCAGGGTGAGCCAGGATTGAATCGCAGCGCCCGGCTGCGATTCGTCAGCGCGATGGGCAGCGGCGAGAACCCGGCGCAGGTGCCGTTCGAGATCGGGATGCCGCAGCACGGCAGCGAAATCATCCATGCGCAGGCGCGAGGCGAAGTCCGCCAGCCCGGCGAGCAGCAAGGCGGGTCGGCTCTGGGCGATGGGCTTGCCCACGGGCAGATGTGCGGGCAGGCCGGCGAGTTCGAAGGTCCGCTGCATGAGCGGTCCGAGGGTTTCATCACCCAGGCCGACGGTGATCTCATCGAGCGCCGGCAGGCTCGCCGCGGCGGGAGCATCATCGCTTCGAGCGAATTGCCGCTGCGTTGCAGCGGCGCCGCCACGTTTGACCCTGCCCTTGGCGGCGCCTTGGTCGGCCGCGCGTTGCTCTGGCGGCGTGATGGCGCACAATGCCGCGAATGCCTGGTCGCGCGGACGATCGACGACTTGAATCAGTTCATCGCGCACATCGATGGCCCGCTCGCACCACCGATCCACATTCACGCAGCCGAAGTCATCGAACGCGGCAGCTTCGCTGTCGGGCGCGAAGATCAGCGCGGTCGCACGTTCTTCCACCTGCGCCAGCATCCGCCGGGTCACGCGATTCAGGTCGGCGCACGCCGCGAGCACGATGTGTCCCTCGCATCGGCAGCGCTCTTCGGCAATCGCGGCAGCGCGGGCCTGGTGCCGGTCGATGAAGCCGTGCGCCGCCAGCGTCTGCTCATATTGGTCATGCATCGTCGCCAGCGCCTGCCAGCGTTCCTGCTCGACCGGCTGCAGCATCGCGCCTGCATTGGCGATCACGTCGCTGAAGGAAACGCCTTCGCCCGCCAGTGCTTCGTGAAGGGCCGACACTTCGCGCGACAGCGCCAGCCATTCGAGCAGATCGCCATCCTCCGGCGGCTTGGGCACCAGTCGCGACAGGACATCCACGGGAGCGCGGCGCAGGCCGTGCATCCGCGCCAGCGCGCACGTCAGATCGTCGGCGACGGAGAACGCACTCGCCGGCGACGACGCGGCCGCCGACGCCAACTGAACCGCGGCCGGTGAGTAGAGATGCTCCGGCAAAGAGCCGAGCGTGATGATCTTCGGCGGCACGAGCAGGCACGGCTGTTCGCTGAGCAGTTCCAGCAGCCGCCGACCTGCACGGGCGCCGGGCAAAACAACCAGCACGCGCGACAAATCGAGGCGATCCCCCTGGCCATGGCGCTCACGCAGCCACGCCACGCAGCGCGGCAGGAACGCGGCATCCCAGCCTAAGAACTCCCGGCGAATCGACATGGTGGGATTGTAAGGAAGGATGGAGGAGCGTGGAGGGAAGGGAACATCCGCATTCACGAGCGTCGGTGAATGCCGCCGCATCGTGTTTAGCGGAAACGCCGCAGGCGTCTGGACAGTGAACCTTGCCCTTTCGTTGGCGCTGCCGAACGTGAGTCCAAGATCAACCGCCAGACGCCTTCGGCGTTTCCGCTAACCGCGATGCCTCGTGCCCCACTTCTCTCCTTCGACCTCTCTCCTCATTTCCCTCCTTCTGCATGCCTCCCTATCCTATGGCTGCCATGAATTCCAACCTGAACGAACGCATTGCCCAGTGGGAGAAGATGACGCGCGAGGTGCCGGACGACATGTCCTGGTTCAGCCTCGGCTCGGCGTACCGCGAGGCGGGCCGGCTCGAAGAGGCCGACCGTGCGCTGGCGTCGGCGATCGGGCTAAATCCGACGATGAGCCGGGCGTATCAACTGCGGGCCCAGGTGCTGATCCAGCTCGGGCACGAGGCACAGGCCGCCGAGGTGCTGACCGTCGGCTACGTCAAGGCGGCGCAGCGCGGCGACGTCATGCCGATGAAGGCGATGGAGTCGCTGCTGCAGAAGCTGGGCCAGCCCGTGCCGAAGGTCGCCGCAACCGCCACCGCCGCGCCCGCGATCGACCCCAACGACCCCAAGGCCATCATCGACCGCCGCAGCGGCAAGCCCGGCACGAGGCTGGAGCGCCCGCCTCTTCGCGGCCCCGTCGGCGAACTGATCCAGGCTTCGTTCTCGCGCGAGACCTGGCAGGAGTGGATTCGCCAGGGCACCAAGGTCATCAACGAACTGCGCCTCGACTTCAGCCGGCCCGATCACATGAAGGTCTACGACCAGCACATGATGGAATGGCTGGGCATCAGCCAGGAAGAGGTCGAGGCGTTCGGGAAGAAGTGAGGGCGGACCGTTCGATGCGCGAGGCGCGACGCTTTCAACATTCGTCCGCCAATCGTGCCGAGATATGATGGGAAGGTCGCCCGCGGGCCGTTTTCCGCATGCGTCACCGGCGAATCATCACGTCAGCACTTTCCCTCGACGTCGGCGCGTTCACGCTTGTCGAACTGCTCGTCGTCGTCAGCCTGATCACCCTGCTGATCGGCATGCTGTTGCCGGGGCTGGGCAAATCCAGGAAAGCCGCGCGAGCCATCGAGTGCCTGTCCAACCAGCGTCAGCTCCAGCAGGCGCAGATCAACTACAGCGACAGCAACGCGGGCAGGACCAAGAACCTGTCGCACGGGTTCGGCAACTACTGGCATCACTCCCTGGCCAGCTACCTCGGCGATGACAAGTACCGAACTAATTCCAATCTTGGTCAGTGGCGATTCGCGCCCATGAGCGTGCTCGCCTGCCCCGAGGCGAGGCAGGACCCGGTCAGCGCGCCGGGCAACATCGACCACCTCTGGTCGTGGGGCGGCGGCGGGCAGGGCGCCTACGGGGCCAATCTCTGGATGTATCCGAAGTACGCCGAGTACGACGCCGACTTCCGCTTTCCCGACGGCGACTTCTTCGCCAGCTTCCACGATGTGCCCTCGCCCTCCGCCACCCCGCTCTACGGCGATTCCAACTGGGTCGGCGGCTGGCCTGATGATGTGGACTTCCCGCCGCCCAATCCCGCGACCGGGCCGCCGCCCAATCTTTACACCGGCCTGTTCGTGCACGAGATCGGTTACTTCATGGGCCGGTGGACCATCGATCGCCACGACAGCGGCATCAACGTCGTGCTCGTCGACGGCTCCGCCCGCAAGGTCACGCTCGAAGGACTCTGGCAGTTGCGCTGGCACAAGAGCTTTCAGCCGAGGGTCGTGACCGTGCCGTGAGGATTAGGGCCGAAGCAACTTCCCGGATTCAGAAACCAGAATTTTCATTAGGAAAGCAGGAAATGAGGAATCGAGGAAAAGAGTGGCCTGAATTTCTTCTGTTCCTGCTTTCCTCGTTTCCTCATTTCCTCATCAATTCTGGCTCGAACTGCTGAGTGAAAATCGGAAGGGTATTTCGGCCTCGTTCCTAACCGCCGTCACCGCCGAATCGTCAGCCCGCCGGCGACCGGTGAGCCGAACTCGCCGGTGGCTTCACCCTGTTCGATCTTGTGGTCATCGATGTAGCCTCGCATGGCTTCGAGGATGCCTTCGACGAAGGCTTTCAGTACCGCGTCCTCTCCCTCCGCGACAACCTGCACGCGGCCATCGGACAGATTCCGCACGAACCCCGCCACCGGAAATCCCATCGCGACGTTCCGCACGGTGTAACGGAACCCGACGCCCTGAACATGACCGGCGAAATGAATGGTGTAGCGTTTCATGGTTGAACTGTAGACCGGCAGCGACGAGTGCGGTTCTACTTCGCGGCGGGCGTGGCAATCGCATATGGGAGGGCGAGGCTCCTGCCGAGCCGCGAAACACTGAGAGCCCAAGCTTTATCGCGGCTCGGCAGGAGCCTCGCCCTCCCGTCAAAGCCCAAATGCGATTGCCGCACGGGTGTGCCCAATTTTCCGGGGGCTTGGTCCCCTCTCCCCCAGTCTGCTGGGGGAGAGGGCTAGGGTGAGGGGGACGGTGAACCTTGGGCGTCCATTTGTCGCTCGACATCGCAAACCCCCTCACCCCAACCCTCTCCCCCGCAGAGCCGGGGGCGAGGGGGCCGATCCACCGTCGCCGGAAAAATTGGCACACCCTTGCCGCAGGGTGCGTGACACCTTATGCGGGTCGAATTCCCCTCCCTCTTAGGGAGGGGTTAGGGGAGGGTCGGGCGAACTGCTTCCTTGTGTCTGTATTTGAACTGGAGCCCCAAGGAGTCCGTCGGCCCGACCCTCCCCCTGCCCCTCCCTAAGAGGGAGGGGAGTTTGATTCGGCCCGCATTAGATGTCACGCACCCCTTGCCGCACCCGCCGCCGCCGTCCGCTTGACGTTTTCCCGCCATGATCCTAATCTGACACGTCCGGTTTCACGGGGAATCGGGGTTTTCGATTGAAGAATCCTGTGTCGGGCTTGTAGCTCAGTTGGTCAGAGCGCGCCGCTGATAACGGCGAGGTCGCGTGTTCGAATCACGCCAGGCCCATTTGAAAAACCTCCCGCTCATGGGGGGTTTTTTCATCCCTGCGTCGCCCCATTCGTCCTTCCCGGCCCGGTGTTTCACCGAAGAGCCGCCGAACCCGATTCCGCTACCCTGGGTCATCGCACCACAAAGGAGCCGCCCATGTCCGACCTGACCGGCAAACGCATTCTCACTTTCGTCGGCGACGACTACGAGGACCTCGAACTCTGGTACCCGAAGCTCCGCCTCGAGGAAGCCGGCGCCCATGTCACCATCGCCGGACAGGCGGCCGGCAAAACCTACCACGGCAAGCACAGCTACCCCAGCGTCAGCGACATCGACATCGCCGAAATGGAAGCCGGCGATTTTCACGGCGTCGTGATCCCCGGCGGCTGGATGCCCGACAAGCTCCGCCGCGATCCGAAGGTGCTTCAGCTCGTCGCCGATTTCGAGAAACAGAACAAGCTCATCGCTTCGATCTGCCACGGCCCCTGGATCGACATCAGCGCCAAGGTCGTGCGCGGCTATCAGTACACCAGCACGCCCGCACTGAAGGACGACTTGACCAACGCCGGCGCCATCTGGGTCGATCAGCCCGTGGTCGTGGATCGCAACCACGTGAGCAGCAGGCGCCCGTCCGATCTGCCGCTGTTCCTCAAGGGCATTCTGTCGGTGCTGGCGAAGTGAGGAATGTCGCGAAGTTCGCTGCGCTGAGCGCGGCGAGCGCCTCGTCAGAGCCGGAGTCTGTGACTCCGCTTCTCCGAACAGCGAGAAACCTTCGATCCCGACGAGGCGAATCCCGGCGCGGCGGTCTCACGCTCCACGAAGTATCCAAGGCGCAAGCTCGTTTTGAAGCGGCGTTGAGCCGCTTCAAAACGACCGGAGTCACAGACTCCGGCTCTGACAATGCGTTGGCTCTCGCAAGAACAAATAAAAAAAGAAACCCCCGGCAGAGCCGAGGGCTAATGGTTCAACAATTCAATTGACCAGGCTGTCTCCTGTCCCTTGTCCCCTGCCTCCTGTCCCCTCATTCCGCCCAGTCGAAATAGTCGTGAATGATGGTGGGGCCGGGATGGTCGCCGTTGAGCATCCACTTGGCGGCTTTGCCGTCGGCGGTGACGCGCACGTCGATCAGGTAATCGGTCACGTGCTTGCCGTCGTCGGTCTTCACGGTCTCGAGCATCTTGACGCGGATTTCCTCTTCGGAGTCGGAGACGGGCGCTTCCTGTTTTTCGTAGAACTGGCCGGCGGCGTCCTTGACGATGACGTTCTCCAGCGTGTACTTGATCTTGGTGTAGCGCTTGACGCCGGTGCCGTAGTGTTCGCCGGCGAGCAGGCCGGTCGGGCAGACGCGCTTGACGAGCTTGCCGCCGACATTCGCCACGATGACATCGAACGCGCCCAGATGGGCGTCGGCCTTGCCCTTGGGGAACAGGTCGGCGATGGCGGTGAAGAAGCCGCGGCTGGCGGTGTTGAGCGCCTTGCGGGCAGCCTCGGCGCCCTTCTCGTCCAGTGCCTTGCCGGCCAGGGCTTCGACCTTCTTATTGGCTTCAGCGCGCTTGGCGAAATAAGCCTTGCGCTGCGCGTCGTCGATCTTGCCGCCGACGAAAGCGGAAACCGTGACGGCCACGAACTCGCCTTCTTCCAGCTTGCCGGACCAGATGGTCACGGGCGCCTTCGGATGGACGGGCGATTCCTTCGGGCTGATTTTCAGGGTCTTGCCTTCGGGAACCTGCGCTGCGACGGCCGCGCCTTTGGCAACGCCGTCGACGAGGAAATAGAGCTCATCGCTCTTGCCATCGCCGGGGGTGGCGGCCTTGATGCAGCGGACCAGGGGCAGTTCGATCTTCGCCTCGACCGCGGCGGCGGCGGCGTTGCCGGCGGAGGCGAAGAGCGCGCCGATCGCCAGCACGCAGGTAAAAGCCGGGAACACATTGCGAATCGTCATGGGATTCTCCAGGTTGCGGGGAAACGGTAGCAGATCGGCAAGTGTAGCAGAAAAGCAGTGTTTTCGTCAGGGTCTGCATACGTCGGCACGGGCCGGTGCGTTCAGGTTGCAATCCCTGCACCTCGGCCTGCGGGCCCCCTTTCCTTTCAAACCCGAAGATTCCGGAGTCGGGCGAACCCGTTTCCGACCTGAGTTTCGGATCAGGTGCAGCGCTGATCCCCGAACCCGCCTCGGCGATGATGGGCCTGCTGGGCCTGGGCATTCGCGGCCGCCGCGCTCGCGTCTGAACCGCAGTCGGAACAATCTAAGTACAACGTTTCACAATAGAGGGATCGAATAGGGGAATCGGAGAATTGGGTGGCTGGGGCTGGAGTCCGCGTAAGCCCCGGCCCGGATGACCCTGCACCTTGTTCCGCCGGGGCTTCGCCGAGCCTCAGCCCCAGCCACCCGGGGATTGCACCCTTTTCAATGAAACGCTGTACTAAGGATCGTGACCGAAATGACTTCCCGACTTGGCCGTTTTCGATTCCCCTCCCTAAGCCGGCCAAGCCGGAAGGGCCAAGGGTAGAGGGCCAAGGGTAGAGGGATAAGAAGTTCTGTGCGCCGCGCGTAGAAATTGCAGGGTCAGAATCTAAGCCGGCAGAGCCGGAGAAAGGCAAGAGGCGGAGAAAAGGGGTCAGAGGCGGAGAAAAGGGGTCAGAGGCGGAGAAAAGGGGAGAAAAGGGGAAGGGGAGAAAAGGGGTCATTCTGAATAAATGGGGGGAGAAAAGGGGTCATTCTGAATAAATGAGCGCCACCGGCAGCGACTTGGGCTCACGTACGTCATCGGCAAGGGGCCTGAGGACGCAATGATGCCCATTGATGGACCTGCATTTCTCATCCGCAGAAGGAGCCGCGCACGAAGTAAGCGGGCTTTGTCGCGCTTTCGCACAGCCGCGCGATCGACGCGGTGTTGCGTTGTGCCTGCCGCAAAACAAATGGCGGGGCTGCGATGTGTCCGCCAAACCCGCTTACTTCGTGCGCGGCTCCTTTCGCGGGGTCGAGAAAAGGGGTCATTCTGAATAAATGAGCGCCGCCGGCAGCGACTTGGGCTCACGCACCTCATCGGCAATGGGCCTGAGGACGGAATCATGCCCATTGATGGCCCTGCATTTCCCATCCGCAGAAGGAGCCGCGCACGAAGTAAGCTGGGGCTTGTCACACTTTCGCACAGCCGCGCGATCGACGCGGTGTTGCTTTGTGCCTGCCGCAAAACAAATGGCGGCTGCGATGTGTCCGCCAAACCCGCTTACTTCGTGCGCGGCTCCTTTCGCGGATCACGAGTCGAGTGAGGAGTGGAGCGGGCAAGGGGGCAGTCTTATCAAAAAAAGCCCCGTGGCCAACATCAGCAAGCGGAGGCAAGAAAGGCCGCCCGGCTGTTACCGTCCGTTCGGGTCGGTCAATGTAAGGTAGCCATGCCGACGGCCTGCCTGCGAGGCCGGGCTGTTCTTTGACAAGTCGTCGCTCGGTTTCGGGAAGAAAGAGGCCGCGGCGAGAGGTGGCCGGAAAGTGTCCTACCTTTTTGGCAGTCTTATTTTAAGTGCCGCATTACACGTGGGTTAGCGACGCTTTTAGGTCCCTGGGGATCGTGGCCGGCCACTTTGGGGGTGGGTGGGTGTGGTGGGTGGATGTGCTTCGATCGCTCGATGCGGGCACCTGTCCTCGGCTCCCTTTTACCTCGGCCCCCTTTTACCTCGGCCCCCTTACCTCGGCCCCCTTACCTTGGCCCCCTTACCTTGGCCCCCACTTACCTCGGCCCTCACCCCAGCCCTCTCCCGGGGGGAGAGGGGGCCAGGCCATCGCTTGCCTGAAACGGTGGCACGTCGCGGCGGTGCAAAGCGCTTGGGCCGCCTTGACTTATCGCATGACCTGTGACAGAATCGCATGCGAGTCGGGAGCGGCTGACCCGCAGCTTTGCCGCCCGACGTGTTTCTCCTTCAATCCAGGAGTCGTATCATGGCGACGCGTGCTCGCGGCGGTGGGACCGGCATGGCGGTGGCATTGGTGATCTTTGTGCTCCTCTTTGTGGTGGCGCTGGGGCTTGCCATTGTCTACATGAACAAGAACGAGGAGTTGAAGTTCAACTCCGACCGCGCGACCGAAGCGCTCAACGAATACATCAAGCCCGCCGAGCGCTCCAGCGAGGACGTGAAGATGGCGCGTGAGGCGGCCAAGGATGCGGGCGGAAGCGATTCCGTCGTGGGCCACCTGATCAAGGAGAAGAAGACGCTGCTGGCGATGATCTCCAACGCGGGCACGGTGGAGGTCGCGAAGCAGACGCTCAAGAGCAAGGGGCTGGAGGGCGGCAACATCGTGTCGGTGATCGACGGTCTGCGGGCCGACAAGGACGCGCTGGACGCGAAGTGGAAGAGCGAGCAGAAGCTGAAGGAAGACGCGATCGCGGAGAAGATGAAGACGCTGCAGGAGAAGACGCAACTGGAGACGCAATACGCCGAGGCCACCAAGACCCGGACGACGGAAGTGCAGGCGATCGACGCGACGGTGAAGGCGGGCCAGAAGACGGCCAGCGACACATTCACGAGCCTGCAGGCATCGCAGGAAGAGGCCGCGAAGAAGGCTGCGGAAGAGATCGCGAAGAAGGAAGACGAGAAAGCGGCGCTCCTGGCGCAGATTCAGACGCTGCAGGGCAAGCTTCAGGAATACCAGCGGAACACGGTGAGCACGGGCGGGCCGGCGCCGGAGTTGCAGACGGACGGCAACGTGCTCTCGGTGGTGCCCGAGGACAACATCGTGTCGGTGGACCTGGGCCGGCTGAACCGGGTTTACCTGGGCCTGACCTTTGAGGTGTTCGACCGCAAGAAGGGCGTGTCGAAGGACCAGTTCGGCGATGTCCGCGGCAAGGCGAGCATCGAAGTGGTGAAAATCAAGGAAGCGAGCTGCGAGTGCCGGATTGTCCGCACGGACCGCGGCGCTGCGATTCTGGAAGGCGATCTGGTCGCCAACGTGGTGTACGACAAATATCGCGTGTTCAAGTTCTATGTGTACGGCGAGTTCGACCTGAACAACGACGGCACCGCTTCGACGACCGACACGCGGCGCATCGTTTCCCTGGTGGAGCAATGGGGCGGGACGGCGGCGAAGCAGATGGCTTACGACGTGGATTTCCTGGTGCTCGGCAAGCGGCCCTCGGAGCCCAAGCCTTTGAAGGAAGGCGAAGTGGAGACGCCCGAGGAAATCGCCCGCCGCGCCGCCGAGGCCGCTGCCCACAAGTCCTTCCTGGAGTTGGAAGGCCTGGCGCGGACGTACAAGATTCCGATCCTGAACCAGAACCGATTCCTCACGCTGATCGGTTACTACGAGCGGCAGTGAGCGGGCGAATCAACAGTCACACCCAACGCCACCGATGATCGGTGGCGTTTTTTTTTCACGCGGTGATGACCTTCGTCAGCAGCATCGCCGCCACGATCGCCGCCAGCGCCACGCGGTAGTAGCCGAAGAGATGCATGCCGTGGCTGTTCAGGTAGGCGACCATCCACTTGATGGCGACGACGGCCGAGATGAACGCGAAGAGGAAACCGAGCGCGAGGTTGGCCGGGCCGAACTCCCTGAGCATGTCGCTGCCGTGCTTGTAGCCGTCGTAACAGGTAGCGGCTCCGAGCGTGATGACGCCCAGGAGAAAGCTGAACTCCACGGCGGCGGACAGTCGCAGCCCCACCAGCACGCCGGCGACGATGGTGATCAGGCTGCGGCTGACGCCCGGCCACATCGCCACGCACTGGGCCAGGCCGATGATCAGCGCCATTCTCCAGGTGAGGTCGTGGAGGCTGAGGGAGGATTTCGGATTTCCGATTTCGGATTTCGGATTTAAAAGGGTCCTTTGATCGCTCGTTCCTTCGATCCCTTCCCCTTCCCCTTGGCCCTTGGCCCTCGGCCCTTGGCCCTTTCTCCCACTGACCCACAGAATCGCCACGCCGCCGGCAAACCACGCCGCGACGATCGGCCAAAGCCCGAACAAGTGTTGCTTGATCGGCTTGTTCAGCGTCAGCCCCAGCACCATCGCGGGAATGAACGCCGCCATGAGATTGATCAGCAGCGTCCGGCCCGCTGCATCGCGCCCCACTAGCCCGCGGAACATCTGCGCCACATGCTTCCAATACAGGCCCAGCACCGCCAGAATCGCCCCGCCCTGAATGCAGATCGCAAACGCCTTGGACGCCTCATCGTCGGGCAGGCCGAGCAGGCGCTGCGTGAGGATGAGATGGCCCGTGGAACTGACGGGCAGGAACTCGGTGATGCCTTCGACGATGCCGAGGATGGCGGATTCGAGTGGAGTCATGATCCGTGCGGGTCCGAGAACGTCCGCCGCCGTGCCGATAGACGCACGCTTGCGAACGGTCGATAGAAGTATCGGCTATCGCGCGGGTTGGCGGTGACTGTGAAGAAGCGACAAGGCAAATGCCTAATGTCGAGTGTCGAGTGTTGAATGTCTAACGGTTCTAATCGTAGAAACGAATTGACGCTGAATGAGCACGCTTCGGCACCGAGGTTAAACATTCCACATTCGACATTCGACACTCGACATTAGACATTTGCCTTGGCTGCTCGACGTGCCGCGCGACGGCCGCTTGCCTCCGCCCCGCCGTAAGCTATCATCCTTCCATCCGGATACACGGATTATTCCATGAGCAGCCTGTTCCTCGATCACCTGGCCCGACGCGTCCTGTTCTTTGACGGCGCGATGGGCACGTCCATCCACGAATACGACCTCGACCTGCAGAAGGATTACCTGGGCCGGGAGAACTGCACCGAGGCCCTCGTCCTCACCGACCGCGGGCAGCAGGTCATCCAGGAGATTCACGAATCGTTCCTCGCCATCGGCGCCGACATTGTCGAGACCGACACATTCAACGGCAACATCATCACCATGGCGGACCAGGACCTGTCCGACCGGGTGCATGAGATCAATTTCAAGGCGGCTCGCATCGCCCGCGCCGCGTGTCTCAAGCACAGCACGCCCGACAAGCCGCGCTTCGTCGCCGGATCCATCGGCCCCGGCACGCGGCTGGTCACGCTGAGCAACACCACGTGGGACGAGATGCTCGCCAGCTACGTCGCGCAGGTGGAAGGCCTGATCGACGGCGGCGTCGATGTGCTCTTGATCGAGACGGCGCAGGATCTCCTTCAGGTGAAGTGCGCGGTAAATGCCTGCTTGAAGGCGCTGAGCAATCGCAAGAAGACCGTCGACGACATTCCCATCATGGTGCAGGTCACCATGGAGCAGACGGGCACGATGCTTTTGGGCAGCGAGATGAACGCGGTGGTGACGGCGATGCAGCCGTACCCGATCCTGTCGCTGGGCCTGAACTGCGCGACGGGGCCGACGGAGATGACCGAGCACATTCGCTACCTCAGCGAGTACTGGGGCCGGCGAATCAGCGTGTTGCCGAACGCGGGCATTCCATCGCTCGTGGCGGGCAAGACGGAGTTCCCGCTGCAGCCGGAGCCTTACGCGCAGCAGCTTTCGCGCTTCGTGCGGGAGTTCGGCGTGAATCTGGTGGGCGGGTGCTGCGGCACGCGGCCGGCGCATATTGCGAAGCTGATCGAAGTGGTGGGCCTGAACACGCCGGCGACACAGGTCACGAAAAAGCCGCTGCCCGCCGGCTGCTGCTCGCTGTACACGACCACCGAATATCGCCAGGACGCCAGCGCCCTGAACATCGGCGAGCGGACGAATGCGTCCGGCTCGCGCGCCTTCAAGAAAATGCTGGAGGCGGAGAAGTGGGACGAGATGGTCAGCCTGGCGCGCGAACAGACGCGCGAGGGTTCGCACGTCATCGACGTCAACGTGGACTACGCCGGTCGAAACAATGCCGGCGACATGGCGCAGATCGTGCATCGCTTCGTGCGCCAGGTGAACTCACCGCTGATGCTCGACTCCACGCAGCCGGCGACCATCGAAGCGGGCCTGAAGTGCGCCGGCGGCAAGTGCCTGATCAATTCCGCCAACCTCGAAGACGGCGAGCACAAATTCGCACAGATGGTGCAGCTTGCGAAGACCTACGGCGCCGCTCTGGTGCTCGGAACCATCGATGAAGACCCACAGGAAGCCATGGCCCGCACCGCGGACCGCAAGGAATCCATCGCGGCCCGCATGTACGACCTGGCGGTGAATAAGTACGGGCTGGCCGCGGAAGACGTGATCTTCGATCCGCTCGTGCTGCCGATTTCCACCGGCATGGAGAAGGATCGCCGCAGCGCGCTGGAGACGATCGAAGGCGTCCGCCGCATCAGCAAGCGCTTCCCGCTGGCGCAAACCACGGTGGGATTGTCCAATGTGTCCTTCGGCCTGAAACCATCGGCCCGCGTGGTGCTCAACAGCGTCTTCATGCACGAGCTGCGCGAGGCGGGCCTGGTCAGCGCGATCGTGCATGCGTCGAAGATTCTGCCGAAGAACCGCATCCCCGACGAGCAGTGGAACGCGGCGCTCGATCTGATCTACAACCGCTGGGCGGGTGCCTCCGGAAGTGTGTTCGCACCGGGCGGCGAGGTCACTCTGCGCGATGGATCGAAGACGAAGGATCCGCTGCAGATTTTCATCAATCTCTTCGGCGACGACGACGCGAAGACGCACGCGGAAAGCCCAGGGATGGCCATCCCTGGGCTTTCCGCACTCACCCTCGAAGAACGCCTGCAGCGCCACATCATCGACGGCGAAAAGAAAAACCTCATCGAAACCCTCGAAGAAGCCCGCGTGAAATACACGCCCCTGGAAATCATCAACGATCACCTGCTCGCCGGCATGAAAGTCGTCGGCGAACTCTTCGGCTCTGGGCAGATGCAGCTTCCCTTCGTGCTGCAAAGCGCCGAGGTGATGAAGATGGCCGTCGCCCATCTCGAGCAGTTCATGGAGAGAGTGGCCGGCGAAACCAAGGGCACCATCGTGCTCGCCACCGTCAAGGGCGACGTGCACGACATTGGAAAGAACCTGGTCGACATCATCCTCAGCAACAACGGCTACACGGTGCATAACCTGGGCATCAAGCAGCCGCTCAGCGCCATCCTCGACGCGTGGCGGAAATACAAGGCCGACGCCATCGGCATGTCCGGCCTGCTTGTGAAGAGCGTCAACGTGATGGAAGAGAACCTCCGCGAGTTGAACGAGCAAGGCGTCACCGCCACGATTCTGCTCGGCGGCGCGGCGCTCTCCAAGCACTACTGCGAATCGCACCTGCGGCAGATTTATCAGGGCAAGGTGTACCACGGCCGCGACGCGTTCGAGGGCCTGCGCATCATGGATTGCATGAACGCGGGCAGGCTCAGCGAAATCGATGGCGAGATTGCCGCGCGATTGGACAAGCGCGCCGCCGTGGACGAAAAGCTCGCCGCGCTGGAGGCGGAAACACAGGCGCGGCTCGAAGCACGCGAGGTCGCAGGCGGGGCCGCTTCAAGCGGCCCCGCCAGTACACAAGGCGCGACCGGAACACTCCCGCGCGTCCGTTCCAGCGTCCGCACCGACATCCCCGTGCCCGCCGCACCCTTCCTCGGCGATCGCGTCATCGAGCAGATCGACCTCGACGACATCTACCCCTTCGTCAACAAGGTCGCGCTCTACCGCGGGCAGTGGCAGTTCAAAAAAGGCAAACAGTCCGACGACGACTACGACGCGCAGCTCGAAGAAGAAGTGAACCCGCTCTTCGACCGCCTGAAAGAACAGTGCAAGCGCGAGAAAATCCTGCAACCCAAGGTGGTCTACGGCTATTTCCCCGTCAACAGCGATGGCGATGATCTGATCGTGTTCGATCCGGCCCCCGGCAGGCACGACAAGGAAATCGAGCGCTTCACCTTCCCGCGCCAGCCGCACGGCAAGCGGCTGTGCATCAGTGATTTTTTCCGCCCGATCGACAGCGGACAGCGCGATGTCCTGGGCCTCAGTTGCGTCACGATGGGCAGCGAAGCCAGCGTCCGCACCCGCGCGCTTTTCGAAAGCCACAACTACACGGAATACCTCTACCTGCACGGCATGGGCGTCGAATGTGCCGAGGCCCTCGCCGAACTCTGGCACAAGCGAATGCGCCAGGAACTCGGCATCGCCGGCGAAGACAGCCCGAAAGTGCGCGAACTCTTCACGCAACACTACCGCGGCTCACGCTACAGCTTCGGCTACCCCGCCTGCCCCGACATGAGCGATCAGGACAAACTCTTCCGCCTGCTCAAGCCCGAACGCATCGGCTGCGTGCTCACGGAGAACTGGCAGATCGACCCGGAACAAAGCACCAGCGCGATCATCGTGCACCATCCGGAAGCGAAGTATTTCAATGTGTGAGGAGGGTGTAGGGTTTAGGGTTTAGGGTGTAGGGTCTAAATAAGCGGCCACGATTGTGGCAAGGCGCCGTGGGTGCCATGGGCAAGCGGAGGCTTTGCGCAGCTTGCCCGTGCGCCTTGCTGTCAGCCAGCACGGGCAAGCTCCGCGGACTCCGCTTGCCCGTGGCACCAGACACAATCACGGCCGCCTATTTAGCATCATGGGTCGCATACCCCAAAACCCAAACCCCAGCCCCCACTCCTCTCCCATCAATAATGCAGCATCCGTCCCTGCGTGCCCAGCGCCGCTTCGTGGATGGATTCGCTAAGCGTGGGATGGGCGTGCATGGTTTCGATGATTTCGTCAGCCGTCGCTTCGAGCCTGCGGGCGAGGCAGATTTCGGCGATGAGTTCGGTGACGTTTTCGCCGATCATGTGGCAGCCGAGAATTTCGCCGTACTTTTCGCCGGCGATGATCTTGATGAAGCCCTCGGTTTCGCCGAGCGCCCGCGCCTTGCCGCTGGCCAGCAGCGGGAAGGAGCCGACCTTGTACTTGATGCCCTTGTCCTTGCACGCCTGCTCGGTCAAGCCGATGGAAGCGACCTGCGGATGGCAGTAGGTGCAACCGGGGATGGAGTCGTAATCGATCGACGCGGGCTTGTGGCCGTGCAATTTCCCCTCCGCCGCGGCGATCGTCTCGACGCAGACCACGGCTTCCTCGCTGGCGACATGCGCCAGCCACGGCGGACCGTTCACATCGCCCACCGCGTAAACGCCTTTCAGGTTGGTTTGATAATTCTTGCGATCGACTTTGATGTGATCCTTGAAGGTTTCGATGTTGACCTTCGCGGGATCGAACAGGCCGTCGTACCGTCCGCGCACGCCGATGGCGATGAGGACTTTGTCCGCGGTGAGCGTCTGCGTTTTCTTTTCATCAGCAAGCGGCGCGATGACCATCTCGACGCCGGCGTCCGTCTTCTTGATGCTCTGCGTTTTGGTGGCGGTGTGGAACTCGATGTTCTGCTTGCGGAACGCTTTTTCGATGGCCTTGCTGACGTCGTGGTCTTCGATGGGCAGCAGGCGGTCCATCATTTCCACGACAGTGACCTTGGTGCCGAAGGCGTTGTAGAAATAGGCGAACTCCATGCCGATGGCGCCGGCGCCGACGACGAGCAGGCTCCTGGGCTGGGTCTTGAGATTCATCGCGTCCTTGGAACCGATGATCTTGTCGCCATCGAACTCGGCGCCGGGAAGCTGCCGGGCCATGGCGCCGGTGGCGATGATGATGTGCTTGGCGGTGAGCGTGTGTTCAAGCGAGTTGGATTTGGCGGCGGCGTTGTTGGCGGCGATGTCCCAACTGCTTTCGCCACCCGCGGTGATCTTGTGTACCTCAATCTTGCCGGGATTCTTCGTCGCATCGCTTCCCGGGGCCGCGACGATCCTGGCGTGGCCGACGAAATGCGCGACTTTGTTCTTCTTGAAGAGCCCGCCGATGCCTTTATCGCCCAGCGACGCGACCTGCCGTGAGCGGGCGATGACCTTGGCGAAGTCGTGGCGGATGTTGTCCGCCTCGATGCCGAAGTCTTTCGCATCGTGCTTGAACCGGGTGTAGAGTTCCGCCGCGGCCAGCAGCGCCTTGGTCGGAATGCAGCCCCACGTGTTGCACACGCCGCCGAGTTGCCCGCGCTCCACGCACGCCACCTTGTAACCGAGCTGCCCCGCGCGGATGGCGCCGACGTAGCCCGCCGGCCCGCCGCCGATGATCACGATATCGAACGCATGTTCAGCCATGGAAAGTATCCGTTGAAAAGACGGGCGATTGTAGCGAATCGCAGAACGCGGCGACGAGGGCGATGCACGACGCTCTCGCGCGGGTCTGCCACAATTTCCAGGTTTTGGATACCGGCCCCCTCTCCCCGCTCGGGCGGAGAGGGTTGGGGTGAGGGGGTGGTTCGGAATGAGAAATGGCGAGTTGGCGTCCAGGGTAACCCGGCCCCCTCACCCTAACCCTCTCCCCCAGCAGACTGGGGGAGAGGGGACCAAGCGCCGCAAGCTTTGCCGCCTGATTGCGCGCACTTGACGCACCCGACTCCCCGACCGAACCTGCGTCGTGGAGCGATTCCCATGCATGGCATCTGCGTCATCAAGCTGGGCGGGAGCCTGCTCGATCTGCCCGACCTCGTCGCGCGGTTCGAGCAGTTTCGTGCCGCCCTGATCGACGGGCCGGCGCTGCTCGTCGTCGGCGGCGCCGAGTCGGCGGAACTGGTGCGGGCGTTCGATCGACAGCACCACCTCGGCGAGGAGCGCGGTCACTGGCTGGCGGTACGAGCAATGCAGTTCAATGCCCACGTGATTGCCGCGGTGCTGCCGCAGGCGAAGATGGCGCACGATGTTTCGGAAGCGAAGGCGGCGTGGAACGAGAACAAACTGGCCATCGTCGAGCCACTGGCGTGGCTGGAAAAGGAGGAAGCGATTGGCTTCGGCGTGCCGCACCGATGGTCGTTCACCAGCGACTCCATCGCCGCCCACATCGCGACGCGCATCGCCGCCGCCAGGCTGATCCTCCTCAAATCAACCCTCCCGCCCCGCGGCGAATGCGGGCCCGCCTGCGCCGCCGGCCTGGGCATCGTGGATGCGGATTTTCCGCTGGCGTCCAAGGATGTGCCGGCGATCGAGCTGGTCAACCTTCGGCATGAATCCCTGGCGACGGATGCCGCTGCCGCACGCTGCGTCCTGCGATGAGATTCGCCAGTTCACGTACCCGCTGACCATCCACTGCCGCCTGCCGATTGGACTCCGCACACGCAGCCCCGCGCACCGCGACGATGTCCGCGCCCGTTTCGATCGCCCGCGACACCAGCGCCAAAGTCAGCGACCCCGCCAGCGCCACGGGAAGAGAATGAAGCCTCGCGCGATCGACGAGTCGCCGCAGCGCGCCTGTGCGCGCCGCCATGCTGTCGAAAATCGTGCGGCCATCCTTGCAGCAGGTGTCGATCAGCAGCGCAGATGCGCCATGATCGATCGCCCATTGCAGCACGTCGTCCGGCTCGCCGACGGCAAGTTGGCTCGCCTCCGCCCGATCCATCGCCGCATACGCCACCGCCACCGATCTCAGTTGCGGAGCATCCGCGAAACGTGCCGCCAGCGCGCTGCGCCACCGGCGCGGCGCCCGACCGAGGCCCACCTTCGCGAACGTGACGCCCACAGGAAGCCTGAGCGGCGAAGGCGCATCGGCGAGTTCCCCCAGCGCGACGCTGACCGGGCAACGACGATTCACCGCGACGACGATCTGCTCAATCGTGCGATGATCCGCCATGCCCAAGGGGCCGCGCGCAGGTTCTTTGATGTCGATGATGTCGGCGCCATGCTCGACCGCGATGGCCGCTTCCTCGGCGCTGCGCACACTGATCAGGAGCTGGGGGCGATGAGCGAGCATGGGGCGAAACGTCATCCCGGAACTGGTTCTGCGGGGTTCGTGCCCCCCACCTCGGCGACATGGCAACAGTATCGCGAATCCCCACAGGCATGCTCAAATGCAACCCACGGCGAGCGGGCGCAGGGGTCTGCCGATATTTCCGAGGGCGGCATTCCGGCCCCCTCTCCCTCCCAAGGAGAGGGCTGGGGTGAGGGTCGGGACGCCCTCATTTTCGAATGCTGTCAGCGCGCGACGTACGACGCAGCAAGCTGTTCGTCCCGACCCTCACCCGGCCTCGTCCCCCGGTTAGACTCGGCCACTCTCTTCCTGAGAGGAGAGGGAGTCAAGCCCCGGAAAACTTGGCACACCCGAGCACTGCCCCAGATCGAAACTTCACCCCGCTCAGCGGCAATGTCAGGGGAGCCAGCGCTTCCGCCCTGCGTTTGGGCTATACTTGGAACGGTGGAATCGGCGTTGGTGGGATGGAATGGGCGGGAAGATGCGACCTGTGCCGCGCGCAGCCGTGACGCCGACCTCCGGAATCCGGACTCAACTCAAAGGTGACCTATGCTGAACACGCTCGCAGGGTTTCTCGGACCGATCGGCCTGCCCGAACTGCTCGTCATCGCCTTCATCGGCCTGCTGATTTTCGGCAAGCGGTTGCCCGAGGTCGGCAAGAACATGGGCCAGTTCATCGTGAAGTTCAAGCGAGGCCTGACCGATACCGAGCAGGAGATCGATCGCGCGGTCAACGAGCCAGCCAAGATCGATCGTGACGCCAGCAAGACGGTCGCCAAACCGAGCGAAAACCAAGTGTCAGTCTGATTCGCATCAACGGCGCCACCGGACATGCACCGTTCGGGCGGCCATCCGGAACAGGTTCCCCTGGACAAAGGTCGTGCAGCATGACGGATCAATCGATTCAAACAGTGATTGGACTGATCGGACCGCTTGGGTTGCCCGAGTTGTTGATCATCGCCTTCATCGGCCTGCTCATTTTCGGCAAGCGGCTCCCCGAAGTCGGCAAGAGCCTGGGCAAGGGCATCGTGTCCTTCAAGAAGGGATTGCAGGGCGTCGAAAGCGACATCGATGAAGCCGTCAGCCGCCCGGAGACCAAGTCCGAGCCCGCCAAACTGGAAGGCACCGCCGCCGGCAACACCGAGGTGGCGTCGAAACAAAAGTCCACAAGCGACACGTCCGCAAGCTGACCCAGGACCAACCGACCTGTCCCCGACAGTTCCTGACCTTGACGTCAACGCTTCACGTGCTATCGTGACGGAGTCTGTTTTCATGGGCGTGTAGCTCAGCTGGCTAGAGCGCACGGATCACACCCGTGAGGTCGTGGGTTCGAGTCCCACCTCGCCCACTAAAAAAACGTCAGGGTTCTCGCACCTTGACGTGTTCTGCTGAAAGGCCCCGCACATCGCGGGGTTTTTTATTTCTCTGCCCCGAACCGTGCGGTGTCGTGCAATGGGTTGCATGCGCCTGCTATGCCGGATTCTGCGCCGCGCCGGGGAGGTGGTCCATCCATTTGGATCCAGCGCAATCAAAGCTGGTTTGAACCGCTCTTCCGCTGCCCAAAAAATCATTTCGACGGCCTCAGCGCGATCCCTCGAAGGTCGATTAGCGCCCCATTCACCGCGCCCAGACTCCGGAAGACCACGCGATGCGTGCCAGGTGCAAGCTCCAATGTGCCCACCTTCGCCTGCCTGTACACGTCCCAGCTCCCCGTCGAATCCACCGGCCCGGTGACGCGCTGCCCGGCAACAAGCAGTTGAAACGCGTGGGCCTTGCTCGCATTCGCCAAAGCCCAGTCGAGCGTGACGTCGTACTTCACCGCGCCCGCACCCGCAGGGCGCTCCGGCACGGGGCCTTCAACTCCCCCTGCCTGCGGCCTCGGGCGCAACTTCTCCGGGGGGCGAATCTCAATCACCCACGTCGCGCTGTCCTGCTCGCTGCTCCAGTAGCCCAGGTTCTTGTACTGCTGCTCAAAGATCAGCGTCGGCCCGCGAATCTCCGCGGCACTGGCGGGCAGCGTGAGTACGCCGTTGTCGTCCGCCGTGATCTTGCGCGGCTCGTTGCCGGGAAACGACTTCGGCGACGGGCCGTGCGAGGCGATGAAGGCGAACAGGTCGGCCACATCCGCGGGCTTCATCGCTTGCTCCAGGCCGTTGGGCATCAGCGAAAGGCCGGTGGATCGCAGCGACTCCAGTTCGCTGCGCGGGATGGTGCGAGGAATTCCATCGACGCCGACGATGGTGATGCTGCCGCCGGTTTCGCTGGTGACGATGCCGGTGAAGATGTCGCCGCCTTTCGTCTCGGCGAGGTAGCTGACGTACTTCGCCTCCACCGCGCGGTTGGGGTCGAGGATGGAAATGAGCATGCCCTGCTGCGACGCGTCCGCGACTTTGGAAAGATCGGGCGCGATCCCGGTCTTGCCGACGTCGCCGAGGCGATGACACGCGGCGCAGTTCTTCTCGAACAGCGCTTTGCCTCGCGCTGCGTCAGCGGAAACGCTTGCGCCTCCGCCTCCTCCACCGATCTTCGCAAGCTCCGCCGTGTACGCATCGATCACCTTCTGCCGATCCGCGTCGGGCAGTCCGCCGAAGACGCGCCCGGCCTTGGCGCGGATCGCTTCATCTTTGTGATTGATGAAGGGCTGGCGGCGAGGGATGTCTACGTCGTGCGGGCTGACGAACCGCTTCTCGATTGCGTTCAGCAGCGCCATCATCGCGTCGTCCTGTTTCACGAGGCTGTCGATGATCGCGCTGCGTAGGGCCGGACTGTGTCCGCCCCAACCGGCGAGCAGCGCCTTGTGCGCGGGCACCCCGCCAAGTCGCCCAATCGCCGCGGCCGCCGCCTGCTGCACTTGCGGGGGCGATTGCAC
Source organism: uncultured Phycisphaeraceae bacterium (assembly GCA_964426135.1). Taxonomy (GTDB): domain Bacteria; phylum Planctomycetota; class Phycisphaerae; order Phycisphaerales; family Phycisphaeraceae; genus CAYRPN01. The sequence goes on along the minus strand of CAYRPN010000037.1, from coordinate 16,892 downwards.
ATTGGTCATCGCCTGCGTCAACGTGCTTAGCCGCTGCTCGCCGCCGAGGCGTGCGAAGAGCTCGATCGCGGCGATGCGCAGGTCTTCCTTCTCGCGTGGATCGATGACCACTGACTTGGCCCCCGTCAGCAGCGGCTCGATGCGGTCGAGGGTCATCAGGAGCTTTTTGCCCGCCGCCGCGTCGGCCCAGTTGTTGACCACTTGACGCGTGGCACTCGCGCGCATCGTCACGAGGGTGAGATTCCTGCGTCCCATCGCATCGAGCAGGCGCGACAGCGCGGTGAACTGCCACGCCGCATACCTGTTCTCCCGCGGAATGGTGACGACTTCGAGCATGCTGGCGAGCGTCTCCAGCTTGTCCGCCGCCACCGCCACGCCGATGAGTTTTTCGATGATCGGCGCCCGCGCGGCGAGCTGATCTGCGGGAATCGCGCCGCCGGCCCCCGGGGGGCCGATTAACTCCTTCATCACCGTGTCTAAATGCGGCAGCACCGAACTCATCGCCGCGGCGGTGATGTAGGGATCGCTGGCATTCTCAATAAGCAGCGTCGCCAGCGGACGTCCAGCGCGGGCGTCGGGCCAACGACCCAGCAAGGACGCGAGTTGCTGTCGCACCTGCCGGCTGTCATCGGCGGTCAGGGCGACAACGGCCTCGTAATATTCGTCATTCACAATCTGAATGAGGCTCTTGACGGCGTGCTCCAACGAGTTGTATCCGTCACTCTCCAGGAACTCGAACATCGGTTCACTTACTTGCAGTGCAATTCGCCGCACATTCGCATCGCTGTCTTTTATCCCTTGCATTAGCGCTGAACGCGTGCGTGAAAACGGAATTGGAAGATCTTTCACCGACTCGGCAACGAGATGAAGCGATGCCAATGTGCCGAAGGCTTGTGCCCGCGTCGCCGCACGCGGCGACTTCGTGGCCAGTTCCAGCAGCGCTCCCGGGACGGGCGAAGTCGCCAACAATTCGTCCCGCTTTCTCTCTGCTGCACGTTGCGAGGAAATATCCGCCTCGGAGAATATGGCGTCCTCAAGTTCGACCAGTTTCTTCCGTTGGGACTTGCTGAGTGGCGGTTTCCATGTCAGCATCATCTGCACCATGTCGCGCTGCCAGCCATTCGGCGAATCCAGCGCCGCCACCAATCCCTTCGCATCGAGCTTGTCGAGCTTCACCATGACGCGCGGCTTTTTCTCAACAGGCACCACGCGATAAATCCTTCCCTTGTCCTCCCCTTCGCGCAGGTTCACAAGCTTCTGCCAAGCGGGCGGAATCCACTGCGGGTGCTCGATGGTCTGGCGGTGCATGTCGGCGATCCACAGGCAGCCATCGGGGCCGGTGCGCAGCATCGTCGGGCGGAACCAGGGATCGCTGCTGGCGAGGAAATCTCTTTTCTCCTCGCCCGGAGGCCGTTCGGCGCGGAAGGTCACGCCCTGCGGCTTGAGCACGAGCCTCCGCACCAGGTTGTGCACCGGCTCGCTGATGAAAATGCTGCTAGCGAAGTCGGGACCATAGAGATCATCGCGGTACGGGCACAAACTGTTGGCGGAGGAATGTTGCGCGGGCTGGCCGGGCGTGATGCGGTGGTTCTCGATCGAAGGCGAGTGGACGATGCTGATGGGATAGATGGTGCGGTCGCCGGTGAGATCGACGCGCGGGTTGGGCGCCGCCACGTGCGGATTCCGGCGAAGGTAATGATCCTCCAGCGCGTAGTGCCAGCCGGGGTTGGGGTTGTTGTTGCCGAACCAGTTGCCGAAATCGTCGCGCTCCCGGCCGAACTGGGTCTGGCCGGATTGCGGATCGAGCTGCCATTTGCCGTCGGCGTTCTGGCGGATGCGCAGGTCGCGGCCGTTGATGTTGGTCACTTCGCCGGTCGCCACATTCTTGATGTTGCCCCCGCTGTCGCCGTTGCCCAGGTAAATCCAGCCATCGAGTCCCCAGCGCAGGCCGTTGACGCGGTGCTGCTGATTGCCTTCGCCGAAGCCGGTGAAGAGGACTTCGCGCTTGTCGGCTTTGCCGTCGTTGTCGGTGTCTTCCGCGTAGAAAATGTCGGGGGCACCGGTGACGAGCACGCCTTTTTTCCAGACCATCACGCCGGTGGGGAAAGAGATGCCGTCGAGGAAGACGGTGCGCTTGTCGTACTTGCCGTCGTTGTCAATGTCTTCGAGATAGACGATGCGGCCGCCTGGTTTGCCTTTACCCCCGGGGGCGTCGATGCCCGAGGGATAGTCCGCCATCTCGACGATCCACAGTTTGCCGTCGGGGCCCCAGTCGAAGGCGATCGGGTCCATCGTCAGTGGCTCGCTGGCGACGAGCTCGACGCGGAATCCCTCGCGTACCTGAATGGATTTCAGGGAGTCTTCAATGGAGCGCGCAGGCGGCGGCGCGGGGTGCGCGGTGGTGAAGTTTTTGCCTTCGTAGGTGCCCCCGGTGGAGGGCGCGCCTGGGGCCGCAGGCACGGGGGCTTGAAGCCCCCGTGCCGGAGCGCCCTGCGCGCCCGATTTCGGCGCGTCCTTCGGGGCCACAGGCCCCGGCTCGCCCAAGGCAAGGACTTCCTTGAACGTGATCTTCTTCACATGATGCGGCTCCTTCCCGCCAGTGTCCTCGTTCTGCCAGTAGAGCGCATCACCCTTGACGAAGAAGCCGTTGTTGGTGCCGTCGGCGCGGATGATGGGAGGGATGTCACCCGGTTTCGCTTCCGCTGCGCGTCGTGACGACACAATCTTCTTCCACGGCTCCTTGCCCTTCTCAACGGAAAGGTAAACAGCAAAGCCGGTTCCATTGCTGAACACGAGGTCGTCCCGACCATCTCCGTTGAAGTCGATGCGTCGCATTGCCGGATCATCGAAGAAGACGATCGGCACTGGCGGACGTTCGGCGAAAGCAACGCTGTCTTCCACTGGGGACTGGACCATAATGGGACGCTGCCATCCGTGGATCTGGGAAGGCTTGTCGATCCAGCGCCGCAGCGACGCCTCCCAATGTCGGTCTCCTCGCGTTCGCTCTCGAAGGGGGGCGAAGTGAAGAATGTCGAGATAGCCATCGGTTTCGATCTTTGATTGGTCGTCTTTCCTCTTCTGTTCAACATCAAAGAGTTGAAAGCCTTCCCAATCACCCTTCGCGTTCCGCAACGCCGCGTCGCGAAACAGACTTTTGTTGATCCGCTCCAGCGCATCCCTGAACGTCATGAACTTCACCTTCTTCCCGTGCTTTTTTTCCGCATGGTCGATGAGTTCGACGATTTGTTCCGCCTTGATCCAGCCGTGCGGGTGGAAGACGAGGGTGAAGACGCCTTGTTTGATGACGGTGCAGTCGAGGTTGGCCTTGAGGTCCTCGACGGTCTTCGGATTGTTGGGCTTGTGCAGGTGCTGGGCTTCCCAGTCGCTGGGGACGACGCAGGGGAACTGCCAGATCATGTTGCCGACGACGTAGGGATAGGGGTAGTTCTCGATGGTGTTGACGAAGCCCGGGAACTGGGCGTACTTGGCGAATCTTCCACGCTTGGCGTCAGGAGCCGCACCTTCGCGCTCATCCTTCTCCAGCACCAGTTCGCGCGGCAGGGCGGGATCGTCGCTGGTGAAGACATTGAACACCGACGAATCGATCGAGAGGAAATGTCCCTTTTCCGTCGTCTTGTTCATCACCTCGGCGAAGAAGCGCGGGCTGACCGAGTTCATCGAATCGCAGCACGGCATCCGAAACGCCACCGGCCCTTTGTAGTTGGGAATCTGGTGCAGCAGATCGACGCAGCCGTCGTAGGTGGCCTTGGCCTTTTTGATGTCGCCGGAGGTGGAGTTGTGCAGGCCGGGGCCGGCGCCGAGGCAGGGGCACGGATGCGTGATGGTGTGAACTTCAAACGTCACACCTTCCTTCAGCCAGGCTTGGAGCTGTGCGTGTTTAGGATCGACGGAGTTGGTGAAGATCGACATGCGACTGAGGCCGTCGCTGTTGCCGACCGTTTTCAGGCGATCGAGGATGGGTCGCAGGTACTGCTCGTAGCGTGCTGGATCGCGCATGTCGTCGATGGCGAGGATGACGACCGCTTCGACGCCTTCTTCGCCGACCCACTGCGGGGTGATGAGCTTGGCGAAATCCTTGTGCGGGTAGTAGGGATTGATCTCATCGAGATAGGCGAGTCGGTTGCCGCCGGTGTAGGGCGACCTGGCCGCCGGTGCGGGCGCGCTGGCAGCCGGCGCTTTCGCGTCGTTGGCGGGCTCCGCCGCGAACATGACACTCACCCCGATTGAACCCACAAGCGCCGCATAAAAGCTCAGACGTGTCATGGCACCGCTCCGATCGAGGAATGGACACCATCAGATTAACCACCGGCAGGTCAAAGCGGCATGCGAATCGCTTTGAGCAGGCCTGAAGCAGCCGCTGTTTCGAACCCGGTGGACTCCGTGTCTCAGTGGTCAACCACTCTTCCCACTGACTCTCGCGCCGGCCAGGGCCACGTGATCCCTATCATGTCGGTCATGACACCTCTCATGGATTGTCGCCCCGGCTGCGGCGCGTGTTGCATCGCGCCGAGCATCACGAGTCCGCTGCCCGGCATGCCGGCCGGAAAGCCCGCGGGTGTGCGGTGCGTCAACCTTGATGTGAATCACCACTGCACGGTGTGGAACACGCCGGCGCATCCGGCGGTGTGCCGGGATTTCATGCCGGAGAAATCCGCGTGCGGCAGCAGCCGGGAGGAAGCGCTGGTGCTGCTGACGGTGATGGAAAGGGAGACGGGGTGAGTTTCGCCAAGTGCGCCAGGTTCACCAGAGGTCGGTGAGGAGTCGTGCATGAACGACTCCGCAGTTTGGCTGCGGGCCATCGCGTCGGGTGCGTCAAGGCTTGGCGCGGACGCACCGCGGAGAACGGTGACGCTACGTGGTGCGTCCGCGCCGAGCCTTGACGCACCCTACCTCCGAGCCGATGCCGATCTGCGAAGTCGTTTCTGCGCGGCTCTCACCCAATCTTCTCCATCCCACCCATGTATCCCCGCAGCACTTTCGGCACTGTGATGCTGCCGTCGGCGTTCTGGTAGAGCTCCACGATCGGAATCAAAATGCGCGGGCTCGCCGCCACCGTGTTGTTCAGCGCGTGGCACACCACGTTCTTCTTCGTCTCCGGGTCTTTGTACCGGATGTTCAGGCGTCGGCACTGGTAGTCGTACAGCCGGGACGCCGAGTGCGTTTCACTGTAGGCGCCGCTCCAGGTGACGCTGCCGTCGGGCTGCGTGGTTTCCTCGCCGCGCGAGGGCATCCAGCTTTCGATGTCGATCATGTCCACGTTCTTGGGCCCAAGGTCCGCGGTGCAGCATTGCAGCAGGCGATAGGGAATTTCCAGGCGCTGCAGCAGCGTCTCGACAAAGCCCATCATCGTCTGGTGCCAGCGCCGGCTCTCCGCCTGATCGGCCTTGCAGATCACCACCTGCTCCACTTTGTCGAACTGGTGAATGCGGTAAAGCCCTTTTGTATCCTTGCCGGCGGCGCCGGCCTCGCGGCGGAAACAGGTGGAGACGGTCGTGTACTTCAGCGGCAGCTTCTGAGCGTCGATCATTTCGCCCATGTGGTAGCCCATCAGGCCGACCTCGCCTGTGCCGGTGAGGTAGAGATCGTACGAACCGCCGCGCGCCTTCTCGCCGACCTCGTACGCCTGCTCCTTGCCATGCGGGAAGAACGCGGTGCCGATCATCGCCTCCTCGCGCACGAGGACGGGCACGCTCATGGCGGTGAAGCCGTTCTCGTTCACCATGTAATCCACGGCATAGCGCAGCACCGCCGAATGCAACTGCATGCCCGCGCCGGTCAGGACATAGCTGCGCGAGCCGGCGATCTTCACGCCGCGCTCGAAATCCACCAGCCCGTGCTTCTGCAACAGGTCGACATGGCTGCGCGGCTTGAAACCCTTGTTCGCCTCGAAACTCTTTGATGTATCGAACCAGGGCGAGTTCCACCGGCGAATTTCGACATTATCCTCCGGCCCGTTGCCGCGCGGGACGTCCGCGTCCGGCGGCTGCGGCACGAGCAGGAGCATGTCGTCACGCTGCGGCTCCAGCGCGGCGATTTGAGCGGTGAGTTCCTCCAGGCGGGCCTTGATCGCGGCGGGCCGGGCGAGCAGCTCTTTCACCTGCGCTTCGAGCTTCGCCTTCTCATCGCCTTGCGCTTTCTTGAGCTTCCCCTGCAGCGGCCCGATCTCCTTGCCGATGCGGTTGGTCTCGGCGGTGAGGTTCTCGCGCTCCAGTTGCAGCGGCTTGATCGCGGCATCCGCTTCGAGCAGGCGATCGACCACGCTCGCGTCCATCTTCTTCAGAAACGCGCCGGTGCGGTACTTGTCGGGATTCTCGCGAAGGTCTTTGAGATCAATCATGGCAGTGGCCGGGTGAGGGACGACGCGGATAGCCGCGAGGGGAATGGTCACCGACGAACGCTGGTCTGCGCCGGCGATCCATGGATGAAAGGCGACATGGTACAGAACCGGCCCGCCGATGGCTTCGCGGTTCAGGCGGGCCGGCAGCATCGTGCCGCGAGTCCGCCGGCGTTCGTGCGGCCGCAGCGCGCGTCCCCCGGCGGAGCCGGGGGCGAACGGCCGCGCGTCAATCTGTCGCCTGTCCTGGCGGTCATCGCGGGCTATCATGGGGTTCGACTGGAGCCCCTGTGACCACGCACTTTTCCGACCCCAACCCGCCCGACCTTGCCGCCATCGCCGCCGGTGAAGCGCGACTGTCTCCCGAGCAGGCGCTGCATCTGTACCGCCACGCCTCACTTCACGAGCTTGGCCGCTGGGCCACCGCGATGGCGAACCGCGTGCTGCGCGAGGACAAGTTGCGAAGCAGGGGCCAGGGGCCAAGGGCCAGCGGCCAAGGGGATGGACACGAAGGCGCGGAGGCACGGAGGCACGAAGGGCTGGCAAATCCGAAATCCGAAATCCAAAATCCGAAATCACCAGACTACGCGCCCTACACCCTACACCCTACACCCTACACCCTCGATCTCTTCCGCACCTACATCATCGATCGCAACATCAACTATTCGAACGTCTGCTCCGCCAACTGCACGTTCTGCGCGTTCAAGCGCGATCTGGGCGACGCCGACAGCTACGTGCTTTCCACGCAGCAGATACACGACAAGGTGCGCGAACTTGTCGCGATCGGCGGCACGCAGGTGCTTATGCAGGGCGGCATGCATCCGGACCTGCCCATCGAGTGGTACGAGGATTTACTGCGCGGATTGAAGGCGGCGTTTCCGCAGGTGGTGCTGCACGCGTTTTCGCCGCCGGAGTTCGTCGAGTTCGTGGCGGTGCTCAAGCTCGACGGTTTCCCGGTGACCGCGCCGGGCAAGAGCCACACGCTGCCGCGCGAAATCTGGTTCGCCAAGCTGGAAGCGATTCTGCGGCGGTTCATCGCGGCGGGCCTCGATTCGATCCCCGGCGGCGGCGGGGAAATCTTCGCCGAACCCGTGCGCAAGAAAATCGGACTCGGCAAGGCCACGGCTCAGCAGTGGCTCGATGTCATGCGCGTCGGGCATCGGCTGGGCCTCAACACCAGCGGCACGATGATGTTCGGCCACATCGAAGGCATCGCCGACCGAATCGATCACATGGCCCGAATCCGCGATGCCCAGGACGAGGCGATTACTCACGACTGGCCCGGGCGGTACCTCGCGTTCATCAGTTGGCCGTTCCAGCGCGACAACACGCCGCTGGGAAGAGTGCCGGATTTCGATCTGGAATCCGGCGAGCCGTTCCCCGGCGATCTGGTCGCGGATGGCGCCGATCCCGCAAGTGTCGCGCATTTTGCCAAGCGAGTGCGCATGAGCGGCGCCACCGACTATCTGCGCATGCAGGCGATCAGCCGGCTGTTTTTCGACAATATTCACTCCATCGGAAGCTCGTGGGTGACCATGGGGCCGAAGATCGGGCAGCTCGGACTGTTCTTCGGCGCCACCGACATGGGCAGCGTGATGATGGAGGAGAACGTCGTCAGCAGCGCCGGCACCACGTACTGCCTCGACGAGGCGGTGCTCTGCAAGCTCATCCGCGACGCGGGCTTCATTCCGGCCCAGCGCGACAGTACGTACGACCATTTGAAGATTCACGATTCCCCGCGGTCGCCCGACCTGTCCGTGACGGACTGGTCGCAACACCGCGCCCGCACCCTGCACATCGAAAGCAAGAAGACCATCGACGGCGAAGCGCCGGCAGTCGCGCTGCCGATCGCGGCGGACACGCGATGAGAAGACGACGGCGATGTTGTTGTTGATGTTGATGATGATGATGATGATGATGATGATGATGATGTTGATGTTGATGTTGATGTCCCCCGTTTAGCGCGGGCCCGAAGGGCCCGGCTCGCCGCAACCCCGCGCGTCATACATACGATCGTTCGCACATCCGCTGCTTCCCCTGTATTTTTTTTGATATACTGCCTGCATGGTTCTTGCTTACCACCTGACCATCAGCGCCTACGGGTTCTGGCTTCCAAACGATGAACGCGGCAGTTGGTCCGACTTCGTCCGCCGCTACGAACTGCTGCAATTCGGCGATGCCACCAAGATCGAAACACATCGTTCCGTCGCCCATCACTCACATGACATCGAGCAGCGCATGGCGGCGAAGGCGGCACTGATGTATCCGCCCGTCGTCTTCACCGGCATTCAGGCTCGCTGCATCATCAAAGGCTTCCGCTATCGCATCGAGCGCTCCGGCATTCCGGTCTACGCTTGTGTCATCATGCCCGATCACGCGCACCTTGTGCTGGGCAGGTTCAGATACAAGGTCGAGCAGATGACGAATCTGCTCAAGGGCGCCGCGACGCAGCAACTGACGCGCGACGGGCTGCATCCTTTGTCCGCTTTTCGCACGAAACAGGGCGGGCTTCCTTCGCCGTGGTCCGTGGGGTATTGGGCGGTTTATCTGGATTCGCATGAGGATGTGGCACGTTCGATTCGGTACGATGAGAACAATCCCGTGCGGGCGGGCTTGCCGGCGCAGAAGTGGAGTTTTGTGCGGGCGTATCCGGATGACAGTGGGCGCGGGGCGTCCGGCGAACCGGGCCCTTCGGGCCCGCGCTAAACGAGGAACTTCATGCGTTTTGTCGCCACATTGATCGCGTTTCTGCATATCGCCGTCGCGTTACCACAACCTGTGGTCGCCGTTGATCGCCCCGGGGGACCCAATTTCGTCGTGATCTTCATCGACGACATGGGCTACGCCGACGTGGGTTGCTACGGCGCGAAAGGCTACGACACGCCGCATATCGATCGCATGGCGAAGGAGGGCGTGCGTTTCACGTCTTTCTATGTATCACAAGCCGTCTGCTCCGCGTCTCGGGCGTCGCTGCTCACCGGTTGTTACAACCTGCGCGTCGGCATTGGCGGGGCGTTGGGGCCGGGCGCGAAGATAGGTATCCACAAGGATGAAATGCTCATCCCCGAAGTACTCAAACAGAAGGGCTACGCCACCGCGATCTTCGGCAAGTGGCACCTGGGCGACGCCAAGCTCTTTCTGCCCATCCATCACGGCTTCGACGAATACCTCGGCCTTCCCTATTCCAACGACATGTGGCCATTCCACCCGGAAGCCAGGAACGCGAAGAAGAATCCCTGGCCCGACCTGCCCCTGATCGAGGGCGATCAGATCATCAACCCGAAAGTCACCGGCGAGGACCAGACTCAACTCACCACGCAATATACCCAGCGTGCGGTGAAGTTCATTGAGAAGAACAAGGACAAGCCATTCTTTCTCTACGTGCCGCACAACCAGTGCCACGTGCCGCTGTATGTTTCCGACAAGTTCAAGGGCAAGACAGAGCGTGGTCTGTTCGGCGATGTAATGGCGGAACTCGATTGGTCGGTGGGCGAGATACTGGCGGCTCTGAAAACCAACGGCATCGATGAACATACATTGGTGATCTTCACCAGCGACAACGGCCCGTGGCTCAGTTACGGCACGCATGCCGGCAGCGCCGGCCCCTTCCGCGAAGGCAAAGGCACGACGTGGGAAGGCGGGCACCGGGTGCCGATGATCGCGCGCTGGCCCGGGAAGATACCCGCCGGAACTGTATGTAACGAAATGGCGGCGACGATCGACGTGTTACCTACACTCGCCAAACTTGCCGACGCCCCCCTGCCGAAGAACGCGATCGACGGCAAGGATATCTGGCCGCTGCTTTCGTCGGCGAAGGACGCGAAGACGCCGCACGAAGCCTATGCGTTCTACTGGCTGGGCCACCTGCAGGCGATCCGCAGCGGGAAGTGGAAGCTGCATTTCCCCCACGACTATCGCACGCTGAAGAATAAGGGCGGCGATGAAGGCAATCCCGCAGCCTACTCGGCGTCGAAAACGGAACTGGCCCTGTACGACGTCGAGGCGGATCTCGGCGAAACGACCAATCTCGCCCAGAAGCATCCGGATATCGTCGAGAACCTGAAAAAGCTGGCGGAGAAGTATCGTGAAGACCTGGGTGACACCGCGACGAAGCAGATCGGCAAGGGCGTCCGGCCGGCGGGAAAACTGTGATCACTTGATGTCAGTGGCCGGCCGCTTCTCAACGGCATTCTTCTTGTCCTTTTCCTTGCCTTGCTTGCCTGTCCCCGGATCGCCCGGCACCGGCTTGTGCGGTTCCGTGTCGCCCAGTTCCTGCTGCAGGCGCGTCAGTTCCTTTTTCAGTTCCTCTGTGAGCTGTGCGTACGCGGGATCACCGTAGACGCTCTTCAGTTCGTCCGGGTCCTTCACGAGGTCGAAGAGTTCCCACTCGTTGAGCGTGTAGTAGTGAATGAGCTTGTGCGTCTGCGTGCGCACGCCGTAATGCTTGGCGACCGAGTGCGGCCCGGGGAACTCGTAGTAGTGGTAGTAATACGACTTCCGCCAATCCTCGGGCGTCTTGCCCTTCAAGATCGGTACAAAGCTGCGGCCCTGCATGTCCTTGGGAATCTCCGCGCCGGCGATGTCGAGAAACGTCTCGGCGAAGTCGACATTGGAAACCATATCTTTGTTGACCGAGCCGGCTTTCACCACGCCTGGCCAGCGCACGATCAGCGGCATCCTCAGCGACTCTTCATACATCCAGCGCTTGTCGAACCAGCCGTGATCGCCGAGATAGAAACCCTGGTCGGAGGAATAGATGACGATCGTGTTCTTCGCCAGCCCCGACTCGTCGAGATACTTAAGCATCCGGCCGATGTTCTCATCCACCGCGGCGATGCAGCGCAGATAATCCTTGATGTAGCGCTGATACTTCCAGCGAACGAGGTCCTTGCCTGTGGGTTTGTTCGCCTCGAATTTCTCGCGGATCGGATCGTAGTACGCTTTCCATGCTGCGAGCTGCTCGGCATTGAGATTCTTTGGCGGCGTGAATTTCAGGTCGAACGGCGACAGCGTCTTCTCGATCGTCATGTCCTGCTTGTGCGCCGCGGTGCCGCGGCCGGCGTAGTCGTCGAACAAGGTCGCCGGCTCGGGAATATCGACATCGTCGTAAAGCTTGTAGTGCCTCGGGTGCGGTTGCCACTCGCGGTGCGGCGCCTTGTGCTGCCACATCAACACGAACGGCTTGCTGGGGTCTCGCTCCTTCTGCAGCCACTGAAGCCCGATGTCGCCGGTGATGTCCGTGGTGTAGCCCGTGTGCTGCACGCGCTGGCCGTTGCGGATCATCGGCGGGTTGTAATACGGGCCCTGGTCGAGCAGGATTTCGTAGTGATGGAATCCCTGCGGCAGCGACTCCAGATGCCACTTGCCGATCAGAGCCGTTTCGTAGCCCGTCTTCTGCATGATCTTGGCGAAGTTCTGCTGATTGCCGTCGAAGATGTTGCCGTTGCGGTAGAAGCCGTGCTTGTGCGAATACTTGCCGGTGAGGATGCACGCCCGCGACGGCCCGCAGATGGAGTTGGTGACCAGGCAGGTGTCGAACCGCATACCCTCGGCGGCGAGGCGATCGATGTTGGGCGTCTTGTTGACCTTGCTGCCATACGCGCTGATCGCGTGGCTGGCGTGATCGTCGGTGAAGATGAAGAGGATGTTGGGCCGGCCCCCGGTGGCGGCGGCGGCGGGCGCGGTCGGCGGCGTCTGCGCCTGGGCGGCGGCGGCGAAGAGCGCGAGCAATAGCACGACACATTTCCAATATTGGTTCATTGTTGCATCTCCGGCATCACGCGGGGCAAGGCCCCGCGGCTAAACATACATATCATCCCCAATCCGCAATCCCAAATCTGAAATCTGAAATCTGAGATCTGAAATCTGAAATCTGAAATCTCCCCTCACTCATACTCCCACTTCATGATCCACGGATCATCCGTGCGTTTCTGAAACGCCTTGAGCTTCGCCTTCATCTGCTCCAGCACGCGCTGGTACTGCGTGTCGGCAGCGAGGTTCTTTGTTTCGTTCGGATCCTTCTCAATGTCGTAAAGTTCGAACTGCGGGCGCTTGATGTAGCTGCCGACGGTGCGTCCGCCGTAGGGTGCGTCGGGGCCGAGCTTGTACTGCGCCTGCCACGTGGGGGCTTCCCACAGGTCCGTGGCGAACGGGAACGGCAGCGGGTGTGCGATGTTCCAGATCAGCTTGTACTGCCGATCGCGCACCACCCGCATGGGATAGTACATCTGAATCTCGTGAAACGTGTGCGAGGCTCCGATGTCGTCCCAGCCCGCGGGCTTATCCTGATCGAGGATCGAAAGAAACGAGCGCCCATGAAACTGCCCGCGCTTCAGGTCGCGCGATTTCTGATCCGTCACTTTCACGGGCGACACCTTCGCCAGCACATCCGCCTTCACCGTGTTCGTCTTCGCTTCGAGCAGGCCCGCGAAATCGAGAATCGTCGGCGTCAGGTCGATCCAACTGATCATCGCCTCGCTCACCACGCCGCGCTTCTCGATGAAGGGATTCCGCACCAGCAGCGGCGCCCGCAGGCCCGCCTCATAGACAGTGGTCTTGGCGCCGGGGAATGCCATGCCGTGATCGGCGATGTAGATCACCAGCGTGTTGTCCCACTGGCCGGCGGTCTTAAGAATTTCCACGAGCCTGCCGAGCCCGCGGTCGATGCGGGAGCAACTCTGGTAGTACTGCGCCAACTCCGCGCGAGAGGTTTCCGTGTCCGGCAGGAACGCGGGCACGATCACGTCTTTGGGATCGTAGATGACTTCATGCTCGGGCGCCGCCTTGCCGGGCTTCGCCTTCGCGCCCGGCGCGGGATTGCCGAAGCGATCGGGCTTGCCGGGCAGTTCGTTGGCGAAACCGCCGCCGCGATGCGGATCGCTGGTGCAGAAGTAGAGAAAGAACGGCTTATCGCTTTTTTCCTCGATGACCGCTTTGCAGTTCTCCGCCATCTGTAACATGTTGCGGGGGTTGGCGGGCACTTCCTTGTCGAACTGATAAACCTGTTCCGGCGCAACGTGGAACTTGCCGCAGCGGATCGTGCGATAGCCGCCGGCCGCGAGATACACGGGCAGCGATACGACGTTGTCGTAACTGCCGAATTTATGGAAATCGTGCTGGTGCCCGTACTGCCCGTTGGCGTGATTGTGCAGGCCGGTGAGGATGACGCTGCGGCTGGCGGAGCAGGAGGCGGTGGTGGCGAAGGCGTGGTTGAAGCGCGTTCCCGCGGCCGCCAGCGCATCGAGGTTCGGCGTCTTCATCACCTTGTTGCCATACGCGCCGAAATCGGGCGACTGATCGTCCGCCACGACGAGCACGATATTGCGCAAGCGCGGCGCGTCGGCGGCGAAGACACATGGTTGAAAGAATCCAACCCAAAGTAGATGCAGGAGCAGACCTGCGAAGGGCCATTTCATCGGCGGTCTCCAAGCCGTTGAGGACGCGAAAAAGAAACGCAGACTTTCAAACCGAGCGAAGGGGAACTCATGACCTCATGACCTCAAACCGCCCTTGCTTTCGCGGTCCAGGTTCACCCTCGACCTTGGCATCCTAACAACTCGTCGGCATCTGGAGGCCACCTCGAACGTGCCCTGCAAGCCAGGGCTCTTCAATTCTCCAGTCCTGGAGAGGTTGCGGATCACCGGGTTCAGCACAAAGGACACGAAGTCACGAAGAACACGAAGAATGACTTGGAGAATCAAGCGCATTCAAGTTCCGTTTCGTGTCCTTCGTGTCTTCGTGTCCTTTGTGGCTTCTGGAGTCGCACCCAGTTTCGCGAGAACTGAAAAGCCCCCCGTAAGCAGGCGGCGGAGCGGGCGCGCGAATCCTGCTATATTTCGGACATGGGGCAGGGAGGCCGCATGATTCAGAGTCCTTATCCAGGCATCATGACCTCACGAACGGGCGGGTCTGCCATGCCAAACTCGCCGCTGCAGGCGGGCTCTGAGCACGCCGAGGAGACGATTCGCTGGATCGTCGAGGTGGCGTCACAAGCGACGGGGCAGGGGTTCTTTGAGAGTCTCGTGCGGCACCTGTGCCAGTCCTGTCAGTGCAAGTACGCCTTCGTGGCGAGGATCGACGCGGTCGATCTGAGCGTCGCCCACAGCGTCGCGGTGGCCTGCGAGGGGAGATCGGTCGAGAATTTTTCCTATTCATTGCGCGGCACGCCTTGCGAGGCGGTGGTGCGGGGCACGCTGTGCCATTATCCCACGGACGTCAGCCGCGAGTTTCCCGAGGATCGTCTGCTGGTGGAGATGGGCGTCGACAGCTACATGGGGGTGTCGCTGCGTTCGAGTGCGGGGCAGGTTCTGGGCCTGGCGGTGCTTCTGCACATCGCGCCGCTGCCGGACCCCGCGCAGGCGGGCGCGATTCTTCAAGTGGTGGCCGCCCGCGCCGGCGCCGAACTGGAGCGCCGGAATGACGAGCAGGCGCTGCGCCAAAGCGAACATTACTTGCGCACGGTGATCGACACGCAACCGGAGTGCCTGAAACTCGTTTCGCCGGAGGGCACGCTGCTGCAGATGAACCCGGCGGGTCTGGCCATGGTGGAGGCGAACGCCGAGGCGGCGGCGATCGGCCGGTGCGTGTTCGACCTGGTGGCGCCGGAGCATCGCGAGCGCTTCATGACGATGCATCAGCGCGTGTGTGCCGGGGCGGCCGAGACGCTCGAGTTCGAGATCATCGGGCTCAAGGGGACCCGGCGCTGGATGGAAACGCACGCGGTGCCGTTTCGCCGCACGGATGACGCGCCGGCGATGCAACTGGCGATCACCCGCGACATCACCGCCCGCCGGCAGGCGGAGGAAGCGATGCAGATGATGCGCTTCAGCGTGGACCACGCCGGCGACAGCGTTTTCTGGGTCAGCCGCGACGGGCGCATCCTCTATGCGAATGACGCAGCATGTGCGAACCGCGGCTACACCCGCGAGGAACTTCTGGGCAGGACGGTGTTCGACCTGGATCCGGATTTCCAGCCCGACGTCTGGGAGCCGCACTTCGAGGAACTGAAATGCCGCGGCACGCTCACCTTTGAGACCCGGCATCGCACGAAAGGCGGCCGCATTTTCCCCATCGAGGTCAACGCCAACTATGTCCGCATCGGGGACAGGGAGTTCAACTTCGCCTTTGTGCGCGATATCACCGATCGTCGGCGGGCGGAAGAAGAGCGTCGCCGCCTCGACGCCCAGATGGTGCACACCCAGAAAATGGAGAGCCTGGGCCTCATGGCCGGCGGGGTGGCGCACGACTTCAACAACCTGCTCGCCTCCGTGCTGGGCAACGCGAGTCTTGCCGTGTTGCGGTTGCCCGCGGATTCGCCGGCGCGTCCCCTCCTGCGCGAGATCGAAAATGCCGCCCAGCGCGCTTCGGAGCTCACCCAGCAATTGCTCGCCTATTCGGGAAAGGGAAAATTTCACATCCAGCCCCTGAGCCTGGATGCGATGGTGCGCGAAATGACCTCGCTGCTCCACACGGTCGTCTCGAAGAAGGCAACCTTCCAGCTCGATCTGCAGCCGGCGGCCATCGAGGGCGACCCCACGCAGATTCGCCAGATCGTCATGAACCTGATCACCAATGCATCCGACGCCCTGGAAGGCAGGTCGGGCATCATCGCCATCAGCACCCGTTCGCGGCAGATGGAGCGGGACGAATTGCACTCGACCTTCGTGCAGCACGAACTGCCCGCCGGACCGTACGCGTGCCTGACGGTGGCGGACACCGGCTGCGGCATGACGCCGGAGACGATGAGCCGGATGTTCGAGCCGTTCTTCACGACCAAGTTCACCGGGAGGGGCCTGGGCCTGGCGGCGGTGGTGGGCATCGTGCGCGGCCACCGCGGCGCCTTGCACGTGGACAGCGCCCCTGGCCGGGGCACGACGATGCAGTTGTATTTCCCCCTCGCCGCCGCGACTCCCGCGGCGGCGCCGAAGCACGTCCACGCCGCGGATCAATCCGCCGACGATGGAATGATTCTGCTGATCGAGGATGAACCGCTGGTGCGGACGATGATCCAGCGGACCCTCGAGAGCACTGGGTTGCGCGTGTTCGCGGCCGCCGATGGCGTGGAGGGAGTGGAGATGTTTCAACGACATCGAGAGGAGATTCGAGCGGTGCTGCTCGACCTGACCATGCCTCGGCTCGATGGCTGGGAAGTGGCGGCGCGAATCGCTGCCGACCGCCCCGATCTACCCATCTACCTGATGAGCGGCTACAGCGAGCCGCAGCCGCCGGCGGGCCTGACCGCGAACGTGGTCGGCTTTCTGAATAAGCCGTTCAAAGCCGCGGAAATCCTCGAGGCGGCGAGAAAGGCCATGGGCGCAGGTTCGACATCCGTGTCTGGGAAATGAGTGACCGCGGCGGCTCAAGTAGAAAAAGAAGGCTCATCCGCTATTTGCGTACTTGACACCGGTTGGAACGGGCGTCTCGGAGTCCTGAACAGAGCCGGAGTCTGTGACTCCGGTCGGTTGGAACGAGCGTCTCGGAGTCCTGAACAGAGCCGGAGTCTGTGACTCCGGTCGGTTTGAAGCGGCTCAATGCCGCT
>CAYRPN010000036.1:0-45868 GCA_964426135.1 uncultured Phycisphaeraceae bacterium | reverse complement strand
TGCCCGCCGAGGGCGTCTCGGCGGGCAAGCCCGCCGGCTAAATGGGGAACTTATTCCGGTCCCGTTCCTTAGTTCCCCAGCAAACAATCCAGCCTGAACGCGACCGCCTCGCCGTTGACAAAGGGGGTCCGCTTCGTTTCCAGCAGCGTCACACGTTCAAACAAGCCCGTCTGCTCGAGCCGCAGCACATACTGCGAGATCACCGCCTGCGTCTTGCCGACGCCGGCCACACGCAGTGAGAACCGCCGCTTGCCGGTCATGGATTTCGCCGCTTCGCCGCCGGCGCTGGCGGCGCCGCCGCCGGCAATGGCCAGCGGCACGCCGGAGGGCAGTTCGGACACGCGCTCCAGTTCGCACGCGGAGAGCACCAGATCGCTCTCGCCATCCGCCGAGGAAGGATCGCGCAGAGCATCGGCCAGGAGCGTGAGCAGCACGCTCCAGTTCGGCTGACTGCCCACCGCCTGGCTCGCCGCCAGCGTGAGTTTCGCTTCAACCAGCTTTGGCTGCACCTGTGCCACCTCGCGCTTCGTGCCGCTGATCTCCGTCGAAAGCGCGGACACCTCCGACTCCAGCACCGAGTCCGTGCTGCCCAGCACGCTCTGCAGCGCGCCGCCGGCGGCGACGAGGACCAGCGCGTACACCGTGCATGCCGAAATCCAGAAGCGGACGCGGCTGCGACGCCGGCGGGCCGTCTGACGCACGGGCGGGATGAGATTGGCCTGTTCAATCATGATCGTTGCCTCGAAGCATTTACCACCAGAGATCACACGGCTGGCGCAATTCAATTCGATCGCACCAACTCACACCTGATACATCGCCAGCCCCAGTGCGGCGATGAAAGCGGGGTTCGTTCCCTGCTTCGCCAGTTGAGGCGGCACCTGCGCCAGTGCGCCG
Organism: uncultured Phycisphaeraceae bacterium; assembly: GCA_964426135.1. Classification (GTDB taxonomy): domain Bacteria; phylum Planctomycetota; class Phycisphaerae; order Phycisphaerales; family Phycisphaeraceae; genus CAYRPN01. The sequence continues at coordinate 44,974 of CAYRPN010000036.1, read as the reverse complement.
GGTCGGGCGACCCGAACCTGCACCTGCAGGGCGCTCTCCAGGTGCGCGTCGATGCCGGGGATGCCCGCCCCGCCGCCGGCCAGCAGAACGCCCGCCACTTCGCCGCCCCGATACTGCTGGACTACGTACGCCAGCGACGTGGCGACTTCCTCCGCCAGCGCGTCGAGCACCTCGGTGATGATCCGTCGCGGCTCCTTGTACAGGTCAGGCACGCCGCCACGTTCACGACGGTCTTCTTTCGCACGCGAAGAATCCGGGCGTCGATCGCCCGCCGCCCCTGCGTCCGACGACAGCCCCACTTCCGCCAGCAGATATTCGATCGCTTCGTCATCCAACTGGAGCTTGGACTTGATCAGGTCGCCGACGCGGCCGATGCCCGACTCGCCCAGCGACCGCTCGTACACGATGACGCCCTGCTGCACCGCAACAACGCGGGCGCTCTTGCCGCCAAGGTCGATGATGGCGGTGACGGCGTTGCCCGTCTCCGCCAGTTGCGGAGCACACGCGCGGCGAAGCGCCAGCCACGGCACGTCCAGTCCCACGACGTCGAGCCCCGCCGCCTCGAACGCGTCGAGCAGCGGGTTGGCCTGCTCGCTGGAGCACGCCACCGCGAGCGCGCCGGTGCCCTCGTTCTGTTTCGCCGACGCGCCGGTCACCTGCGGCAACTCCCAGAACGCCAGCGAGAGATTCTGCGGTTCACAGCGATGCACGCGCGCCAGTTCCATCCGCGCGATCTGTTCCAAGGGCGCGCCGGAGCCGCGGGGAGGCAAAGTGACCGTGGCGGCTAGCAGGCACTGCGGAGATGGCGCGAGGACAATTCGCCGGCCCGAAAACCCCTGGCGATCCAGCACATCCGCCAATTGCGCGATCTCGGATTCACTGGGTACAGCCTCGACTGTGTCTCGCGGCAGCAGCGCCGCGGCTTCCATGCAGACACCGCCGCCGCGGCCGGAGACCTGTGCCGCCTTGATCCACCGGCTGCCGACATCGACGCCGATCGGTCCGCGAGTTGCTCGTTTCAACAGTCTCATGTTCGCCTCCTGATCCAGACGCCTGCGGCGTTTCCGCTAAACATCAAACCCGTCCCCTGCCTCCTGTCCCCTGTCCTCTGTCTCCTGTCCCCTGTCTCCTGTCTCCTGTCCCCTGTCCTCTCACTTCTTCCCGCTCACCGCCGCCGTCAGGTCAAACAGCGGCAGGAACATGCTGATCGCCACGAAACCGATCACCAGTCCGAGCACGATGAGGATGACCGGCTCGAGAATGCTGGTCAGCGATTTCACGACCGTTTCGTTTTCCTCTTCCATGAAATCCGCCACGGTGAGCATGAGCGGCGCGATCTGGCCGGTCGACTCGCCGTTGCGAAGCGCCTCGTACGCGGACTGATTGATGAGGCTCGGATCGGCGAGCGCCGCACTCATCGGCTCGCCGTGGGTCACGGCCTTTTCCGCGTTGCCGAGCATCGTGCGGTAGTGGTAGTTCGACGTGCTCTCCTTCACCAGGGCGATGACATCCAGCAGCGGCAGATAGCTGTCCAGGAGGATGCCGGTGAGGCGTGCGATGCGGGCGGTGGCGAAGTTGCGGACGATGCCGCCGATGCCCGGCGCCCGAATGAGGAAGGTGTCGCGCATGCGTTGCCCGCCTTCGGTGCGGAGCCACGCGACGAAGCCGCCGACGATCAGCGCCAGTCCGCCGATCACCGCCCACCAGTAGTTGCGCAGGATGTCGCTGATCACCATGAGAGCCTTGGTCGTCGGCGGCAGCGGTGCGTCCATGTCTTCAAACATCGTCGCGAATCGCGGCAGCACGAAGGTCATCATCAGGACCAGTACGCTCATGGAAATACTGATGAGCAGCGTGGGGTAGATCATCGCGCCCATGATGTTGCTGCGGAGCTGCACCTGCTTGCGCGCCAGCACGCCGATCCGTTCGAGCATGGTGGGAAGCTTTCCGGCGGTTTCGCCGGCATGGATGAGGCTGCGGGAGACGGGGTCGAAGAAATCGCCGTGTGCCTGCATGGCTTCGGAGAGTGGAATGCCTTCCTCCACGCGGGTGCGCACCGAGGTGACCACCTGGCGAAACGTGGCGTCGCGCGTCTGCCGCTCCACAGCCTCAAGCGCCTGCACCACGGGCGTGCCGGTTTTCACCAGGACGTAGAGCTGGCGGCAGAAGGAACTGAGCATCTTCATTCGCGCGGTCTTGCCGGGTCTGCGGCGCAGGAAGGAACCGCCGCCGCTGCCGGCGGTCTTGGCGGCTTCGTTGGATTCGCCGATCTCCGTGACGAACAGGCCGCGGCGGCGCAGACTCTCGCGCGCTTCGTCGGCGGTGGCGGCTTCGACCACGTCCGCGATCGCCCGCCCCGCTGCGTCCCAGGCTCGGTATGCCAGTCTCATGCGACCTCCCGGTGCTCGAGCGCGACAGGCTTCTCTTCGACTTCCACTTCATCATTGCGCGTGACGCGCAGCGCTTCTTCGAGACTGGTTTTGCCTTCGATCGCCAGGAGGATGCCTTCATCGTGCAAGGACAGATCGCCGCGCTGGCGGAGCTTGTCGCGCAGCTCGTGCGTGGCGGCGCCGCGATGAATCAGGCGGCGCAGGTCACCGGTGACCTCCATGACCTCGTACACGCCGATGCGGCCCTTGAAGCCGCCGTTGTGGCACTGCGGGCAGCCGGCGCCCTTGCGGAAGGATCGGCCGGTGGAGTCGGTGAGGCCTGCGTCGTGGAGAACGGTGGCGTCGGGGTAGTACTTGGTGGCGCAGGACGGGCACACATTGCGCGCCAGGCGCTGAGCCACCACGCCGTTGATCGCGCTGGAAAGCAGGTACGGCTCAATGCCCATGTCGAGCATGCGGGCGACGGCGCCCGGCGCGTCGTTGGTGTGCAGCGTCGCCAGCACGAGGTGGCCGGTGAGCGCCGCCTGCACGGCGACGCGAGCGGTTTCCTCGTCGCGAATCTCGCCGACCATGATCACGTCCGGGTCCTGGCGCAGGATGCTGCGCAGGCAGCGGGCGAAGGTCAGGCCGATGGATTCCTGCACGTTGGTCTGGTTGATGAGATCGAGTTGATATTCCACCGGGTCTTCGACGGTGACGATGTTCAGTTCGCTGCTGCGCAGCAGATCCATCGCCGAGTAGAGCGTGGTGGTCTTGCCGCTGCCGGTGGGGCCGGTGACCAGCACGAGTCCGTGCGGCTGGTTGAGAATGCGCTTGAAGGTGATCATGGCTTCGTTGCGGAAGCCCAGGTCTTCCAGGCGCACGCGCAGGTTCGCCTTGTCCAGGATGCGGATGCACAACTTCTCGCCCAGCAGCGTGGGCATCGAACTGACGCGCAGGTCGATCTCACGGCCTTCCGCCATGATGCGCACGCGGCCTTCCTGCGGCATGCGCTTCTCGGCGATGTCCATTTTTCCGATGACCTTCACGCGGCTGACGATCGCCGCGTGCATGCCCATCGGCGGTTTCATCAGATCGCGCAGCGTGCCGTCGATGCGGTAGCGCACGCGCGTGCCGCGCTTGTCCGGTTCGACGTGAATGTCGCTGGCGCCGTCCTTGATCGCCGTAAGCAGCGCGACGTTGACGAGGTTGATGATCGGGCTGCCCTCGACCATCTTGTCGAGGTCGGTGGCGGGGCCTTCGTCGATCTGCTCGCGTTCGACGACTTCGACATCGCTCTCCACGAGCGAGGTGAGAAACGCCTCGACGTTGACGTCGCCGGAGGAGTATTTCTTGAGGAACTCGCGGATGTTCGATTCCAGGGCGAGCACGGGGCGAATTTTGCACCCGGTGAGCTGGCGCAGGCGGTCGATGGCGGGCAGCGACTGCGGCTCCGCCATGGCGACAGTGAGGGTGCTGCGCACCTTGAACATGGGGATCGCGAGCAGGCGCTGCATTTCCTCGTCGCTGATGAGCTTGATGATGGCCGGATCGATCAGGCCATGGCGCAGGGTGACGCCGCTGACGCCGTGGACTTTGGCCAGGGCGTGCACCAGCGTGCTGGAGTTGATCACGCCCTGCTCCACGAGCATCTCGCCGAGCTTGCGCCCGCTCTGGCGCTGCTCGGCCAGCGCCTTGTCGAGCTGCTGCGGCGTGACGCTGCCGTTCTCCAGCAACGCTTCGCCGATGCGTTTTTTCGGGGCTTGGGGTTTCATGGGGGCGTCATGGCCGCTGAAGCGGCCATGCCTGATTCGCTCATGTTTTCAAGTTCTTACTGTTCTATTCCTTCCGACCTCTGATCTCCGTTCTCTGATCTCTGTTCTCTGTCCTCTGTTCTCTGTTCTCTGATCTCCCTCCTCCTCACAGGAAGCTCCTGACCGCGGTGGTCACGTCGTCGTACTGTTCGAACAGCGGCGCCAACTCGGTGAGGCTGAGCACTTCGCGCACGGTCTTGTTCGCGGCGCAGAGTTTGATCGCCTGGCCGCTCTGGCCCAGGTGATCGTTCACGTCAAGCAGCGCCTCGAGTCCCTTGCTGTCGACGAACGGCACCTTCGACGCGTCGATCACCAGTCGGCCCAGGCTGCGCGAGAACACGGCGACGGCCCGCTCCTTGAAGCGCTCCGCGTCGGTCTGCACCAGGGGCCCATCCGGCGTGATCACCGTGACGGCACCGTGTTTTTGTTCGTTGATCTGCATGGGGAAGGGCCGAGGGATGAGAGCCTAAGGCCTAAGGACAAGTCAATCGGCCTCTTGGCGGTCCTGATCACATCGCTGGCTTTGTTCTCCTGAATACGTAGGCGTTTTCTGCTTCACACGGAGCGGGCAAGCCCCGTCGCTAAACGGCGCCGGTTCCTTGTCTTTCCCCTTGGCCCTTGACCCTGGGCCCTTGGCCCTTCTTCTCTCACGCCGCCTCCGCGCGCACGGGGATGGTGAGTGTGAAGGTGCTGCCTTTGTCGAGGTCGGAGTCGAGGGTGATGTCGCCGCCGTGGAGGCGGACCACATCGCGGGCGATCGCCAGACCCAGGCCGGTGCCGACGATCTCTCCGACGCGACGGTCGTTGGCGCGGTAGAACTTCTCGAAGACCTTCTGCTGCTCGTCCTTGGCGATGCCGATGCCCGTGTCGCGCACTTCGAACACCAGCCTGCCGTCGGTCATGTCCACGTTGACGGCAACGCGGCCGCCGCTGGGCGTGTACTTCAGGGCGTTGCCCACCAGGTTGTGCATGGCGAGCGTGAGCTTGTCGCGATCCGCATGAATGACCGGCATCTTCGGAGGCAGGTTGAACGCCAGCGCGATGCCCTTCTGCTGAGCCTGCGCCTCGTAGTCCGAGAGGAGATGGCTCAGGACTTCATCCAGGTGGACGTCATCCTGGTTGAGTTTCAGCGAGCCGGCTTCGATCTCGGCGACCTTGAGCAGGTCGTCGACAATGCGCTCGAGCCGAGCGGTTTCCGCGTTGATCACGTTCAGGCACTTGGCGAGAAGCGCCGCATCTTTCTCGCCTTCGTCAAGGGCCGTCTCGACGTAGAGACGGATGTTCGTCAGCGGCGTCCGCAGCTCATGCGTGGCCTGAGCGACGAACTGGTTCCGGCTTTCGTCGGCGACACGCTGCTGCGTGATGTCCTCGATCAGCACCATCGCGCTGGCGGCGTCGTCGCGGCGGACCGGACGCACGTGATAGCGCAGCACGCCCCGCCCCTCGTCCGTCTGCTGCTCCAGTTCCATCGTCATGCGTTTGCGGCTGGTTCCGCTGGAAGCTTCCTTCAACGCGGCGGCAAGCTGCTCGTGCTTGATGAACTGCAGCGCATCGCCGCCCACGAGCAGTTCCCGCTTCACCTGAAGCAGCGTGGCGGCCGCGCCGTTGGCGTAGCGAACCACGAGATGTTCGTCGACCAGCATCATGCCCTGGCTGATGGCGTCGCAGGCGCCGCGCAGGTCGGCGCCGCCGCGGCCGACGAGCGCTTCCTTGGTCTTTTCGATCAGCACCTTGCGGCGAAGCTCGGCTCGATCGGCGAGCAGTCCGTTCCAGGCGTCGGCCTCGCGTCCGAAGCTCGGGCTCAGTTCCAGGTTCGCGTCGTTCTCGCTGTTCTGACGCCAGGCCATCAGCGATTCGCGGATCGCGCCCAACGTGCGGATGCGGCTTCGCGTGGAACGGTAGACGAACCACACGGCGAAAAGCGCCACAGCGCCGATGGCGGCAAGCCCCACCTGCGCCTGGCTCTGCAGCCAGTTCGGTTGATCGACGGCGGCGCGCAGCTCCAGCTTCGCGGCCCCGCGACCCTCCACCGTCAGGGGCCAGGCACCCGTGACGGCATCGGGCCCGGCGGTCAGCGTGACGGCATCGAGGTTGCTGCTGGCCCAGGTGGCGGGCAGTTTCTGAAGCGTGATCTGCCGGGCGTCGGCGTCGGCGAGAATCTGGCCGTCGGGCATGACGACGCGGCAGCGCCCAAAGCCGTGGCGCCGCGCCGTGTCGGAGATGAGCCGGCGCACCGTCGACACTTCGCCGGCGCTCAGCAGCGTTTCGATGCTGCCCGCCAGCAGATCGCCGGCAGCCTGCACCTGCTGCGTGGTCTGCGCCTGCGAGTCGAATCGCTCCTGGCGCAGCAGCCACCAGACGCCGCCGGCAAACGCGGCGACCAGGATGGCCGCCAGCGCCAGACCGACGAAGGCAACCGAAGACTCACCGCGCACCAGGAGGCGCGAGGCGGGACGGATCTTGCGATGCGGTGTTTCGACCTCCACGCGATATCCCCTTCCTCAAGTAGGAATTCTCAAAGGTGGCATCGGTTATTGGGGCGGAGGTGATTAGCTGATGTGGAGCAAAGCACGGAAACAGCGACTGATTGCCACCGGATGTCGGCGGCAGGCGGCCCGGGCAGCAGGCTCGGCGGGGGTGTGCCAAATGGATCGGTGCTTGATTCCCTCCCCTACCAGGGAACAGGTGGCCGAGTCCCCGAGGCACGAGGCCAGGTGAGGGTCGGGACGAACCGATGGTTGCGGCATCCGTCACGCGATGTTGGCGATTGCCAACTTGTGCGTCCCGACCTTCACCCCAGCTCTCTCCCGCAGATGGAGAGGGGGCCGAAATGCAAGCCGGGGAAAAATGGGCACACCCCAGTTGGAGAACGGGGGGAAGCGCGTTTGACCTTGCGATGCTGGCCGCTTAGACTTTCCGCGTCGATTTTCGCTTGGCCCGTAGTTCAATTGGTAGAACATCTGACTCTGGATCAGAGGGTTGTAGGTTCAAGTCCTACCGGGCCAGTTTTCATTTCTTTAAAGCCTTTCCATGGCCCCACTCCTCGGCGCCATTCTGATTGTGGCGGCTTGTGTCGCAGGCGATCCGCACAACAAGTTCGAAAACTTCGCACCTTGGCTCTTCGGGTTGGGCGTGGCCATGCTGTTCTGGCCCGTGCTTCGAGCTATCGGACGGTCAATGGAACGGGTGTGGGTTGACGGGGCACGACAGCAATCGCAACCGATGGCGACTGAGGAATCCGATGCGTCCGTGAAATCGACGAACCAGGTTTGAAGCCTCTTCCGATCAATCGCGATACTCACCCAAACCTTCATCCGCGTTCCCTGTCTCCTGTCTCCTGTCCCCTGTCCCCTGTCTCCTGTCTCCTGTCCCCTGTCTCCTGACTCCTCACTCCTTCCCCGCCGCCGGCTTCATCTCCGTGATGAGCTTCTTCACGTCTTCAAAAACCTGGCCGTCCTCCCACATGCCGGCATAGGGTCTCGTCAGTCGGCCTTGGTGATCGAGGACGAAGAGATCCGTCTTGTGGTTGATCTCGCCCTTGTCGCTGTAGCCCATGCGGAAGCGGAACTCGAAACGGAACTCCTGAAAATCGCGCGGGTCGGGTCGCAGAGTCCTGGCGTTGGTGAACTTCACGCCGTTGCGCTCGGCGAATTCCTTCAGCCGGGCGGGCGTGTCGTAGTCGGGATCGAACGTGATCAGCAGCAGATTGACCTGATCGGACAAGCCCGCCTTGTCAAGCTGTTTCTGCAACTCCGCCATTTTCATCGCCTGCAGCGGACACATCTGCGGATTGGCACAGCGCGTGAAAATAAAAGTGGCGACGGTAGGCTTGCCCTTGATGGCCTTGAGATTGAAGGGCTTGGCGTCCTGGTCGGTGAAGTTGAAGTCGAGAGCGAGCGCCTCGCGGTCGGCCGGCGCTGGCCACTCGGCGAGTTTGGCGGCGGAGTCGGGCGTCTTCGAACCTGAGTCCTGCGTCTTCGAACCGGAGTTCTGCGTGGTTGAACCTGGGGCCTGCGGCTTGGCGTCCGCGCTCTTGGAAGTGGTATCCCCGGCAGTCTTCTTCGTTGGATCGGCGCTGTCGCCGGCGGCTTTCGCGCCAGGTTCGGCATCGGTGCTCACGAGTTTGGAGTCGCCGGCGACCGGCGGCTTCTCGCCTTCGTCGCAGAAGGGGCACTTGGGCTCGGCTGTATTTTTTGCAGGTTTCACGTCGGCGTTGCCGCCTGGCTGCTGGCCGCAGCCCAGGGCCAGGGCGGCGAACAAGCCTGCAATTCCGCTGATTTCAAGCATTCGTCGCATGTCGTTCCTTTCGCAGATGCCGGCGTGGAGTCGTATGGTAGGAGGGAAACGCCGGGGCGTTCAACAAGCCGGGGCGGTTGCAAGCGGGTCGGGCTTTTGCTCTGCTGCCGTCATGAATCACAACCGATCCCGCGCGGAACAACTGGTGACGCAACTGATGGCCATTCCCGGCAAGAGCGGCGACGAGTCGGCGGTCGCGGATTTCATTCTCGCCGCGCTGCGCAAGGCCGGCGTGCCGACGTCGGCGATTTCGCAGGACGAAGCACACAAGAAAAGCCCCTTCGGCGGGCAGCGCGGCAACCTGATCGTGAAGTTGCCTGCTCTGGCTCACTCTCCCCCGTCCGCGGGGGAGAGGCCTGGGGTGAGGGGGTTTCAGCTTGCGGGAGAACAAGGCCACCCCCTCACCCTACCCTCTCCCCCGGCGGACCGGGGGAGAGGGAATCGGAACAGCGCCGCAGGCATGAAGCCGCAAGCGGCGAGCCGCATGCTCATGGCCCACATGGACACGGTGCCGATCTGCGTCGGCAGCAAGCCGGTGCGCAAGGGCAAGGTCATCCGCTCCGCGGATCCGGCGACGGGGCTGGGCGGCGACGACCGCGCGGGGGCCGCGGCGATTCTCGTGGCGCTGCTGGAGATTCTCGAGCGGAAGCTGCCGCACCCGCCCTTGACTTTTCTCTGGTGCATTCAGGAAGAGGTGGGCCTGATCGGGGCGCGGCATGTCGATGTGAAAAAACTCGGCAAGCCCGCGATGGCGTTTAACTTTGACGGCGGCAATCCGGCCGATGTCACCATCGGCGCCACCGGCGCGTATCGCATGACCATCCGCATCGAAGGCATCGCCGCGCATGCGGGCGTGCATCCGGAGCGCGGCGTCAGCGCGATCACCATCGCATCGCTGGCCATCGCTGATCTACAGAATCGCGGCTGGCACGGGCTCATCAAGCAGGGCAGCAAGTCGGGCACGAGCAACGTCGGCGTCTACAACGCGGGCGCGGCGACCAATGTCATCACCGAACTGGCGGTGCTGCGGGCCGAGGCGAGATCGCACGATGCGAAGTTCCGCAAGCAGATCGTCACCCAGTTTCAAAAGGCGTTCGCAACCGCGGCGAAACAGGTGACGAGCGACAGCGGCAAGTGCGGCAAGGTTTCCTTCGACATCACGCACGACTACGAATCGTTTCGGCTCGATGGCAAACTGCCCGTGGTGCAGGCGGGCGACGCGGCGCTGAAAGCGGTGGGCCTGACCCCTAACCACCGCATCAGCAACGGCGGGCTCGACGCCAACTGGATGACCGGCCACGGCATCCCCACCGTGACCTTCGGCGTGGGCCAGCACGACATTCACACAGTCAACGAATACCTCGATGTGGCGGAGTTTCACCAGGGCTGCCAGATCGCGCTGAGGTTGGCGGTGGGAGAATAGTGAAAAAAATTGATCCGAGGCGATCGTCACTCACCGCTTAGGAATGGAATCGAAATAACTTCCCGATAGGCACAGTTCGTACTCCCCTCCCTCTTAGGGAGGGGCGGGGGGAGGGTCGAGCAAACAGCCTGATTCCACGCACAATCACGCCGTGCGCCCGACCCTCCCCTAACCCCTCCCTAAGAGGGAGGGGAATCGGAAACGGCCAAGTCGGGAAGTTATTTCGGTCACGATCTTTAGCGCAAGCACCGCAGGCGCCTGTCCGCGCGGCCTCGCGCTTCCATGTCAACATACACCGCCGCGCTTTGGACGCTTTTCTGAACGTCCGTCCAGACGCCTTCGGCGTTTCCGCTAAACGATGTTCATCTCACTTTGCCGCCACCTCAAACGGCAGCGTCACGCCGCGGCGAATGCCCTTCTCATCCACATAAACCAGCACGCTGGTGAACGGCTTGTCGAGATGATTCGCTTGGAAGATCGTGGTCTTCACTTCGATGTGCGTCGTGTCGCCGGTGTGTTTCGCCGTGGCGCTGTCGAAGGCGACGGCCTTGGTGGAGACGGGGAACCACTCGACCTTCGCGGGCTTGCCGGTCCATTTCGCCTCGAACTTCAACGGTGAGCCGGCTTTGGTGATCTGCGTAAACTTCGCCAGCACATCGGTCGAGGCGGAGGCGGCGACGGGCAGCTTCGCGCGCCAGGTGTCGAAGAGTTCCACGTTCGCCTTGTTCGCTTTGCTGGCTGCGGGCAGTTTCACGGTGAGCTTCGCCTCGCCTTCGATGCAGTTGGCGATATCGCAGGAAAGCCAGCCGGTTTCGATTTCGATGGCCACCTCGGCGGGCAGCTTGGCGTCGGCGGCGACCTCGACGGGGATCATCAGCAGGACTTCGTCCTCGTAGCCGAAGGTCACGGTGCCCTCGTGCTCCAATCGCGTGGGCAGCGGCCAGTGAATGGCGCCGAAGGTCAGGCCGGCGGGCCCTTTGCAGGTGATGCGCGTGGCTTCGCCGGAGTCGCCGGGGTTGACCCAGTAAGTGTGCCAGCCTTTCTTGATTTTCTGCCGGATGCCGAGGGTGAACGTGCTGCCCGGTGCGATGGCGTCGACATCGGCGACAGCGCTTGCCTGCACGAGATGCTTCGTGGAGGCATCGAGCGGATCACCGGCGGCGTTCGCGCGGCCGACCAGGGAACCGAGCACAAACATGGCGATCGCAAGGCAACAACGCATGGGGAATCTCCGAGGGGCTACTGTTTCAACCGGTCTGGAGGGCGGAATATTCACGAACATGGTAGCGGGCAGCCGCGCGCTTTCCGCGCGGCGGCACGGGAGGGCCGATAGAATGGGGGGTGAAGGAAGAACAGGCCGGCACTCTGTGTGCCTTGCAAGGCGCGGCATTGTCCATCGGAGAAAGTTCCTTCATCCCGCGCCGCCTTTTGATTGTCGTTTCCATCATGACCCATCGTCTCCCCATCGCGCACCGCGGCTTCACACTGATCGAACTGCTCGTGGTGGTGTCGCTGATCGTGCTGCTGATCGCGATCCTTCAGCCGAGCTTCGCCGCGTCCAAGGAACGCGCTCGGCAGACCATCTGCCTGGCGAATCTCTACCAGGTCGGCATCGCCACGCGGCAGTACGGCGACGACTTCGTCGACCAGTATCCCTACGGCGTGCCCGTGCCCATCCTCACCGTCGACCATCCGCACTACACCACCTGGCGCGGCGGCGGGGTGCGCGGCGGCGGCGTCCCGCCACAGCAGCAGTTTCACAAACTCGGCTATATCACCGATCACCGGATCTACATCTGTCCCACCGATCCGCATCCGGCGAACTATGTCTGGTGGGACTACGACGTCCATCCGGACATCACCACCGGCTCCAGCTACATGTTCAGCGAGTACGCGCTCTTCGGCGTCGCGTGGCAGAAACGTCAGAAGCTCACCCACGCCAAGGTCTGGCAACCCGCCGGCTTTGCGTGGGCCACCGATGGCTGGATGTGCCCTAATGGCTGGACCTGGGGCACGGCCGATCTCAACGACCCGGCGTGGATCCCGCCCATGACCGCACGCATCGACTGGTCGCACAATGCCAACATCAGCGTGCTCTACGGCGACGGCCATGTCGCGATCAAACCGCAGGAGGGCGCACGCGAAAAGATTCGCACGCACCCGCAGGAGAATTTTTGAAGGAAGAGACGGAGAGAGAAGAGACGAAGAGACGAAGGGGCGAACAGACAGAGAGTGATAGAGAAGCCGACGAACTCGCGGGGCACAGAGCGAGGCTGAGAACTCTTCGGGTGGCCGGGGCAGCAGGCTCGGCGGATGCCCCGGAACAGATTACCTTGTACGTTCGAATCGCGGTTTTCGTGGGTTTGGACAGCAACGGCGCGCCCTTCCGGGGCTTCCGCGGACTCCAGCCCCGGCCACCCGGAAAAAGTTCTCTGGCACAGTGCGCCGCACCAACATCGCTCCATCTCGCCATCTCTTTATCTCTCCGTCTCTTTCTCTCTTTGTCTCTCCGTCTCTCCGTCTCTTCCTCTCTTCGTCTCTTTCCCTCTCCTCACTCCTCCTCATCCACAAACAACTTCTTCTTCGCCGCGCTGACCGCCGTCTTCGCTTCGCGGTGATGCACCACCGCAGTGGCGAACTCCATGTCGGCGGCGCGGGTGATTTTCAGGTTCGTCACCTCGCCATCCACGACAAATACCACCTCGCCCAGGGCCTCAACGAGGCCCGCGTCGTCGGTGATCTTTGCCGGATCCAACCTGCCTTCGGTGATCTGGGCATAGGCGCGGCGGAGCAGCTTCGCCTCGAAAATCTGCGGCGTCTGCACCTCCACCACATTCGCCCGGCTCACCGTTTCAACCACGCGCTGAGCCACGAGAATGGTCTTGCCCGCGGAGCCGAGAATCGCGTCGAGCGGATCGCTTTCCTCCTGCGTGATCGGCGTCGGGTCGACGCGTTTGAGCGTGCTGGCCACGGGCAGGCCGGGGATCACGGCGGCGAACTTCTCGCCCGCCTCGAAGACGCGATCGATCAGGGCCGCCGTCGCCAGAGGTCGGGCCGCGTCGTGGACGGCGATATGCGTGGCGTCGGGGTCGACGTGCTGCAGCGCGCTCATCACGGTTTCCCAGCGTTCTTTTTTTCCGCCGGGGACGATCTCGATCCCGTAGAGCCGCAGTCGTTCGCCCCACTTGAACTTGAACGACTCGATCGCATCCGGATTGACCGCCAGCAGAATCTGAATGACCGCGCGGGCGGTGGTTTGCCGCTGCGTGAACAGGTCGATGGAACGGAGAAAGACGGGCTTGCCGTGGATTTCCTGTTCGATCTTGCTGGTGGCGGCCTTTTCGCGGCCGAAGGCGTCATGCGTGACAGCCTCACCGCTGACAAATCGCTTGCCCAGGCCGGCGGCGGGAATGATGACGGTGATCTTCATGCGGGGCAGTGTAATAATTCCTGCGAGCCGTTCCGCGAAGCAGGCCGTTTAGCGTCCGCTCGAAGAGCGGAGGTTTGAATCGCGCTGACGCGATTGCACGGATCGCCCTGCACGCGCGCCGCACTTCGCCGCTTCGGGTAAACTACTCCGCTCGACTTTTACGGAGACTTCCCCATGCTCGACGCGCTGATCCGATACCAGGCCCGCAACCTCGATTACGCCAAGCGGCTGACCGCTGATCTCACCGAGGCTCAGTGGTGCGCCCAGCCCACGGTGTCCGGCGGCGGCAAGGTGACGAATCACGCGGCGTGGGTGATCGGGCACCTGCTCTTCGTGGCTGAGAAGGTGACGCTGACCCGCGTGCTGGGCCAGCCCAACAAGTTCAACGCGGCGTGGGACGAACTTTTCCACGGGAAGAGCCAGCCCATCGCCGACGCCGGCAAGTACCCAAGCAAGGCGACGCTGATCGCGGCGCTGGAGGACGCCTATGGCCGGATCGCGACGACGCTGAGACAGGCGGATGATTCGCTGCTGGGCAAGCCCACGCCCACGGGCGAGAACCCCGCGTTCGCCCAGCGTTTTCCCACGATCGGCGACGCTCTGATCCACCTGATGTGCGGCCACGAGCAGGTGCACCTGGGCCAGCTCAGCGCGTGGCGCCGGGCGCAGGGTTTGCCGGCGGTGTGAGAGAAGGAAGGGCCAAGGGTGGAGGGCCAAGGGCCAAGGGGCCGAGCCGAAGCGCAAGTCGAAGGACGCCCGTTCCGGGGCTTGCGCGGACTCCAGCCCCGGCCACCCAATCCCTCCATTCGCAACCTGACGCCCGCATCCAAAACCCTTGGCCCCTGGCCCTTTTCCCTTGGCCCTTTTCCGCTCCCCATGATCTACTTCGACAACGCCGCAACCAGTTTCCCCAAAGCGCCGGGCGTCGCGGATGCGATGGCGAAGTTCATCGCCAACGACGCCGCCAACCCCGGCCGCGCGGGCCATCGCATGGCCGTCGCCGCCGAGCGCATGCTCGATGACGCTCGCCTGCGCCTGACGAAATATTTCCGCGGTCGCGATCCGCATCGCATGGTCTTCGCCATGAACTGCACCGACGCGCTGAACATGGCGATCAAGGGCGTCGTGCCCACGAAGATGCCCTCGGGCAACGTGCCGCACGTGATCACCAGCGTGCTGGAGCACAACTCCGTCAGCCGGCCTTTGCAGGCGATGGCGGACGACCGGCGCATCACACTGACGCGCGTCAGTTGCGATGAGGCGGGCTTCCTCGATCCGGACGATTTCCGCAAGGCGATCACGCCGGACACGGTGCTGATCGTGATCACGCACAGTTCCAACGTGCTCGGCACGATTCAGGATGTGACCGCGGTGGGCAGGATCGCGCGGGAGCGCGACATTCTTTTCTGCCTCGACGCGGCCCAGACGGCCGGCGCGGTGCCCGTTGAAATCGAGGCGATGTTCGTCGACCTGCTCGCATTTCCCGGTCACAAATCCCTGCTCGGCCCCACCGGCACCGGCGGGCTTTATGTCGGCGAGCGTTGCCCGCACCCGGCGGATTCCGTGGCCGCCACCGTCGAAGGCAAAACGACCAACCGCATGGCGTCGTACATGAAGCTGCAGCCGTGGCGAGAAGGCGGCACCGGCGGCGATTCCTCCAGCCCGCATCAGCCCACGTTTTATCCTTACTACCTCGAGGGCGGCACGCCCAACACCGTCGGCGTCGCTGGCCTGGCGGCAGGACTCGATTATGTGGTGAAGCATCCCGAAGCGCTCGCCCACGAACAAGCCCAGGTGCAGCGAATCATCGACACGCTCGCCGATGACGAGCGCTTCACCATCTACGGCACGCGCGATGCCTCGCGCCGCGTCGGCACCGTGTGCTTCAACCTCGCAGGCTACGAAGCGCCTGATGTCGGCTCCATCCTCGATGACAGTTTCGAAATCGCCGTGCGCCCCGGCCTGCACTGCGCCCCCTACTGCCACAAGCGCATCGGCACATTCCCAAACGGTGCGGTGCGCGTCAGCCCAGGCCCGTTCAACACGGAGGCGGAACTGGATACGCTGCTCGACGCGCTGAAGCAGATCGCAGGCGGGTGAGCATCGGTGATGAGCCGGGCACGAAGAGCTTGGGAAATTTTCCGGGTGGCCGGGGCAGTAGACCCTGCGGATGCCCCGGAACGGTTCACCATGCATCTGCGAATCGCGATTTCCGCCGGAAGGTTGACCACGGCGCGCCCATTCCGGAACTTCGGCGGACACCAGCCCCGCCACACGAAAAATGGTTTATCCGCCGAATGCGTACATGTCATGTCAGAGCCGGAGTCTGTGACTCCGTTTCGCCGAGCCGGATCGAATCCGGCGAGGCGAAGCTCGGCGCGGCGAACGCACTTGCAACCAGCAATGCAAGGCGCAAGTTCGTTTTGAAGCGGCATTGAGCCGCTTCAAACCGACCGGAGTCACAGACTCCGGCTCTGTTCAAGACTCCGACGTGCCCGCTTCAACAATTGTCAAGTACGCAGATGCCGAATGAGCCCGACAATTTCTCGGCCTCTGCGTGCGCGGCTCTTTTCGCCCATCCGCGTCACCGCGCGATGCTCGACGCCCAAAAACGCCATGCTGCGGCTCGGGTTGCTTGAAGCGCCGTCTGTGACCGATATACTCATTTTCCACGGGGGCTTTTCGAGTTTGCCCCGGCGCTTTTTACCAAGGCTTGCACCATGACTCATGTCATTGCCGAACCGTGCGTCAATACCAAGGACACCGCATGCGTGGCGGTGTGCCCGGTCGACTGCATCCATCCGACCAAGGACGACGCCGATTTCAGTACGGAGAACATGCTCTACATCGATCCGGACACGTGCATCGACTGCGGCCTGTGCGTCGACGAATGCCCGGTCAAGGCGATCTTCCCCGAGGAAGATCTGCCCAGTGAATGGGCGTCCTACATCGAGCGCAACGCGGCGTACTACGCCAAGAAGAAGTGACTCGTCGCCCACCTGCATGCTCCTGAAGCCGCAGCCGTCTGCCGCGGCGGATCGCCGCCGATCTGCCGGGGGATGTCGTCTGGCGCGTCGCCATCAACTACGAAACGGTGCGGTGCAGGGCCGCTGCCGGTTACGCCATCGCGACGCCGCGATCCGTCCGCCGGGCATCGATGAGCGAGCCAGGACGACACGGCGTGATTCAGTCTGTCGCCGCATCGCGGCTCAATCTGCCGACTGCTTCCCTGAGGAATCCTTTCCTTCAGGCTTCCTCAGATCGGACTTCCTCCGCTCAAAGTGACTCGTCTCCTCGCGTGTCATCGCGCCGAAGCGCAGCGCCTCGTCCTGCACATAGTTCTTCCCCAGCGTATTGGCGATCACCGCCTTGGCCATTTCGTAGCCGAGGTAGAACGCGTGCGATGCGTCGGTGACGCCCAGTTGATCGAAGACGACGAACGGATCACCGCCGGCGACGTGCAAGTCCTTGTTCATCGCGTGAATCTGCTGCGAATCCGCATCGGCGAAGAGGCGGAAATTGCGATCCGTCAACCTCGCCGCCAGCGTGCGAAGCTCCTCGTCACTGACCTCGCGCAGCTTCGCATCGCGAAGCATGACCAGTCGATCGTCCACGTGTTTCGGCGGCGTGCCCTGCGCGACGGCGAAGCGCATGAGCCTGCGGGCGATGTCGATCTCCTTCACCGACGAGCGGGCCCAGTTGATCACCTGCGTCGTCAGCACGCTGCGGATGTTCAGCTCCTGGCAGAACCCGATGAGCAGCGCGTTGACGCCCGCTGAGTCCGCTTCGGTCATCTCGCTGAGGTTGCCCACCCCCATCATCATGGGCACATCGGGGTAGCGCCGGCGAACGTCGAGGTATCGTCCCAGCGACGCGGCGAACCCGAAGCCGATCGGCTCGATGATCGGATCGACGCGGAAGGGAATGCCGCGATGGGCGAGGAACTCGATCGTGCGATCGAGGCTCGCCAGGTCCTGCGGCGTGTCGGGAATCGCCACGACTTCAATGGGCTGCCCATTGTTGCGCCGCCAGGCGTCGGCGATGCCCTCCTCACTCAGCCAGCCGGCGGCTTCGCATGTTTGTGAATTGACGCTGAGCACCAGCTCCGCGCCGGCCTTGGCGGCCAGTTCCACTTCGCACGGATGGAAGGTATCGACCGAAACGCGGAAGCTGCGGCTGCGAAGCTCGCGCACCACCTCGGCGACGCCTTCCCACGCGGGCCGACCGACCTCGGCGGAGCCCAGTGATTCCGGCGGCAGCGGATCGCAGCCGACGTCGATCACGTCCGCGCCGTCCGCGCGATACGCCTCGGCCATCGCGATGATCTGCGCCATCGGCAGGCGCGGCGCGTGGTTGATCTCGGCGATGATCTCGATGTCGTAGCCGCCGGGGCCGGACGCTGTGTACGCGCTGCGGAGAAGTCGCTTGCGACCGAAGTGTTCCGGCAAGTCGTGGACATTCACCGGCCCGCGCTCCACGGGCAATGCCAGTGCTGCCGACAGCGGCGCCAGGTCGCCGCGGCAATAACCGGGCAGGATCACACGCGAGACGGTGCTTGCGTCAACTGCCGCGTCGCCCGAGGAAATCGCGGCGGCGATCGCGCCGCGCGTGAGCTTGCGGCTGAGCCAGTCGGTCGTCATCAGGGCCGCGACCTGAATAGGCAATGCGACGATGACGGGCTCGATGATTTCCGCCGCTTGAAGTTCCGCCGCCACGCGCCGCAGCGCCGGCTCGGCGAGAGTGCCGGTGACCAGGACGACGCGCGGGCAGGATGGAGCGGCGGCAGGCATGAGGTGCAGAGCGATTCTAACCGGCGGGCGCAGGCGAAACGAGCTGTGGACGAAGCGGGCGAACGCTTGTCATGTGTGACTTCACGCGATGGCTGCCAAACCCCGCTTACTTCGTGCGCGGCTCCTTGCGGCCCAAGCATGAAAAAACCCGCGACCAATGCCGCGGGTTCATGTTGATGCGAATCTCAAGAACCCATCACAGATCGTACCGCTTGAACGCGGTGATCTTCGCGCCCTTGGGAATGTAGTCGCGGATGGGCTTGCCCGCATCCATCTCGCGGATGTAGATCTGCCCGAGCAGCGTGTGGTCGTCGGTCCACTTGCGGACCTTGCCCTCGGCGATCTTCTCGATGATCTGCGCGGGCTTGCCGCTGGCCTGGGCCTCGGCGACGGCGGCCGCCTTCGCGGCGGCGAGCTGGTCGGCGGGCAGGCCGGCCGCGTCGATGGCGATCGGGGCGGCCCACTGGCCCTTGCCGTCGGCGGCGACGATGTGCTGGCACAACCCCTTGAGCAGGTCGTCGGACAGATCGCCCTCGCCCGCGATGATCACGCCGACCTTGCCGGTGTGATGCACGTACGAGCCGGCCTTGCCGCTGGTGATCTTCACGCCCCGCGCGAAGCTGATGTTTTCCTTCGTCGTGATGCGAAGCTCATCCACGATCGCCTTGATCGCCGGCGTCGACTGCACCTCGCCGTCGGGCTGCTGCAGCGCCAACTCGGCGATCTGCCTGGCGGCCGCGCGGAAGCTGTCGTTCTTGCCGACGAAGTCCGTCTCGCTGTTCAAGGCGACCATCGTGGCGGTTCCGCCCTGGACAACCGCGGCGATCGCGCCTTCGCTGGCGGCGCGGTCGCTGCGCAGATCCATCTTGGCGCCGAGTTCGGCTTTGAGCTTGTCGATCGCGGCGGTGATGTCGCCGTTGGTCGCTTCGAGCGCGGCCTTGCATTCCATCATCCCAAGCCCCGTGCGTCCACGAAGGGCCATCACATCCTTGGCGCTGACTGGCATAGTTGAATCTCCAGGGAAATCGTTCTGTCTAGACAATAGCCCCCGGCGCAAGCCGGGGGTTTCTTGTGAGTCTATTTGGGAAACTTAAGCGAATTACATGAGCGAACGGCAAGCGATGCTTCACCACCGGCTGCTCACTGAGCCGCGCCGGTCTTCTCGCCCGCCGGAGCCGCTTCCTGGCCGGCTTCGGGACCGCCCGCAGCGCCTGGGGCGTCGCCCTCGGCGCGGAACCGAGCCCTGCTGCTGCGACGGCGCTGCTGGCCGCGATCGCCGCCACGGTCGCCGCCGCGCTCGCCGCGCTCGGGCCGCGTGCTGTCTTCCTTGCCTTCGCCGCTGGTGGCGCGGCCGGTCTTGCCTTCCGCGACCGCCGCCACGAGGCTCTGCACGACCACTTCAATGGCCCGCATCGCGTCGTCGTTGCCGGGGATCGGGATGTCCGCGAAATCAGGATCGCTGTCGGTGTCGATCAGGCACACCGTGGGAATGCCCAGCTTGCGCGCCTCGCGCACCGCGTTGACTTCGCGCTTCACGTCGATGATCACCATCGCGCCCGGCAGCTTGGTCATGTTGCGGATGCCCGCGAGGTTGCGCAGGATCTTGTCCTTCTCCCGGCGAAGGGTGGATTCCATCTTCTTGGAATACTTGGCCATGTCCCCGCCGCCGTCGATCTTTTCCAGTTCCTCCAGCCGCTTGAGACGATCGCGGATGGTGCGGAAGTTGGTCAGCGTGCCGCCGAGCCAGCGCTCGATGACGTAGGGCTGGCCCACTTCACCGCAGTGTTTTTCAAGGATGCCGCGCGCCTGCCGCTTGGTGCCGACGAAGAGCACATCCTGGCCGTTGGACACCACCTTGGTGATGAACTTGCGGGCGAGCAGCAGGCCCTTGACGGTGGCCTTGACGTCGATGATGTGAATCTTGTTCTTCTTGCCGAAGATGTACGGAGCCATCTTCGGGTTCCAGTTCGTGGTGCGATGGCCGAAGTGAATGCCGGCTTCGACCAGATCCTTGACGAGCGATGCCATGACGGCTCCTTGCGGGAAAGAGGGACAACTGCAAAGCGACGCGGCTCGTGCCGCCTGCCAGGCTTGGAGCCCCGGAATAAGGCCCAGCGGTCGCCAAACGGTGGGGTAAATGGATCGGTCCGCCGACCATCGGCGGGTGAAACGACCCTGATCCCTGACGTTCGTCCCTGAAACGACAGGCACCCCGCAACCCTAACCACCTTGCGGGGAAGCGGGCATTGTAATCAGCAAAGCCTGCTTCCTGCAAGTCGCCGGCCCGCCGCCCCGCAGGGCGGGTGTGCCCAATTTTCCGGGGGCTTGGTCCCCTCTCCCCCAGTCTGCTGGGGGAGAGGGTTAGGGTGAGGGGGACGGTGTACCTTGGACGTGCGTCTGTCGCACGACGCGGCGAACCCCCTCACCCCAGCCCTCTCCCCCGCAGAGCCGGCGAGGGGGCCGATCCGCCGTCCCCGGAAATTTTGGCAGCCCCTGGCAATCTGGGCGTGGCATTCCCTGCGCCGTTTCTACCTCTGCGGTGTAAAATGGTGCGGGCCTTCGAGTTACCCGAGGAAAAGCCATGAATCCGATTCTTGAACACCACCTGCTCCAGACCCGTCGGCAGTTCTTCGGCAGCAGCGGCCTGCGATTGGGTGGCGTGGCCATGTCGATGATGATGGCGGATCGGCTGCATGGCGCGGATAAGGCACTACCGGGGGAGCCGGCGGAGCCGGCGGAGCCGGGGGAGCCGGGGGCTAACGGCGCGAACAAAGGGGCCGCCGCCGCTGCGGGCAAACCCTACCCCGCCTTGCCCGGCCTGCCTCACTTCAAGCCCAAAGCCAAGTCGCTGATCTACCTCCACATGAACGGCGGCCCGACGCAGATCGATCTGTGGGACTACAAACCCAAACTGAACGAGTTCTTCAACAAAGACCTGCCCCCCAGCGTGCAAGGCGGCCAGCGCCTTTCCACCATGACCAGCGGGCAGCAGCGATTCCCCGTCGCCCCGTCCAAGTTCAAGTTCACGCAGCACGGCAAAGCCGGCATGTGGATCAGCGAACTGCTCCCGCACCAGTCGAAAATTGCCGACGACATCACGCTCATCAGGAGCGTGCACACCAACGCGATCAACCACGATCCCGCATGCACCTTCGTCTTCACCGGTCGCGAGGTGCCCGGCTTCGCGTCGCTTGGCTCCTGGCTGGCGTACGGGCTGGGCAGCGAGAGCAGCGATCTGCCGGCGTTCGTGGTCTTCACGCCGCGATGGCCCTCCTCCGGCAACGGGCAGGCGCTCTTCAGCCGCATGTGGGGCAGCGGGTTCCTGCCTTCGAAATACAACGGCGTGGCGCTCCGCGGCGTAGGCGATCCGGTCCTCTACGTCCGCAATCCCGACGGCATCGACAGCGACGACCGCCGCACCATGCTCGATGCCCTCTCCAAACTCAACCAGCGCAGCTACGACAAACTCGGCGACCCGGAAATCCAGACCCGCATTTCCCAGTACGAAATGGCGTTCCGCATGCAGACCAGCGTGCCGGAGCTGATCGATCTCTCGAAGGAACCGAAGCACGTGCTCGACCTGTACGGGCCGGACGTTCACAAGCCCGGCTCCTTCGCCCACGCCGCCATCCTCACCCGCCGGCTGATCGAGCGCGGCGTGCGCGTCGTCCAACTCATGCACCGCGGCTGGGATCAGCACGGCAACCTGCCCGGCGCCCTGACCAACCAGTGCAAGGACACCGACCAGGGATGTGCCGCTCTGGTCACCGACCTGAAGCAACGCGGCATGCTCGATGAAACCGTGGTGGTCTGGGGCGGCGAGTTCGGCCGCACGGTCTACTCGCAAGGCAATCTGACGAAGGACGACTACGGCCGCGACCATCACCCGCGAAACTTCTGCATGTGGATGGCCGGCGGCGGCATCAAGGCGGGCCACGTCCACGGCGAGACGGACGACTTCAGCTACAACATCACTGCCGACCCCATGCACCTGAACGACCTCAACGCCACGATCCTGCACTGCCTGGGCATCGACAACGAGAAGCTGACGGTGAAGTTCCAGGGACTCGACGCACGCTTGACCGGCGTGGAAGGGGCGAAGCCGGTGAAGGCGCTGTTGGCGTGAGAGTGGAGATAGAAGTGAGGAGTGAAAAGTAAAAAGCTCCGAGTTTAGCCGCGGCCCTTTGGGCCGCGTGGATGAACCAGGCACGGCAAATCACGCCGCGCTTTCGTATTTCCATGAGGTCACCATGCCCCGACGCCGAATCGTATTACTGTTCGCCATGCTTGCATTTCCGGTGTCGGCTCCTGCCGCCGATCCCGCGCCGGGGGCGAAGGAGCTGGTGCCCGTGATGCGGGTGGGCAACGACGACAACGCGGCGCTTCGCTACTGGCAGGCGATTGTGCAGTTGCCCCAGCTCAGCGAGGAGGAGAACGAGCTGCTCTCGAACGCGAACACCGCGTCGCCCACGGACGACAAAGCCAAGGCGCTGCTGGCCCGCGCGGACATTGCACTGCGACTGGTGACCCGTGCCTCCACCATGCCGCGCTGCGCGTGGGGCCTGGACATGGAGCTTGACGGGCCTGACGTGCAGGTGCCGTACCTGGCGAAGATGCGCGTGCTGTCGCGCTATCTGACGCTGCGCAGCCGCGCCGCCATCGCCGCCGGCGAGCACGAGGCGGGCGTTGATGACGCGCTGACGATGCTGCGCATGGCCCGGCATGCGGGCAGCGATCCGATGCTCATCAGCATCCTCGTGGAGTACTCGATCGAAGCCATGTGCGTGGGCCACATGGCTGCGGAGCTGCCTTCGCTGCCCAAGGCGCAGCGCGAGCGTCTGGCGGCGGCGTTGGCGGACCATCGCCGGCACCCGATGGCCGAGGGCATGGAAGGCGAGCGGATGTTCGTGCCCTGGATTCGCCGGGCGATAAAGGAAGCGCCGGGCAAGTTGAACCGGCTCATCCCGCCGGGCGATCTGGCCGAATGGGCGCGGATTCGCCTGGTCGGCGCCGAGCCGATGCTCAAGGGATTGGAAGCCTGCTACGACGACATCGCAAAGCTGATGACGGTTCCCGAAGCCGACTACGGCAAAGCGATCGCCGAGTTCGAGAAGAACGTGAAGGAGTCGAAGAACCCGCTGGTGCGCATGGTGGTGCCGGCGGTGGCGGCGTCCCGGCGAAGCGAGTTCCGCGCGGAAAACCAGATGCGCGTGCTGCGCGCCGCCATCGCCGAGGCCGACGGCGGCGATGCGGACAAGGCGGCGGCGAAGGAAATCCTCGGCGACCTGACCGTGGAGCGCAAGCCGTTCGACGGCGGCATCGACTACATCGTCACCAATCGCAAAGATCGTGACGCGCTGCCGATCACCGTGCGCGTGGGGAAGGAAAAGAAAGCGCCGTGATCACGCAGGCGCTTCGGTCTCCTCAGCCGTTGGAAGAGGGCTGGGGTGAGGGCGGGACTCGGTGATCGCACACCCACATTGCGAGCGCGAGAACGTGCGATTGCAAATTGAAAATTGTCAATTGCAAATTTGCAATTGCGAATGGTTCGGCAGGCGTCAAGGGTCACTCGACCCTCTCGGCCCTCACCCTAAGCCGGCGGAGCCGGAATCTGTAGGGTGGGCCAAGGCTCGGCGCCGGCCCACCGCTCCGCGTACCGTCATCCTTCACGCTTCCTTCGCGCGAAACGGTGGGCCGCGCGGACTTGGCCCACCCTACCTCGGCCCCAACTTCTGTGCGCAGTGCGCGGAAGTGGCACCGGCAGAATCTAATCCTCTCCCGAAGGGAGAGGGGACCGGAACGGCGTGAATCCACTCACTTCTTGATGTCGAACGACACCACCGCCTTGTCAGCTCCGGTCGGATCCAGTTCGATCCACCACTTCGCGTCGGCGGCCAGGGAGTCGGGCACCTCCACGTGGACGTCGTATTCATTGTGATCCGGCGAGTAATCCGCCTGCGCCTTGACCGCGCCCTTGGCATCCTTCGTGCCGGCCCAGACGCGGACCGTGCCGTTGGCCAGGCCGCTGACTTTGATCTCCAGCACGCCTTCGCCCTTGGCGATCTTGCCTACCTGCGTCGCCTTGACCACATAGGTCTCGATCTCGCGCGAGCCCAGGTCGAAGCGCTCGCCCTCGTGCTTGTGGCCGGCCTTGTCCTTGGTCGCCGCGTCCTTGACGGTTTCGTCCTTGTGCGAGTGATCCTTGTGATCGTGGTCCTTGTGCGAGTGGTCCTTGTGATCCTTGTGATCCTTCTCGCCGCCGCCGCAGCCGGGCAGTGCGAGAGAAATCGTCAGAAGCAGAGCGAGTGCGAGGGAGCGAGTCATCGAGTGTTCCTTGCGAGGGTTGACTGTCCGGCATGCGTGTCGGGCGCATGCGGAAATGGAAAGTTTAACACCGATTCAACGAGTTGTGCGCAACCGACCACTCACTTCCGCGTGCTCTTGATCCACGCCGCCAGTTCTTCACGTGACATGCAGTTGACCACATCCGCCTTGGTGGCGCCGGCGCGCTGGGCGGTGAGCACGCCGTAGCGCAGTTCGTCGAGATCGTTCAGGCCGTGGGCGTCGGTATTGATCGCCAGCTTGACGCCGGCCTCGATTGCCATGCGGGCGTGGCTGTCGCGAAGGTCGAGCCGGTAGTGATTGGCGTTGATTTCCATGGCGATGCCGCGTTCCTTCGCCGCGGCGATCAGCTTCTTCATGTCGGGGCTCAGACCCTCGCGCTTGCCGATGAGCCTGCCCGTCGGGTGGCCGAGAATCGTGACATACGGATTCTCGATCGCCTTGAGGAACCGAGCCGTCGCCTTGTCCGGTTCCTGCGTCAGCGCGGCGTGTGGACTGGCGACGACGATGTCGAGCTGGGCGAGCAGGTCATCGGCGTAATCCAGGTCGCCGTCCTTCAAAATGTCCACCTCGCTGCCGGCCAGAATCGTGATTTCATCCTTCATTTCCGCGGCGACTTTGCGGATGTCCTTGATGTGCTTCTCCAGCCGCTTCTCGTCGAGGCCGCGCGCCTGCACCTGGCCCTTGGAGTGATCGGTCACGGCGACGGTGTGGAACCCGCGCGAAGCCGCCGCCTCGGCAAGCTGGCGGATGGACCACGTGCCGTCGCTCGCCGTGGTGTGGGCGTGCAGTTCCGCTTGGATGTCGGACAATTCGATGATCCTCGGCAACTTGCCCTTCTCCGCCAGCGCGATCTCGCCGCGATCCTCGCGCAGCGGCGGCGGAATGAAAGGCAGCCCCAGCGCTTTGTACACCTCATCCTCCGTGGCGGCGGCGATCAAGGTCTTGCCGTCCGCCTTGAACAGGCCGTACTCGTTGAGCGTCGCGCCCTGCTTGATGGCCCGCTCGCGCATGCGGATGTTGTGCTCCTTCGATCCCGTGAAATACATCAGCGCCGCGCCGTAGCTCTCCGGCGGCACCACGCGCAAGTCCACCTGCAAATTGCCCTGCGTGCGCACGGAGGATTTCGTTTCGCCGTGCGCCAGCACCTGCGTCACCGGTTCGAGCTGGATGAAAAAAGCGCTGATCGCGGCTGCGTCCTTCACATCAGCAGCGACGAGGATGTCCACATCGCCGATGGTTTCCTTGCCGCGGCGCAGGCTGCCGGCGAAGGAGCACTGCTTCACCTGCTTGAGGCCTTGCAGCTTGTCGATGAACCACCGCGCCATGGGCATCGCCTGTCCAATACGCGCCCTGCCTCCGGCAGCCTGCGCGAAGGCGATCGACTTGCGCAGGTTCTCCAGTTTCTTCGCGCCCATGCCCGGCAGGCTCGCCAGTTCGTCGCCCTTCAGCTTCTCCGCCAGTTCCGCCTTGCTGGTGATGCCGGCTTCCTTCCAGAGCAGTGCGATGGTCTTGGGCCCCAGGCCGGAGATTTCTCGCAGTTCCAGCAGCTTCGGCGGAATCTTGGCCATGAGTTCGTCATGGTCTTTCATTCGGCCGGTCTGCATGAACTCGACGATGCGGTCGGCTGAGCTCTTGCCGATGCCTTCGATCGCGGTGAGCTTCTTCGCGTCCGGCCCGATGCCGGCCAGGTCTTCGCCCAGTTCGCCAATGACGCGTTCGATCTTGCGGAACGCATTGATGCGGAAGCGATCGCCGTCGAGAATCTCCAGCACGTCGGCCATCTGAGCGAACTGCAGCGCGAGTTGGGCGTTGAGTGCGGACATGACGGTATGGTACGAAATGGGCGTGGAGGTGGATGGAATCAGAATGACGAATGTCTAATGTCGAATGTCGAATGATCGAATGTCTAATGAATGACGAATGACAAAGCACAAATGACAAATGTCGGAAACTGTTCCGTCGGTTCGGTCTCCGTCATTTGGCATTCGACATTGAAGCATTCGTCATTCATTAGACATTCGATCATTCGACATTAGACATTAGACATTCGTCTTTCGCATTCCGCGTTCAAGATCAGAACTTGATAATCCCTTCCTTCTCCCACTTCTGAATCAGCAGCTTCATATCGATCAGGGCGCTGTCGAGGCGCTTCACGGAATCGTTGAGGTTGTTGTAGAGGGCCGGGTCCTTGATGAGCTTGCCGACGGTGCCGTCGCCATCGCGGGCCTGGTCCATGGTCATCTTCGCCGCCTGAATCGCCTTGCTCAGGTCGTCCGCCACGGCGACGTAGCGCTTGGTGAGCTGATCGACATCGGTGCGGGCCGAGTCCACGAGGCTGTCGACCTTGTCGAGGCTGGTGTTGAGCCGGCCGGTGAACTGTTTCGCGTCGGCGGACACGTCCTTGATATTGGCGGCGGCGTCCTTGATCGAAGCGCTGGTGTCGCGGACGTTGGCGACGGCGAGCTTCACATCTTCGCGCAGCTTGGCGTCGTTGACCCAGGCGTTGATGCCGTCGAGCGCCAGCTTCATCTCGGCGAGCCGGGCGTCGGCGCGGGCCAGCACGGTGGTGATGTTCGCCATCTTGCCGCTGGCTTCATCCACCTCGGCGGGCGTGCGCGGGGTGGTCAGGTCGCGCACGTTCCTGCCGACGTCGGTCCAGGCTTCGGCGAGCTTGTTGAAGTCGGTGACCAGTTGCTTCAGATCCTGCTTCGGTCCTTCGAGCGCCGCCTGCATCTGCGAGGCGAGCTGGCCGGTGAGGCTGGAACTGCTGCCGGCGATGGATTCGCTGCCGTCGCGTTTGAGAGGCGGAACTTCGGCGCTGGCGAGATGCGTGGCGTCGAGAATAACCGCCGGGCTGCCGCCGATCAGGCTCTGGCTGATGGACGCCTTGACGCCGCGCGGAATGTCGAACTCGTTGCGGATCAGGATGGTGGCGGTGACGCCGTCGCTGACCTTCGGCTTCAGTTCGACCGTGGTGACCCGGCCCACGTCGATGCCGTTGAGCTTGACCCGGCTGCCCGCGGTCAGGCCGCCGGCGTCGAGCATGTCCACGTTGATCCTGTAGCCCTTCTCCAGAAAGTCAGGCACGTAGCCGAAGAGCATGAGCAGCGCAGCCATGCCCGCGAGGCCGCAGATGGCGGTCAGGCCGACGACGACGTGGCGGAGTTTGTCGGTCATGGGGGAAGGGTTTAGGGTTTAGGGTGTAGGGTTTAGGGTTTAGGGTGTAGGGTGTAGGGTTTAGGGTTTAGGGTGAAGGGCCCGAGGTCGGGGGCTGAGGTCTGGGGTCTTTGAGTCGGAACCGGGCAGTTTGCTTCGTTCCACACCCTTCACCCTAAGCCGGCCAAGCCGGAAGGGCCAAGGGTAGAGGGATAAGAACTTCTGTGCCCTGTGCGCAGAAGTGACGGTGTCAGAATCTAAACCCTACACCCTAAACCCTCCCTGATCGCCCGCAAATCCTCCTCATCCGCCTTGCCCTGCACGAAGCGTTGCACACGATCGTCCTTCAGTTGCAGAAACGCCTCGGTTTCCGCGTCGGCGACGACTTGGCCCTGGTGCAGCAGCACCATGCGGTCGCCGATCTTGCGGGCGCTGACCATGTCGTGCGTCACGGCAATGCTGGTGATGCCCAGCGTTTCCGCCAGGCTCTTGATGAGTTCGTTGATCACGTCGCTGGTGATCGGGTCGAGGCCGGTCGTCGGCTCATCATAAAGAATCAGCTCCGGCTGCAGCACGATCGCGCGGGCCAGCGCCACGCGCTTGCGCTGCCCGCCGGAGAGATCCGCCGGCATCTTCTTTTCGACGCCGGGCAGGCCGACCATTTTCAGCACGGTGGAGCCGCGGGCCTCGCGCTCGCTGCGGGATGATTTGGTGTGTTCGCGCAGCGGGAAGCAGATGTTGTCCAGCACGTTGTGCGAATCGAACAGGGCGCCCATCTGAAAGAGAAAGCCCATCTTCTTTCGCACTTCGACGAGATCGTGCTCACCCAGTTGATCGATGCGCTGATTGTCGAAGTAGACCTCGCCCTTGTCGGGCTTGAGCAGGCCGACGATGTGCTTGAGCAGCACGCTCTTGCCGGTGCCGCTGGGCCCGAGGACGACGGTGGTCTGCCCGCGCAGGAAATCGAGGCTCATGCCGGCGAGCACGCGGAGGGGGCCGAAGGATTTGTGCAGGTTGGTGACTCGAACGATGACGTCCTTGCCCGTGCGCGATGCGATGCGGGGCGTGCCGATGTCAGGCGATGGGGCAAGCGGATCGGTGGCCGGGCCGCTGCCCGCCGAGCGCGCGACGGCACGTGGCGAAACCTCTCTGGCGGCGGATTGGAGTTGTGGCGGCGTCACGGTGATGGTCGCATGCGAAACCGGCAACTGAGATTATCCGATGATAGGCGAGACGATGCGGTGCCTGGGCGGGAAACCGCCCGGGCTGACCGCTTTCAAGAAATTGACTTGACCACCCGCGCGAGCTAACCTGCCTGCACATGCGTTCGATTCCCAGCCAATCCGGCCTGCTCCTTGGGCTTAGCCTCCTGCTTACCCCGCGCGCCGGATAGGTCGCGATCGAACGTCCATACGAACGATCCCACCCTGTCCGGCTCTCCGCGACAGGGTTTTTTGTTGCGCTTTCGCCCAACACGTACACTGAGAGAGGAAATGACGAATGACGAATGTCGAATGACGAAATGTCGAAATGTCGAATGAATGACCAATGACGAATCACAAATGACAAATGACAAATGACGGAAAAAGTCACGGTGCCTTGGCATTCGTCATTCGACATTGGTCATTCGTCATTCATTAGACATTCGGACAATCGACATTCGGACACTCGACATTCGACATTCGTCATTGGATTTCTGACAAGGACTCGCCATGCCTCACACCGCCACCACGCCCATCCGCATCTTCGACACCACGCTGCGCGACGGCGAGCAATCGCCCGGCGCCACGCTGAATCTTCAGGAAAAAATCGAGATCGCCCGCCACCTCGAAGCCATGGGCGTCGATGTGATCGAAGCGGGCTTTCCCATCACCAGCCAGGGCGACTTCGATTCCGTGCATGCGATTTCGCAGGAGTGTCAGCAGGCGGTGGTCTGCGGTCTGGCGCGGTGCGTGCCGCGCGACATCGACCGTGCCGGCGAAGCGCTCAAGGGCGGCAAGCACACCCGCATCCACGTCTTCTGCGCCACCAGCAAAATCCACCGCGAGCACAAGCTGAAAAAAGCCATCGACGAGATCATCCGCATCAGCGTGGAAAGCGTGAAGCAGGCCCGTCAATACACCGACAACGTGGAGTTCTCGCCGGAGGATGGCTCGCGCACGGAACTGGAAGTGCTTGTCGATATCACCGCGGCCGCGATCGAAGCGGGCGCCACGACGATCAACGTGCCCGACACCGTGGGCTACGCGGTGCCCGAGCAATACGGCTACATCTTCAAGCATCTGCGCGAGAAGCTGCCACGGATCGACCGCGACGGCATTTATCTCTCCGCCCACTGCCACAACGACCTGGGCCTGGCGGTCGCCAACAGCCTGGCGGCGATGCAGAACGGCGCGAGGCAGATCGAATGCACGATCAACGGCATCGGCGAGCGCGCGGGCAACGCCTCGCTGGAAGAAATCGTCATGACGCTGAAAACGCGCCAGGACTACTACAAGCAGTTCACCACCAACATCAACAGCAAGAAGCTCTACCCCGCCTCGCGCATGGTCTCGTCCATGACAGGCCTGTTCGTGCAGCGCAATAAAGCCATCATCGGCGAAAACGCCTTTGCCCACGAAGCGGGCATCCATCAGGACGGCATGCTCAAGAGCCGGCATACCTACGAGATCATGGACCCGCGCGAGGTGGGCCTGCCCGAAAGCAAGCTGGTGCTGGGCAAGCACTCGGGCCGGCATGCGTTTCGAGAACGCGTCGGCACGCTGGGCTATGCGGTCGATGACGCCACGCTGGAGAAGGCGTTCGACGCGTTCAAGGTGCTGGCGGACAAGAAGAAAAATGTCTACGACGAGGACATCGAAGCGCTGCTCGACGCCCAGTTCGCCCAGGAACGGCAACTGTGGGAACTCGTGCGATTCCAGGTGACGGCCGGCACGGGCACGATCCCCACCGCCACCGTGGTGCTGCGCGATTCGAGCGGCGTGGAAAAAATGGACGCATCCACCGGCGACGGCCCGATCGACGCGGTTTACTCGGCGATCCAGCGCATCACCGGCGTCACCGTGGAACTGATCGACTTCGACATGCGCTCCATCACCAGCGGCAAAGACGCCCAGGGCGAAGCCAGCGTGGAGATTCGCCACAGCGACCGCAAGGTGCGCGGCCGCGGCCTGTCCACCGACGTCATCGAAGCGGCGGCCCGCGCGTATCTCTCCGCGATCAACCGCATCAAGACCGTGGATGCGAAGAAGGTGGCGGCAACGACGATGGCGGCCAGGGGTGAGCCGGTGGGGCAGCCGTGAGAACGCGCGGCGTCAGTAGAATCGTTTAGCGGAAACGCCGCAGGCGTCTGGACGGACGAGAACGAGGCCACAATTGCAGGCTGGACTTCCGCAGCGCAATTCCTCTGCGGCATGATCCCGCTCGACGTGTCGATTCGCGTCTGCGCTGAATCGGCAGCACATGGTTCACCGTCCAGACGCCTGCGGCGTTTCCGCTAACCGTCATTTCTTTTTCAACGCCGCCAGCCACTCGACGAGATCAACCAACTCCTGCTCCGTCATCGCCAGTTGCAGGCCCTGCGGCATGAGCGAGCTCTTGATCTTGTCGCGAGAAAGGATTGAAGTCTTCGCATACTTGCGCTGCACGCCGCCGGGGAGTTTTAGCGTCAGCAGGTCGGCGGTTTCGCTGGTGATGATGCCGACGATGTCTTCGCCGTCGTCGGTTTCGATGCGGGCGCCTTCGTAGTTGTGTTCGATGCCGGCCGAGGGGTCGAGGATGGCGGTGTAGAGTGCGTCCTTGGGCAGCTTGCTGCCGATCTCGGAGAGGGCAGGGCCGAAGTCAGCGCCGAAGGCGTCGCCGCCGGCGGGGGCGACACGGTGGCACTGGATGCAGTTGATTTTCTTGAACACGCGCGGGCCGTTGCTTGCGTCGCCGGTGCGCTGGGCGAGCTGGGCGATCGGCGGCAGCGGCTTGCTGTTGACGCTGGGCGGCAGCTTCAGATGCTTGCCCGCCTCCGCCTGGATCGTCGGATCGGTCGAGGCGAGCAGCACATTCCCCGCGGCGAAGTGCAGATCGTCCGAAAGCCCGCCCGCCTTGGCGAGTTCGAGCAAGCGCTTCTCACCCGCCCGGCCCAGGCCCATCGCGGCGATCGCGGCGGTGCGCACGGGCTTAGCGCGCTTGGCGTCGGCGATCACCGTTTCGATCACCGGCCAGGCGCGGGCGTCGCTCGTGTAGCCCAGTGCCGTGAGCGCGGCCGAGGCGGCGGCGATCGCGGCTGGACTGTCGGGCGCGATGGAGGCGGCGTTGTCGCCGGGGAGCGCGCCGGTGTCAACGACTTTTTTGAGCCGGGCGATTTCGTCCCACTTGATGAGCTGCTTGGCGGCGGCGACGCCGGCGCTGTCGGTGGGTTTCTCCACGGCGAGCGTCACCAGTTCATCGCTCAGGTCGCGCAGGTTGAATCGTGCCGCCATCTCCACATACGCGGACGTGCCTTTGTTGCGGCCGAGCACCGCGAGGAGCCTGGCCTTGAGTTTTTCGTTGGCGTTGAGGTCGACGCCTTCGAGGCGGGAGAGAGTCTCGATGAAGAGATCGTCCTTGGCGCGCTGCTCGTCGGAGACGGCGGGCGCGGGGGCCGGGGCGGGTTGGTCGGCGGCATGGAGGGAGCAGCAGAGGCAGCCGACAACGGCGAGCGCCATGTAGGCCAACGCCCGTTTAGCCGCGGGGCCTTGCCCCGCGTGTGTCGTCGGTCGCGGCGGATGGATCGGGTCGAACATCACGGACTCCGTTGAATGCGGATGGTGGATGGGGGCAGGGATCGCGCGGGGTAAAGCCCCGCGGCTAAACAAAAACCGCCGACCGTTGATTTTACGGCCGGCGGTGGTGGGTTGTTTGGACCTGCAAGGTGCGCACGCGGGTGGGCCTCGTCCCCCGGGCGGACTCGGCCCGACCGCTAAACGGCCGAGGGATCACTCCGCCAGCAGTTCCGCCAGGGCGGCGTCTTTTTCCTTGCTCTTGGGATGGAAGTCGAACGCCTTGACGTACTTCGCCTTGTTGTCGGCGCTTGTCTTGCTGTCCTTGATGAGTTTCACGAGCAGCGGCAGCGCGGCCTTGCTACGGGTGCGCCAGACGATGTCGTTGTAACCGGCGGCGTCGGGCTTGGCCTTGGCGAGGTACGCGGCCAGGCACGCATCCGCGTTCAGGTCGCTGGCCAGGCCCAGCGCTTCGAGTTGCCAGCGATCCTTGCCGTCGTGCTGCGCGGCAAGCTCAGCCCACAGCGCGGCGGCGGCGTCCGTCTTGGTGTGGCGAATGGCGATGGCGCACTCGCGGCGAACTTCCGGCGCCGCGTCGCCCGCCAGCTTCTTCACCACCGCCAGCACGTCCACGCTGGGCAGTTGCCGCGCCAGGCGCAGGCCCGTGACGCGAATGTCCGCGTCCTTGTCGGCGATGGCGGCATCGACGTAGCTCTGGCCCTTGCCTTCGATCTTGCCCAGCAGCCAGAGCGCGCGGGCCCGCTTGCGGGCGTGGGCGTCCTTATCGTCCCACACTTTCTTCAGCGCCGCCTCCGCCTTGTCGCCCATGCTGTTCAGCTGCGTCCACGCGATGGAGCGCACCGAAGGCGTGGGGCTGTACAGCGCGGCGACGCAGTTGTCAGCCGTGTCGAACTTGTAGGCGGGAACCTTGTAGCCCTTGTGCCCCTTGGGCGTGACGCGGAAGAGCCGGCCCTTATCCACGTCGCCGGCCGCGTGACCGCCGACGCCCGGGTCGTACCAGTCCGCGATGATGAGCGAACCGTCGGGGGCGACCTTCACATCGCTGGGGCGGAACCACTTGTCGCGCGTGCCGACGACGACGTTAACCGTCTCGGCGGTGTAGCCGGCGCCGCTCTTCTTCACCGGGTACGCACGGACCACATTGGGGCCCGCGTCGCAGTGAATGACCTGCCCGCGGAAAATCTCCGGCAGCAGCCCGGCTTCGTAGACGCAGATGCCCGTGGGCGATCCCGCACCGGTGTGCAGCAGATTCGGGATCACGCCCGGGTCGTGCTGGTGCCATTCGTAGAGCACCTTGGTGTCGTCCTTGGCGCCCTTGGCCTGGGCTTTTTTCCAGTTGTCGCCCCAGCCTGCGCCGGTGATCTCGTGGGTGTAGCCGAAGTTGCCGAACTCCATGACGTAGTTGATGCGGACGCCTTTGTTGCCGTCGTCGTCGTTGTCGCTTTGCCAGATGGTGCCGAAGGAATCGACGGTGTTCATCCAGTTGTTGCGGAAGTTCCAGCCAAGGGTTTCGAAATCGCTGCCGTCCATGTTGCAGCGGAAGACCATGCCCTGGCGGTAGGGTTTGCCGTGGGTTTTCACCTCGAAGCCGGCCTTGTCCACGATCGGCTTGCCGTCCTTGTCCTTGATCTGGTTGCCGCTGTTGCCGAAGTTGAAATACATCTTGCCGTCGGGCCCCATCATGACCTGATGGATGCCGTGGTCGTGCTGCGTGCCGGAGATGCCGGTGAAGAGCACGGTCTTGTCATCCGCCTTGTCGTCGCCGTCCTTGTCGATCAGGACGATGATCTTGTCGCCGACGGAAACGACGACGCGGGTGTTCTTGCCATCGGGCTGAGCGAAGACGGTGACGCCGTGCGGCGAGAGAAAATCCTTGTCCTGGTAGAAGGTCTTGGCGTCTTCGGCTTTGCCGTCGCCGTCCTTGTCTTCGAGGATCACGATGCGGTCGCCTTCGGGTCGGCTGCCTTTGCGGCCGCGGTAGTTCACCGCCTCGGCCACCCAGATGCGACCCTTGTGATCGATGTCGATGTTGGTGGGATTGAGCACGTTCGGCTCAGCGGCGAAGATCTCGACCTGCAGCGCTTCATGCACATCGAGGCCGGCGAGCGTTTCCTCGGGGCTCTTGCCGCCGGGCTTGCTGGTGGGCTTGGGCTTGGGCTGGTCCTGTGCCGCGGCGGCGAGCACCGCCATGCCGGCGTTGAAGTTCTGCTGGCTGGTGAAGACGGCGAACTGCGCGGTGCAGCCGCAACCCTGGTCGGTGCCGCCGTTGTCGAGGCCGCCGCGCGCCTTGAATCGGACGAAGTTTGAGCCGGTCGGGATGTCGTAGGCGATGACGGAGTTGGCGTGGGCGCCAAGGCCGAACTCGACGGGTTTGCCGTCGATCTTCATCGCACCGCCCCCGGCGTTCTTGCTGATCTGGACGTTGCCCCAGTCGCTGCTGGCGCTTTTCCATTTCAGCTCAGTGAGTTTCGTTTCCTTGCCGGCGGAATCGACGAGTCGCGGCTCAGCCCAGTCGGCCCAGTCGCAGCCGAAGCCGTCGCCCGCGTCGGTGATGACGAGGTAAAGCTCTTTGGCGCCGGTGATGTCGGCATCGACGTTCACGCTCAGGCCCTTGGTCTCCAGCGAAACGACGGGGCTGGCGAACGCGGCGGACTTCAGATCGGCGGGCTTGATGGCGGCAGTCGCGGCGGATGTGCCGGTCGAAGGCTTCGGCCCGTCCTTCACATCCATGACCGCGACGAGGTCCTGACGCGACAGCGGCTTGCTGGCGATGCCGTCCTTGGGCACTTCGACGCCGGCGATCCAGGCGATGCTGTTGAGGATGAGCTTGCGGTAGTTGTCGTCGCCCCAGTTCCAGTGGACGTGTCCGCCGGTGAAACCGAAGCCGCGGCCGGCGGTGCTGCCGGCGGTCGTGGAGCGCTCGTGCAGCCAGAGCAGATGCTGTGGCTCCTTGCGTTCGAGCACCGCCTTGCGCACGTCGGGGTTGTTCGAGTGCGGGCCGTCGCCGCGATTGAGCGTCGAAGCCGGCGGCATCGCGGAAAGGATCGGCGTGACGCCGCTGCCCGGCGCCAGGTTCTGCTTGAAGCGCATGTGGTAGTACCACTCGTCGTTGACC
Organism: uncultured Phycisphaeraceae bacterium; assembly: GCA_964426135.1. GTDB lineage: Bacteria > Planctomycetota > Phycisphaerae > Phycisphaerales > Phycisphaeraceae > CAYRPN01. The sequence goes on along the minus strand of CAYRPN010000036.1, from coordinate 9,464 downwards.
TTGAACGGCTTGACGCCGCGGGTCACGGCATGCTCCGGAAACTTTTCAAAGCTGGCGTCCCAGTGCGGGTTGACGGACCAGTGGGTTTCGAAGTATCCGCCGATCCATTCGAGAAAATAGTTGCCCGCCTGGCCCTTGGGCACTTCGACGGCATAGTGCATGCAGCCGAGACCCACGCCCTTCTTCATCAGTTCGTCCACATATTTCAGCTGCGGCAACACGGGATGCCCGCCGCCGCCGTCGGAGTAGATGATGATGGCGCTGGCGCCGTCGAAGAACGCGTTGTCCTTGGGCCAGCCGTTGTAATGCACAGCCACTTCGACGGGCAGGCCGCTGGCGTTGAGGGCGTCGGCGAGGAGCCTGCACCCGCCGTTGAACTCGTGCTGGCCCGAGCCGTGGCTGGCGCGGCCGGCGACCATGGCGATTTTCTTTTTCGCCTCGGCGGCGAACGCCGGGGCGCATGCCAGAAGCGCGGTAAGCATGAGCGTCGTTGCGAATTTCGTCTTCATGGAAAGCTCCAGGGTTGTCGCGTGTTTGCCGCGGATTGAACCCGCGTGGAACAGGAGCAGGCTACCGCAATCGGTCGATGCCCGCCTGTCGCAAGGATTGAGATGAGGGTGGGAGCGGTTACGAAGTGGTTGCTCCGCGTGGCGATCAGTATCGGCCGGTGTCTTGAAGCAGAGCGTCTTTCGGTTCACAACCGCGCGATCACCGCATCCGCAAACGCCTCCGTGCAGAGTTTGCCGCCCAGGTCGCCGGTCTTCTGGCCATCCGCCAGCGACTTGTTGTAAGCATTTTTCACTCGCTCGGCGGCGGCGCGGCAGGCGGGGTCGCTGCGCAAATCCGCCAGATGGTTGAGCATCTGCACCGCGCTCATCAGGAGCGACATGGGATTGGCGATGCCTTTGCCGGCGATGTCGGGCGCTGAGCCGTGCACCGCCTCAAAGACCGCCGCGTCGTCGCCGATGTTAGCGCCGGGCGCGACGCCCAGCCCGCCGACGAGGCCGGCACACAGATCGCTCACCAGGTCGCCGTAGAGATTCTCCATCAGCAGCACGTCGAAGCGCGTCGGGTCCTGCACGATGCGCATGCAGCCGGCGTCGATGATGAGTTCCTCGTACTGGGCCTGCGGAAACTCCTCGTCGTGCACTTTTTTGGCGCAGCGGATGAAAAGCCCGTCGGTGAGCTTCATGATGTTCGCCTTGTGGAACACCGTGACTTTTTTTCGCCCGCGCGATTTGGCGTAACGGAAGGCGTAGCGCGCGATGCGCATGCAGGCGACTTCGGTGGCCACTTTCAAGCTCGTGACCACGCCGGGGGCGACTTCGTTTTCGATGCCGCTGTACAGGCCCTCGGTGTTCTCGCGGACGATGACCAGATCGACACCGGTGTACCGCGTGGGCACGCCTTCGAGGCTGCGCACCGGGCGCACCGCGGCGTAGAGATTCAGCGTCTTTCGCAACTGCACGTTGATCGACTTGAACCCCTTGCCCACCGGCGTGGTGCACGGGCCTTTCAGCGCGATCTTGTGTTTGCTCACCGCATCGAGTGTCGCCTGCGGCAGCACATCGAGGCCCTTCTCCAGCGCCGCAAGACCGGCGAGATGTTCCTCCCACGCGATCGGCGCGTTCGCCGCGGCAAGGATGCGTTTGACGGCATTGGTCACTTCGGGGCCGATGCCGTCGCCGGGGATGAGGACGATAGTGTGGGTCATGCGCGCAGTATAAGCGCGGTGCCGTGCGTAAGGCGGCACGCGGGTCATTCGCGCGGTCGCATGAGTTTCAGCCGCACCGAGGGCAGGCGTTTGAGTCGTTGATTGCGCGGATCGACTTCAATACCGACTGACTCCAGCGCGAGGACGCCGAGGATCGGCTCGGCGTGGTCGGGGCCGAAGATCACTGGCAGCGTGACGATATCGCCCATGAACTCGAGCTGCGCACCCCCGACCTCGAACTCGATGTTGGAACCGTCAGCCAACTCGTACTTGCGCCGACTTGTGGGCTTGATGCCGATCTCACGCAGGTGTTTGGCTGGCGCCATGCAGTCGATTGTGCCCGTATCGACGAGAAACAGGCCGGACCACTCGCGCGACAGATCGGCCGTGTTCCGCACGTTGACTGTGACTTGCGTGGCGCCCATGTGTGAGACTCCTTGGTTAGTCAGTCAGTGTTCAATCATAGCCTCATCGTCAACTGCTCCCGCATTATGGCGTCGAGCGGCCTCACCGCGAACCACGGCGTGTGCCTGCGCTGCTGCGCCACGGTGAAGCACTTGGCGAACATCGGCTCACTCGCGAAGGTCTGCCGCACCAGTTCGTGCGTGTTGCACTGCTGGCTGCGGTGCAGCAGCACGATCTTCTGCGGGTTGCCGCGCGGACTTTTCGCCGCGATTCGCCGGCAGGCGTCGAGCGCTTGTTCATTGGACAGGTGGCCGTGGTCGCCCATGACGCGGGCCTTAAGGAACGCGGGGCGCGAGCTGGTGAGCTGCAGGTGCGGGTCGTAGTTGCTTTCGAGCATGAGCAGATCGACGCCGGCGAAGAGATCGATCAGGGCGTCGGGCACGTGGCCCAGGTCGGTGGCGTAGCCGATGCGGGGGCTGCCCGACGCTCGATCAATGGGCGCAGGTTTCCGACTCCCTCGCCCCCGGTCCGCCGGGGGAGAGGGTGGGGTGAGGGGGTCGGTCGAAGAAGAGTGCGGCGGCGCATGCAAGTGTGACTCGGCGTCATCAGGCGAACAAGGCACCCCCTCACCCCAACCCTCTCCCCCCGAGCGGGGAGAGGGGGTCGGAGCAATTGCCTCGAGATGAAACGCGCTCGTGCCCTTGTCGTCGTGCGGCAGCGGCACGGTGGTGACGCGTAAACCTTCGATGGGTTCAAACGCCTGCCCGTCGAAAACGCGCAGCAGGTCGGCTCGGCGAAGTTCATCGGCGTCGCTGTACTGATTCAGATACGACACGTGCCAGCGATGCAGATAGACGCGAATACCAAGGCCCACGATGGTGCGAATCCAGCTCGGGCGGAAGTGATCCTGATCCAGGTGCGTCAGGCAGATGGCGCGGAGGTCAGCCAGTTGCACGCCGACCTGCGCGAGACGCTCGGCCGTGGTGCGCGGGCCGAAACCCGCATCGATCAGCAGCGACTGTCCGTTGCAGCGGATGACGGTGCTGTTGCCGCCGGAGCCGGAGCCAAGCACGCAGGCGGCGAGCTGCGCACGAGCTGTGCTGCCGGGAATCGCATCGGCGTCGGGCGAATGCGGCGCGAGCGCGACCGGATCGTTGAGTTCCGCATCGCCTGCCACAGCCGCTTCGCAACCTCGCTGAATCGCCCGCTCCTGCAGCCATCGGCGAACCCGCTGCAGCGGCTGCGGCACGGACACCAAAGCTTTCTCAACCACCACCGCGTCCGCCGATCCAGCGGATTCCTCCGGCACGAAAAGTGCAGCCGGCTTGTCGACGACCGGTGACATCCGCGTGCCAGCCTCCTCGCCGGCCTCGTCAAAAAGACTCAACTGGCTCGCGTCCGGCTGATGTCGCGTTCTCGTTCGGCGGGCATCCATGCGCATGGCCGCATGTTACCCATTCAGTCGGCGGGCTTGCCCGAATGTTGCTCATTTAGCCGGCGGGCTTGCCCGCCGCGGACTTGTGCGGCGCCTTGCAAATGAAGTCAACATTGCCGCCGATGCTGTCCGAGCCGCGAAGCGACAGCGAGCGGACCTCTCGGCGAACGTACGAGCGACGAGCCGCGCGAACGGCGCGAAAAAAGTTCGTCCGCCCGCGGCGGGCTTGCCCGAATGTTGCTCATTTAGCCGGCGGGCTTGCCCGCCGCGAACTTGTGTGCCACCTTGCAATTGACGCCAACCTTGCCGCCGAAGTTGTCCGAGCCGCGAAGCGTCAGCGAGCGGAACTCCCGGCGAACGTATGAGCGACGTGCCGCGCGAACGGCGCGAAAGGAGTTCGTCCGCCCGCGGCGGGCAAGCCCGCCGGCTAAATGACGAACACGTCTGCCGTAAGATGCCCGCGTGTTCCTTCGCATCACCTACGCACTGAATCTGCTGCTGATCGCCACCGGCGTGTTTCAGTACTTCAAGGTGGAGTGGCGCTGGGCGCTGATCGGCGCGGGCGTCGGCGCGTTCAACCTGCTGGCGATCCTGTTTCGCAGGAGCGCGGGACTGCTTGCCGCTATCGACGCCGTGGCGAACCTAGCAGTCCTGACGCAAGGCGTGATCCTCGGCTACCAAAGTGTCCGTGCGATGTTCAGCGGCACGAACGGACAAGGTGGAATCTGGGATCTCGTTTCGACCAGCCACGACTTTTCCTATGCGATCGTCTACATCGGCGCGGGGTTATGCACGCTTCTCGTGCTGAACCGGCATCGGCCGCGGCGGGCCGCATCGTGAGGCGGGGCGGGCCGAACTGTTTTTCGTGCCTGCAATCCCACCGGCGGTCCGAACGTTACTCCCATTGTCGGCCGATCAATCATGAGCGAATGCTTTCCCGCGCGCCTTGCCGGGCGCCTCCTTCTTGAATCGATATTCCGCGCGGGCCATCCGCGCTTGACCTGGGAGATCCCATGAAGCTGTTTGCCACGCTCACTGCCAACCTGCTGCTTGCGGCGCCGCTGCTGGCGGCGCAGGCGGACGACGCGTCCAAGCAGTTCGATCAACTCTTCGGCGAAGAAATCCGCCGCGTGCAGGCGACGGCCGACAGCGCCGACGACATCGATCTGGCGCGTCGCCTGACCAAGGCGGCGAGCACCGTGGCCGATCAGCCCGCGGTGATGGCGGTGATGTTCGAGCGCTGCTACGACCTGGCCTCGCGGTTTCCGGCGGGCACCGCCGCGGCGATCGAGGCGATGGAAGCGCTGGCGGAGAAACTGCCGGAGCGTCGGGAGAGCGCCAACCAGAAAATCCTCGCGCTGCTGCAGCGCGATTTCCAGCGTGCGATGAAAGCGGATGAACTGGCCAAGGCGGGGCAGCCGCTGCTGGAAAAGCTGGTGGAGCTCGCCGACGACGCCGCCGCCAACAGCGATTACAACGCCGCCCTCTTGCACCTGACCAGAGCGCTGCCGATCGCCGCCCGCATCAAGTCGCCGACCGAGTCTGGTCTGCGTTCGCGCATCCTGGCGATGAGCCATCGTCAGCGGGTGGAGAAGGAAATCGCCGCGCTGCAGGAGCGCATCCTTCGCGATCGCACGGACAAGGGCGCCGCCAACGATCTGGTGATGCTGCTGATCACCGAGCAGAACAAGCCCAGCCTGGCGGCGCAGTACCTGGACATGCTCGCCGACGAGGAACTGAAGAAGCACATCACCCTGGCGACGAAGGAATCGGCCGAACTGGCGCCGGCGGATCAACTGTCGCTGGGCCTCTGGTACGAAAGCCTGGCCAAGCGCAGCCCGCTGGCGGTTCGCCGCGGGCTGTACCAGCATTCGCAGGACCATCTGCAGGCGTACCTCGACAAGCAGTCGGAGCAGAACCTGTCCCGGCTTCAGGCCGAGATCTCGATCAAGCGGGTGCAGGCAGCGATCAAAGAACTTGCCGCCGATCCTGCCGCGACCCGGGACGCGGAATCGATGTACACCTTCACCGGCAAGCCGCTGCGTGTGGAAGCGGAGCGGGCGCAGGTGATCGCCAAGCCGATGCAGATCGTGCGCGGGCGCGGCGCCGGCGGCGGACAGTTCGTGTTCGAGCCGGACGAACGCGATCCCAAGAAGAATGAGGAGCGCGGCCAACTGATCATGCACATCAAAGCCGCGGAGGCGAGCGATGCGTTCCTCTGGGTGCGGGTGCGGTCGGATTTGAAAAGCCAGTTGCTGTACATCGGCGTGGAGGCCGGCAAGAAGACGACCATTCCCGTCAGCACGACCAAGCGCGGGGGCCCCGGCGAGCCGGTGCGCCAGATGCTGCCTCGCGATATTCCGGAGTGGACATGGGTGCAGTTCGACGCCCGGCAGTTGCCGCGCGAGCGCAACGCCGCCGGCCAGTTCACTCCCGCCGCAGCGGCAGCCGAGAAAGGCATGATTCACCTTGCCGTCGGCGTCAACTCGATTGAGATTCTCGGCGCCCGCCGCGACGACGGCGCACAGATCGACGCGATCTACCTGAGCAAGACGCCTGCGAAGCCGGAATGATCCACAAGCCCGTGGACGGACAGACTGGCCGCGCCAGCCGGCACGTGCATGCACCGGCGGGAGCGCGCGTCTGCCACATGATGGCGCGATCATCCGCGCGTTCGCTTCACTTCCGCAACACCTCGCCTAGAATGCCGCACGAGCCGGCGGTCCCTTCGGCTCCAAGCTCTTCCCTCTCTGGTTTGTCTCTGCGCCAACCCTGCTGAAGTCCGTGGCCGAAGCGCGCGACGCCCAGCCCTGTGCGTTGCGCCCAACCCCTGCTGAATCCCCAATTGCGCCGCGTCTCGACTCGATGCGCGCGGCCTTTTCGATGGAGGTCTCCATGTCCACTCACCAGCCTGATCCGCAGCCGGCAGCCTCAGCGCCTGCCAACGTCCCGGTTCCCAGCGCGCCTGCTCCGATGATCCCCGCCTGGATCTGGGCGCCCTACGCGCTGTACGCCGTCAGCGCGATGTGCATCCTCATCGGCATTTCCAAGATCATTCTGCCCATCTACGACACCGCCGCCGCGGCCGGCGCGGCATCCGTACCGCCCGGGCAGTTCCTGGCCCAGACGCTCGACAAGTTCCACTGCATTCTCGCGCTGCACGGTTACGAGATCGCCATCCTCGGCGTCGCCCTGCTCATCCTGCTGTGGCGAAATGTCGTCGACGACGCCATCGCACTGACGCTGCTGATCGCGATTTTTCTAGTCGGCTCAACCATCACGCTCGACACGATCGCCCCGGATTTCCGTGAGCCCACCCGTTACTTCGCGCTGGCCGGCATCGCCACCGCCGCGGCGAAGATCTTCTCGCTGCACCGATTCATCCTCGGCCGATTTCATCCCTTCATGCTCGCCGCGCTGTCGCTGCTGCTGCTTTGGAACTTCCTCATGCCGGTATTGCTGGGTGAAGCGCTGCATCATGGGATGACGCATCGCCAGCTCATGCTGCCTTGGCGCATCGGGCTTGGGGTGGCGCTGCTGTCATCGACGCTGCTGCTGGGGGCGGTGGTCCCGGTGCCGACGGGCGAAGGCGGCAACCGCGATCTGGGACAGCCGTTTCTGCGCAGCGACGGCATGCGCTGGATCGTCGCCGGCATCGTTTTCGTCGGCACGTTCGTCCACCAGTACGCGCTCACCTGGGCGTTCAACCTGCCCGCGTGGCTGGCGGAACTGGCGCCGGCGACCGGCGTGGTGGCGATCGTGCTGATCGAACTCATGCGGGCGTTCGGCTCGCGGCCGCAACGACTCGATGTCGCCATCGCACTGATGCCGCTGGTGGTGACGGCCGGGGCCGCACTCTTCATCACCGCGCCGCCCCAGTACGACGACACGGGCGCGGCCGCTCTCGATCCCACCTTCTTCTTTGCCGTCTTCGCGGTGGTGCTGGGTTTGGTTGCCTGGCGGAGACGGCATCACGGGCTCCTGGCCTTCGCTCTCATTTACTGCGCCGCATCGGTGCTGTTCGCCGGCATCGATCCCAAGCTCGCATTCGGCGCGAAACTCGCCAGCCTCAACTGGAACCTCGCCGGCTTCGCGCTCAGCGCCGCTCTGGCGGTGGTCGCCGCCGCGAATCGCAGCGCCAACCTCGGCATCGTCGCCGCCACCGCCTTCGCCGCGGCTTGCACGACCAGTCCGATGGGATACGACCTGATCCAGGGGCGCGATGCCCGCCCCGCGGCGATGTTCGTCTTCGTGCTGACCGCGCTGACCCAACTCATCTACGCCGCGTTCCCCAGACACCTGTCGCGCCAGTTCGCCCTGGCGGCGGCGACGGTCATGGCGTTTGCGGTGGTGGACCTGTTCTTCCCGCACCTGAGCATCGCTCCGCCGCTGCGGCGCGTGCAGCCCCTGGATTTCCCCATGACCAGCAGCGTGTTTGTGCTGGCGTTTCTATCGCTGGTGGCGTGGCGAGCGAACGATCTTCGCCTGCTGGCGCCGGCGGCCGGCCCGCTGGTGATCGCGGTGTTCACCGTGCCCGGCAACAAAGGCTGGACCTGGGTGGCGGCGAGTTTTGTGGTGCTCTTCGTCGCAGCGGTGGTGAGTTTGAACAAGGGCAAGCGGTTGATGGCGGAGGGGAAGGGGGTTTAGATTCTGACCCTGCAACTTCTGCGCGCGGCGCAAAGAAGTTCCTATCCCTCTACCCTTGGCCCTTTCGGCTTGGCCGAGTCCCCGGGGGACGAGGACGGGTGAGGGTCGGGACGACCAGACTGGTCCGGCATCCGTCACGCGATGGTGGCGATTGCAAACTTGTGCGTCTCGACCCTCACCCCAGCCCTCTCCCGTCCCCTGGTGAGGGAGATGGGGCCGGAATGCAAGCCCCGGAAAAAGGGGCAACCCCTGGCGCATCGCAGGAAAAAAATCCTTGCATCGGAGGGAAATGGACGGTACACTCTGGCGGTCTATCCCATATTCTTGGGATTGTGTCGAGAGCCACCACCCTTCGAAGGAGCATTGGTAATGAAGACAAAGAAACTGATGGCCAGCCTGGCTTGCGCGCTGTTCGCATGTGCCTCGGTGCCGGACGCCGCGTACAGCACGCTCGCCCGATTTGTTCGAATCACCAAGAACGATCTGGTTGACACCCGACTGCACGTGGGTGAACTGGAAGCGTTCGCCGTCGGAGTCGTGCCCAATAACCTCGGCGGCGCCACTTTCGGCGGCCAGGCGACGAGCACCAACGACATCACCTCCATCGGCGTCCATGTGGCTACGACGACGTCGACTCTGGAGCACGGCGGCGCCAACACCAATCCGAATAACGCCCTCGAAAGCGGTGGCTCCGTCTGGTCGACCGCCAATGGACTCGGCGTCAATGCCCGGTACACCCTCGACCTGGGTGGCACATTCGACGTGACCACTGTCCGCGCCTGGCCTCGCGCGGATGGCTGCTGTGCCACTCGCTGGCAGAGCCTCGTCATCGAACTGCTCGGCGACAACGGGCTTGGGCAGCCTGGCACGGTCTTGGCCACCACGAATTTCGCCGGCGACGGAGTGAACAACACGCCGCTGAACCTGTCCTTCCCGGCGACCATCCCCGAGCCCTCGTCGCTGATCCTGCTCTCCGGCCTCACCGTGTGCGGTCTGGCGGGCCGCCGGTCCCGAAGCCGCGCCTGAGTGAGCCCTGATTTCGCCTGCATCGTTGGTGCCGCCGTCCGGCTTTCCGCGACGGCTTAACGCAAACGAACGATTCACACCCTTGAGCAGATAGCCGATCTGCTCAAGGGGTTTTTCATTGCCGCATCGATCGCAGCGATCCGGCGGCCACGGTCGGTGCGATTGCCCGTAAGGAATCGGAGCGAAACAACTTCCCGATTTGCAGGGATCGAACTCCCCTCCCTTTTAGGGAGGGGC
>CAYRPN010000035.1:0-48778 GCA_964426135.1 uncultured Phycisphaeraceae bacterium | reverse complement strand
ACCCTAAACCCTACACCCTACACCCTACACCCTACACCCTACACCCTAAACCCTACACCCTAACCCCTAACCCCTTCCCCCTTCCCCATGCCCGTCCTGCTCGAGTCATTCCTGCCGCACTTGATCGCCTGGTTGATGGTGCTCTTCCGCCTCACCGGCATCTTTGTCATTGCGCCCGTGCTCGGCAGCAAGGCGATTCCCGGGAGGATCAAGATTCTGTTCGCGGCATCGATGAGCTTCTGCCTGTATCCGATGTTGCTCAACCCGGATCGACCCTCCGCTGCCATGATCGCGCCGATTCTCTCCGGCGGCGTTTCGCTCTGGCTCGTCGGATGGCAGGTCGCGATGGAACTGATGGTCGGCACCGTCATCGGCTACGGCTCAAGCCTGCCCGTCATGGGACTGCAGGTCGCAGGCAACGTCGCCGACCAGCAGATGGGCATCGGACTCGGCGGCCTGTTCAACCCCGAACTCGACGAGCAGGGCGGCGTCATCAGTGAGTTCTACTTCATCATCGCCATGATGGCGTTCCTCATTGTCGATGGTCATCGCATGATGCTCGCTGCTCTCGTCGGCAGTTTCGACACCGTGCCGCTCGGCGGGTTCAAGATCGACGGCCCCGTGATCAATCTCATCCTCGGCCTGCTCGCGTCGATGTTCGACATCGGCCTGCGCATCAGTGCGCCGCTGCTGTGCCTTGTGTTCCTCGAATCCGTCGCGATGGGGTTCATCGCCCGAACGCTGCCGCAGTTCAACGTGCTGAGCATCGGCTTTCCGCTGCGCCTGCTGGCGGGCGGCGCGCTGATGGTCGTCTCCGTCGCCACCATCATGACGGTATGTGCCGAAAACATGAGGCAATCGCTGCGGCAGATCGTCAGTTTTTTTTCAGGATGAACGAGAAGCGCCACGGCCGCGGCTTCCCCGTTTAGCCGCGGGCCAAAGGCTCGGCGGCGGCCCGCGCTGGCGAACGCAAGCACCGGACCTCGAGCCGCGCGGAGCGTCGGCGGACCTCGGCTCCCCGGCTGAACGACGATCAGACAACCTGTGCATCCCGCCCGAAGTTTCCCATGGCCGAAGACGACTCAGAAAAAACAGAAGCCGCGACCCCTCGGCGCAAGCAGGAAGCGCGAGAAGAGGGACAGGTCGCCCGCAGCGCGGATCTCACCGCGTCGCTGTCGCTGTTGGCAGCCGTCGTTCTGCTTCACCACTTCGGCCTGCAGATGCTCACCAGCATGCGGCTGACCGTCGAAACCATGCTCACCGCCGGCATGGCGGACAACCCCACGCGGCCTGACGATATCACCAGCAGCTTCGCCTACCTGCTGCGCCTCGCCGTCGCCGGCGCCGCGCCTTTGATTCTTTCCATCACCGCCGTCGTGCTCGTGGCTTCCGTGGGACAAGTGGGTTTCGTGCTCACCAGCAAGCCCCTGTCACCCAACCTGTCGCGCATCAACCCGCTCTCCGGATTCGCCCGCCTGTTCGATTTCCGCGCGGGCATGCGGCTGATGATGAGCCTGGCCAAGCTCGGCATCCTCGCAGCCGTCGCGGGGTGGATGGTGGTCGATGATCTGCCGCAGATTCTGCTGCTCGCGCAGCTCGAAACCGCGCAGCTTTTCGTCGCCGCCTGCTCGCTGGTGTACGCGCTGGCGCTGAAGCTGGCGGTGTTCCTGCTCACCCTTGCCGTGCTCGACTACGGCTTCCAGCGCTGGCAGCACGAAAAGGACCTGCGCATGAGCAAGCAGGACATCAAGGAAGAAATGAAGCGCATGGACGGCGACCCGCTGGTCAAGCAACGCCGCGCCCGAGTGGCAAGGCAACTGGCGATGCAGCGCGTGAACCAGATGGTGCCCAAGGCGGACGTCATCGTCACCAATCCGACGCACTTCGCCATCGCGCTGAAGTACGACGGCAAAACGATGAAGGCGCCCAAAGTGCTCGCCAAGGGAGCCGACTTCATGGCGATGCGCATCAGGCAACTGGCGATGATCCACGGCGTTCCACTGGTGGAGCGCAAGGACCTGGCGCGGGCGCTTTATGCGGAGGTCGAGCCGGGTCAGGAAGTACCGCCGCAGTTTTACTCGGCCGTCGCGGAGATCCTTGCGTACGTGTATCGCCTCAGCGGAAGAAAAATTGCGTGAGGGAGGAGCCGAAAGCCGTTAGCCGTTAGCCGTTAGCTTCAGAATCAGACGGGCAAGTTCGGATGTACATCCAGGAGGCAACATGGATCACACGACGCGAGATTTCAAGAAGCTTCAAGTCTGGCACAAGGCTCATGAAATGGTTCTGAACGTCTATCTGCAAACGAAGGCCTTCCCGCGTACTGAGATGTTCGGATTGACTTCGCAGACACGCCGGGCAGCCGTCTCTGTTCCAGCCAATCTCGCTGAAGGTTGTGGTCGCGGCGGTGCGATCGAATTGGCGCGGTTCATGGATATCGCGCAAGGGTCAGCCAGTGAATTGCAGTACTACGCACTGTTGGCCCGCGATCTGAAAATGCTCTCCGCGGAAACCGCCGACGCAATCGAACGTCAGATCGTCGAAGTCCGGCGAATGATGACCGCGTACGTTGAGAAACTCCGAAGCTAACGGCTAACGGCTAACGGCTAACCGCTCTCGGCTCTTCGCTCCCCATGCCTTCCCCCACCCCCAAACTCGCGATCCCCACCCGGCTGCAGCGGCTGAAGCTGATGCAGCCGCTGATCGCGCCCATCGCGTTCGTCGCGCTCTTGGCGGTGGTCGTGGTGCCGTTGCCGCCGGTGATGATGGATATTCTGCTCGCGGCGAACCTGGCGATTGCCGCGATCATTCTGCTGACCACGATTTTTGTCGAATCCCCGCTGGATTTCTCGGTGTTTCCGTCGGTGCTTCTCGCCACGACGCTGTTCCGCCTGGTCTTGAACATCGCCACCACCCGCCTGATCCTCTCCGCCGACGCCGCCACCGCCGCCGAGGCCACTGCCGTCGCCGGCAAGGTGATCGAGTCGTTCTCCAAGTTCGTCGCCGGCGATTCGCTGGTGGTCGGGCTGATCCTGTTCATCATTTTGATCGTGGTGCAGTTCGTGGTGATCACCAAGGGCGCCACGCGCATCTCGGAAGTTGCCGCGCGATTCACGTTGGACGCGATGCCCGGCAAGCAGATGGCGATCGACGCCGACCTGAACGCTGGCCTGATCAATGAAACCGAGGCGCGGCGTCGCCGCGACCGCGTGTCGCAGGAGGCGGATTTCTACGGCGCCATGGACGGTGCCGCCAAGTTCGTGCGCGGCGATGCCGTGGCGGGCATCATCATCACGCTCGTGAACATCGTCGGCGGGTTTGCCGTGGGCGTGTTCGAGAAGGGCTGGACGATGGTGGAATCGCTGGAGGTGTTCACCAAGCTCACCATCGGCGACGGCCTGGTTTCGCAGTTGCCCGCGTTCGTGATCTCGATCGGCGCGGGCCTGATCGTGACGCGATCCAGCAGCCGGCAGGACCTGGGCACGGAACTCACCTCGCAGCTATCGAGCAAGTGGCAGGCGCTGGCGATCACGGCGGGATTCCTGGGCGCGATGTCGTTCACCGGCCTGCCCGCGCTGCCGCTGCTCGCGCTGGCGGGCATGGTCGGCGGGCTGGCGTGGACGGTGCGCAAGGGCGACGCGGCGAAGGTCGCCATCGAAGCAAAGGCCGCCGCGAAAAAGGCGGAGCCCCCGCCGCCGTCGGTGGAGCAGATGCTCGGCGTGGACACGCTGGAACTGGAAGTGGGCTACGCGCTGGTGCGGCTCGTGGATGCGTCGCAGGGCGGCAACCTGCTCGATCGCGTCACGATGATCCGTCGGCAACTTGCGGGCGAGTTGGGACTGGTGATGCCGCCGCTGCGCATCCGGGACAACATGCAGCTTCAGCCCAACGATTATCACGTGAAGATTCGCGGGAACACGGTGGCGTCGGGGCAGATTTATCCGGGGCAGTTCATGGCGATGGACAGCGGGCTGGTCGGCGACGGCGCGAAGCTGGCGGGCATCCGCACGCGCGAGCCGGCGTTCGGGCTGGAGGCGGTCTGGATCGAAGCGGGCCAGAAGGAGCGAGCCGAGTCGCTCAACTACACCGTCGTCGACGCCACCAGCGTGCTCGCCACGCACATCACCGAGGTGGTGAAGAACCACGCTCACGAACTGTTGACGCGCGACGAAACCGCCAACCTCATCGCGCAGCTGAAGCAGAAATCGCCCAAGCTGGTCGATGAAGTGCTCGGCGGAGAGAAGCCGCCGGTCAAGCCCGGCGAGTTGCAGAAAGTGCTTCAGAATCTGCTGCGCGAGCGGGTGCCGATCCGCGACATGGAATCGATCGTCGAGACGCTGGGCGACTGGATCAGCCGGACGCGCGACATGGAGATCCTCACGGAGTACGTGCGCAACACGCTGCGTCGGACGATCTGCAACCAGTACGTCGAGATGGTGCGCAAGGACAACGATCTGGACTCGACGCGGACGGCGCCGCGGCTGTTCTGCGTGAGCCTCGATCCGGCGTTGGAGGACCAGATCAGTTCGTACATCGACCGCAGTGCCGAGGGCACGACGATGTCGATGCCGCCGGCGGTGGCGAACCGGATCGTCACGGCCATGCTGCGCGAATTGCAGACGCTGATCCAGGGCGGGCACCAGCCGGTGGTGCTGGCGTCGCCCCAGGTGCGCGGGCAGATTCGCCGGTTGCTGGAGCCGCACATGCCCAACGCGGCTGTGCTGGGCTACAACGAAGTGAGCAAGGGCGTGGACGTGGAGTCGACGGGGCTGGTGCAACTGGAGCCGATGGCGGCGGCGGCGTGAAGAGAATGACGAATGTCGAATGTCGAATGCCGAATGCCGAATGACGGAATGTCGAATGAATGACGAATGCTCAAATCTCAAATGCCAAATGACGGAAAGGTCCAACGACTGCGATTCCGTCATTCGTCATTGGTCATTGGTGCTTTGTCATTCATTCGACATTCGTCATTGGTCATTCGGCCTTGGCAGGTTGAACGTGGTGGGCCATGCCCACCCTACATGGGTCGTCGAGCAATCGACTTTTCGGAAAGGGGTTCCTGATTGAATCTGAAAACGTTTGTCGCTGAGTCCATGCCGCTGGCGCTGGCACAGGTGAAGCAGGCGTTCGGCGCCGATGCGGCGATCCTGCACACGCGCAGCTTCAAGCGCGGCGGGTTCCTGGGCCTGGGCGCCCGCACCTACGTGGAGATCACGGCTGCGCGAGGCACGGAAGTGGCGCAGGCCCGCAAGCCGCGCCGTCCCGACGCCGGCGGCGCCGAGGCGGCCGGCGCCAGGCGCGCTGTACCTGCGCGCGAGCAGGAGCCGTCGCCAGGCGTGTCGGCGGGTGAGTTGATCCGTCGGACCTATCGCGCGGCCCAGGCTGAAATGCAGGCTGAAATGCAGCAGTCGCGTGGGGCACGGGAGCTTGAAACTCCCGTGCCGGCACACAGGGCGCTCGTGGCACGGGAACTTGAAGCTCCCGTGCCGGCACACAGGGCGCTCGAGGCACGGGAACTTCAAGCTCCCGTGCCGGCGGTCGCGGTGCGTTCACCGATGAACGACATGCTCGCCGACGAGCTGCGCGTGGTGAAGCGCATGGTGGCGAAGATGTCGCGGCAGCAGCGCGAGCAGGGCGGCAAGGGCAAGGGCCGCGGAGCCGCCGGCGAACTGCCCGACAAGCTGTTCGACCAGTACCTGACGCTGCTGCAGCAGGAAGTGACGGAGGAACTGGCGGAGGAAGTGATTCAGGAGGTGAAAGCCTCGCTGCCTCTGGCGGAACACGAGGATGAGGGCAAGCTGCGCCAGTCGATGACCGAGGCGCTGACCAAGCTCGTTCCCGTGGATGACAGCGAAACGATCCAGGCGGCGCGGTCGGACGGTCGGCCGCGCACGATTGCGTTGATCGGTCCCACCGGGGTGGGCAAGACGACGACGATCGCCAAGCTCGCCGCCAACTTCAAGCTGCGCGAGAAGAAAAAGGTCGGCCTGATCACCATCGATACTTACCGCATCGCCGCGGTGGATCAGCTTCGCACTTATGCCAACATCATCGGCGTGCCGCTGCACGTCATCAGCAGCCCGCAGGAGATGCGCGAGGCGCACGCCAAGCTGGCGCACTGCGACGTCGTGCTGATCGACACCGCCGGCCGCAGCCAGCGCGACGATCCGCGCCTCGAGCAGCTTCGCCAGTTCGTGGATGCCGCCAGCCCGCACGAGGTGCATCTGGTGCTGTCGTCGACGTGCACGCAGACGGCGCTGCTGGATGCGGTGGATCGTTTCTCGCAGATTCGCGTGGACCGCATCATTTTCACCAAGCTCGATGAAGCGGTGACCTTCGGCGTGATTCTCAACGTGGCGCGGAAGGTGAACAAGCGACTGAGCTATCTGACGACGGGGCAGGAAGTGCCGCATCAGATCGAAGTGAGCCGGCCGCAGCGCCTCGCCGCGCTGGTGCTCGGGGAGGGACTATGACCGCGATCATGGATCAGGCTGAGGCGCTTCGCCGGCTGGTGCTTGAAAGCCAGCAGGCGGAATCGCCGGTGTTCGTGGACGATTCGCCGCAGGACGAAGTGCGCGCCTGCCGCGCCCGCATCATCGCCGTGACCAGCGGCAAGGGCGGCGTGGGCAAGTCGAACGTCGCGGTGAATCTGGCGATTTCTCTTTCCCGCCTGGGCAAGCGCGTGCTGCTGCTCGATGCCGACCTGGGCACCGCGAACGCGGATCTGCTGTGCAATCTGCCCTCGACGACGGCGAATCTTTCGCACGTGATTTCAGGCCGGCGCACGCTCAGCGAGACGATCGTGGACGCGCCCGGCGGATTCCGCATGATTCCCGGCGCGTCGGGACTTTCGCAGATCGCGGCGCTGCCGGAGTTTGAAAGGTCCAGGCTCGTCGAGCAGATGAAGCAACTGGAAGATGAACTCGACGTGCTGCTGGTGGACACGGGCGCGGGGGTGAGTCCGAACGTGCTCACCTTCGCCGCCGGCGCCGATGAGCAGCTCGTGGTGACGACGCCCGAGCCCACTGCCATCGCCGACGCGTATGCGGTGATCAAGTCGATTCATCGCCAGACCCGGGAGACGGGCGGCGACGCTGACTTCCGGCTGGTGGTGAACATGGTGCGCAGCAAGGCGGAAGCGCTGGACGTTTTTGAACGACTCGACAGCGTGTGTCGGCGGTTCCTGAATCTGCGCCTGTGGTATGCGGGTTATGTGCTGACGGACGCGGCGGTGGGTCGCGCGGTGCGGCAGCGCCGTCCGTTCGTTCTCGATCAGCCGAACTGTGACGCGGCGCTGTGCCTTCAGCAACTCGCTCGGCGGCTGACCAGCGACGTGACCGTGAGGCCGCGCGGCGGCTTGCTGCGGCGCATGATGCGCTGGCTGGTGCGCGCGTAGCGGACAGCCGCGCAAAGGTTGCGCGTATTTTTTTGTGTTTTATCAGTTGAAAAGTGCATTCGCTCTTGCGTCGTCCGCACGGCTCCAGTAATTTCTCACGTGCGACGGATCGGCTTTCGACGGTGAGCAACGGAGTGCTCGGCCATTTCCGCAAATGTCATTGCAACTTGTTTCGCAATCGTTGGCTTTGCCGGCAGCATTGTCGTCGGCATTGCCGCGGGAAATGCCGAGTACACGATTCTCTACCGCGCCTTGCTTGCTCTGTTCGTGTGTTACATCGTCGGCTGGCTGGTCGGGTTGGTTGCACAACGGGTGATCGAGGACAACATCGCGACCTACAAGCGCGAGAATCCGATCCTGGATGACCCGACGAAGGCAACGCCCCCAGCCGATGCCGAGGGAGGCTCGCAGCAGACCGTGAGCACTTCAAAACAGGCCGCGTGATCTTGCGGCCGACATCTTATGACTCCGCCCGCGCCACTCGCCAAGGACGGCAGACGCCGGGCGGCCAAGCCCATGCCGGGTCAAGGAGCAGACTATGGCAGCTCGCGTCAGCGTGAATTTACAGCCAGTGAGGGTGCAGAGAACCGACATCAAGGAGATCTGGGTCGAGTACAAGCGCGTGCCCACGGAGGATCTGCGCAACATTCTCATGGAGAACTATCTCCCGCTCGTGCGCTACAACGCCGAGCGAATCCACACCAAGCTGCCCGACGAGGTCGATGTCGAAGACCTCATGAGCGCGGGCATCTTCGGCCTGATGGACGCGATCGACTCCTTCGACATGGAGCGCGGCGTCAAGTTTGAAACCTATTGTGCCCCGCGCATCCGCGGCGCGATTCTGGACGAACTGCGCGCCATGGACTGGGTGCCGCGCCTCGTGCGCTCGCGCTCCAGCCAGGTGGACCACGCGCGGAAGAAGCTGGAGATGGAACTGGGCCGCAAGCCCACGGACGACGAACTGGCGGGCAAGCTGCGCGTGAACAAGGGCGAGTTCGACAAGATCAAGCGCGACTCCAGCGCGGTGAGCGTCGTGTCGCTCAGCCGCAAGTGGTTCGAGACGGATTCGAACAAGGACGTGCGCGAGATCGACGTGCTCAAGGACGAGCGGCAGGTGAATCCCTTCGCCGCGGCCCAGCGGCAGGATCTGAAGGACCTGGTGACCAAGGGCCTCAGCCGCGCCGAGCGCCTGATCGTCGTGCTCTATTACTACGAGCAGATGACGATGAAGGAGATCGGCGTGACGCTGGACCTGTCCGAGTCGCGCGTCAGCCAGATGCACTCATCGATCCTCGCGCGATTGAAGGCGCAGCTGCAGTACCGCGGGCCGGAACTGGAGACGGTCGAGCAGTGAGGAATGCAGGCAGAGTGCAAAGTGCAGAGTGAGAAGTGAGAAGTGAGAAGTGAGAAGTGAGAAGTGAGAAGAGCAGAGTGCAGAGTGCAGAGTGGAAGTCCGCGCTTGGAGCTTTACATTTTTTACTTTGCACTTTTCCCTTTCTGTCAGTTGAACGCCGCTGAAACGAAAAACCCCGCTGTCGCAAGTAGCGACAACGGGGCGGAGGGGAGAAAGCTCGAAATAAGCCCGGAACCGATGGCGTTCAACTGGCGTTCAACTCCGGGAAAAGGTTGATCAGCGTGAAACCCGACAAAGAGGTGTTTCTCCGCCTGACCTTATCCTGCCTTAATAGGTGTACACGATTGCTAGTACTCCCGTCAAGCAATATCTGATCAAAGATTGAAGCGAGAGGTAAACTACCTATGTCCGTGCGGGTTGTCCCGGGGCCGCCACCGGCTGGTGATTTCGACGCCGTCCGGATCTGTGCGCCGGAAACCGAACAGGGCGCGCAGAAAGTTGTCCTCCTTTTCATTTTCTCGAAGTGACTCGAATCGTTCCGTTTTTTGGGCCAATTCCGCGCCAATCCATGGCGCCGGCGGTTCGGCTTTTGGCGCACAAAACCGGCACGCGCCGTGGAGGTAGAGGAACGCTCCTCGAATCGGCCCGGCGGGTTGGCCCTCGACCTGACGCAAGCCGTGACGCCAAGTCCTGATACGGCGAGGAGCGGCGGCCCCTGGAAGCATCGGATGTTGCTCGATGATTTCCGGGGGACCGGCTCGTGGCGGTTCATCCCGTCGTGGGTTCCGCTCGGTTGCCGCCGAAAGGCCGGAACCCGCGCGCCAACAACACCGGAGCGGTGAGGCGCGCGGACACCGGCTGAGTATTCGCGGAATGGGCACGGTGCGCAGGCGTGGACTCTGGCGTCCGCTCCCGCGAAAGGTCCATCACATGCACACGCCCCTGGCGGCGAAAGCCGTCAACCCGAGCAATATTTTTTTTGAGGCGTCGGTTTTTGACGTTTAGCGGAAACGCCGCAGGCGTCTGGTCGATGGACGCGTGGGGTGTTTCGGCCAGACGCCTTCGGCGTTTCCGCTAAACATCGATCACATGTCGAGACCATCGTTTGCGTGGAACCCTGCATTCCGTCGCGCGATCACTTCGACCAATTCATCTCCGCGAGCGCCCGTGCGCAGACGCGGTCGACGTACTTGCCGCCGCTGTTGTCCGCCTTCATCGCCTCGCGCAAAGCGCCTTCGGCGGGTTTGGCGGCGTCGTCCATTTCGTCGAGCGCCAACGCTGCGGCGAGGCGGACGTGGGGATCTTCGCTCTTCAGTTCCGCGATGAGCACGGGCAGTGCGAGTTCCGTGAGATCGTCCAGCGCCAGCGCCCGCGCTGCCGCGACGCGTACTGTCGCCGAGGCGTCCTTCAAGAGCGGCTCCACCGGCGTGCGGACATCCACTTTGAATCGCATCCACTGGTTCAGTTGCACCATGCCGACGCACGCCCAGTAACGGTGAATCGGCGAAGGATTCGCAAGCTCCGCCTTGACCGTCTCAAGGCTCGAAGCGCCGCCCTCGTAGCGCGTGGCCGCGGCGCGCACCTCGCGGATGAAACCGGCGGCGTCCTTCACGTCGCCGTTCCGCAGGATTGCCCAGTGGCTGCCGTGCTTCTTCGCCAGTTCGTTCATGATGGGTTCGGGAATCAGGCACAGGTCCAGGATGTCCTCCTGCCACTTCTCGTGGGCCGCGCGCAGCCGGTTGAGCGTATCGGTCATCTCGCGCTTATACGCCAGATTGTTGATCTCATGCGGGTCGGCGTCGCAGTCGTAGAGTTCCTCCTTCGGCTTGCGCGGATGGAACCACGCCGCCGCCGCGCCGGTGAGCTTGCCTTCCTCGTAAAGCCTTCGCCATTCCTTCGCCACCGCGCCTTTCTCGTTGTAATCGAGGAACTGGCCGTAGCTTTTCCAGGGCTCGTAGTTGCGCACGTAGCGGTAGCGCTGGTCGCGCACGGAGCGGATGATGTCGTAGCGTTCATCCATGCGATCGCGCGCCGAGTACACGTACTCGCGCGGGGCCGTGAGATTCGCCCCCAGAAACGCCCGGCCCTGCATGTGCGCCGGAATCTTCACTCCCGCCAGGTTCAGCACGGTGGGGCCGAAGTCGATGCCGCTGACGAGTTGCTTGTCCACACTGCCGGGAGCGCCTTGGTCGCCGGTGCGGAACTTGGCGGGGATGCGCACGATCAGCGGCACGTGCGTGCCCGAGTCGTAGAGCCAGCGCTTGCTGCGCGGCAGGCCGTCGCCGTGGTCGGACCAGATAAAGACGATGGTTTCTTCGGCGAGTTTCGCGTCGTCGAGTTCCTTCAGTTTCTCGGCAATGAGCTGATCGACGCTGGCGATCGAGCGATAGTTCTGTGCCCAGTCGGCGCGGATGGCGGGCGTGTCGGGGTAGTAGGGCGGCAGGGCGAGCTTCGCGGGATCGAGGCCGGGGATGTCGGCGAGTTTGCGCTGGCCGTGGAACTGGCTTTCGTGCGAGACGGTGAAGTTGAAGACGGCGAAGAAAGGCTGGCCGGGTTTGCGGTTCTTCCAGTGCGCCTTGTTGCTCGATTCGTCCCAGCTTCCCTTGGGTGTTTTGAAGTTGTAATCTTCTTTCGCATTATTGGTGCAGTAGTAGCCGGCCTCGCGCAGGTAAGTGGGGAATGGGCGGATGTGGTCGGGCAGCATCGCCTGCGAGCGCATGTGCTGCGAGCCGAGGGCGCACGGGTAGACGCCGGTGATGATGCAGGAGCGGCTGGGGGCGCAGACGCCGGCATACGTGAAGGCATGCGTGTAGCGGACGGCCTGCGTCGCGACCTTGTCGATGGTGGGCGTGCGGGCGTGCGGATCGCCGTAGCAACCGAGGTGCGGGCTGGAGTCTTCGTAGGAAAGCCAGAGGATGTTGGGCGGCTGCGCGAAGGCGTGGCCGGCGAGGCACGCGATGACGATGAATGGAAGGAAGCGATTCATGCGTGGTGGCCTGCGTTGGACGGTGATTCCGCGTTTGGGTTCTGGACGTTTAGCGCCCGCTCGCAGAGCGGAACGAACATGCCGCGGCGAACGATGCGAGGCGGTTGCGAGCAGTTTATGGCCGCGCCGCGATTTCAAGAAGCGCGGGGGCCGGGTGATCCGACCGCTCTGCGAGCGGGCGCTAAACGGGGAGGCGCTAAACGGGGAGGCGCTACGCGGCGGGCAAACCCTCGTACTTCGTCACGAACTTCCACTCCTGCTTCGCCTTCCTTTCCTTGACCGGATTGTTCTCAACGTAACCGATCGCACGGCGAATGTCCGCGTCGGAATCGAGATAGACATGCCACGCATTGCGCGCCCAGGGCGACGGTAGGCGTCCTTTGAATCGCGGCTCATCCCCGAATGGATGCAGGCCTTCTTTCACCAGTCGATCCGTTGCGCGGCCCTTGAGGCGGGCGACGACCTTTTCCACCGTGTAGCGATGACGCGCGATCACCATGTGTACATGCTCTGGAAGAATGGAGCACGCATGGATCGTGTACCCCGCGACGCGCACCATCTCGGCGAAGCCGTGCGCGACCGCGAGGGCCTGCTCGCCGGTGAAAACCACGGGCGGATACTTCAACGCGAGTTTGGCATGCTTGCGCAGTTCGTGATCGTGCGGATTGGCGGCGACGCTGCGGCGAGTGTCGGTTTTCGTGGCATCGCCATAGACCGCCAACTCCCACGATCGCACGATATCCGACCACGATCCGCGCGGGTCGTTGGGCAGCCAGAACCCGTAGGCGCAGAAAATCGAATGATAAGCAAGAATCATGCGGGCAGTTTATGGCCGGGGCGCGATTTCAAAAAGCGAAGGTGCAATAGAAGTTCGACCGCTCTGCGAGCGGGCGCTAAACGGGATCAACGCTTGGTGTCACTTCTCGCTTCGCGCCTTGTCCACGATCTCCTTGAACTGCCTCGCCAATTTCGTCAGGCCCGCCCAGTCCTTCGCCTTGATGAGTTCTTTCTTGACCAGCGAGGATCCCACGCCCAGGCAGGCGGCGCCGGCTTTGATCCATTCGGCGGCGGTGTCGAGTTCCACGCCGCCGGTGGGCGTGAGTTTGAGCTGCGGCATGGGCGCGAGCAGGTCCTTGAAATAGCGCGGGCCGAAGTGATTGGCGGGGAAGACTTTTACGAGGTCGGCGCCGGCCTGCCAGGCGGTGATGATCTCGGTGGGGGTCAGGCCGCCGGGGATCACGGGCTTGTCGTAGCGGTGGCAGGTTTCGATGACGCTTGGGTTCAGCGTGGGGGCGACGACGAACTGAGCGCCGGCGAGGATGGCGGCGCGGGCGGTTTCGGAATCGAGCACGCTGCCGACGCCGATGGTCGCGCGACCGCCCATGGCCTTGCGTGCGGCGGCGATGGCATCGAGGGCGCCGGGCGTGGTCATGGTGATCTCGCTGACCTCGACGCCGCCGTCGGCGAGGGCTTTGCAGACTTCGACGAGCTGATCGGGGCTGTCGGCGCGGATGACCGCGACGAGGCCGGTGGTTTCCATGCGGGCGACGGTGGCGTTGCGGCCGGTGAGGATCATGGGAGGGTCCGGGGGCTTGGGTTCTGGGTTCTGGGTTCTGGGTTCTGAGTCCTAGGTCTTGAGTCTTGAGTCTTGAGTCCTGAGTTCTGAGTTCTGAGTTTTGCGTTTTGGATTGCGGTTGTTGAGCTTTTGGAATTTTGGTTCAGGCGCTTGTTGTTGGGGTCTTCCGCTCTTCGAGCGGGCGCTAAACGGGGGAACGGGGATGGTTGCCGCGAATGAGTGCAACGAATGGTCAACATACGAAAAAACCGCGTGCGAGTCTCGCACACGGTTTCATCGTTGACAATGGGGTTGGATTCCGACTTCTGATTTCCGCGCCACTGACTCCTGTCTCTTGTCTCCTGACCTCTTACTCCTCGCTCCTCCCTCCTCACTCCTTCTCTCTCACCGCATCTCGAAGATCGACTGGGTGCGCAGGACCATGCCGTTGGAACCGAGCAGGTGGTAGCTCTGCATGTGGAATTCGCGCTTGTATTTCTGCGAATCGATGATGGAGACGCACGGAGCGCCTTCGGCGTCCTGCCAGCGGTAGGTCATGGCATCGGACTCGGCTGCGAAATCGATCAGTTCGCGGAAGGTGGCCTGGTAGAGATTGTCGGTCAGGGCTTCGGTCTGGACGGTGGTGACGTAGTTGATCTTGGCGTCCTTCGGGGGGACCATGGTGTAGTCCTTCTCGCCGAAGCAGGGCAGGGCGTGGACCAGGCCGGTTTCGGGCAGGTGGTCGCCGCGTTCGATGACCGTTTCCGTCAGGCACATGTTGCCGACCTGGAAGCGGACGACGTGGCCGGCGGGAAAGAGCCAGTTTTCGAACTCATAGTCGCCCACTTTCTGGGAGACGCGCTGCTGCAGGTCGAACAACTCCGGATGGAGGGGTCGATTGTAGAGCATGAGTCGGAAGAACTGGACATTACTTGACTTATGACTGACGTTCATGGTTAATCCTCGGTGAGAATGTCAACAGGATTCGTAGTATAGCGGGCTCGTTACGAAATGGGGAGATGCAATTTGCGTTTTTTTCCGCATTTTTTTGCACCAGGGTGGGTGAAATGACGCAGTTCGTCCGAGAACGGAGGGCGAGAGGGAGTTATGGGATCAGGGCCGAGGTTCGGCCTAGCCTCTCGCCCCGGCCCCTCGTGCTCCAAACCCTGGCAACGAGCCTTCAACCCCCAACCCTCAGCCCCTGCAATCGCCGATAGGAATGAGGCAGAACCACCCCAAGAAGGACGTGACCCGTGGCTGTTGAAATCGAAGCGAAGATGCGTTTGGACGATCTGTCCGGTCTCAAGTCCCGCCTCGCCGCCGCCGGCGCCCGGGAAGTGGCTGATCTTCTGGAAGTCAACACCTTCTTCGACACCCCCGCCGGCGACTTGAAATCCGCCGACGAGGGCCTGCGTGTGCGCCTGGAAAAATCCGTCGATGGCTCGCTCGTCAGCGCCACCATCACGCACAAAGGCCCGCGCGCCCACGGCAAGATCAAGACCCGCGACGAGACCGAGGTCACCGTCGGCAACGCCCGCGCCGCAGCCGAGCTGCT
Organism: uncultured Phycisphaeraceae bacterium; assembly: GCA_964426135.1. GTDB lineage: Bacteria > Planctomycetota > Phycisphaerae > Phycisphaerales > Phycisphaeraceae > CAYRPN01. The sequence continues at coordinate 33,932 of CAYRPN010000035.1, read as the reverse complement.
GACCGCGCTGGGCTTCGTCGCCGTGCTCAGCTTTGAAAAGCGCCGGCATCGCTGGAAACTCGATGGCTGCAATGTCGAACTCGACACGCTGCCTTACCTGGGCCATTTCGTGGAAATCGAAGGCCCCAGCGAGCAGGCGGTCATGGATGTCCGCCGCAAGCTCGGCTGCGAACACCTGTCGATGATCTCCGCCAGCTACATCTCCATGCTGGTCGATTATCTGTCCGAGCATGCGATCCGGGCCAAACACGTCGCGCTGGAAGAGGCGACGGCGGGGGTGTGAATCGCACCTCACTATCCGGCCCTTTGCCGCTCTTGACGAATCCCCCGCAGTCCTCGCCCCGCAGGCCGCTGAAGGCATTCATCTTCACTTCGCCGAGGATCAGGCTATCGCCCAGCCTGGTTGCGGCGGCGATCAAGCCGATGGCAACCGCGAGCAGGCAGCTCGTTCTCAAGGCGATTCCAGACTGACAGCGAGAGATCAGAACCCAACCCCTCGTCCGATCCTGTCGGCGAACCACGCGGCGCGAGGGTCGCGCTCCTGCTGACATCGCGATCCTGCTGACATCGCGTTCCGGCACGCCTCCTGTGCGTTGCTTTTTCGCAACATCTCGCACAAAGCGAACGTTGTTCATTTTCACGCTTGCGGGCCGATCGTGCGGAAAACCCTCGAATTCATGGGCTTTTTGTGGTTCCTGCGCCGTCGGGCCGCCGCGGCTTTCCGGTCGGCATACCCCTTGTGGTACACTGGTTGTGACGGTAGCGGTTTGGTGGACCGCCGCCACGAAGACAACCTTGCTCAACGATCATCGGGAGATGACAACCATGGACGAAACCGTGTTCCAGAAGAAGTTGGCGGAACTGATGGGCGAGATTTCTACCCTGCCCGTCAGCGAGCGCGAGAAACTGACCGCCCTGGCGAACGAAACCCAGGAGCGGCACCAGAAACTCCGCAAGACCGTCCATGACCTGCAGGAAAGCCTCGACTACCTGCGCCTGTCGATCAAGTATCTCGTGTTCGATCTGGAAGCGACCCGCCGGGAAAACGCGTACCTGCGCAAGATGCTGGAGCAGGACCGTTCCGGCCGGCCCGACGAAATGAGCGAAGGCGACGCGGCGTGAGAGCGGGGGACAGAAGGCAGAGGACAGAAGACAGAGGACAGAGGACGGAAGAAAAATGGAACCGTTTAGCGACGGGGCTTGCCCCGCTCCGATTGGCCCAACGAATCACGCACGAACGACGCATCGCGTGTCCCGCAGGTTCAATTTCGCACTCATTTGAATAACCCACGAAACGGACGCGCCGGGCGCGTCCGTTTTCAATGCGCTGGAACGGAACGCCGATACCATCGACGCGGTCACACCGCTATGATGCCCACGCATGGGGGCCTCGCATGGATGTCCCCGCATGGGGACTGAAGTCCCCATGCCAGACCAGGATTCGCTCAGCCCAGGATTTGTATAGAAAGGTCCGCTCGATGAACGCTGCATTGCCCCACGATTCCCGCGTCGCTCCGGTGTCCTCGCCCTTCGGTCCGCTGGGCAATCTGGCGGGCCAGATTCCGCCGCACCTGCTGGCTCAGTACCTGCAGCCGCAAGGCGCCGGGCAGATCGCCGGCGCTCCGATGCAGCGCTACCGCGAGATGACGATTGACGAGCTGCTGCTCGAAAACCGCATCGTCTTCCTCGTCGGCGAGATCAACTACGTCTCGGCCACCCGCGTCATCATGTCCATGCTCTATTTGCAGAACCAGAAAAAGGGCATCGACGTCAACCTCTACATCAACAGCCACGGCGGCAGCGTCGACGACACGCTGGCGATTTACGACACGATCAATTTCCTCGGCTGCGACGTGGGCACCTTCTGCATCGGCAAAGCCTACAGCGGCGGCGCGGTGATCCTCGCCGCCGGCAAGAAGGGCAAACGCTACATGCTGCCCCACGCCCGCGTCATGATCCACCAGCCCTACGGCGGCGTCACCGGCCAGGCGTCGGACATCCAGATCCAGGCGGAGGAAATCCTCAAGAACAAGCAGGTGCTCAACGAGATTCTCGCCGCCCGCACCGGCCGGCCCTTGAGCGACATCGAGCGCGACAGCGAGCGCGACAAGTATTTCGGCGCCGCCGAGGCGAAGGCGTACGGTCTGGTGGATGAAGTGCTCACGGCGGAGACCGCGCCGCCGTCGACGGAGGGGACGCCGGTGGTGTGAACTTTGACTATCTCCGGAGTTCGCCAGTGATCAAGTCTGTCAAGATTCAAGGTATGCGCGGTATTGCCGACGGCAAAGTTGACGATCTTGCGCCTCTATCAGTTCTCGTTGGCCCCAACGGTTGCGGGAAGAGTTCTGTATTGGAAGCAGTCTTAATTGGAGCGAGTTCGCAACCGAGCCAAGCCATCTGGCAGGCGGTCAATCGCCGTGAACAACAGATACCTCGCGCTGCCCGTTGGTTACTGTGGCGAGGTGGGCGAGGAGGTTGCCGGATATCGTTGACGTCATCAAGTGGTAGCCGTGAGTTCGTGCTAAGTGGCGCCGAGAGTGGCGGGGCCAAATACTTGATGACATTCGAGATTAAGGGGGTAGGTACCGGGCAGATTGCCTTTCCAGGAAAGGATTCCCCGCCATCGCAGACACCATTGGCAATGTCGGGGATTACTGACATTCGACTCGTCGATGCGCGGACTTTTACTTTAGACGTTCCAATGTCTCGGCTTTACTCCGATGCCGTAGAGGGTGGCCGTCGACAGCAGGCGAAGGGATTGATCAAGGCAGTTGTCCCCGGGCTAACGGATATTGAGATTCTTGAAGACGGCGGCAAGCCGGTAGTTCATCTCGTCTTTGCGGATCACAGCGTGCCCGTGGCGTTTGCTGGTGATGGCGTCCACACGCTATTTCGGATTTGCTTTCACCTCGCCTCCGTCGGAGGAGGAGTTGTGCTTTTGGAGGAACCGGAAGCTCACCAGCATCCCGCCGCGATCCAACAAGGAGCGACTGCCATTTGGGCTGCGATTAAACAGGGAGCTCAGATCATCATGACGACGCACAGTCTCGAACTGATCGACGCTCTTGTTCGAACATCACCCAAAGATCGCCTCTCCGATCTCGCGCTCTTTCGCACGCAGTTGCGTGACGGTGTTTTCAGCGCCCATCGCAGGTCGGGCGACGATGTCAAGTTCGCCCGACAGGAAATCGAGGAGGACTTGCGATGATTCCGGGACAATCCATCGTGCTGTGCGAAGGGTATCACGATCGAGCTTTTTGGAAGGGTTGGCTGAAACACCTCGGCTGCGTCGACTCAACGCAAGATCCCATGAACAGGCCTGTGACGAGGTCGGAGTTCGGATTTCAATCACCAGACGGCAAGTTCATTCGATTGGTGCCGTGCAAAGGTCGCGGCAACATACTCAAGACCGCTCGAATGAGACTTGATGATCGTCAGGTCGAACCAACGCTGCGAACTTTGGTCATCAACGTTGATCCAGACCTCGATTACATGGCATCGGGAGGTGCTACTGGATTGCGCGTTCAGGACGTCCTGCATCAGACCCGGATGGTCAACGCTGGGGCTGCGATTCATGCCGATGGCTGGATTGAAGTTGATCAAGGTGCGACGCGTGTGTGGCTGGTTCGCTGGGAAGCGAATGATGCATCGCAAGTTGGAATTCCGCGCCAGCAGAGCTTGGAACGATTGGTTTGTGCCGCTATGGCGGCTGCCTATCCCGAACGGGCGGAACCTGTGCAGCGGTGGCTCGACTCGCGCCCGAATCCCGCCGAGTCGGGGGCTAAGGAATTTGCATGGTCCTTCATGGCGGGTTGGTACGCCGCGCACAACTGCGACGCCTTCTATGAGATTGTTTGGGCTGATCCCCGATTGGTCGGCGCGCTTCGAGAACGCTTGGAATCCGCCGATGCGTGGCGGGTCGCCGCATCACTCATGTGATGAGTCGATCTTTGCGGGGTTGAGAGTCTTGAAGCCGATAATTCCCCCATGCTCCGCGCCGGCCATCTGCTGCAACTGATCGTCATCGCCTTCCTCGGCATCGCCGTGGTCATGGTGCATTCCGCGGACATGCGCATCAACGGCCCGCGCTTCGAGGTGCAGTCGCTCCTGACCAGCAAGCACGTCATCCACGCGACCATCGCCATGCTCGTCATGCTCGCCGCCAGCCGCATCAATCTCCGGCAGTCGCTTGAGGTGCGCTGGTGGCTCAATCCCGTGATCTGGCTGCTGGTCGTTTCGCTGGGGCTGGTCGCGGTGGCGATGGTGCCGGGCATCGGCCTGGAGATCAACGGCGCCCGGCGCTGGCTGCGCGTCGGCGGCGGCGGGTTCGAGACGAACTTCCAGCCCAGCGAACTGACCAAGTGGGCCATCGTGCTCGTCCTCGCCTGGTACTGCTCCGTGCGCCACGAAGCGATGCCGAAGTTTTTCAAGGGCACGCTGCCGGCGTTGATGCTGGTCGGTGCGTGCGCCGCGCTGGTCGTGCTGGAAGACCTGGGCACCGCCGCGCTGATGGGCGTGGTCGCGTGCATCCTGCTGATCGCCGGCGGCTCGCGCGTGTGGCACTTCCTGATGATGATTCCGCCGATCGCCGCGGCGGTGGTCGGCGCGGTGCTGATGAAGCCGCACCGCATGGAACGGCTCGAAACGTTTCTGCATCCGTGGGACGACGCACGCGGCAGCGGCTATCAGGCGATCCAGTCCCTGATCGCCTTCGCCGAGGGCGGCGTCACCGGCAAGGGGCTGGGCAACGGCATCCAGAAATTCGGCTACCTGCCCACGGACACCAGCGACTTTCTCTTCGCCAACATTGCCGAGGAACTGGGCCTGCCCGGTTGCCTGCTCATCATCGCGCTGTACCTGGGCATGCTCTGGGCGGGCATCAGCATTGTGAAGGACTGCAAGGACAAGTTCGGCCGGCTGGTGTCGCTGGGCATCGTGGCGACGCTGGTGATCCAGGCGGTGATCAACATCGCGGTCGTAACCGTGGTCGTGCCGACCAAAGGCATCGCGCTGCCGCTGCTCTCGGCCGGCGGCACCGGCTGGATCGTGACGGCGTTCGCCATCGGGCTGGCGGCGTCGATCGATCAGGCGAACTACTTCGCGCAGCTCGACGAAGAAGAACTCGCGCCGCTGGCGGGAACGCTGACGGCATCGGCGTAGGTGAGGAGGTTTCAAAGTTTCAGAGTTTCAGAGTCTCAGAGTTTCAGAGTCTCAGAGTTTCAGCGGTTCAGAGTTTGAGACACCTGAAACTTTGAACCTTTCAAACGCTGAAACTTCTCCCTTCCCTCCGCCAATCATCTCGCTTCGCATCGGCCTATAACTCTTATGGACGTTCCATGCGTCCGATCTGGTTCTAGAGCGACAGCGCTAGACGCGCGAGAAGCCCGTGGAATTCCCTCTTTTCCGATTCCCCTCCCTCTTAGGGAGGGGTTAGGGGAGGGTCGGGCGCACAGCATGATTGTGCTTCGATTCAGGCCGTATGCCCGACCCTCCCCCTGCCCCTCCCTAAGAGGGAGGGGAGTACGGAACCGAATCTAGCGCTGTGAGGGAGGGGAGTACGGAACCGAATCTAGCGCTGTCGCTTTAGAGGCGAATCACTTTTTGTGGTTCCTGTTTTTCTGGTTCCTGGAGGTTGGCCATGTCCACACGCCGGTTCATCCTGACCCTTGCGCTCATGTTCGTGCTGGTGGGCGCGGCTACATCCCTGGTGCCGGACGTCGCCAGCGGGCCCAGCGCCGCAGTCGCGCAGGCTCCCAAGCCCGGCACCCCCAGGCCCTCCGCGCCGCGCCCGGGCACCACGAAGACCGTCACCGCCAACGAACTAATCGTGACCGGCGGCGAAGACGTCTCGATCGTCCTCGTCATGCCCGATGAGAAAACGCAGTCCATCAAGCGATCCACCGACGTGGTCTGGTCGTGGAAGGCGGTCGATCGCAAGGAAATGAACGACCGCGCCAAGACTCTTTTCAAGATGATCTCCGAGTGCAAGCCGCTCGATCACGGCCGGCGTTTTCTGATCACGGCGAAAGAGGGCGGCGTGGTCGTCGTGAACCGCGAATCCAAGCGCGTCGAGTTTTATGCCCAGCTCCAGGTGCGTGCCTATTCCGGCGATCTGCTGCCGGACAATCGCATCGTCATCGTCGGCACCAACGACAAAGAAGGCACCGTGCTGATCTACGACCTGGGCAATCCCGACGCCCCGGTGTTCAAGGACACGCTGCCGTCGGCGCACGGCGCGTACTGGGACAAGGATGCGAAAATTCTCTGGGCGCTCGGCTGGAAGGAACTGCGCGCTTACACGCTGGTGAACTGGTCCACGCGCAAGCCGGAACTGGAACTGCTCCAGTCGTTTCCGCTGTCCGGCAAAGACGGCCACGACATCGCACCGGTGCCGGGCACCACGGAGCTCTTCATCACGATGGCGGACGGCGTGTGGGTGTTCGATACGAAGACCAAGCGTTTCAAGCAGCACCCGATCATCGGAACGCACGAGCACATCAAGAGCATCAGCGTGCATCCGGAATCGAAGATGATCGCCTACGTGCAGCCGCAGGGCGATATCTGGTGGACGACGCGCGTCAGGCTGCTCGGTGAAAGCGATGACCTGCAGTTCCCCACTGCCAAGGTCTACAAAGCGCGCTGGTCGGAGCATGGGCAGACCGTCGTCTCTCCGGAAACCACCGCGCCGAAGCTGAAGTAAGGAATGGAGTCGAAATAACTTCCCGAAATGTCGGTCCCCCATTTAGCCGGCGGGCTTGCCCGCCGAGACGCCCTCGGCGGGCAAGCCCGCCGGCTAAATCGGGAACCTATTTCGGCCCCATTCCTAATCGGTGCGATTCGCGTCTATGATTCCCGCGAATGATGCGCAGTGCCCCATCTCGCGCCGCGCCAGATGTCAGCGCGTTTCTCCGCCGCTGCCGGCGGCGTCGATGGATCGGCGGCGCGGTGGGGCTGGCGCTGCTGGCGGTGCTGATTTATGCCGATCGCCGCGGCTGGCTTCTGCGCGAGGCGAGCGACTGGCGGCGGTACGAGAATGGAAACTTCCGCGTCGTGTACGTGGTGGACGGCGACACGCTGGACATCGATGAGCCGGACGGCGAGCGGCCGACGACGCGCATCCGGCTGTGGGGCGTGGACGCGCCGGAATCCGCCAGGCCGCGCGAGGGCAGGCCCGCCGAACCCCTCGCCGACGAGGCCGAGGCATTCGTCCGACGCATCGCGCACGGGCAGCAGGTGCGGCTGACGCTGCAATCGCACGAAGTGCGCGATCGCTACGGGCGTCTGTTGGCGTATGTGCAACTGCCCGACGGCACCGTGCTCAACGAGCGCCTCGTCGGCGAAGGGCTGGCGCGCTGTGACGGGCGCTTCCCGCATCAGCACCTGGCGCGCTACGAACTGATCGAGCGCCAGGCGCGGCTGGACAAGCGCGGGCTGTGGGTCAAGTGAACGCCGGCGCGGGCGGGACGTGTTACCTTATCCGTATGTCGCACGAAACCTCCATCAAAGCGGGCCGGCTCTCAGCCGGCATGTCCTTCAATGAAAAGGTCTGGGCGCTGACGTCGCAGGTGCCGGCGGGCAAGGTGACGACGTATGCGGCCATCGCGCGCAAGCTGCGGACGAAGGCCTACCGCGCGGTGGGGCAGGCGCTCAACCGCAACCCGTACGCCCCGCAGGTGCCGTGTCACCGCGTCGTGGGCAGCGCCGGCGATCTCACCGGCTTCGCGGGCGGCCTGGCCAAGAAGGCGGCGATGCTGCGGCGCGAAGGCGTGGAGGTCAGGAACGGTCGCGTGGATGTGAAGAGATTTGCCGCGGCGGTGTGAATGCGGGAGATGCGGTGACGCGGGGTGCGCCGACAGGCACCTTCGGTGCATCCGCTAAACGAAGGATTGCGCAACACGCGCTTCCCGCGCTTCATTTCGATCTGGATCGCCTTCCGATTTTCTACTTCCTTTACCTCCTCTACCTTCTCTACCTTCTCTACCTCCTTCCCCATGAACTGGCTCGTCGTCTGGAGTCTGATCGAATGGGGCATCCGCCTGACGATGCTGGTGGTGATTCTGCGCCGGCGGTTCATGCCGGCGACGGCGCTCGCCTGGCTGATGATTACGTTTCTGCTTCCCGAACTGGGGCTGGCGCTGTACATGCTGCTGGGTGACGCCCGGCTGGGGCGCAAGCGCACGAAGCTGCACCGCCTGATCGTGTTCGCCTCGCGCCGCGCGGGCCGGTTGTCGCGGCTGCACCAGCACATCATCAGGCCCAAGGTGGAGCCGGAACTGGAGCCGGTGATCCTGCTCGCCGAGACGATCGGCGGGATGCCGATCCTCGGCGGGAACAACGTCGAACTGCTCGGCGAGGCGGAGGAAATGATCGACCGCCTGATCGCCGACATCGATGCCGCCGAGCATCACGTTCACCTGCTCTATTACATTTATGCCTGCGACGACCTGGGCAACAAGCTGAGCACCGCGCTGATGCGGGCCGCCAAGCGCGGCGTGGAATGCCGGCTGCTGGTGGATGGCGCCGGCTCATTCGCCTTCTGGCGCAGCCGGATGTGCGCTGAGATGGAAACCGCAGGCGTCAAGGTCGCCGAGGCATTGCCCGTGCGCCTGTTGCGGCGATCGGTTGCCCGCATCGATCTGCGCAACCATCGCAAGCTTGCGGTGATCGATGGCCGCATCGGCTACACCGGCAGCCACAATGTGACGGAGCCGTTCTACGGCCGCGGCAAGAAGCTGCGGTGGATCGATCTCTCCGCGCGGTTCACCGGGCCGATCGTGCAGCAGCTTCAGGTGGTGTTCCTGGAGGACTGGGTTTTCGACACGGGCGAAGCGGTGGATGGCGATGTGTACGACGAAGTGCGAAGCGAATCGGCGCAGGCCACACCGGCCGGCCGCGCGGAAGACAGTTCGTCCATTCGCCCCGGACTCCGCGCGGGGGGATCGCCGACGAAGGATTCGCCGCCGGATTCAACGATATCAAACGCCGGCACGGAGCCCGCAACCACGCGCTCTCGATTGGAAGCGAGCAAGTATCTGCCCGCCGTCGCCGCCACCGGCTCCACCGTGGCGCAGGTCGTGCCGTCCGGCCCCAGTGAAAGCGACAGCACATACCTGCCCAATGTTCTGCTCACGGCGATCAACGCCGCGCGGCGCAGGGTCATGATCACCACGCCGTACTTCGTGCCGGACGAGCCGACGCTGATGGCGCTGCTGATGGCGGTGGGGCGGGGCGTGGAGGTGGATCTGATCCTGCCGAAGAAAACGGACCATCAACTGGTGGCGGCGGCGGGGCGGTTTTATTTCGAGCCGCTGCTGGAGGCGGGCGTGCGGATTCATCTCTATGACGGCGGCCTGCTGCACTCCAAGACGGTGACTGTGGATGATTCGTTCGCCCTGCTGGGCTCGACGAACATGGACATCCGCAGCTTCTATCTCAACTTCGAACTGAACGTGCTGCTCTACGGCCAGGCGATTACCGGCGAACTGCGCTTCGCGCAGACCTCCTATCTGAAACACGCCACGACCATCACGTTGGACGAATGGCGATTGCAGCCGCGCTGGCGGCGAATGGTGCAGAATCTGGCGGCGCTGCTGTCGCCGCTGTTGTGAGGGAATGCGCGGAGGGGGCGGGCATTGAACGTGACGCCCACTTGGGAGCGGGGCCGAAATAAGGAGTCGGGCATCAATAACAGTGACACTTTACCCCGGCTTGATGAGGTAGTTCCAGTCACCATGAAAGTCGGCATGCTTCACGTTGACGTTCGCGAACTCGGTGGTCGATACCTTCTCCCCGGCGGGATAGCGGTTCGTGTCCAGCGCCGCTTTGATCTTCAGGCCCGACGCGGTCGTGGTGTTGCCGATCAGGTTCACGATCACTTCGTGACTGACCAGTGGCCGGCCGCGCCAGTTCATCGTGATGTGCGAGAACATGCGGTGTTCGATCTTGTTCCACTTGCTCGTGCCCGGCGGAAAGTGGCGGACCGTCAGGGTCAACCCCGTTGCGTTGGCCAGCTTCTGCAACGCGACTTTCCACAGCCGCGATCGACTGCCGTTGCTGCCGCCGCCATCGGCGGTGATGAGCAACTCCTTCGCGTCGGGATAACGCCGCCGGCCCATCTTCGTCCACCAGCGTCGCAGCGCCTCGGCGGCGAAGCGGGCGGTGTCGTGGTCGATGCCGACGCTGACCCAGCCCTCGTTGTTCGTCAGGTCGTACACGCCGTAGGGAATCGCCTTGCCCAGGGTCTTGTCGATGAAGTCGTGAACCCGCACCTGGTCGGGCTCGCCCTTGGGCCGCCAGCGGCGGCCGGCGTTCTTGAAATTCCCGACCCATTCCTTCTTTTTCGTATCGACCGACACCACCGGCAGGCCGCGCTGTTGGAAACGCTTGACCTGCTTGTTGATGTGCTCGAACTGGGCGTTGCGATCGGGATGCGCAGCGCCTTCGCGCGTCTTGCGGTTGCCCTGCAGGCTGTAGCCGCTGTCCTTGAGCAAGGTCGCGACCTTGCGGTACCCGATCGTGAACTTCTGGCGTTTCAGCGCCGCGGCCAACTTCCGCGTGCTCTGGCACGTCCAGCGCAACGGCGACATCGGATCGCCGCGGGCCGTCGGTTCCACCAGGGCGTCCAGCGCCGCCCGCAGGTCCGGCTGTTTCTGCGTGACCGTCTTGCGTCCGGCTCCGGCGCGGCGGCTGCGATCAGGCCGCGGCGGCTCCTGGCCCGGCCCCGTCTGGGCCGCCTTCAGTTCAGCAATGCCCTTATGGATGGTTTTGCGCGTCAGGCCCGTGGCAGCCGCCACCACCGTCGCGCCGCCCCAGCCCAGCGACATGGCTTCGGCGGCGGCCCACCAGCGCCGGCTCCGCTCGTTCATGACCGGCGCCACCCGCTCGAACTTATCGCGAATCCATCTGACAATCGATGCGTCCTGCATAATCCATACAACGGACAACGGACCCGGAATTGATTACTTTATTTATGCCCAATGCCTAAATCCAACTCCTACTCGCAATCCAAATCCTCCGTTCCTCTGCCCTCTTCTCTCCTCACCCCTGCTTCAACTCCGCGACCAGCGCCTGCACCATCGCCTTGCCGTCGCCGAAGAGCATCGAGCAGTTGGGCATGAAATAGAGTTCGTTGTCGACGCCGGCGAAGCCCGCACTCATCGAGCGCTTGATCACCACGACGCTGGCGGCCTTATCGACATCGAGGATCGGCATGCCGTAGATCGGCGACGCCTTGTCGTGGCGGGCGGCGGGATTCGTCACGTCGTTGGCGCCGATGACCAGGGCGACGCCGGCCTGCGGGAACTCCGCGTTCGCCTGGTCGAGGTCGAGCATCGCCTCGTAAGGCACATTCGCCTCGGCCAGCAGCACGTTCATGTGCCCGGGCATGCGGCCGGCGACGGGGTGAATCGCGTACTTCACGGTGATCCCGCGGGCCTCGAGCAGGCGCGCCATCTCGGCGACCGGGTGCTGGGCCTGCGCCACGGCCATGCCGTAACCAGGCACGACGATGACGAGGCCCGCGCTTTCGAGTTGCACCGCGACATCCTCGGCGGTGACTGATTTGGCTTGGCCCGCCGGTCCCTTGGCGCCGCTCGACGCGACCGCCGAGCCCACGCCGCCGAAGAGCACATTCAGCAGCGATCGGTTCATCGCCTTGCACATGATGTTGGTCAGAATGATGCCACTGGCGCCGACCAGCGCGCCGGTGATGATGAGCAGTTCATTCTTCAGAACGAACCCGGACAGCGCCGCGGCGATGCCGGAGTAGCTGTTCATCAGCGAGATGACCACGGGCATGTCGGCGCCGCCGATGCCGATGACCAGCAGGATTCCCAGCGCCAGGGCGAACAGGGCGATGATGGCGATGGTCCATCCCCATGTCGGCTGCGCGATGAGCAGGGCGGTGAGGGCGAGGGAGCCGACGAGCAGGCCCGCGATGGCGGCGACCTGGCCCTTGAACTGCACTGGCGCCTGCGGGGTGATCTTCAGGCCCTGCAGTTTCCCAAACGCGACGAGCGAGCCGGTGAACGTCACGCCGCCGACAAGCACGGTGAGCCCGGCCGAAAGCGTGTAGTCGCCGGTGAGTAGCTCGTAGGTGCCGGTCTTCACGCGCGCGTAATCGCCGATGCCCACGAACATGGACGCCAGCCCGCCGAAGCCGTTGAGCAGGCCGACCATCTGCGGCATGCCGGTCATCGGCGTCTTGATCGCCAGCCAGAGGCCCGCAGCGGTTCCGATGAGCATCGCGGCGCCGATCCAGATCAGGCTGATCTCAAAGCTCTCGCCGGGATTCGCTTTCTGGTTGATGAGGAAAAAAGTGGTGCACGCGGCGATCAGCATGCCGACGGCGGAGACGAGGTTGCCTCGCACGGCGGTCTTGACCTTGCCCAGCATCTTCAGGCCGTAAATGAACGCGATCGCGGCCAGCAGGTAGACGAGGTTGATCGTGTCGAGTTGGGTGAGAGCAAGGGTCATAGTGCCTGTCGTGAAGTCTGATGTGCGTGTCGAACGAGCGACGAGTCTGAACTCAGCTGCGCCAATGGTCGAGCCCGGCTTGGCTCCTTCTGCGGCCCTTTGGCCCTCTTCCCTCGGCCCTACTCCCTTGGCCCTCTCGCCTTGAACATCTGCAGCATGCGATGCGTCACCGCGTAGCCACCGACGACGTTGATCATCGCGAACACGATGGCGAGGAATCCGAGCATCACGCCGAAGGAGGCGAAGGTGTCGTTGAAAGAGCAGATCATCGCGCCGACCAGCGTGATGCCGCTGATCGCGTTGGAGCCGGACATCAGCGGCGTGTGCAGCGTGGCGGGCACTTTCTGGATGAGTTCGACTCCCAGAAAAACCGCCACGACGAAGATGACGATGTTGGTGACGAAGTGTTCCATGGTTGATTCCTGCGTGATTGAAACCGCCGCCCTCTGCGCCGTTTAGGCGTCGAGCATTGCTCGACGCGTAACGGCAATGGCGTCCGTGCTGGTTGGCGCATCGCGGGACGCCGCAAATCTGCTCCAAGGACGCCGTGGTATGGCGACATGGCCGTGGCCTCGCGTCGGGCAAGGCCCGACGGCTAAACGTCGCGATCTCACGTCGCCTCCATCGCCTTGCGCACCAGGTCATTCCGCACCTCGCCGCCGTGGGCGATCAGCGCGCCTTTCTGGATTTCGTCCTCGAGGTTCAACTGCACATTGCCTTCACGCACGAACTCACTGAGAAACGCGAAAAGATTGTTGGCATAGGCCTGGCTCGCGTCCACGCTCAGCGTGCTGGGCAGGTTCAGCGTGCCGACGATCACCGCGCCGTTCTCCGTGGTGATCACCGCGCCGGGCTTCGTCATCTCGCAGTTGCCCCGGCCGGCGTCCGCATCGGCGGCCAGGTCGATCAATACCGAACCCGCACGCATCTGCTTCACCACGTCGCCGGGGATCAGGAGCGGCGGCGCCTTGCCGAAAACCGCAGCCGTGGCGATCACCGCGTCCGCGCCGACCACATGTTTGCTCATCAGGGCCTGCTGCTGCCTGCGTTCATCCTCGGTGAGTTCCCGCGCGTATCCACCGGCCGTCTGCGCGTCGCCCGTGGGCAACGGCAGCTTCACGAACCGGGCGCCCAGGCTCTTCACCTGTTCTTCCACGACCGCGCGAACATCGAATGCCTCCACCACCGCGCCCAGGCGTTTCGCCGTGGCGATCGCCTGCAAACCCGCGACGCCCGCGCCGATGACGAACACCTTCGCCGGCGAAATCGTGCCCGCCGCCGTGATCATCATCGGGAACATGCGCGGCGAATAGTTGGCCGCCAGCAGCACCGCCTTGTACCCGGCCATGTTCGCCTGCGAACTGAGCACGTCCATGGACTGCGCTCGTGTGGTGCGCGGGATGAACTCCATGGCAAACACGGTGACCTTGCGATCCATCGCCGCACGGATCACATCCCTGCTTCTCAGCGGTGCCAGCGATCCGACGAGCAGCGAGCCTTCGCGCATCATCAACACTTCGTTCACGCTGGGCGGCCGAATCGTGACGACGACATCGGCCTCGCTCCACAACCGGCCCGCATCGGACGTCGGCACAACCTGCGCGCCCGCCGCGACGTAAGCGTCATCGCTCTGATGGGCGCCAAGGCCCGCGCCGGACTCCACCAGCACCTCGACCTTTTTCGCCGTGAGCTTCTTGATCACGGCCGGTGTCAGCGCCACGCGTGATTCACCGGCATCATCCTGCCTGGGAACTGCGATCTTCATGGCCGTGAGAGTAACCCAAACCCGCGCCAGTCGCCACGTCCGGCGGCAGGCGATATTGTTTCATGCAGGAGTTCTGTATGAACATGAAATATCGCCGCTGGCTGATGGAACTGACCTCGCTGCCCACCGCGTCGGGCCGGGAGGATCGCGTGATCGCGTGGATCGAGCGCTGGGTCGCGGCGCGCAACGACTGCACCCTGTCGCGCGATCGATTTGGAAATCTCGTCATTCAGCGTAGCAACACGCAACGCAAAGGCAGGCAACGCGCGGCGACGCCGCGCCCTGTCTACCTGACCGCCCACCTCGATCATCCAGCCTTCGTGGTCAGCGAAGTGCGCAGTCGGCGCGAAGTGGTCGCCGAGTTCCGCGGCGGGGTTGATGATTCGTATTTCGTCGGCAGCGACGTGCTGTGCCGCGGCGTGGGGCCAAAAGGAACCATCACCGCGCTGACGAAACCCAAGCCCGGCCCGGGCGGTTCGTCCGACAAGTGCGTCACCGTGCGACTATCGCGCGACCACGTCATGCAGGCGGGCGACGTGCTCACATGGAACATCCCGCCCACGCGCATCCGCGGCGACAAGGTGCTGGCGCCCGCGTGCGACGATCTGGCGGGCGCGGCCGCGGCACTGGCGGCGTTCGATGCCGTTGGTCGCGAGGAGAATCCCGCTGATGTCCGCCTGCTGTTCACGCTTGCCGAGGAAGTGGGCTTCATCGGCGCCATCGCCGCGTGCAAGGCCCGCACCATGCCGCGCGATGCCCTGGTGATCGCCCTGGAGAACAGCAAGAGCTTCGCCGAGTCCCCCATCGGCGCCGGCCCCATCGTGCGCGTCGGCGATCGCACCAGCACGTTCGATCCCGATCTCACCTATCGCGTGGGCCTCGTCGCTCAGCAGCTTGCCCGCGAGGACAAGACATTTCAGTTCCAGCGCAAGCTCATGCCCGGCGGCACCTGCGAAGCCAGCGCGTACCAGACCTATGGCTATACCGCGACGTGCGTGTGCCTGCCGCTGGGCAACTATCACAACATGAACGAGGCGAAGAAGAAGATCGAGGCGGAGCGCATCAGCCTGCGCGACTTTGAGAATCTCGTGAAGCTGCTGAGCGCGCTGGGCCCGCGGCTGAACGATCCGAAGCTCGCGCCGCCGCTGAAGGAGCGACTGGACAAGCTGTTTGAAAGCCGGCGGGGATTGCTGAAGGCGTGAAGTCGCGGGCGGCGCGTGCGCGGAGGATGGAACGAGGCTGGGTATAATGTGAGCATGACCGCACTCGCCCCAAACCGCGCCGTGGAACCAGATCGCCGGATGCGATTCAACGTCGATGAGTATTACCGTATGGCGGAGGCCGGCATCTTGAAGCGGTACGAGCCAGTCGAACTCATTCGCGGGGAGGTCTGGACCATGTCGCCAATCGGGGTTCCGCACGCGGGCATTCTGAAACAGTTGATCGCCCATTTCAGCAAGCTGGGAACTGAAGTGGTTCTTTCCGTCCAGGATCCGCTGCGACTTGACGATCAAAGTGAGCCGGAGCCTGACCTTGTCCTTCTCAGGCCTCCCGTCAAGCAATATCAGGCGCGACATCCGGCGCCCGACGACGCGTTTCTCGTGATTGAAATCGCCGACACCTCGTGGGATTACGATTGGAATGTGAAGCGTGTGCTGTATGCAGAGCACGCGGTGCGCGAGCTTTGGGTCATTGACGCTGTGGCCAAAGCGATTCACATCTGCCGCGAGCCGCAAGGTCGTGAATATCGCGTGGAGTCCGTGGCGAGAGATCAGAACCAGGTCGCGCCGCTGGCATTCCCGCAACTGATCGCAACGGTGCGTGAATTGATCGGATGATCGGCACTCACTCCACCGTCACGCTCTTCGCCAGATTTCGCGGCTTGTCCACATCATGCCCGCGCAGCACTGCCGCGTGATACGCCAGCAGTTGCAGCGGCACCACGCTGACCAGCGGCTGCAGCGCCTCGGGCACCGCAGGCACGTGGAAGACCGAGTCGGCATATTTCTCGATGCGCGTGTCGCCTTCCGTCGCCACCGCGATGACCCGGCCGCCGCGGGCGCGAACTTCTTCGATATTGCTCATCGCCTTATCGTACTGGCTGCCTTGCGGGACGACGAAGACCACGGGCATGCCTTTGTCGATCAGGGCGATGGGGCCGTGCTTCATCTCGGCGGCGGGCATGCCCTCGGCGTGGATGTAAGAAATCTCCTTGAGCTTCAGCGCGCCTTCCAGGGCCACCGGGTAGTTGTAGCCGCGGCCTAGAAACAGCCAGTTTTCGCGGTCGATGTAGCGCTCCACGCACTTGCGGATGTGGGCGCTTTGTTGAAGCACGCGGTCGAAGTAGTCGGGCATCTTCTCGAGTTCTTCCAGGTACTTGCCGACGACTTCGCTCGACAGGTATTTTCGCCGGCCCACGTAGAGCGCCACCAGCGTGAGCACCGTCACCTGCCCGACGAACGCCTTCGTCGACGCCACGCCGATTTCCGGCCCCACGTGCAGATACACGCCCGCATCCGTCTCGCGCGAGATCGTCGAGCCGACCGCGTTCACCACGCCCAGTGCCGTGGCGCCGCGGTCCTTCGCCTCGCGCAGGGCAGCCAGCGTGTCAGCGGTTTCGCCGGACTGGCTGATCGCGATGCAGACGCTGTCGGGTTCGATGATCGGATTGCGGTAGCGGAACTCACTGGCGTAGACGCAGCGAGCGGGAACTCGGGCCAGGTCTTCGAGCAAGTATTCCCCGATCAGGCCGGCGTGATACGCGGTGCCCTGGGCCGAGAGAATGAAGCGTTGGGCCCGCACCAGTTCACGGGAAATCTTGTTCAGCCCGCCGAGCACGACGCGGCTTTCGCGCCGATCGATTCGGCCGCGCAGGCAGTTGCGCACCGATTCGGGCTGCTCCATGATTTCCTTCAGCATGTAGTGCGGGTAGCCGCCAAGTTCGATCTGATCAAGCTTCATGTCCAGTTCGCGAATCTCGCGCGTCACCGGCACGTTGTCGATCGTCGTGGTGCGGAAGTCCACCGACCAGGGCCCGCCGGAAGGATTGTTCTTGTCCTCCGGCCCGGCGCACAGGCGCGCGACCTGATAGTCGTCGAGGTTGATCACCTGCGTCGTGTGCGAAATGATCGCGCTGGCGTCGGAGGCGACCACGTAGCTCTTGTCCGCGATGCCGATGATCAGCGGCGAACCCTTGCGGGCACAGACCAGCGTGTGCGGCTCGGCGTCGCAGACGCAGGCGATCGCATAAGCACCGGTCACCTCGCGCAGCGCCGACTGCACGGCTTTCTCCAACCCACCTGCGTTCGGCGCGTCGTCGTACAGATCAGCGATCAGCACCGCGAGCACCTCGGTGTCCGTCTGCGAGGTGAAGAGGTGTCCCTTCTCGCTGAGATATTTCTTGAGCGTGGCGTAGTTTTCGATGATGCCGTTGTGCACGACTGCGACACGACGGCCGGATTTCGTCTTGCCGGTGTGCGGATGGGCGTTGTACTCGGTGACGCCGCCGTGCGTGGCCCAGCGGGTGTGGGCGATGCCCAGGCACGCCTGCACTTCTTCGACGGGCGACTGCTCGACGAGATTTTCCAGCACGCTGACGCGGCCGACGGCGCGATGCACGTGCATGCCGTGATCGTTGACGACCGCCAGCCCCGCCGAGTCATAACCGCGATACTCGAGTCGCTTGAGTCCTTCGACCAGCAGCGGAGCGACGCGTTTGTTGCCGACATAGCCGACGATGCCACACATGCGATTTCCCTTCGATTGGACGAGCCGGTGCGTAGTGACAGAGGCCAGTACGCACTTCCTGTAGAGGTAGATCGACCAAAATGGAGAAGCGATTGATAACGCGGAAGTGCGTTATGAGACGAGGAAATCGCGGGCGAGAACCGGTGCGGGAAACACGACGCGTCGCGGTAGGGTGCGTCAAGTCCGCGCGGACGCACCACGACAACAGCCACGCGCCATGGCAACGGCTACGCAACCCGGTGCGTCCGCGCCGAGCCTTGACGCACCCTACGCGGCATCCAGTGGGCCGCGCGTTTTCCACTCGATCTGCACGCCGTGTTCGCCGCCTGCGCGCACCAAGGTGGGAACGTGATGCGTGAACGTCACGTCTGCTTGCGCATCGTCCGAGAGATCGAGTTGCCAGAAGCCCTGCCCGTGCGGATAGTCAGGGCGGCGCATGATCGGCGCGCCGACGTTCAGGTCCGTGAGATTGGCGATGCCGGCGGCGTTCGGTATCAGCCAGGGTTTGTGTACGTGGCCGTGGAGGTAAACGATCTTCGCCCGGCAGCCGCGCAGCAGGTTCAGCACCGACTCCGCGTTGGCCAGTCGGTGCTGCCACGGCGTGGGTCTGCCGTCGGGACGGGGAATCGCCGGGTAGTGGCACATCACGATCAGGCCGTGATCCGACTTCAATTCCTGCACCAGTTCCAGCGCTCCGCCGAGCTGCGCTTGAGACACCCGTCCGCGCGCTGAGAGAAAGCGCGGCCGCGCCGCGTCCAGCACCAGCAGACGCCACCGCGAAGTGAGACTGCGCATGTGCGGGAAAAACTGCGGCACCAGCCCGGGCAGATGGCGTTCCATCGTGCGAAACCACGCCGAGGCATGCGTGTAGCGGTCGTGGTTGCCGGGGATGCCGATCATCGGAACCGCGCGCACACGGGACAACGCTTCGCGCACCCGATCGAATTCGTCGGGGAACGAAGTCATCGTCACATCGCCGGTCAGCAGCATCAGATCGGGCGCGATGGAAGCCGCGCGATCGAGCATCGCGGGCAGCAGCGCCGGATCGAATTTCTTGCGGCGATCCCACCACAGATTGATCTGGCCGAGGATGCGTTTGCACAGCAACCGCCACGGCGGAACCCAGAGCTTGTAGAGATGCAGATCGCCCAGGACCGCGAGGCGAACCGAGTGCGTCCGCGTGGCAGCCGCCACAGGCGCACCGCCGCCGCGTTGCATCTGCGGTTGCGGAGTCGGTGACGGCTGTGTCATGGTCTTGCGTAGGGTGCGTCAAGGCTCGGCGCGGACGCACCATCGATGATCGGGTGGCGAAGGTTGCTGGGAGTCCAGTTGATGCGGACGATGCTTGTTTGAGGCGTTTCACTTGCGCTTCACGCACAGGCTTCGCCGGCCCTCACCCCAGCCCTCTCCCGGAGGGAGAGGGGCCGGAGGTCGACGCACCCTACAGGACGACCGGCGACGCGGCAACGTCGCAGGATTCCTCATCCTCGTCGCCGGCTTCCGCATCGCCGTCGCCACCTTCCGCATCGCGGCGCATGGGGCCGGCGGCCATGTCGGCGATGACGCCGGGGCCGTCGTGGGCGTAGAACTCGTCGAGCACCGCGCGCCAGTCGGCGAGGTTCTTCACCGCGATGAACGCCTTGGCGATCGCCTGCGTCTGCGGGTGATGGCGGGAGAACTTGATGCCGAACTTGCGCATCATCATGCCCGCCATTTTTTCGCCGTGCAGATCGACGGAAAGCTGAAAGTGCTCCAGCAGTACGTCGCGCTGCTGGGCGATGGTCGGCGGCGTGCCGGCGTTCTGCTCATCGCCTGCCATCAGCGCGCGGGCCTGGTGGAAAATCCACGGATTGCCGATGCAGCCGCGAGCCACGCTCACCAGTTGCACGCCGGTGTTGCGGATCATGCGGAAGATGTCGGCGGCGCACCAGATGTCGCCGGAGCCGCCGATGAGGAAGGGCGTCGCAGTGATCCGCTCCGGCCCGTTCTCTGACCTCCGCTCCGGCTCCCTCTCCCTTCCAGGGAGAGGGCTGGGGTGAGGGTCGAAACCTGCGCCCGCTGTGGACTCACCATTCAAACGGAGACTTGCGTTGGAAGCGATGCTCATCGGGGCCGCGGGGTTCTCGTGCGCCCGACCCTCACCCCTGCCCTCTCCCTGGGAGGGAGAGGGAGTCGCAGTTCCGCGCCAGGTCTCGCTTCCATATTGCTCCATCAACCCGCGGAGGAATTCCCATCGCGACGGCCCCTTGTATTTCTGCTCCACGGTGCGCCCGTGCACCACCGCGCCGGCGTAGCCGAACTCGATCACCTTCTCGAAGATCTGGTGGAAGTTCCGCTCCGCCTCGGCGCTGTCGTCGCTGCCGCGGCGGAGTTTCACGGTGCAGGGCCGATCATCGCCGATCGCCTGCCGGACGGAATCGAGAATCGCGATGGCTTCATCGGGCACGCAGAGCAGGTGCCCGCCGCGCGAGCGCTTGCGGATCTTTTTCACCGGGCAGGCGAGGTTGATGTCGATCACGTCGTAGCCGAGCTTGACGAGAATCTTCGCGCCGGCGGCGATCTCGTCGGGATGCGAGCCCATGAGTTGGCCGGCGATGGGGTGATCCGCGTCGTTCAGCTCCGCCGCCGCCAGTCCGCGTCCGCCGTTGATCAGGAACTGATCGAGCATCGCCTCGGTGACGGCGAAAGGCGCGCCGTGCCGGCGCGCGATCAGGCGCATCGCGGCGTCGGAGTAGCCGGCCAGGCCCGCCTGGAAAAACGGGGCGTCAAGGGTGAGGTTGCCGATTCGCGCCATTGGGGCGATTATAGGGGCGAGCGTCGCACCGAGTTCCGCGCGATGCGAGGCCGATGCGCCAGGAAAGCGGTCAAACGAGTCGCGGCACGCCGAGGCCGAGAACAACTCCCCGTGGCCGGGGATGGAGTCCGCGGAAGCCCCGGTCCGGCGTACGGGCAGTCACGATCAAGCAGGAAGCGTGATACGTTGAATCAAGATGAACCTTTCGGGGCATCCGTCGAGCCTCCTGCCCCGGCCACCCAAAGAAATGAACCTGCGGATCACCGCGCATCGGCGCAATAGAAGTCACCATGAAACGAAACCAACTCTCCAGCCGCGTGTCGTTCCATTTCGCAGCCCTTCTTGCAGTCGGCGTCGCGCTTGCGCTGACCGGCTGCGCGGGGCCCGGGATTTTCTTCGGCCCCGACGCCGACCCGCAGTCCGTCGCCGCGAACGGCGACCTGAAATATCCAAAGGGGGCGCCGGCCGGCGAGCATCTGGACATCGTCGCGTTCAAGGAGGGCAACCAGTTGACGCTCACCAACCGCACCACCCGGGCGTTCACGAATGTCCAACTCTGGATCAACCAGCAGTACGTCGGCATCGTCGACACCATTCCCGTCGGCGAGCGCAAGACGCTGATGCTCAATCAATTCATCAACGAGCACGGCGAGGCGTTCCCCGTCGGCGGCCTCTTCAACCCCGAGCGCAGCTACCGCCTCGTCCTCGCCGAGATTTTCGAAACAGGCGGCAGGCGATATCGCATTCTGGTGCGCACCGATGAAGTGACGCCGGGGATGTGAGGGAGCGGAATGGGGAGTGGGGATTCGGGAATCAGGAATAAGGAATCGGGAATCGGGAAGGGGGACTGGGGAAGAGGAATCGGGACGGGGTATCGGGTGCCATGCAACGCCGTGAACAATCGCACCTTCCACCGCGCACCTCGGCCATGCGCTCAAACGGTTTCGCTTGCTCGACTTGCCCAGTCGTCGCGCGGTTCAACCTCGGTTTGCCGGCCGGGGTGTCAGTCTTCTTGTGCGGCCAGTTGCGGGCTTTCTTATTCGAACGCCGAGTGTAGTTTCTTGGCGCGACTGCGACGATGGTGCAAGCGGTCGCCGCGCCGCAGCCGTCGCGCCGCCAGGGCGACCAGCGGGCATCGTAGCGCGGCACCAGCGAATCGAACGCTGATTGGATTCTGACCCTGCAACTTCTACGCGCGGCGCACAGAACTTCATCCCTCTACCCTTGGCCCTCTACCCTTGGGCCTTCCGGCTTGGCCGGCTTAGGGAATGATGGACTTGAATGAGGCGAGCAGATCGCGGCGATGGGTGCAGGCGATAGAATGATCGCGCTGCCGTGACTTCCTTGTCATGGCGTGGCGCCTTTCAGTGAGATGCGGCCGCAACCGCATCATCGGAAAGGAGCCTTTTTCACATGACTATCTGCGACTCTCTTGCATTAGGAGCCGTGCAACACTAACTCCGCAGATTCGAATCGCTTCGCTCCCAGCCGGACGACTTGGAAAGTCGTCCCACATGCGGCGGGTGGCCGGGGCTGGAGTCCGCGGAAGCCCCGGAACGAAGAACCTTGGGCTTTTGCGCCGAGGCTTTGCAGAGAATCAGTGTCCGCCACGCACCGCATGTAGGATCGTCGGTCAACTACGCGGAATGTGCTTCGCGAAAACTCGCCTCATTGCTCCTTCTACCATTCCCTCATGGCGGCAATGTTCGAACGATTTCGTCGCGGGCTTGCCGTCGTGCGGTCACGGCTGGCCATGCCGCTGCTGGCCAAGGAACTGGTCGAACAGGCGTCGCGCAAGCGGACATTTATCCTTCGCACGGTTTACGCAGCGCTCTTCTTCGCTTTCGCATTGCTGATGCTGTGGGAGCAGGTCGCGCGCATGGAGCGTTACGGCGGGGGGCCGCTGGGCATGCTTGGCCGCGGCCGCGAAATTTTCTTTTCCATCGTGGCGCTGCAGTTTGCCGGCATCTATTTCTTTCTGCCCGCCATGATGGCCGGTGTCATCACCCACGAGAAGGAGCGCGATTCCTTCACCCTGCTGCTCCTGACCGACCTGCGCCCGTGGGAGATCGTGGTGCAGAAATACATCAGCCGGCTGATCCCGATGCTGACGTTTCTGCTGCTGTCCATGCCACTGCTGGCGGTGGCGTATGCCTATGGCGGAGTGACTTCGGCCCGGCTGTGGTCGTCCGTGTATCTCATGCTGCTGGCGTGCCTGCAGGTCGGGGCGGTGGCGATCTTCTGCTCCGCCTTCGCGCGATCCACCAGCGGGGCGTACATGCTCACCTACGCGCTTCTGGCGGCGCTCTACTTCGGCCTGCCGGTGATGGATGAAATCCTCGGCCAGCACAGCAAGGAGAGGTTCATCTGGGCATTCGTGCCCCTGTTCTGGCTCGACTACAGCGTCTTCCGCGACCGCAATCTGGCGACGATCATCGGGGACTCGGCGATCATCCCGATCAGCTGCGCTTTCTTCCTGGTGCTGGCGAGGGTCGTGCTCGTTCGTCGGGCGCTGCTGCCGCCGAAGAACGCGGTGCTGGCGGCGTTTCGGGTGATCGATCGCTTTTTCACCGGCATGAACTTGAAATTCGGCAACATCACGCTCATCAAGGACCGCGGCTCGCTGCCGGAGGATGAGCCGGTCGCGTGGCGCGAGCGCAGCAAGCGGGCCCTGGGCAAGGCCCGGTACCTGATCCGCCTCGTGGTGCTGGTGGAGGTGCCGATCCTGCTGATCCTCGCCGCCATGATCGCGAGCCATCACTGGGGCCGCCGCGACGCAGAGGCGATGACGGTCGTGCTCTGTTTTCTCTGGCCGATCATGGCGCTGATGGTGACCGTGCAGGCGGCGGGGCTCTTTGCCGGTGAGCGCGCCCGTGAGACCCTGGACGTGCTGATGACCACGCCCCTGACCGGCCGGGAAATCCTGCAGCAGAAAATGGCCGCGGTGCGAAGGTTCGCGTGGATGATGCTCATTCCCTTCGCCTCCGTGTTCATCATCGAGGCGATCTGGGAGAGCGGCTCCGTCCGTGATTCATACTCTGCCGGCCCCAACTACTACCGGTATGCCACGAGCGATCGCCTGGGCACCGTCGGCTATCTGATCTGCTCGTTTCTGAACTACGCCATCTACGTGCCCATGTGTGCGTGGCTGGCGGCGTTCATCACCATGCGCATGAAATCGCAGGCCCGCGCGATGATCACCGCCATCGGCACGCTGGTCGCCTGGTGCCTGGGCACGCTCATGTTCGTCGCCATTCTGTTTCAGATTTTCGACGTGCGCCCGCGGCAAGGCTGGGGCTTCATCCTGATTCTGCTCAGTCCGGTGCCGATGGTGCCGCTGGTGGAGATGGGTGATGAGTTCCGCGACATCGGCGGATCGCCCTTCGCCGTCGCCATGGTGAACTACACCTGGTACGGCGGCATCACCCTGATTCTGCGCGCCCTGTGTTACGCCAGGGCCGATGGGTGGCTTGGGCGCATGGCGGCGCCGCATTCCGCCAACGCCGCGATGACCTGAACATGGTTGCACAACCTGCGTTTCGGATAAGCCGCCGCGTTGCGCCGTTAGCCCCCGGCTCCGCCGGGGGAGGAGCGCGGTAGAGATCAATCGCGCAAGATTCGCACGGCAGAATCCGCGCTTCGACGATCATCGACCGCAAATTGCCCGCCACCATCGCCCCACCCCCGGCGGAGCCGGGGGCTAATGGCTTATCCGAAACTCAGGGTGCACAAGGCCGCCGCTGAGCGCCGGCAGGGGTGTGCGAACATTTCCGGGGGCCGCGTTCACTCCTCTCCCTCACCGGGGGACGGGAGAGGGTGGCCGAGTCCCCGGGGGACGAGGCCGGGTGAGGGTCGGGACGGACAGCTTGCTGCGTCGTTCGTCGCGCGCTGACAGCATCTGAAAATGAGTGCGTCTCGACCCTCACCCCAGCCCTCTCCCTGGGAGGGAGAGGGGGCCGGAAATGCCGCCCCGGAAAATTTGGCAGACCCTTACCCTGGGCCGCAGCCTGTGAATTTTGCATATCTCTGATAATCGATATCATGTGGATCGCAAGGAAGCCGATTCTCGGCATTGAGAAGGAACGTCGATTCAAAGTTGGAAAGGCGGAGCGGTCGGCTCTGTTAAGAGCAGCACCGATCCGGTGGACCTTAACCATCCCCCAGGATCGGCCGATAAATTCCGCAAGCGCGTCGCAGTCGCGCCAGGCGGCGGCCCCAGGAGAGAACGAGATGAAAAACGAACTGAATCTTCGTCACATTCGCGCGGCTTGTGCCGTGGCGGCGCTGTCCGCGTCATTGCTGACGGGTTGCCAATCGAGGCCCGCCTCAGCGCCGGCAGCGGATCGTCCGATGACCATCCTCGCGCCGGTCATGTCGCCTGGTCGACCCCGCATTGAAACGGCGCAGGCGCAGCCGCGATCCGAGGCTTTGCCCGTTCGCATCCAGTTCCTGCCGATGTTTGCCGCCGCGAGCTGGTCGGCATTCGAGTCGCGCGACGCGGAAGTCCAGACGGACGCCGTCTTCGTCGGCGAAGCGGATTTCCTGCCGATGTTCGCCTCCATCAATTCTCCCGGCCGCTGGTCTGCCGTGATTGACATCGGCGACACGGCCATCGTTCGGACACCCGACAACGCCAAGCCTGTGGGCAGCGATGAACCGCTGGCGGGCGCCGAAGGCGAGAAGAATCCACGGTGAGAGTCCATATCGTTCCCGCCTGTCGTCCGAGCTGATCGGCTTCGCCGCGCGGGGGCACTCGCTATCATCTGCGGCATGATTGCCCGCATCCAAGGCCTGCTCGAATCCATCGACAAGAACATCGCCACCATCCGCATCGGCGATGCCGCCGCCGGCGGCTTCGCCTATGAAGTCATGCTGCCGGCGTTCGCTGTCTCCCGTCTCGGCGACGCCATCGGCAAGTCCGTCACGCTGCACACGTTTCACTATCTCGAATCGGAGGGGCAGGGTTCGAGCATGCTCCCCCGGCTCGCCGGTTTTCTCTCGCCGCAGGATCGAGCCTTCTACCTGCTCTTCACGACGTGCAAGGGCATCGGCTACAAGAAAGCGCTGCGGGCGCTGGCGATGGACACCGCCCAGATCGCCGCCGCCATCGCCGACCGCGACGCCTCGTTTCTGCAGAACCTGCCGGAGATCGGCAAACGCATGGCCGAGACGATCATCGTCACGCTGCGCGGCAAGACCGACAGCTACGTCAGCGCCGCGACCTATGGAACGGGCGCCAAGAACGCCGCTGCCGGTGTCGAGGCGGGGCTCGCGGCCCCCGCGGGTCTCGGCCAGATCGCCCGCGAGACGATGGAAGCGCTGCTTTCGCTCGGAGAGAACCGTGCTCAAGTGGTGCAATGGATCGACATGGTGCTGCGCGACACGGACCACCCGCCGCGCGACTCAGCGGACCTGATCGCCCGTGTGTACCGCATCAAGGCGGGGGCGGGGTGAAAGCTGCTGAAGGGGGCCAGGCGCACGAGAGCGGCCGCAGGCCTACAGCAGTGGGTTCGTCGGCCTTGTCCGTCGATCGGCTTCGAATATCATGCGGCCATTTCTCGATATCTTGACACGATCAAGCGGGTCGTCGGACAGTTTCATCAGCACCGCGAATAGGTCGGTACGACCCAAGGCGACTCAAGTACATTTGCATTGATTCCCTGCAACTTCACGGCCTGTAAGACGACGCAATCGACATGGTTGAGGAGCCGCCTCGATGAAAATCAAGATTCATCCCCACGCCGCCCAGCGACTTCGCGAGCGGGGGGGCGACAGCCGCGCAGGTCCGCGAAACGGTGACCAAGGGTATTCGTTCCATGGCGAAGTACGGGCGGTTGAAGTTCAGTCGTGTGTTCCCGTACCGCAAGACTTGGAACGGCAAGAAATATGCCTGGCAAGAGGTGGAGGCTTTCGCAGCTACAATACCGAGCGGTTGGCTGGTGGTGACTGTTCTTGTGAAGTACTTCTGAGGATGTCGATCATGCAACTGACGTACGACCCCTCCTGCAACATTGCGTACATTCGCCTGCGGAAGAAATCCGCCAAGGTGACCACGCTCGTTGTTTCCGACGAATTGAATATCGACATCGGCCCCGACGGCAGGGTTTATGGCATCGAGTTGCTGAACGCAAATGAGCAACTCGACACGCCGCGGATGAAAAACCTGATTATTGAGAACGGCGAATCCGGCCAAAAGGTCGAACTACCGCTCGCGAGTTGAACGGACGAGCCGGTGCCGTTTTGCGTTTGTCGATGCCTGTATCCCGCGAATGGACCTGTTGCCCACTCACACGTCAATCACCTTGCACCGCCCCGTTGAATCGCCTAGCCGATCCGCCTTGACGCCGAGTCGATCGAACATGGCGAGGAAGAGATTGGTCATGGGCTCTTTGGTCTGGAGGTGGACGCCGGTCTTGATGGTGCCGCCGCCCTTGCCGGCCATGAGCACGGGCAGGTCGGTGTGGTCGTGGCGGTCGCCGTCGCGGATGGCGCAGCCGTAGACGCACATGGTGTTGTCGAGCATATTCCCGGCGCCTTCCTTCGTGTCCTTCATCTTCTGCAGCACGTAGGCGAACTGCTGCATGTGGAAGAGATTGATCTTGGCGATGTCTTTCAGCTTGGCCTCGCTGCGGCCGTGATGGCTCAGGGAGTGGTGGCCCTCGCGCACGCCGATGTCGGTGTAGCTGCGGTTGCTGCCTTCGTTGGCGATCATGAAGGTGGAGATGCGGGTCAGGTCCGCCTGGAACGCGAGCACGAGCATGTCGCCCAGCAGGCGGATGTGGTCTTGCAGCTTGCTCGGCACGCCTTGCGGAATGGGGGTCTGCGGCTTGAGGTCGCGGGTGTCGGTTTTGGCGGCGATCTCGATGCGTTTTTCGATGTCGCGCACGGAATCGAGGTACTGCGCCAGCTTCTGCTGGTCGGCGGCGCCGAGCTGGGCGTTGAGTGATTTGGCGTCCTCGGAGACCAGGTCGAGGATCGACTTCTTGTACAGATCGCGCTTGGCGCGGGAGGCGGCCAGTTCGCGCACGCTGGCGTCGCCGAAGAGACGCTCGAAGACGAGTCGCGGATTGATCTCGTGGGGCACGGGGGTGTTGGGCGTGCGCCAGGAGATGGTGTTCGAATAGGCGCAGGAATAACCCGAGTCGCAGTTGCCGGCGAGTTTGCCCGGCTCGCTGCCCAGTTGCAGGGAACCGAGGCGGGTGGCCTCGCCGATCTGCTGGGCGGCGAACTGGTCGGCGGAGATGCCGGCCTCGATGTTGGCGCCGCTGGTCTTGCGGGCCTGGGCGCCGGTGAGGAAGGTGGCGGCGGAGCGGGCGTGGTCGCCGGCGCCGTCGCCGTTGGGCTTGGCCTTTTCGTGGCGCAGGCCGGAGATCATCGTGACGTAGTCCTTCAGTGGCTTGAGCGGTTCGAGGGTGGGGGTGAACTGCAAATCGCCCGCGCCGCCGGTGGGGAACCAGGCGTCGGGGTTGACGCCGTTGGGCACGAAGAAAAACGCCATGCGCCGTGGCGCGGCGGCGGCGGCGGCGGCGGTTTGCGCACCCAGCACGCTCGAAGGCGACATGGCATCGAGCAGCGGCAAGGCGATGGAAGCGCCCAGGCCACGCAGAACGGTGCGACGGGAGATCGGTTGCATCTTCATGTGGGTTCCTCAAACGCGAACTTGGCTTTCCAGCAGGTCATTGCGGCAACTTCGCAGTCGGTTTCTCCGTTTCACAATTTCTCAGGCGCGACCCGCCTCGTCGGCGGCCGCGAACACGTCCTTCACCGCCACCTTGAAACCGGGCAGCACGACGGAAGCGACACTGTCCTTCACGCGGTACTCGCCCTTGACGGTGTACTTCTTCGCGCGGCCGGTGAGCGTCAAAAGCGTGATGCGCTTCTGAGCAGGATCGACGATCCAGTATTCGGGGATGCCGGCGGCCGCATACTCCTCGCGCTTCTGCACGTAGTCACGATCGCGATCATCTTCGCTGACGACTTCAATCGCCAGATCAGCGCCATCCCAGAACTGTTTCCCCTGGCGTCGCACTTTGTCCTTCTTCAAGAACACCACATCCGGTTCGCGAATCTTGCCTGGCCTCAACTGGACACGAAGGCCTGAAAACAGCACGGTTCCCAACTGCCGGGATGACACGAATGCGTCAAGGGCGAAGAGAATCCACTTCACAAGGAGCTGATGTTCGACAGTAGGCACAGGAAGCACCTCGATTCGGCCATCGGTGAATTCGATTCGTTTGCCCGTGGTGTTTTCCAGCCACAGATATTCGCTCTCACTCCATTGCCCCTGCTCGGGAAACAGAAGAGCGATATCCCAGGCGGGGCCGCTGCGGCGGTTCGCCTGGCGTGCGGGGCTGGTTGGTGAAAGTGGAGCGTGCATGGCATTCCAATCGATTTCGCGGTCATGCGACAGGCTAAGGAGCCGTGCAGGATCAACATCGCATGTGGGACGACTTTCCAAGTCGTCCGGCTGGGAGCGAAGCGATTCGAATCTGCGGAGTTAATCTTGCGCGGCTCCTAAAACCCTGTCCTATTCATCCGCCCGTTTGCCGCGGCGTTTCTGGAAAGCGTCGCTCTGCACGATCGCCACCACCAGCGCGGAGAAGCGGTAGTCGTTCTTTTCCACGGCGCGAACGACATCCTCCACCGTGGGTTTATCGTAGTATTCTAGCCCCCGGCCCAAGGCAAAAGTAAGCATTTTCTCCGACAGCGAGCGAACGAACTGCCGCTTCTTGCCCAACAGAATCACTTTGAGCTCGGCGGGGGTCTTGAAGGTTTCACCGGTGCTCAGCGTGCCCCCCGCCTCGACGGGCAGATTGTTGTCGCTGGTGCGCCAGCGGCCGATGCCGTCGAAATTCTCCAGGCCGAACCCGATCGGGTCCATGCGTTCGTGGCAGGAGGCGCACAGCGGATTCACGCGGTGCTGTTCCATGCGCTGGCGAAGCGTGCCTTGCAGCGGGCCGCCCTTGGCGTCGGGCAGTTCGGGCACATCGGCGGGCGCCGGCGGCGGGGGCGTGCCCAGGATCTCCTCCAGCACGAACTTGCCGCGCAGCACCGGGCTGGTGCGCGTGGGGTTGGAGGTGATGGTGAGGATGCTGGCCTGGGTGAGGATGCCGCTGCGCTGCGAACCGTCGAGATCGATTCGCTTGAACTCATCGCCGGTGAAGCCGCCGACATCGCTCAGGCCGTAGTGCTTGGCCAGGCGGGCGTTGACGAAGGTGTATCGGCCGTCGATGAAGTCCAGCACGCTGCGATCCTCGCGGATGACCGACTCCACGAACAGCTCGGTCTCGCGCAGCATCGATCGCCGCAGTTCCGCGTCGAAATCGGGGAAGCTCTTGCTGTCCGGCGTGATGCGCTCGAGGCTGCGCAGTTGCAGCCACTGGCCTGCAAAGTTCTTCACCAGGGCGCCGGCCCTGGGATCCTTCAGCATGCTGCGAATCTGCTGCTGAAGAATCTCCGGCTGCCGCAGCACGCCGCGGTCGGCGAGCTTGAAAAGCTCCTCGTCGGGCATGCTGCTCCAGATGAAATAGCTCAGCCGCGACGCCAGTTCGTGATCGTTCAAGATGCGCACGGCATCGGGTTTCTTCGGATCGGGGTCCTGCTCCACGCGGTAGAGAAAATGCGGCGAAACGAGCACCGCCGTGATCGCCACTTCGATGCCTTTCTCGAAGCTGTCGCCGCTGGCACGCACCAGTTCCACCAGCTTGACGAGTCGCTCGACTTCCTGCGATGACGCCGGCCGCCGATACGCCCGGCGCGCCAGCCGCGAGAGAATCTCCGTGGCGCATTCCTTCCAGTCGCTGCCATCGGCGTTGGGGCGGCGACTGAAAATCTGCGTCGCCGCGATCACATCGGGCTGCGCCTGGATCGGCCCGGTCACTTCAATGCTGCGCACGATCAGGTTGCGGTCGCGTCGCTTGGCGTCGGCGCCATTGGGATCGTAGAAATCATTGAGGAACCGCATGATGACCTTGCGGTTGCCTTTCTTCACGCTGGCCTTGAGCGTGTAATCCTGCGAGCGCGTCTCGTCGTTCTTCACCTCGAACACGAACAGCTTCTCGCTATCGACCAACAGGCCCATGCGCACAGGCTCGTCGCCCGCCTGATGGCCGTAGGCGTTGATCTTGAACTCGTACTGGCCGTCCTTGGGAAACTCCACCGCGGCGCTGATGTCGCCGTTGTCGGTGAGCATGCGGGTGCGGCGGTCGCCGCTGGTGCCGCCTTCCATCGCGCGGGCGTCGACGCGGCGGACATTCGTGTTGCGCAGGCCCGGATCATTCGTCACCGCCGCCGCCGCGACCTTTTCCGCCGCCCGCAGGTACTTCTCCAGCAGCACCGGCGGCAGCGAAAGCACGTCGCCGATGTTGTCGAATCCGTAACCCACGTCGTCGCTGGGAAAATCATCCGCCGGATTGAAATCCACTGCCAGCAGGTCGCGCACCGTGTTGTTGTACTCGGCGCGGTTCAGCCGGCGCAGCGTCACGCGGCCCGGATCGCGCCTGGTCGGATCGAGGTTGTATGCCGCCTTCTCGATCCACGCGACGATCTCCTCGCGTTCCTGCAGCGTGGGCTTGGCGCCCTTGCCTGAGGGCATCTCGCCGCTTTGAATCATCTCGGCGACGGTGATCCAGGTTCGCTTCGCTCTGGCGATCGACGCTTTGTCGCCGTACTCGTGCAGCGTCAGCCCGCCGCGCTGTTTCTGCGGCCCGTGGCACTCGATGCAGTACTTGGCGAGGAACGGTTGAAGCTGCGATTTGAAGCCATCATCGGTGACGACGGCGGGTTGCGGCGCCGGCGTCGATGCGGCAAGGCCCAGCGCCGGGCGAATGTCACCGCTGTGATCCGCCGCCGGCGGCGCGTCCTGCCCGCCGTTGATGGCGACGACGACGGCCAACACCACGAGATTGATCGCGGTGACAAGCGACAGAATGACGAGTTTCAATGGCATGCGTCAGGCGGGACTGCGGGGGGGGCGCCAAGGCGGGACACCGGATTTCCAATGATAGGAACGTGCCGGCGTTAACCCACATTGCAAAAAACCACCGCTCGGCAACGCGCCCAACGCCATCCAACTCCGCAGATCGAGATCATCCCGTGTAGGAGCCGTGCAGGATCAACATCGCATGTGGGACGACTTTCCAAGTCGTCCGGCTGGGAGCGAAGCGATTCGAATCTGCGGAGTTCATCTTGCACGGCTCCATAGCGGTCGGGCCCAGTCGGCGAGGCCCCCTTGTGAACGTCCGCCGACGGGTGGGCCTCGCCGACTCGGCCCGACCGCTAACCTGCGGAACTGATCCCGTCCCTATCCTTGGAAACATGCTTCTGGAACATCAGGGCAGCGGCAGGGGCTTGCCCGACTGCGATGCGCGCACGAACATGCCTCGGCCGTCGACGATGTAGGCGTTGCCGTCTTTGCCTTTGACCAGGGCCGCGCCGCCGTTGGGAATGCTGACGCCGATGACGCCGTGCATGCCGGCATCCGGTTCCTGGCCGATGGCGACGCCCGGCGCCGCAGCGCCCGGGTTCGGGGCCGCGCCCGCGCCAGGCTCCGCCGGCGCCACCGCCTGCGCGTTGGCCGGTACTTGCGACTGTGCCGCGCCGACCAGGTAACCCGCAACAGCCACAACCGCGGCAACCAGCACGAAACCAGTCTTGGAGTTGGAATGATTCATTTCGATGTCCTTGTGTGAGGAGAGTGTGCTGGAATGGAAAGCCGGGACGTTTATTCCGACCTTGACGATTCTATCGGTCGACGGATGCGCATAGGGTCAGCATGATCGGTTGCGGGTTCACCACCGGCCGACCGCAAGCCGATCGATGAATGAGCGGGGTCGTTACCCTTGGTGCTTACACCTATGGCAAGTCTTTCGTTGCGAACTCGTCGCGGGTTCAGTCTCATCGAACTCGTGATCGTGGTGGCGATCATCGGGGTGATCGGCGCGATCGCCATTCCAAGGATTTCTCGCTCCGCCGAGGACGCTCCGCAGATCGCCTATGCGACGGACCTGCAGTTGATTGAAGACGCGATCGAACGCTATGCAGCCGAGCATCTGGGGAAATACCCCACGCAGGCGCTGTTCGTTCATCAGTTGACGAAGTTCACCGACATCGACGGACGCGTTTCCTTCACCAAGGGCGGCAAGCACATCTTCGGCCCGTACCTGCGATCCATGCCGCAGATATTCGTCAAGAACAACAGCGGCAGCGGCGGTGATAGTCTGGCCGACACGCTGGCGGCCGGCGAGGTCAAAATCACCGACCCGGTCAGCGGCAAGGATCTCGGCTGGCGGTTCAATCCGCGCACGGGAAAGATTCGTGCCACGGCTGCGATCCAGCTGCTGACGGGTGATGCCCTCGACGCGCCGATTTCGTCCGTGCCGATCGATGCGGAGTGATTCCATTCGCATGGCGTTTCCGATTCACGCCGTTGCTCCGCGATCGCCATCCACACATCCGCTTCATACATAGAATGCCGCCTCATGGCGTCACTCTGGTGGATCGTTGGCGGACTGGTCGGACTGCTCACCGCGCTGGTGGTCGGCCTGTCCATTCGCGCCAAGTCCACGCTCGACACCCTGCGCACCGTGGGCATCGCCGCCAAGGAAATGGCGCAGGGCGTTGCGATGCTCATCCGCCTGCTGCGGGCGCTGATCGTCATCATCCTCGGCGTGGCGGTCTCCATCGCCGGCATGATCATGATCGTCACGCCGGGGCCGGGCCTGCTGGTCATCATTGCGGGCCTGGCGATCCTGGGCACGGAACTCGTCTGGGCCCGCCGGCTGATGGTGAGGCTGCGGCATGCGGCCGGCGGACTGGGGGACATGACCGGTGTCACTGGCCACGCGCTGCCGCCGGATGCCGGGCCGGCCCGCCGCTTCGTGTTTCAGATGGGCCGGGGCGTGCGGCGCGTGGCCGATTGGGTGGGGCTTTCGTGGCTGACGCGCAAACTCGCCGAGCGCATCGACCGCATTCCGCTTCACGACCATCCCAAGGC
This sequence comes from uncultured Phycisphaeraceae bacterium, assembly GCA_964426135.1. Classification (GTDB taxonomy): domain Bacteria; phylum Planctomycetota; class Phycisphaerae; order Phycisphaerales; family Phycisphaeraceae; genus CAYRPN01. The sequence goes on along the minus strand of CAYRPN010000035.1, from coordinate 158 downwards.
CGCGACACCGCGGAGCAAGATGCCGGTCAAGAGCGATGAAACCGCGCAGGGGCATTCCGAAGGTGGGCCGATGTCTTGAGCACTGCGCAGCAGTAAGGAACGCGGCCGAAATAACTTCGCGAATTGGCGGTCCCCCATTTAGCCGGCGGGCTTGCCCG
>CAYRPN010000034.1:0-49280 GCA_964426135.1 uncultured Phycisphaeraceae bacterium | reverse complement strand
AGCAAATTATCGTCTGTCTTGACTTGATGAAAAGCAGAGCCTCGCGGACTCGGCCGCCCTCTGCCGGAGGGAGAGGGACAGTCGCGCCCGCGGAAGTATTGACAGACCCGCGAAGGTGAAACCCACATCCGTTCGCAGCGGTAGGCATGGTTGCCGGTACGATGGTTTCGCAAGCGATGACTCACCACGGGTGCCCCATGCTCAACCGCGTCCGCCTGCTTTGCCTCGCCGTCACCGCCGTGATGCTCTGGCCTTGCGCTGCCGGCGCCGATGACAAGGACGCGCCGCCGGCGGAGCTTTACTACACCTGGCGATTGCCGATGGATGGCGGCAGCGTCGATGCCGGCAAACTGCTGGGCGGCCTGATCGCACAGGTGGGCATCGATGGCAGCATGGTCGCCGACCTGATCGATGCGAAGATCGACGTCTCCAAGGCCACCGGCCGCATCACGCTCAAGGCCATCGAAACCGCCACGCGCGGCATTGTCGCTTTCGAGCGCGTCAAAGGCGATCAGCCCGCCCTGGTCATCAAGGTCAATCGCGCCACGCTCCGTCAACAACGCACGGCATTCAACGACAAGATCATGCGAATGGTGCAGGCCTGGTACCCGCAGGCGGCGGAGAAAGTCAACGGTCGCCACGGCGTGTTCCTGCACGGCAAAGACGCCAGGCCCGCGCTGCTGGCCGGGCAGAAACTGCCGGCGCATGGGGTCGTGCTGGTGCATGGTCTCGATGAACCGGGCCACGTGTGGAACACGCTTGCTCCGGCGCTCGTCAGGGAAGGCTACACCGTTTGCGAGTTCCGCTATCCGAACGATCAGGCCATCGTGCGTTCCGCGAAAATGCTGGCCGAACAACTCGCGCTGGTGAAGGCGGCGGGCGCCAAGGAAGTCACACTCATCGGGCACAGCATGGGCGGGCTGGTCTGCCGCGAAGCGCTCACCGGCAGCGATGGCTACTACGGCAACGCCGCCGGCGTCGGTGTTCCCGACAAGCTGCCCGCCGTGCGCCGCCTCATCATGGCGGGCACGCCGAACCAGGGCGCGGCCCTGGCGGCGCTGCAGCCTGTGGGCGACGTGCGCGAGACGCTGATCCGCGCGTTCAGCGGCGACCGCCTGCTCTTCGGCTCCTTCTTCGACGGCGCGGGCGAAGCCGGCGACGACTTGCAACCGGGCAGCACCTTCCTCACCAAGCTCAACGCCAGGCCGATGCCCAGGGATGTCCCGATCACCAGCCTCGCCGCGCGGGTCAGCCCCGTCAGCCCCGCGAAGATCGATGGCTTCCGGCTGGCGGCGAAACTGCTCGCCTCCAATCCCGCCGACGAGGCGCTCGACAAGATCACCAGCACGCTCAAGACACTGGTGGAGGATGTGGGCGACGGCTGCGTGTCGATTGAATCCACGAAGATCACGGGCGTGGACGATCACGTGCTGGTCGCGGGCAATCACACGACGATGCTGGATCAGACCGGGTCAAAGCCGGGACGCCACGCGGCGGTGGATGTGATTATCGAGCGGATGAAGGTGGATGCGGAGAAGGCGCGGGAGGCGGAGAAAGCGCGGGAGAAAGCGAAGCAAGAGAATGCGGCGAAACCGAAAGTTGAATAACGACATCCAACGGCAACTCGCTTTGGCCCTCCACCCCTGGCCCTGGGCTGATCTTTCCCCACATCTTTCCGACGCGCCGACTGAATGTCCGTGGCCTTGTGCCCCGGAGGGGCAACGGGTTGTAGCCACGCCCGGGGGCGGGTGGAGCGCAGTCCGCGTCAGCGGACGATGCGCAACCCGTGGAACGCAGATTTCGTTCCCTTCTGCTGCCCTGAAGGGGCAGAGGAATCGGCACGGCAGCACAAAGGCCGACCGGAAAAAAGATTGTGCTTCCACAAGCCTCCTTCACCCCTCCGGGGTGAACAAGACACGCTGCACGCTTCCACGGGTTGCGCGACGCCCAAGGCGGCGTCGCTCGACCCGCCCCCGGGGGTGGCTACATCCCTGCACCCCTTCGGGGTGGAGAGCATCCAATCAAAGCCCAATTCCCTCGACAAAAGATGTGGGGAAAGATCAGGGCCCTGGGCTCTCTGCTCTTGGCCCTTCCTTCTCACTTCCCCACCACATACACGTCATACCTCAAACTCTTCCCTTTGAACGTCACCTTCGGCTCCTCTCCTTCCGTCTTGCCCGGCAGCGTCAGCGGTTCGGCGCGCAGCGGGCGCTTCACCACGACGCGCTTCTTCGCCACCTTCAGCGCGGCCTCGAAAAGCACGGGCGAATCGTCATCGTCACCCACGAGCTGCCGCAGCACTTTCATCGGCTTGCCCTCGGCGCCCTTGGTGCGCGGCGGAAACATCGGATCGAGATACACCACGTCCGGCTGGAAGAACGCATCCATGCCCGAAGGCAGATCCTCCAGCGCGATGGCCGAGACATTGTGGGCGTGGCCCGTCTGCTGGTAGGCGATGCGTTTGAGCAGGTGAATCGCGTTGGTGTTGAGCAGGGTGACGCGCATGGCGACTTCGAGATTTTCCATCGCGGCGCGGAGCAGGCCGTCGCGCAGCAGCGTGGCGACGATCTTGTTGCGTTCCAGCGTGAGCACCCGGCAGCCGAGTCCCGCCATGAGCCAGGCATCCTCGCCCCAGCCGCCGGTGGCGTCGATGACCACGGTGTTGTGCTTGATGGTCTTGATGCCCAGCGCCTTGGCGAGCGGTTGCTTCAGGCGTTTGCCGGCACCGCTGGAAATATCGATGGCGGAAAGATCGACGCACACGGGCCGACCGCCGCGGGTGATCGGATCGCCGCCGATCATGCGCAGTTCGAGCCGGCCCGGCGCGGCGACGAGCAAGGCGTCGACGCCTTTCTTGACGGGCTTGGGCAGGAACGCAACGCCCGTGTCGACGGACAGCCGCGCGGCGGCTTTGAGAAGGTTCTCATCGTCGGGCGGGTCGGCGCAGGCGGCGAGGGTCAGGTGCGGGCGAGGTGCGTCATGGGTGGGTGCGGATGACATGGCGATGCTCGGTGCAATGCCTCGTTCTAATATCGGATTCCCGCGAGATTCGCCGCCAACAACGCCGGGCGGGCGAACCAGACGCCTGCGGCGTTTCCGCTAATCGGCCAAGGGATCATTCCTCTTCCTCCACCGCCGGCCCATCGCCGCGCTGCGATTCTATCCGCGCCCGGTTCGCGCGGTTGTCCATCAGGATGAACACGCGCTGACGGTCCGCGGCGGAGACCTGCGATTCGATCTGCTTCTTCACCTGGCCCAGGTGCGAGCGGCGGGACAGGTGCGTGAGCACCACCGCCTCCGCCTTGCTCTTGCCGAGGAGTCGCACGACGTCGTTCAGGTGCAGGTGCTGGCCGACGATCGCCCGCTTTTCGTCGCCGGGCTCCACGAAGGTGCATTCGGTGATGAGTATCTTGGCATTCAGCACGTCGGGGCGATCGAAGTGTTCGCCCCACATGGTGTCGCCGGTGTAGCAGACCAGCGGCACTTCCAGCGTCATCGTGATGGGCTGGCCGGAGTTTTTCAGCTCGATGAGTTTTTCCTGCGGCAGGCCGACCAGTTCCGGCCGCAGCTTGCTGCGACGCTCGATCAGCACATATCCCAGCGACGGCACCGTGTGCTTCGTCGCAAAGGCGCGCAGGAAAATGTTGTTCTTTACCTCGAGTTCCGCATCCGGCGCCAGGGCGATCACGTTGTACGGCGTGCGCTGCGCTTCGATATCCACCCACGCGGTCATGAGCTTGTGGATCGGTTGCTCCAGTTCCTTCGGGCAGATCATGGTGCCCACGCCCATGCCCTGGAAGTTGCGCTGCGAGAAGTAGTACGAAATGCCCGCGGAGTGATCCATGTGGCCATGGGTCAGGGCGACGTACTTGCTCGTGAGCGCCGGGCGGGGGGCGAGGCCGATGTCGAAGCAGACATCGAGTTCGGGAATCTGCACGACGGACTCTTCGCCGGCGATGGACAGGCCCTGCACGCGGAAGGGGGGCAGGTAGAGATAGCCCAGTTGCATGCGGCGCATGGGCTCGCGCGGGATGGCTGCTTGATTGGGTTCCACGGTGTTTTCCTTGGGCCTGCTATGCCGGCGGCGGCTGGTGTACGGGCGTTCAACCCGTCGAGTCCTCCACACGGGCGAAGCGGCAGCAGGCGCAAGGCAAACCGCGAAGCCTCGCATCGGGCGAGGCAGGTGAAGAGGCTGAAACAGGCCGCGGTCGGATTCGAACCGACGACGGGCGTAAGCCCAACGGATTTGCAATCCGCTCCCTTGGTCCACTCGGGCACGCGGCCAGTCAGGGAGGATTCTAGCGGAGATGATCGCTGGGGCAACCGACGGTGAATGCGGATGGAGATTCGCGGCGTTGAGCCGTGAGCGGTGCGATCGATCTGCCCAGCATTCGACCTGCCACTCGCCGTTTAGCGACGGGGCTTGCCCCGTTCTTCTCCGCGGGCCGAAGATCGTACTCTTCGCAGAGCGATTCCATGAACGCGTGTTGTGCATTGCGGCGAAGGACTTCCGCAGACCGCCAAGAGCGGGGCAAGCCCAGTCGCTAAACGGGGAATGCTGCTTGCGTGCCGCGTTCGTGGCGAACGGACGTATCATGCGGCGATGACGGTGCGCGTGCTCATCTTCGGAGTTCTGGCCGATCGCCTGGGGCGGCGGGACGTGAGCGTTGACCTGCCCGCGGCTGCGACCGTGGCGGCCCTGCTGGATGAACTGGCCCAACGACACGAGGCGATCGCGGCGATGCGCGGCAACCTCGCGGTGGCGGTGAACATGGCGTACGCGCGGCCGGCGGATGAACTGCGTGAGCACGATGAGGTCGCGATCATTCCGCCGGTGTCGGGCGGATGAAGGCGGGGGACATGTCGTGATGACCGGGTTCCGGATGCAGTTCTTTCGCTCCTCGAGCAGACGCCGAACGGGGAATCGGGTGCCGGGCGAATCCCGGCATGATCGGTCGGGCTGCTTCCGCCTGTCGCCAATCTTCCGGCGGTTCCGTTTCTAACGATTAACTCACCTCTTCCGGCAACCGATGAATCATCGGGGTTCGTCCGCGTTGGTCGACTTGACCACGCCATCACACTTAGGAGAAGGTCGCTATGCCACGAGCCAAAGACATCCTGACCACCGGTGAAGTCGCCAAGATCTGCAACGTTGCTCCGCGCACCGTCAGCAAGTGGTTCGACTCCGGCCAGCTTCGCGGCTACCGCATTCCCGGTTCCAAGGATCGCCGCATTCCGCTCAATGCTCTCGTCAAGTTCATGAAGCAGCACAACATTCCGCTGGACGGCCTGCAGACCGGCCGGACCCGCGTGCTGATTGTCGATGACGAAAGCGAGATCGTGGAAGTGCTCCAGAAAGTGCTCACCGAACAGGCCAACTACGAAGTCCGCGTCGCTCACAACGGCTTCTGTGCCGGCGTCGAGTGCGAGAAGTTCCGCCCGCATGTCCTGCTCCTGGACATGCACCTCGGTGACGTGAACGGCGAAGCCGTCCTGAAGATGGTCCGCGACAACGGCGATCTGCAACTGACCAAGGTTATCGCCATGAGCGGTAAACTCACCGACGGGCAGGCGCATCATCTGATCCAGAACGGATTCGATGGTTACCTGAAGAAGCCGTTCCACGTGCGCCAGGTGATCGAAGCCGTCGAGGATGCCACGGCCGTCGTGTATTGAAAGGCATGAACCGTTTAGCGATGGGGCTTGCCCCGTTTCGAACTTCAGAACGAACCAACGCCTTGGCATCGGCCCGGGCGTTTTTTCGTTTTCATTGATTGCCGGTTCTTCGTCGGCACCAGGTTGACTGCACAGGCACCTGCGGTGCTTCCGCTAAACGAGATGCGGCGATGACTTCTCCGCATTGCGAGTTCCGACTCCCCACTCAAGGCCCGTGGAAATCCCAGATCAGCTTCTGCTTGGGATCAGGCTCGTTGAACCACGAAGGCGCCGCCGTCGAAGTGCGGATGTCCTGGACGACCAGTTCCGCATGGGCGTCGGCGAAGGCGACGTTCGCGCCGTCGTTGTGCCGCAGGCCCACCGTGCCTTCACCCGCGTGAAAGTGGCCGAAGGAAGAATCGCCCGGGGCATCGGGCCGGCGGTCCAGCGCCCGGCCATCCACGTACATCACCGTGTTGGCGGCGGCGCGGAGATTGTTGTCGTTGAAAAACTTCGCCACGCCGGAAACGCTGTAGCCGAACTCCTCGTTCATCTTGATCGTGCGATTGTCCCGGCGGACGTTGCCTGCCGTGTCGAAATCGAGCCAGACCGGATCCTGCTTGAACTCGTCGTACTTGCGGTTGTTCGGGTCGGAGTCGTACGTGCTGTTCTGTGCGGTCAGATACTTGTCCAGCGCGTTGAACCACATCGCCGAGTTCTGCGCCGCGGTGCCGGGGATGTTGCTGTTGATGAACGGCTGCGGAAAAATCCGCTTGTTGTCTTCCTGATAGCTGCCCGTCGCCAGGCAAAGCTGACGCATGTTGCTCAGGCACTGCACCTGCTTGGCCGACGCCCGGGCCCTGCCCAGCGCCGGCAGCAGGATGCCGATCAAGAGCGCAATGATCGACACCACCACCAGCAGTTCAATGAGGGTGAACGCGGAAGACTTCCATGTGGTTTGTCGGGGCATGACGACTCCTTCCAAGGAGGCGACGGACGCAGGCAACATCTGTACGGAGCGGCCACCACTCAACCGACCTTCTGTGACCGCGTGCCATTCTACATTCTGGCCGGGGCTAATCCCGGGGCGAATCACGAAAAGGGTGTTAGCTCGCCCCAGACCAGGCCGCCTTCTCCCAACGGGCCGGCCACTCCAAAGTGGCCGGTCAGGGACCCCCAGGGGGTCTGAAAGGGCGCTAAGTCCAGCATCCACAAGCCATTATTGCTTTGACTGCCAAAAACGTAGGACACTTTCCGGCCACATCTTCGGCCAGGCGCAGCATCGCCATGGCAGGGGGATGGCGGCGCGGTCGGCCGGCGCAACGAACAACGCACGCCCCGGATGGCGGTGGTGGCGATCATGAGAACATTGTACCGAAAAATGACCTGACGAGCAAGATTGATGGGGAGGCCGGGGCAGGCTTTTCAATTCTCCATTTCCGGATAGGTGCTGGATCACCGGTTTGAACACAAAGGACACAAAGCCACGAAGGACACTAAGGAGCCGTGCAGGATCAACATCGCATGTGGGACGACTTTCCAAGTCGTCCGGCTGGGATCGAAGCGATTCGAATCTGCGGAGTTCATCCTTCACGGCTCCTAAGAATTTCTCAGAGAGTCAAGCCCTTTCATCTTCATCTTCCTCTTCGTGACCTTCGTGCCTTTGTGCTCTCTATGATTTCCGGGAACAACCATTTGTCTGCGAGAATTGAAAAGCCCTGGGAGGCCGGGTCGGCCCCGGTGTCGACAAACCTCACTTCGGCTTCGTCAGTTTCACCTGCCGGATCGTCAGCGTTTCATTGCTCCACAGTCCGACGTGGATGTGGCACTTCATCGTCTTGTCATTGGTGTCGAACGACGTGGCTTCGGTTGGCTTCCCGTCGACGAACCAACGCAAATTCTCTTTTTTCCGGACGATGCGCACCGTACGCCATTGGGTTCGGTCTTCCCAGATCACCTGGAACGTGCGATCCGCCCCGTCGGTGGTGACGATGCCCACATCCTTCGCGCCCATGACTTGAACCTCGAACTCGAAATCTCCGTCGATTGCGTTGCCGTAGTAAAGCTGGACGAATGAATGAATCCCGGTCGTGTTCTTGACCACCAGTCCGTCTTCCGTTGCCTTGGCGTCGACTTTTGAAAGTGGAAAATTGATCCAGCGATTCTGCCAGCAGCGAACGTTCCACCCATCGACGCTCACGGGAATCTTCGGCTTGGTTGGCCGCGTGGTGGCGACCGGCGCGGACCCTTTGGCGAGTTCGGCTCGCAACTCCTTCAGCGCAACCTCCGCCTTGGTTCTCTCCAGCGGGCTGCCCGCGCTGGAAGCGAGAAACCGGGAAAGAAGCTTGTCCGCGCGTTCCAGGGGCGCACGGGCCGGCGCTCCGGTGGAACGCACCGCCTGCGATCGAAACCATTCGCCCAGCGTCAGGCACTGTGCCTCCGTCAACTTCTCGATCGGTTCCATCGCCAGCGGCACCATCTTCCTCTGCTGCTCATCTTTGACCCGATTCAGGAAGGGCGATGCGCTGGCGGGATCATCCAGTTCGACCACATACAGTTTCACGATCTCCTCGGCAGCAGCGTGATCGGCGGCGTCCTTCAACAGCTTTTCCTGCAACTGGGCGAGGCGCTTGGTCGTGCGCTCCCGGCCTGTCGCCCACTCCAGCTTCGCTTTCGCTTCCTCCAGCAACGCGGATTTCCTCTGCGTCGCCACGGAGACCGCACGGCGGTAGTCGCCGGCCGCTTCGCTGTACTGCTTCTTCTCGGCTTTTTCATCGCCCATGGCGATGAGCAATTCGATGAGCTTTTCTCCGGCCGGTTCGCGCTCGTCCGGTTTGCCGGCGGCGGCCTGGCGGGTGAGGAGGGCGACGAGTTTGTCCCGCGCGCCGGGTCGCTTCTCCGCCACGGTGTCGGCCAGAATCTGCTGCGCCTCCACGCCGGTGGAATAACCATCGGCATGCTTGATCGCCAGATCGTGTGCGGCATCGCAGAGCAGCGCGAGCAGGGCCGGCTGGTTCGTCGTCGATTTCGCCACAGCGAGGATGTCCCGGGCGAGCGCCAAGTCATCGGCGCGGTCGATGGTGCTCGCGGCTGCCTTGATCTTGGCTGCGAAGAGGGAATCGAACGCCTGCCTGACGTCGTCGGCGCCGCAGGCGGGCGGCGCTGCGATCGCGAGGACGAAACAGACCGCAAAAGAAACGTGTCTGGATACAAGGCAACGCATGGGGCCTCCGCGAAAGGGGTGCGAAGCCAGTATACCTCGTGCGGCGCGGACACCGACGTCAGCAATTAGCAAGTAAATAGTAGGGTGGGTTGAGTCCGCGAAACCCACCATGGGATGTGTGTCGCGTGAACCTTCTCTCGCTCCCGTTGCATGTCGTTCACGTGGTTGGTGGGTTTCGCCAAGCCTCAACCCACCCTACGCTTGGCGTCACCCTACGCGCTTGGCGGCACCCTGCGCGGCTCCGCTTACTGCGTGCGCGGCTCTTGCAGGTTGTGGCGCTATTTCAGATGCATGCGCTGGGCCGCCCAGCGGCGGGTTTCCCAGAGCGGGCCTTCGATCCACTTGATGTGTGCATCGACGAAGAGGACGTGCCCGCCGAGGGGGCCGTGGTTGTCGTCCCAACTCAGGTGATGGTTGACGCCCGGGTTGTCCTGATCGAAGACGAGCCAGATTTGAGATTCCTTGCCTCTGCAGTTGGTGGGGGTCTTGACGGGGCCGCCGCTGTCGAACTTGCCATAGGACTCGTAGCTGCTGAAATCGCCGGTGGTGTTGATGGGTTTGACGCGCAGGCGGTCGGCGGCGCTCATGGTGTTGCGGGTGCTGGGGCAGGTGAAGGTGTCGAGGCTGGGCACGTAGCGGGCGAGCGAGAACATGTTGTCGTTGGCGTCGACGACGACTCCGTTGGCGACGTACTCGGTCAGGCCGAAGGCGCGGCCGGAGTCGAGGCGATAAGCGTTGATGGCGCCGCCGATCTGGTTGAGGCGTGCGGCGCAGACGGCGCGGCGGGATGCTTCGCGCATGCGGCCGAGCGCCGGCAGCATGACGGCGATGAGCAGCGAAAGAGCCGCGACGACCACCAGCATTTCGACGAGGGTAAAGCCGCGCCTGCCATGAGGCGCTCGGTCACCGCGGCCTGGAAGACACCGCTCCATGAAGGGGCACTTCTCCTCGAACCAGCATTTCACCGCTTCCACCACCAAGACCGGTTCACCTGAAAAATACAGGCGATTATCGCCCACGCAAGAAAAATCGCGCGGGTTATCGCCATCGCGGATCGGGCAGGGACCGATATCCGGCCTCGCTCGCGCATAGGGCGCGGCAGGGCGGAAGCGGCAGGGCCGGGACGCGGCGCGTGCAAATCAGATCGCTGGAAAATTTCTGTTTACCGGGCTGGGCGGCGGAATCTTTGGCACAGGTGTTAAGGCCCATCTTCAGCCGGTCGATACGACCACATCGAGTTTCCGTCTTTCGTTCGAGCACGGCACGGATCGGGGCGTCTGTCGCGCGGCTCGAAACTCGCGTGGTGACGGAAAAATCGGGGTGTCCGCAACAGCTCTCCAGGAACAACTTCCATGTTCAACCGCACCGATCTCTCTGACGAACTCAAGGGCCTTGTCCGCAACTGGATGAAGAAGGACTTCGCGCGGGCGGCGCGGAAGGGCCGCAAGGGCAAGACGCTTCGGATGCCCCCGATGTCGCCCGTGCAGCAGTTCAGCGGGCTCTCCAATCTGGAGAATCGCGTGCTGCTCAGTTCGAACACGCACGGGTTCGCGGATGCGGATCACACCTTCGCGAACCTCGATCTGACGGCTGGGGCGAACGGCGTGATCTCGGTGCTGGACGACACGGACGACGGCAGCGCGTCGATCAACCTGGGGTCGGACACGTTCACGTTTTACGGCAACCAGTTCACGGGAGCGAACCAGCTCTTCGTCAGCGACAACGGCCTGATCACCTTCGCCACCGGCAACAGCAGCCCGACCAACAGCAACCTGTCATCGTCGCCCTCGCAGGCGGCGATTGCTGTTTCATGGGACGACTGGCGCACCGACGCCGGCGCCAACGACCAGGTGCTGGCGAAGTTCGTCGACGTGAACAACGACGGCACGAACGACCAGCTCATCATCGAATGGAACGACGTGGTGCATGCCACCGGCGGCGGGGCGGTCACGTTCCAGGCGGTGCTGCGCCTCAACACCGGCGCGACCGACGGCGACATCGTGCTCAACTACATCGACAGCACGACGGGCAACAGCGCGGCCAACGGCGGCAGCTCGACGGTGGGCCTGAAGAACTCCAACGGCGCCGGCGCCGATGCGCTGCTGGTTTCCTTCAACACCGGCAACGCCGCGCTCTTTGGCGATGGCCAGTCCCTGCGCCTCGCCACGACGGCGCTGGACGTCACCGCGCCGACGGTCTCCATCGGCGACATCGCGCCTGATCCGCGCAACAGCGCCGTCAGCTCCGTCACCATCACCTTCAGCGAAGCGGTTGCGGGTTTCAATCTCGCCGACCTTTCGCTCACCCGCGACGGTGGAAGCAACCTGCTCACCGGTTCCGAATCCCTGACCACCGGCGACGGCGGCACGACCTGGACGCTTTCGGGCATCAGCGGCCTGACCGGCGCGGACGGCGAGTACACGCTGACCCTCACGGCAGACCAGTCCGGCATCATCGACAGCCAGCTCAATTTCCTGGCGGTCGGCGATGCGGATGCGTGGACGGTGGAGACGGTCGTTCCGACCGCCACGATTTCGCCGGTGTCGCCTGATCCCAGCGCCGGCGCGGTCAACAGCATCGTCATCACCTTCAGCGAAGCGGTCACCGGCTTCACCGCGGCTGATCTTTCGCTGACGCTCGATGGCGGGGCGAACCTGCTCAACGGCAGCGAAACGCTCAACAGCGGCGACAACATCACCTTCACGCTCAGCAATCTCGCGGCCCTGACCGGCGCGGATGGCGCGTACGTGCTCACACTCACCTCGCTTGCCTCGGGCATCCAGGATGCCGCGGCGAACCTGCTGGCGGCGAACGCGGTCGAGGCATTCGTCGTGGACACGATCGCCCCCAGCGCGCCGGGCACGCCCGATCTCGATGCGGATGACGACAGCGGCACATCGAGCAGCGACAACCTCACCAATCAGACGCTGCCTACTTTGACTGGCACCGGCGAAGCGAATGCGACGATCGAGATTTTCGTCGACGGCGTCAGCGACGGCACGACGGCCGCCGACGGCAGCGGCAACTGGAGCTACACGATCCAGAACGCGCTGGCCGCCGGCGTGCGCACGATCACCGCCAAGGCCACCGACGCCGCGGGCAATCAGTCCGTCGCGAGCACCGGCCTGGATGTGACGGTGGACACCACCAGCCCCAGCGCGACCTCGACGCCCGATTTGGCCACCGCCAGCGACACCGGATTCTCGGATAACGACGACCTGACCAACGACACGACGCCCACGTTTAGCGGCACCGCCGAGGCGAACAGCATCGTGAAGATCTTCGCCAACGGCGCGCTCGTGGGCACCGGCGCCGCCAACGGCGCGGGCAACTGGAGCATCACCACCAGCGCCCTGAGCGACGGCGTGCAGGTCATCACCGCCACCAGCACCGACGCGGCCGGCAATGTGTCCGTCGCCTCCACCCAGTTGGATGTGGTCATCGACACCGCGGCACCCAGCGCGTCGTCGACGCCCGATCTCGATGCGGGCAACGACAGCGGCGTGTCCAGCACCGACAATGTCACCAATGTGACGACGCCCACGTTTGCCGGCACGGCTGAGGCGTTCAGCACGGTGGAGATTTTCGTTGATGGCGTCTCCGACGGCGCGACGCTGGCCGACGGCAGCGGCAACTGGTCGTACACCATTCAGACGCCGTTGACCGAAGGCACCCGCGCCATCACCGCCACGGTCACCGACGCGGCGGGCAATGTGTCCAGCGCGTCCAGCGCCCTGAACGTGAACGTGGACGCCACCGCGCCCACGGCGGATGTCGTCGATGTCGCTCCCGACCCCCGCAACAAGACCGTCAAGACCATCGCGATCAACTTCAACGAGACGGTCAGCGGCTTTGCCCTGGAGGATCTGGCCCTGACGTTTGACGCCGGCTCCAACCTGCTCACCGGCAGCCAGACGCTCACCACTTCCGACAACGCCAGCTTCACGCTCGGCAACCTCGGGGGCATCACCGGCGGGCAGGGCGCGTTCGCCCTGACGCTTGCCGCGGCCGGCGCGGGCGTCACCGACCTGGCGGGCAACGCGCTGGTCGCCAACGCCAGCGATGCGTGGGACACCGACACCGTCCTGCCGACCATCAGCATCACCGCGGTGTCGCCTGACCCGCGCAACAGCACCGTCGCCACGATCACCATCGTGGCGTCCGAAGCGATCAGCAACTTCGGCATCGAGGATCTCACCTTCACCCGCAACGGTGGCAGCAACCTGCTTGGCGGCGGGCAGTCGCTGACCACCGGCGACAACATCACCTTCACGCTCACCGGGCTCGCGGCGCTGACCGGTGTCGATGGCACCTACGTGCTCACGCTCGACGCGCTGACGGCGGGCATCGAGGACGGCGCCGCCAACCTGCTCGAAACCGGCGACAGCACGAGCTTCGTCGCCGACTTCACGCCCCCGGCGACTCCCAGCACGCCCGACCTCATCAGCGCGGATGACTCGGGAACGTCGGACACCGACAATCTCACCAGCCTCGTCACGCCCACGGTGCAAGGCACCGCCGAGGTGGGCAGCGTCGTGTCGATCTTCGTCGGCGGCGTGCTGGACGGCCAGGTCAATCCCGATGCCAACGGAGACTGGAATTACACCATCGACGGCCCGCTGGTCACCGGCAACAACCTCATCACCGTCACCGCGACCGACGCGGCGGGCAACGAGTCCAGCGTGTCGGGCACGCTGACGATCGTCATCGACGTGACCGCTCCCAGCGCCCCCAGCACGCCCGATCTGGCGGCCGGCAGCGACAGCGGCAGCAGCAACAGCGACGACAACACCAGCGACACGACGCCCACCTTCACGGGCACCGCGGAAGCGGACAGCATCGTGAAGATTTTCATCGACGGCGTGGAAGCCGGCAGCGGCGTCGCCACCGGCGGCAACTACAGCGTGACGGTCAGCGTGCTGCCCGACGGCGTGTTTGCCGTGACATCGACGGCGACCGACGCGGCGGGCAACACGTCCAGCGCTTCGTCAGCACTCTCGCTTACGGTGGACACCACCGCGCCCAGCGCGCCGTCCACGCCTGATCTGACCAGCGGCGACGACAGCGGCAGCAGCAACAGCGACGACCTCACCAGCAACACCACCCCGGGCCTCAGCGGCACCGCCGAGGCCGGCGCGGGGATTGAAATCTTCGTCGACGGCGTCAGCGACGGCACCGCTTCCGCCGACGGCAGCGGCAACTGGACCTACACGATCCAGGGCGCGCTGGCGACCGGCGCCCGCGTCATCACCGCCAAGGCCACCGACGCGGCGGGCAACGTGTCCGTCGCCTCCACCGGCCTGACGGTCACCATCGACACCACGGCGCCCAGCGCGCCCAGCGCCGCTGATCTGGCGGCAGCCAGCGACACCGGCACGCTGGACAGCGACGATCTGACCAACGACACGACGCCGACGCTTGCCGGCACGGCTGAAGCGAATGCGTCGATCGAAGTCTTCGTCGATGGCGTCAGCGACGGCACCACTTCCGCCGACGGCAGCGGCGACTGGACCTACACGATCCAGAGCGCGCTGACCACCGGCGTGCGCACGATCACGGCGAAAGCCACCGACGCGGCGGGCAATGAATCCGTCGCCAGCACCGGCCTGGATGTGACCATCGACGTCACCGCTCCGTCCGCGCCCAGCACGCCCGACCTGGCGGCGGGCAGCGACAGTGGCAGCAGCAACAGCGACGACAACACCAGCGACACGACGCCCACGTTCACCGGCACCGCGGAAGCGGACAGCATCGTGAAGATTTTCATCGACGGCGTGGAAGCCGGCAGCGGCGTCGCCACCGGCGGCAACTACAGCGTGACGGTCAGCGTGCTGCCCGACGGCGTGTTTGCCGTGACATCGACGGCGACCGACGCGGCGGGCAACACGTCCAGCGCTTCGTCAGCACTCTCGCTTACGGTGGACACCACCGCGCCCAGCGCGCCGTCCACGCCTGATCTGACCAGCGGCGACGACAGCGGCAGCAGCAACAGCGACAACGTCACCAGCAATACGACCCCCGGCGTCAGCGGCACCGCCGAGGCCAACAGCAGCATTGAAATCTTCGTCGACGGCGTGAGCGACGGCACCGCGACAGCCAACGGAGCAGGCGCTTGGACCTACACCATCCAGAACGCGCTGAGCGAAGGCGCTCGCACGATCACGGCCCGGGCCACCGACGCGGCGGGCAATGTCTCCGTTGCCTCCACCGGCTTCTCCGTCACCGTCGATACCACCGCGCCCAGCGCTCCGTCGGCGGCTGATCTCGCCGCCGCCAGCGACACCGGCACACTCGATAGCGACGACCTGACCAACGACACCACGCCGACGCTCAGCGGCACGGCTGAAGCGAACGCGAGCATCGAAGTCTTTGTCGATGGCGTCAGTGACGGCACCACTTCCGCCGACGGCAGCGGCAACTGGACCTACACGATCCAGAGCGCGCTGAGCACCGGCGTGCGCACGATCACCGCCAAGGCCACCGACGCGGCGGGCAATGAATCCGTCGCCAGCACCGGCCTGGATGTGACCATCGACGTCACCGCTCCGAGCGCGCCCAGCACGCCCGACCTGGCGGCCGGCAGCGACAGCGGTTCGTTCAATACCGACAACAACACCAGCGACACGACGCCCACCTTCACCGGCACAGCCGAGGCGAACAGCATCGTGAAGTTCTTCGTCGCCGGCGTGCAGGTCGGCAGCGGCGTGGCGGACGGCGGCGGCAACTACAGCGTCACCGTCAACGCCATGGCTGACGGCACTTTCGTCTTCACCAGCACCGCCACCGACGCGGCGGGCAACACCTCCGTCGCCAGCGGCGGCCTGACGGTGACAGTCGATACCACCGCGCCGGTTGCGCCCACCACGCCTGACCTGGCGGGCGGCGATGACACCGGCAGCAGCAACAGCGACAACATCACCAGCGACACGGCCCCCAACATCAGCGGCACGGCTGAAGCCAACAGCACCGTCGAAATCTACGTCGATGGCGTCAGCGACGGCACCGCCACCGCCAACGGAGCGGGCGCCTGGAGCCACACGATCCAGACCCCGCTGGCCAGCGGCGCTCGCGTGATCACCGCCAAGGCGACCGATCCGGCGGGCAATGTGTCGGTGGCTTCGACGGGATTGACGGTCACGGTGGACACGGCTGCGCCCAGCGCTCCGAGCACGCCGGACCTGACCGCCGGCAGCGACACGGGCACCCTGGACAGCGACAACCTGACCAACGATTCGACGCCCACGCTGGCGGGCACGGCTGAGGCGAATGCGATTGTCGAAGTCTTTGTCGATGGCGTCAGCGACGGCACGACCACGGCGGACGCCAACGGCGACTGGACCTACACGATCCAGAGCGCGCTGACCACCGGCGTTCGCGCCATCACCGCCCGGGCGACCGACGCGGCGGGCAACCAGTCCGTCGCCAGCAGCGGCCTGAACGTGACCATCGACGTCACCGCGCCCAGCACGCCGAGCACGCCTGATCTGGCGGCCGGCAGCGACAGCGGCTCGTCCAGCAGCGACGACAACACCAGCGACAACACGCCCACCTTCACGGGCACGGCCGAGGCTGACAGCATCGTCCGCATCTTCATCGACGGCGTCGAAGCGGCCAGCGGCGTGGCCACCGGCGGCAACTATTCGATCACGCTCAGCGCGCTGCCCGACGGCGGCTTTGCAGTGACCTCCACCGCCACCGACGCGGCGGGCAATGCGTCCAGCGCTTCGTCCGCGTTGAGCCTGACCGTGGACACCACCGCGCCCAGCGCGCCCTCTACGCCTGACCTTGCGGGTGGCGACGACAGCGGTTTCTCGAACAGCGACAACATCACCAGCGACACCCTGCCGGCCGTCAGCGGCACGGCTGAAGCGAATGCGAGCATCGAAATCTTCGTCGACGGCGTCAGCGACGGCACGACGACCGCCAACGGAGCCGGCGCGTGGAGCTACACGATCCAGAACGCGCTGAGCCAGGGCGCTCGCACGATCACGGCTCGCGCCACCGACGCGGCTGGCAATGTGTCGATCGCTTCGACGGGCCTCTCCGTCACCGTGGATACCACCGCGCCCAGCGCTCCGTCGGCGGCTGACCTCGCCGCGGCGAGCGACACCGGCACCTTGGACAGCGACAACCTGACCAACGATTCGACGCCCACGCTCAGCGGCACCGCCGAGGCGAATGCGGTTGTCGAAGTCTTCGTCGACGGCATCAGCGACGGCACCACTTCCGCCGACGGCAACGGCGACTGGAACTACACGATCCAGTCCGCGCTGACCACCGGCGTGCGCACCATCACCGCCAGGGCCAGCGACGCGGCGGGCAACCAGTCCGTCGCCGGCGCGGGCCTGGACGTGACGATCGACGTGACGGCTCCGTCCACGCCGACCACGCCGGACCTTGCGACGGCGAGCGACTCGGGCATCTCCGACAACGACGAGATCACCACCGACACGACGCCGACATTCAACGGCACCGCGGAAGCGGACAGCATCGTGAAGATCTTCATCGACGGCGTCGAAGCCGGCAGCGGCGTGGCGACGGGCGGCAACTATTCGATCACCTTGAACGTGCTGCCCGATGGCGTGTTTGCCGTGACCGCGACGGCGACTGACGCGGCGGGCAATGTCTCCGCGGCGACTTCGGCGCTCACGCTGACGGTCGACACCACCGCGCCCAGCGCACCGAGCGCTCCTGATCTGGTCAGCGGCGATGACAGCGGCACGAGCAGCAGCGACAACCTCACGAACGTCACCACGCCGGGCATCAGCGGCACGGCTGAAGCGAACAGCACGGTGGAAATCTTCGTCGATGGCGTCAGCGACGGCGCGACGCTGGCCGACGGAAGCGGCAACTGGAGCTACACGATCCAGAACGCGCTGCCGACCGGCGCCAGCACGATCACCGCGCGGGCTACGGACGCGGCAGGGAACGTGTCGGTGGCTTCGACGGGTCTGACCGTGACGGTCGATACCGCGGCGCCCAGTGCGCCGACGACGCCGGACCTGACAGCGGGCACCGACAGCGGCACGCTGGATAGCGACAACCTGACCAACGACAGCACGCCGACCTTCACGGGCACGGCTGAGGCGAATGCGGTGGTGAAGGTGTTCGTCGATGGCGCGCTCGATGGTTCCACGACGGCTGACGGCAGCGGCAACTGGTCGTACACGATCCAGAGCGCCTTGAGCACCGGCGCCCGCGACATCACCGCCACCGCCACGGATGCGGCAGGCAACGCGTCGAGCGCATCGAGCGCCCTGACGATCACCATTGATGTGACGGCTCCGTCCGCTCCGACCACGCCTGACCTGGCCAGCGGCAGCGACAGCGGTAGCTCGTCCAGCGACAACAACACCAACGACACGACGCCGACGTTCACGGGCACCGCGGAAGCGGACAGCATCGTGAAGATCTTCATCGATGGCGTCGAAGCCGGCAGCGGCGTGGCGACCGGCGGCAACTATTCGATCACCTTGAACGTGCTGCCCGACGGCGTTTATGCGGTGACCTCGACCGCCACGGACGCGGCGGGCAACACCTCGGCCATCAGCAGCGGCCTGTCGATCACCGTCGATGCGGCGGCTCCGTCCGCTCCGTCCACGCCTGATCTCGCGTCTGGCGATGACAGCGGCACGAGCAACAGCGACAACCTCACCAACGACACCACGCCGGGCATCAGCGGCACCGCTGAAGCGAACAGCACCGTGGAAATCTTCGTCGATGGCGTCAGCGATGGCACCACCACCGCCAACGGCGAAGGCGCTTGGACCTACACCATCCAGAACGCGCTGAGCAGCGGCGCTCGCACGATCACGGCGAAGGCCACCGACACGGCGGGCAATGTCTCCGTCGCTTCGACGGGCGTGACGCTCACCATCGACAACACCGCGCCCAGCGCGCCGGTGACCGACCTGGCGGACGCCAGCGACACCGGCCCGTCGACTTCCGACAACACGACCAACGACAACACGCCCACGGTCAACGGCACCGCGGAAGCGAATGCCGCCATCGAAGTCTTCGTCAACAGCAGCAGCGTGGGCACGACCACGGCCGACGCCAACGGCGACTGGTCGTTTACGTTCGAGACGCTCGCGGATGGCACGCACACCGTCACCGCCAAGGCCACCGATGCAGCCGGCAATGTGTCGGCGACTTCGACGGATCTGGCTGTGACCGTGGACACCGTCAGCCCGACGGTGGACATCACCGATGTCACGCCCGACCCGCGCGAGACCACCGTGGACACGATCACCATCGTGTTCAGCGAAGCGGTGGCCGGCTTCACGCTGGCGGATCTGAGCCTGACGCTTAGCGGCGGCAGCAATCTGCTCACCGGCGCTCAGACGCTCACCACCAACGACAACATCACTTTCACGCTTGGCAATCTCGCCGGCTTGACGGGCGTCGGCGGCACACTCACGCTGACGCTGACCGGCTCAGGCGTGACGGACACTGCGGGCAACGTCAGCGGTGATGCGACCGATTCGTGGCAGTTCAACACGCTGCCCCCGACACTGACCACCGTCAGCACGCTCGCCGGCGCGGTCAAGAACACGGCGTTCACGATCACTTACGCTTCGCTGGCGGCGGCTGCCAACGAGGCGGATGTGGACGGCGGCTTGATTCTCTTCAAGGTGGCGTCGGTCACCACCGGCACGCTGACCAAGAACGGAACCGCCGTCGTGGCCGGCACGACCACACTCGCGCCGGGCGAGGAACTCGTCTGGACGCCGGCGAATAACGCGCTGGGCACGCTCAACGCGTTCAAGATTCGCGCCAACGACACCTTCGATGATTCCGCGGCGGATGTGCAGGTGAAGGTCACGGTCACCAACCCGACCGTGTCGCTCACCGGCGTGGATCTCGCCGGCACCGAGGATGGCTCGGGCACCGCGACATTCCAGGTCACCCGCAACGGCACCACCGCCAGCGCTCTGACCGTGGTCTTCGCCCTCACCGGCACGGCCGGCAACGGCCTGGATTACGCGACGCTCAACAGCTCCGTGGTGATCCCCGCCGGCCAGGCGTCGGCGACGGTGACCATCACGCCCACCGACGACGTGATCTTCGAAGCGGCTGAGACGGTGATTGTCACGCTCGGCAACTCGGTGAACTACCTCGTGGATGCGAACAACAAGACCGCCACGGCGACCATCGCCGACGACGAGCCCACCGTCAGCGTCACCGCCAACGATCCGGACGCGACGGAAGCGGGCCTGACGCCGGGGCAGTTCACGGTGGCGCTGAGCCACGCGGTGAACCAGGACGTGAAGGTGTTCTACACCGTCACGGGCACGGCGGGCAACAACGTGGACTACACGACGATCACCAACTTCGTCATCATCGCCGCCGGCCAGACCAGCGCGGTGATCAACGTCACGCCCAGGCAGGACGCGACCAAGGAGAACGCCGAGACGGTGATCGTCACGCTCACCGCCAACGCCGCCTACGGCATCAACAACGATGCGAAGACGGCGACGGTGACGCTGGCCGACGACGAACCGACCGTGAGCATCGCCGCCAACGACGCGGCGGCGGCGGAATCGGATCTGACCACCGGTCAGTTCACGATCACGCTGAGCAACGCGGTGACGCAGGATGTGCGGGTGAACTTCACGGTCACCGGCACCGCGGGCAACGGCATCGATTACAACGCGGTCACCAACTTCGTCATCATTCCCGCCGGCCAGACCACGGCGACGGTGACGATCACGCCCAAGCAGGACGCTCTGAACGAGACGGACAACGAAACGGTGATTCTCACCTTGACGCCGGCGCTGACCTACGCGGTGGACTCGGCGAACAAGACGGCGACGGTGAACGTCGTCGACGACGAGCCGACGGTGAGCATCACCGCCACTGACGACACGGCGACGGAAGCGGGCCTGACCACGGGCCAGTTCACGGTGACGCTGAGCAACGCGGTGACGCAGGATGTGAAAGTGCTCTTCACCATCGGCGGCACGGCGGGCAACAACGTGGACTACACGACCATCGCCAACTTCGTCACCATCCCCGCCGGCCAGACCAGCGCGACCGTGACGATCACACCCAAGCAGGACGCCCTGAACGAGACCGACGCCGAGACGGTGGTGCTGACGCTGGCCAATAGCACAGCCTACGCGGTCGATGCGAACGCCAAGACGGCGACGGTGAACGTGGCCGACGACGAGCCGACGGTGAGCATCACCGCCAACGATGATGCGGCGACGGAGGCGGGCCTGACCACCGGTCAGTTCACGGTGACGCTGAGCAACGCGGTGAGCCAGGATGTGAAGGTGCTCTTCACCATCGGCGGCACGGCGGGCAACAACGTGGACTACACGACGATCGCCAACTTCGTCACGATCCCGGCGGGCCAGACCAGCGCGACGGTGACGATCACGCCCAAGCAGGACGCGATCGCCGAGAACGCCGAGGCGGTCACGCTCACGCTGGCTAACAGCACCGCTTACGCGGTGGACGCCAACGCCAAGGTTGCGACGGTGACCGTGGCCGACGACGAGCCGACCGTGAGCATCGCCGCCACGGACGCGACCGCCAGCGAGGAAGGCCTCGAGACCGGTCAGTTCACGGTGACGCTCAGCAACGCGGTGAGCCAGGACGTGAAGGTGTTCTTCACCATCGGCGGCACCGCGGCGCACGGCATCGATGTCGCCGCGATCACCACCTTCGTCATCATCCCCGCAGGCCAGACCAGCGCGACCGTCACGGTCACGCCGCGGCAGGACACGGTGGTGGAGAACAGCGAGACGGTCGTCGCCACGCTCGTCGCCCAATCGACCTACCGCGTCGATCAGGCGAACAAGGCGGCCACGGTCACCCTCGCCGACAACGAGCCGACGGTCAGCATCGCGACCACCGGCCCCATCGGCAGCGAGAACGGCAACACGCCGGGCGAAGTGACCATCACCCGCACCGGCGGCACCGACACCGCGCTGACCGTGTTCCTCACCATCCTGGGCACCGCGGTCAATGGCGTGGACTACAACGCCCTGCTCACCGCGGTCACGATCCCCGCGGGCCAGTCTTCACTGGTCCTGCCGATCACGCCCAAGACCGATGCACTGAACGAGAACGACGAAACGGTGATCGTCCGGCTCCGCGCCGGCACGACCTACCGCATCGACGGCGAGGCCAGCGAGGCGCTGGTCACGATCGAGGACATCGCCTGATTCCGTTGGGGCAGGGGCGGTTCGAGAAGAAGAGAGAAGACAAGAGAGACGCGCGCGAAGAGAGACGAACCCCGGTCGGCCGATCGCATTCACCATGCGACAGTCGACCGGGGTTTTGTTTTTCAGGCGGGGCCACGGATGAAAATCCGCCGTTTAGCGGAAACGCCGCAGGCGTCTTGCCTTCGGCCGGGCGGTCGATGCGGCCTCTCTACGTTCCGATGAAGGCACAAATCCGGCGGGCGATGCTCGTGACGAATCGTGGGGCGGGATGCACAAGGCCAGTTGTTCAGACGCCTGCGGCGTCTCCGCTAAACACGGTTACTGGGAATACCCTCTCCCGCGAACGTGTTACCCTATAGTCCGTACGACCAATAGGGCTGCGTACCCCGCCCTCACCAAACATCCCCAAGGAGACCCTCATGTTGAAGCTCACCGCGTTCGCTCTGATTCTTTCCCTCTCTTTCGCCGGCCTCGCGTCGGCGGAAAAAGCCGCCAAGAAAGGCGAGTCGCCCGTGCTCAAGAACACCGTCAAGGACATCAACGGCAAGGACGTCGATCTCTCCAAGTATGCCGGCAAGGTGCTGCTGATCGTCAACGTCGCCAGCAAGTGCGGCGCGACGCCTCAGTACAAGGACCTGCAGGCTCTGCATGAGAAGTACAAGGACAAGGGCCTCGTGGTCCTCGGCTTTCCCTGCAACCAGTTCGGCAAGCAGGAACCCGGCAGCGAGGATGACATCAAGGAGTTCTGCTCCAGCAAGTACAGCGTCACGTTCGACATGTTTTCCAAGGTTGATGTGAACGGCGAGAACGCGTCGCCGCTCTACAAGTACCTCACCAGCAAGGAAACGCCGGTGAAAGACCAGGGCGACGTGAAGTGGAACTTCGAGAAGTTCATCGTGGCCCGCGACGGCAATGTCTCCGCCCGCTTCCGCACCAAGACCAACCCTTCCTCGAAGGAAGTGGTCGAAGTGATCGAGAGCGAACTGGCCAAGAGCACGAAGTAACCCCGCCATCACGTTTCGCTTTGTTCATTCGATTGTTCACGACACCGCCAAAGCTGGCGGTGTTTTTTTTTGGAATGTTGTGTGCGCCAAAGTTCCGCAGGATCTCGCGCAAAGGCGCAAAGCTCGCGATAGAGCCCGCTGCCTTTGCGAGCTTTGCGCCTTTGCGCGAGACTCAGCCCATCGTCGCAGCAGTGGCCATCGCGTGATGCTTGTCACCACGGCAGGACATTCTCAACATCATCCGTCCGTGAGCCCGGCAGCGGGGCGCGGTGCAGGACGAACACCGGCAGATGAGCGCGACAGAAGAAGCGGATGGGCACGAACGTCTCGCCCAGCCCGCGCGAGATGACTGCCAGCGTGTCGCGGTGGCGCAGGACGCCGGCACACAACCCGCTGGGTAGATCGCAGGAGGTGTAAGGTGCGATTCGCCAGGGCAGGCGCCATTGTCCGCCGTGGGTGTGGCCGCTGAACATGACATCCACACCCAGGTCGGCCGCGATGGGCAACATGGTGGGGTAATGCGAGAGGAGCAGGCGGAGGGGAGGCGAGGGGAAGGGGGATTTGGGATTCGGGATTCGGGATTCGTTGGCGCGCTGCGGCGCGTCGCTTCTGGCTTGCCCGATTCCCGATTCGCCGTTCGCGATTCCCGGCTCCCTCTCCCCCGCTTTCCTCATCGCCGCCAGCAGCGCCAGCGTGTCCGGCCTGCGGTACTTGTCGTTCTCGAATCCCAAGACGTGCAGCGGCAGTCCCTCGATCGCCACAGCCTCATTCGCCAGCCAGCGTACGGGCAGTTCCTGGCACCAGTCGCGGAGCAGGGCGGAGTCGTGGTTGCCGAAGACGCCGAAGATGCCCAGCCGCGGGCGCAGGCGTTTGCACAGGTCGCGCATGACGGTCATGGCGGCCGGCTCATCGCCCAGATCGCACATGTAATCGCCGGTGAAGAGCACGAGGTCGGCGTGCAGGTCCGCCAGCACCTGCGCGATCTTTCGGAACCGGTTGCGTGGCCGCTTGATGTGCAGATCCGTCAGGTGCGCGATGCGCAGGCCCTCCAGTTCCGCGGGCAACGCCGGCTGCGGCAGAGTCACCTCATCGATCAGCGTGTTGGCACGGGTGAGCTTCATTGCGGAAGGGCCTAGGGAGGAAGAGCCTAGGGAGGAAGGGCCTAGGGATCAGGGCCTAGGGCCTGGAGGCGGAAGAGGAATTCCGACAACAGTGCTTGCAGGGGTTCCGAGGAATACTTCGCGGCACACTCCGCACTTTGCACCTTTCGTTTTTCACTTTGCACTTTTCACGCCGCTCCTTCTCCGCCCCTCCGCCCTCCGCCCTCCGCCCTAGGCCCTAGGCCCTTCTTCCCTAGGCCCTTCGACCCTTCTGCTTGCGACTTCCCTCGACCTTGCGTAAACTACCATCGTCCATCGAGTTGCCTCGGGTTCACCTTCTACATCCCAGGGATTGATCATGGCCAAGATGTTTTACACGTTGGCGGAGACGGCTGAGAAGCTCGGCGCGACCGAAGATGCCGTGAAGTCCATGGCGTCGCAGGGCAAGCTGCAGCAGTTCCGCGATCGCGACAAGCTCATGTTCAAGCGCGACCAGGTCGACGCGCTCTCCGCCGCCAAGGGCGAAGACGACGAAGTCACCGGCATCTCCAGCGGCGCGATTCCGCTCGATGAGACCGGCCTGTCCACCGGCGAGATTCCGCTGGCCGGCGCGTCGGACCAGATCAGCCTGGCTGACGACGACGAACTGCCGGGCGCCAAGAAGAAGAAGAACAAGAGCGAAGACTCCCGCATGGCCACGGGCATCAGCGTGTTCGACGCCGGCGAAATCGAAGAAGCCGACGCACACGCCCAGACCATCGTCAAGCCCGTGGAAGATGAAGAAGAACTCGCCCTCGAAAGCGTCGGCTCCGGCTCGGGCCTGCTCGACCTGACTCAGGAAAGCGACGACACCAGCCTGGGCGCTGAACTGCTCGACGAAATCTATCCCACCGAGGGCTCCGACCAGAAACAGGGCGTCGGCTCTTCCGGCGCCTTCGCCCCGGCCGGCGCGGGGGCTTCCTTCGAAGCCTCCGGCGCCAGCGGCCTGGAATATGCCGCCGGCGGCGCGCCCGTCTACGTCGAAGCCGTGGAAGCCCCCGATCCCGGCGGCACGGGACTGGCCGTCGGCGCGATGATCGTCGGCCTGGCGGTGCTCGTCGTCGGCTTGATCGTCGCCTTCTCCATCGTGCAGGGCTCGCCCCAGTCGCTGACCGCCAAGCTTGCCGGCCCCGGCGGCGCGGAAGACAAGACCGCGCTCTACGTCATGATCGGCGGCCTTGGCGCGACGCTGGTCTTCGCCCTCGTCGGTTGGCTGATCGGCCGAAGCCAGGCCGGCAAGTCCGCCGCGTAAGGAACGGGGCCGAAATAACTTCGCGAATTGGCGGTCCCCCATTTAGCCGGCGGGCTTGCCCGCCGCGGCGTCTCGGCGGGCAAGCCCGCCGGCTAAATGGAGAACTTATTTCGGTCGCGTTCCTAAGTCACCGCACTCCCTCAAACACGAACAAGCCCCGGCTTCGTCCGGGGTTTTTTGTTGGCAAGAGGCGAATCGTTCGTGGTGAATGGTTAGTCGTGATTGGTTATTTCGGAGGAGCCAACCTTGCAGCCTCAGAACCAATTTCCGCAATAACCATTCACCACTCACCACTCACCACTCACTACTAACGATTCGCATTGTCTGCGTTCCCGCTCGCTTCGCTGATTGACTTTCCGCCGCTTCCCCCGCACACTTCTCCACCATGAAGTTGAGTTCCTACGCATCCCGTGACTGCTGGATCATTGGTCTGACCGGCCTGGCGCTGATCGCCGTCGTCTGCGCCTTGAAGTGGTGGCTCGTCATCATTCCCATCGTGATCGTCACCCTCTGCCTGCTCGCCTTCTACCGCGATCCGGAACGCAACACACCGGTTCGCCGCAATGTCATGATTGCCCCGGCGGACGGCGTGGTCAGCTCCGTCCACGAACTGGAGCACTTCGAACTCTTCGGCGAAGGCGCTTCGGTCATTCGCATCTTCCTCAGCGTGCTCGATGTCCACGTCAACCGCTCGCCGTGTCACGGCATGGTCGGCCCGATCACCAGCAAGGCCGGCAAATACCTCAATGCGATGCGGCCTGAGTCGGCGGAGCAGAACTCCTGGACGATGTTTCCGCTGCTGCACGCGACGAAGAAGACGCCGGTCGCGGCGGTGCGGCAGGTTGCAGGCATGATCGCCCGCACCATCGTCTGCGCCGCGAAGGAAGGCGATATCCTGCAGCGCGGCGAGCGCTTCGGCATCATCAAGATGGGTTCCACCGCCGAGGTTTACGTGCCCAGGTCGCACGCCCCGAAAGTGCTGATCCAGAAGGGCCAGCGCGTCTGGGGCGGCGTCACGGAAATATTCGAGGTGTTGCCGCCAGGCCAGCAGGATGGCGACAAGCAGTAGCATCTCCCCGTTTAGCCGTCGAGCATTGCTCGACGCGCGCCTATGCACACCATCGAACCCATCTTCGTCGGACTCGACCTGGGCACCGGCGGCGTGCGGGCGCTGGCGGTGAATGAGGCCGGCGATGTGCTGGCGGCGGCAAGCGCGGCGCTGACGCCGGGGCCTTCGACGTTGCCCGCCGGCTGGCACGAACAGGATCCGGCGCAATGGTGGGAACTGACGCGCCGCGTGTTGCGCGAACTGGCGACGAAGCTGCGAAGCCGGGGCGGACGCGATGAATCCATCGTCGCACTGTGCGTTGACGGTACGAGCGGCACCGTGCTGGGCATCGATCATCGCGGGCAGCCGGTGACGCCGGGCCTGATGTACAACGATGGCCGGGCTTCGGATGAGGCGAAGGAGCTGGCGGCAGCGGCGGCGGCGGATCGCTCGTTCGTGCCGGTCGCCGGCGGCATCGCTGCCTCGCATGCGATCGCCAAGGTCCGCTGGCTGCAGAAGCACGATCCCCTGCGTTTCGCGGCGGTGCGGTGCTTCGTACACCAGGCCGATTTCATCGCCGGACAACTCGGCGGGCAGCACGGCGTCACCGATTACAGCAACGCGCTGAAGATGGGTTACGACCTGCTCGGCGAATGCTGGCCGGCGTGGCTGGAAGGACTTGGCGACATTCGCATGCGCTTGCCGCGCGTGGTTCCGCCGGGCGCGAGCATCGGCACGATGCGGTCCGACATCGCGGCTGATCTCGGCTTGCCGGCGTCGACGCGGATCATCGCCGGCGCCACCGACGGCACAGCCGGCTTCATCGCCAGCGGGGCCCGCAACTTCGGCGACGACAACACCACGCTCGGCACCACGCTGGTTTTCAAGCGGTTGGCGGCCCAGCCGTGCATCGATCCGCGCGGGTTGATCTACTGCCACAAGCTACCGGGACCCTCGGGCGGCGAACCGCGCTGGCTGCCCGGCGCGGCGAGCAACACCGGGTGCGAATGGATGACGCGTTCATCGGAACGGGACTTCACAGCGATGGACGCCGCGGCGAGCAGCCGCTTGCCCGTCGATCTGGTGCTGTATCCGTTGGCGCGGCAAGGCGAGCGTTTTCCATTTCTCGCCCCCGCCGCCAGAGGCTTCGTCGAGAGGCCGGCGGACTCCTCTTTTCCGCAGGGGCTCGACGACGTCGCGGAGTATGCCGCGCACCTTCAAGGCGTCGCGCTGGTCGAACGCCTGTGCTATGAGACGCTGGATGCCGCGACCCGCACACCGTTGGCTGAAATCACGGCCGCACCGGCTCCATTGCACGTCGCTTCGCAGTCGTCGTGCGGTGCTGTTTACACCACCGGCGGCGGCAGTCGAAGCGATGTCTGGACGCAACTTCGCGCCGACGTCACCGGTCGCACGTACCATCGGCCCGCCTGCACGGAGTCGGCGTTCGGCGCCGCGGTGCTGGCGGCGGCGGGCGCGGCGCACGGCAACGATCTGGTCGTCGCCATCACCGCCATGGTGCGCATCGAGCGAACCTTCACGCCGGTTGAGAAGTTCAAGCCGCGCTACGACGAACTCCACGAGCGGTTCAAGCTCGCGCTGCAACAGCGCGGCTGGCTGACGCCGTGATCCGCGCACCATTTCGCCATCAGCTTTTTTGGAGGGGCGCACGGGCAAGCTGCGCCGAGCCTTCGCTTGCCTATGGCACACGCCGCGTGAGAATCAAATAGATTCCAGCTCACTTCGCGGCCTTGGAGGCCCGTATCGCCGCCTGCTTCTCCAGTTCGTCCGCCTCTTTGCTCAGTTGCTGGGCCTCGTCCTCCTTGCCCGCTTCGTGAAGCACATCGGCGAGGCGGCGCATGCTTTCGATGATGAAGCGGTGGCCTTTCTGCAGCGACTGTTGCCGGCCGGCGAGCACGCGCCGGCAGACGGTTTCCGCTTCCTCGATCTTCGCCTGCCGCAGCAGCGCATCGCCCAGTGCCGCATAAGCGCGCATCACCGAAAAATGCGTCGGCGCCATCTGCTTTTCCAGCAGACGGATGCAGTCCCGCGCGATCAACTCCGCGTCGGCGCCGCGGCCCTGCTCAAGAATCGTCGTCGCCAGCGTGGTGCGCGCCATCAGCGTCTGCAGGTGCTCGCCGCCGAGCTTCTTCGTCAGGGCCGCCACCGTCTCGCTGAGCATTCGCTCAGCCTCGGAGTGATCGCCTTTGCTGGAGAGCACCCGCGCCAGGCTCGCGGCCGTGGTCAACGTGTCCGCGTGGTGCTCGCCCAGTTGCGACCGGCGGCCCTGGTGAACGATGCGGTAAAGCTTCTCCGCCTCCACCAGGTCTTTTCGCTCCAGCGCCAGCTGCGCCAGGGCGCTGATCGACATCAGGGTGTCCGGGTCGCTTTCGCCCAGCACGCGGCGGCGGACGGCAAGCACATCGCGGCGAAGCTCCTCGCCTTCCTCGCGCTCCGCGCCGTAGTAGAGCGATGTCGCCAGACTGTCGATCGAACGCAGCGTGTCCCGGTGCTCGGCGCCAAGCACGCGGCGGCGGAGTTCCACCAGTTCGCGCTTCATCGCCAGGGCGTCGGCGGCGCGGTTCATCATGGTCAGGGCGTTGGCCAGATGGTGCATCGCGCTGAGCGTGTCCGGATGCTCCGGCCCAAGCGTGATCTTGCGGGTTTCGTAGGCGGCGGCGAGCTGCTTGTAAGCGTCGGAAAACTGCCCCAGCGCGTGGTACGAAACCCCCAGCGTGCTTTGAATGTCCGACCGCACCTCGGGCTGGTCGGCGAATCGCGCGTCCAGCGAGCTGGCGGCTGCGTCGAGCAACTGACGGACGCTGAAGTCCTCCGCCTTGCCGCTGTCGGCGTTGACCGATTCGAGCATGGAGCGAAGGAACCCGTTGGCGGACTCGGCGCGCTGTTCCGCGCGTTCGGCGCGCTGCCGCAGGCTGGTCTCGCGCACCAGGGCGAAGGTGAGAATCGTCAGCGCCGCCGCCAGCACGACGACTGCCGCGATGGAGACGCGCACCAGCCTGCGCCGTTTCGCCTGTCGCGCGGCGGCCTGCGCCTCGCGCTCGATGCGCAGGCGGCGCTCGGCGAGCCCGCGCAGTCGCACGGCCAGTTCATGGGCGCTGGCGAGCCTGCGATCCGGATCGCCCTCGACGCAGACGTTGATGTCCTCGCGCAAGAGCGCGTCAGGCACGTGCCGTTCCCATCCGCTGGCGAGCGGCTTCTTCAAGTCGGCGATGACGAGCTGAAAGAGCAGGATGCCCAGCGCGTAGATGTCGCCCTGCACGGTGAACGGCCGATCCGCCAGCACCTCCGGCGGGGCGTACATGCGCGTGCCGGTGCGGCTCGAATCGTTGTCGGAAACATCGGACGCGGTGAAGCCGGCCTGCGTGATCGCCAGCTTGTCCAGCCGCTGCAGGTCGGTCACCACGCCGATGCCGAAGTCGGAAAGAATCGGCCGCGGCGTGCCGTCCTCGGCGAGCTGCACGAGGATGTTCTGCGGCTTGATGTCCTTGTGCAGGATGCCGACCGAGTGCGCCGCGGCGACGGCGTCGGCGACGCGGGCCGCCATGTCGATGCGCGTCTCCAGCGGCACCTTGGCGATCCCGCCGATGTCGCTGGCCCAGTCGACGAGGTTGCCCTTTTCGCTGAACTCACTCTCGAGGAAATAGGGCGGTGATTCGAGCTGCACCTCGTGAAGTCGCGCGATGTCCTTGCGATCGCCCAGGGTGTGGCGAATCATGCGGAAGAGCGTCAGCTCGCGCCGGAACGAACGCAATTTCTCCACGTCGAAACAGAACTTGAACACGCGCGGGTCGGCGGTCTTGATGTGGCGTCCCAGCCAGACTTCGCCGAAGCCGCCTTCGCCCAGCTTGCGGTCCAGCGCCCAGCCCGGACGGCGCGGAATGCTCAGGCCCGCCGCCGGCCGCCAGCCGAGCGTCTCTTCTTCGTCCGCGGCGACAGCGCGCCGCGCCTTGTCCGTGTCCGGCGGCGGCTTCATCGGGCCGATGCCTTCGGCGCCGACTTCGAAGATCTCGACCGGTTCCTCCACGCCCTTGACCAGGTAACGCCCGTACGCCATCCACCTGATCGGCGGCGGGGCGGCGGTCGCCCCCGCGATCGTCGGATGCGTGCGCACATACTGCCGCGCGGCATCGAAGGCGGCGCGGGTCAGCAGAATCTGGCCGCCTTGCGACAGGCCCATCACTCGCGCGGTGATGTCGGCGGGCAGGCCGAGGATTTTCCGCTGGCCCTCGACTTCGTGATCCATCTCCGTCACTTCGCCCAGGTGCAGGCCGATGCGAACGCGCAACTTCTGCGGCTGCCAGTCGCCGTTGTTCAGCCCAAATTGAAAGCGCAGCGCGGCATTGACGGCGTCGCTGGGCGTGGCGAACCGCGCGAGGAAGCCGTCACCCACGTCCTTGAGAATCTGCGCTCCCGGCGTCGCCGCGATGATCTGCTTGAAAAGATTGTCGTGCTGCGTGATGAGTTTGGCGACGGCGCTGTCGCCGAGCTGACGCTTCAGGTCGACCGAGCCTTCCACGTCGGTGAACATCAGCACCATCAGGTGCGAGGCGTGGGCGGCGGGGTTTTGAGTCGTGTCTCCGTCGGACATGGCGTGGCCTTGGGCTGCGGCGTGAAATGCCGCGTCATGCTCTTGCAACGACGTCAATGGTAATCAACGATCTGGACATTGTAAGCATCGCCGCCGCGCCACACGAAGCAGATGCGCCACTGATCGTTGATGCGGATGCTCCACTGGCCGGCGCGATCCCCCTTGAGTTTCTCCAGCCGATTGCCCGGCGGCGTACGAAGGTCCGCCACATCGATCGCGGCATGGAGGATCAGCAGCTTGCGCAGCGCCAGCCGTTGAATATCCGGTGGGAAGCGCCGCGCCCGCTCTTGCCGAAACACGGCCTCGGTGTCCTTGCAGAAGAAGGATCGAATCGACATAAGGCCCCCACACGGTGGCTGCCATTCGTCATGCGCGGGCCGGCAGCAGAGGCGTCACCTCGCGTTCGACCTGACGTTGATGAATCCGACTGGCGACGCGCAGATCGTACTCCGCCTGCAGGTTCATCCAGAACTGCGGCGAGTTTCCAAAGAAGCGGGAGAATCGCAGCGCGGTCTCGGCCGTGATGGCGCGCCGGCCCGCACAAATCTGCCCCACGCGCGTCGGCGCCAGCCCGGTGGCCTTGGCCAGACGGTAGCGCGTCACCGCCAGCGGCGCGAGAAACTCCTCTTCCAGCACTTCGCCGGGATGAATGATGGGAAGCTTGGCAGCCATGGCGGATCGATCCTCGTGAAACGTATCGTACCACGATACTAGCGCCCCACATCAATAGCGTCAACAGCCGCCCGTCCCGTGTCGCTCAATACACTGGCATGCTCTTGTCGATCTCCTTCGCCCACGCCGTGATCCCGCCGGCGACGTTGATCGCATTCAGCCCCGCCTTGCGCATGATCTCCACGGCCTGGGCGCTGCGGCCGCCCATCTTGCAGTGTACGACATACGCCTTCGTCGGATCGAACTCGCTGAGCCTCGCCGGCACCGTCCCCAGCGGAATCAGCGTCGCCTGTGGGAGGTTGCAGATTTGATGCTCGTGCTGCTCGCGCACGTCGATCAGGACGAACTCATCGCGGCGATCCAGCTTCTTCTTCAACTCCTGCACCGTGATGGCGGGAATGGCGTTGCCGGGCGTGCGGATGATCGTGTCCGATTCCTCGCCGCGGATGCCGCAGAACTGTTCGTAGTCGATGAGCTTGGTGATGGTCGGATGATCGCCGCAGATCGGGCACGCCGGGTCGCGGCGAATCTTGTATTCCTTGAACGCCATGTCCAGCGCGTTGTAGCGCACGAGCCGATTCGTCAGCGGCTTGCCCTTGCCGAGGATGAGCTTGATCGCCTCGGTCGCCTGGATGCAGCCGACGACGCCCGGCAGAATCCCCAGCACGCCGCCCTCGGCGCAGCTGGGCACCATGCCCGGCGGCGGCGGCTCGGGATAGAGGCAGCGGTAGCAGGGGCCGCGTCGCGCGGCGGACGGCGTGCCTCCGGCGGCGCTTTCCGGGGGCCGCGGATCGAACACCGTCGCCTGCCCCTCGAAGCGGAAGATGGAGCCATACACGTTGGGCTTCTTCAGCAGCACGCACGCATCGTTGGTGCAATAGCGCGTGGGAAAGTTGTCGGTGCCGTCGACGACCACGTCGTAGTTGTTCACGATGTCCAGCGCGTTGGTGGAGTTGAGGTGGCCGCTGTGGAGCATGATCTGCACATGCGGATTCAGCGCGGACAGGCGATCTCGCGCCGCTTCGATCTTGGGCTTGCCGACATCCTGCGTGCTGAACAAAACCTGTCGCTGCAGGTTGGAGAAATCGACGTTGTCAAAATCCACCAGCCCGATGCGCCCAACGCCTGCCGCCGCGAGATAGAGCGACACCGGCGCGCCAAGTCCGCCGGTGCCGATGCACAGCACGCTGGCGGCTTTGAGTTTTTTCTGGCCATCGAGCGCGACCTCGGGCAGGATCAGGTGCCGGGAGTAGCGCTGGATTTCTTCTTTGGAGAGCGTGATTTCAGGCATGGCAAATGTGAGTTAGGTGGAGAGGCAACTCAATTGGCTGCGACGGCGCAGGCTAGCTCGCAGTGCCGGAATCATAGCCGCACTCCGGGCATGCGAGTGACGGCGAACCCTGCAGGTCGTACCCGCATTTGAAGCAGATGCGCTCGCGAATGCAGGCTTCGCGCAAGCGTCGGATGGCGCGATCGGACAACGAGCCACCGACCATGATGAGGACGATGCCAACGAACCACCCGATGCCGGTCAGGCTTTCAAGGCTGACGCCCATGCTGAACCCGATGCCGATTAGAGCCAGAATTAGCACACCCGGCATGGCCATGAAAAGTCGGATCCCAAGTATTCGTTTTACAGGCGGCAGCTTCGAGCGTCGCGGCATGTCTGTAACAGCGAGAAGCGGGACGACCCAGAAGATCCAAAGAATCATCCCCACGATAAGAGACGCGTAGAGTATGGCGAGAAGGATGCTCCATATCTCGCTGCGGACGCGCGGATGATCGAGCGCTTGCATGGCCAGACTAAAAGGCAACGCAACGACAAACAAGAAGACCGGCCACGCGATGGCCACGACGATGTACCAGCGATATTTCTTCGGGGACAAGTGTTGCCTCCGTCGTTTGTCGCGTTCGGAACACGGATTCCAGTGACTCGCATCAGCCTCGAAGAGCTAATGGGTAACGGCAAACGGCTAATGGCTAGTGCTTTGTCATCGTTGCAAATTAGGGTTGCCGTCCTGGTTGCGTTCTAGGGTTTCCGGCCAAGGCCGAAACTGCGACCCTAAATTCATTGTGTGACAAAGCACTAGTGGCTAACGGCTAACGGCTTTCGGCTGCTATCTCCGCTCCCTCCCGATCCACTTCTGCATCAGAATAAACCCCAGCAGCAGCGCGCCGATGGCGATGCGGATCCACCATGAGTTCAGCCGGCCGTCGAAGGCGATGCCTGCTTTGATCGTGGCGAAGATGAGCACGCCCAGCAGCGTGCCGAAGAGGTTGCCGCTGCCGCCGGTCAGGAGCGTGCCGCCGATGACCACGCAGGCGATCACGTCGAGTTCGAGTCCCACGCCCGCCGCCGGATCGCCCGCGCCGGTGAAGACGCTGTACACCACGCCCGCCAGCGCGGCGGTGAATCCGCTGATGGCGTAGATCGCCACTTTCGTCCGGCCGACAGGCACGCCCATGAGCAGGGCGGACGTTTCGCTGCCGCCGATGGCGTAGATATTGCGTCCGAAGCGCGTCCAGCGCAGCACCGCCGCGCCCAGCGCGAAGGCGGCGAACATGGCGAGCACCACCATCGGAAGGCCGAGGTCTTCCGTCACCGGCAATCGCGCGTCGATGACCGCGTCGTAGAACGGATGCTGGATGCTCATCTGTTGTTTCTCGACGACGAAGCCCAGGCCGCGCACGAAGAACATGCCGGCCAGCGTGATGAGAAACGCGGGCAATTCGAAGGCGTGAATCGCCAGGCCCACCACTGCGCCGTATCCCGCTCCGATGGCGAGCACGATGAACATCGCCGTCGCCGGATGGATTTCCGCGACGCCGATGAGTTTTGCCATGAGGATGGACGTGAACGCCATCATGGCGCCGACGGAGAGGTCGATGCCCCCGCTGAGAATGACATAGGTCATGCCCACGGCGGCCACGCCGATGAAGGCGTTGTTGTAGAAGAAGTTCATGAACGTGCGCAGCGTGAAAAACTTCTCGTAGCTCAACGACGCGAACGCGAACAGCAGCAGCCAGACGATGAGCGTGGCGAGTTGCGGAACGTACTGACGGAGAATGTTCAAGAGTGGATTGTTCCGACCCCCTCTCCCTCGCCGGGGGACGGGAGAGGGCTGGGGTGAGGGCCGATCGACCTGTGATTCGCCAGTGTTCATGCGACTAGTGCGACTCGAACTCGACTCCATGATTCCGAAGAGATTGCAAATGGAAAAATGTCAATTGAAAATTGCAAATTGTTGGACTTCGTCTTCCCCAGTAGCTGTTCGTGCTTTTGGTTGCGGCCGATTTGCATTTTGCAATTTTCAATTTTCAATTGTCAATTTGCAATCTCTTCATGTCCTACTGCTCGCTGCGTCGATCCAATGCCCTCACCCTAGCCCTCTCCCGGGGGGAGAGGGGACCGGAGTCGCCATCGAAACACTCGTGACAACTTCGCCCGCAGCGGCGCCGACTGCGCCAGGCACACGAGGAAAATCACCACCGCTTTGGGCACCGGCGCCACGTCCGCCGAGACGCCCTGGTTGTACATCGTGATCGTCAGCGTCTGGATGAGAATCGCGCCGATGATCGAACCCAGCAGCGTGAAGCGACCGCCGGTCAGCGCCGTGCCGCCGACAACCACGGCGAAGATCGCATCGAGCTCCAGCGTCAGGCCGACCTTCGCCGAGTCCGCCGCCTTGATGCCCGAGGCGGCGATGAGGCCCGCGATGCCGGCGCATAGGCCGCACCAGACATACGTGCCCAGTTGGATTCCGCGGGCATTGACGCCGGCAAACCGGCTGGCGGTTTCGTTGTCGCCCACGGCTTCGATGAACAAGCCCAGCGCGGTGCGCCGCGTCAGCAGCAGCGTCGCGGTCAGCATGACCGTGACCAGCGTCGTGGTGAACGGCAGGCCCAGCAGGTGCCCGTTGCCGAGGTACGTGAACGCAGCATTCTCAAAGGTGATCGTCTGCCCGCCGGTCAGGAGCTGCGCGATGCCGCGGCCGGCGACCATGAGAATCAGCGTCGCCACCACAGGCTGAATGCGGGCCACGGCGACGAGCACGCCGTTCCACAAGCCGCACAGGGTCGCGACGCTCAGGGCGACCAGCACGATGATCGCGAAGGGGAGTTCCGTCGTGGTGACGAGCATGGCGGCGATGGCTCCGGCAATCGCCATGACCGAGCCAACGGACAGGTCGATGCCGCCGGTGGCGATGACCAGTGTCATGCCGATCGCCAGCAGCATGGTCTTGGCGCCTTGGCCGAGGATGTCGATGAGCGTGCCGTAGAGGTGGCCGTCGCGGACTTCGAGCTTGAAGAAGTGCTTCGAAAAGAACAGGTTGAACAGCAGCAGAATCGCCAGGCCCAGCAGCGGCCAGAGCAGGCGCGGGAGACCGGATGAGACTGGCGCGGCACGCATGCGGAAAGATTAGCGGAAACGGCGGAGGCGTTTCGGCGGCGCATGAAAAAGGCCCCGGGCACTTGCCCGAGGCCTTTGGGATGGCGATGTGTTCTCGAACTCATTTCCACAGGCAAGCCTGTTCGCCCATCACGGGTTCGCGGCCGACGCTGTGGTAGATGAAGCCGTGCTCCTTCGCCGACTCGCGGCGCCAGATGTTGCGGCCGTCGAACACCACGGGCGCGTTCATCCGGCTCTTGATGCCGTCGAAGTCCGGATGCTTGAACTCGTCCCAGTCGGTGCAGATGATCAGGGCGTCGGCGCCATCCACGGCCGCCATGGGATCGGCTGCGTACTCGATCGAATCGCCGACCATCTGGTGGGCCGTCTCGTGCGCCACCGGATCGAAAGCCACGACGCGTGCGCCGGCCTTGGTCAGATGCTGCATGATCGTGATGGAGGGCGCCTCGCGCACGTCGTCGGTGCCGGGCTTGAACGCGATGCCCCACACGGCGATCTTCTTGCCGGCGAGGCCGGGGTGATCGTTCAGGTTGCGGAAGTGCGTTTCGATCTTGGTGATGAACGCATGGCGCTGCCGCTGGTTGACCTGGTGCACGCTCTTGAGGAGCTGCGTGGGCACTTCGCTCTTCTCGCCCATGGAAACGCAGGCGAGCACGTCCTTGGGGAAACAGGAGCCGCCGTAGCCCAAGCCCGGATAGAGGAACTGGTTGCCGATGCGTTTGTCCGAGCACATGCCGCGGCGGACTTCGTCGATGTCTGCGCCATAGGCCTCGCAGAGGTTGGAGATTTCGTTGATGAAGGAAATCTTCGTGGCGAGCATGGCGTTGGCGGCGTACTTCACCATTTCCGCCGAGGGAATGTCCATGATGAAGATCGGGTTGCCCTGGCGGACGAAGGGATCGTAGAGATCGCGCATGCGGTCGCCGGTGCCCTTGTCGTCGCAGCCGATGACCACGCGGTCGGGCTTGTTGAAGTCGTTGATCGCGGCGCCTTCCTTGAGGAACTCCGGGTTGCTCGCCATCTTGAACGGCTTCTTGGTGCGCTTGCTGATTTCCGTCTTCACTTTGGCGTTGGTGCCGACGGGGACGGTGGATTTCACGACGACGATCTTGGCGCGGCGTTCGTCGGCTCCGCCGCCGGTCTCGCCGGGGGCGTTCTCGATGGCGTCGCCGATGTCGCCGGCGGCGGCGAGGACGTACTTCAGGTCGGCGTGGCCGTTCTCATCGCTGGGCGTGCCCACGCAGATGAAAATGATCTCCGCGCTCTGGTAGGCGCTCTTCTTGTCCGTGGTGAAGTTCAGCCGGCCCGCCTTGGTGTTGCGCTTGATGAGCTCATCGAGGCCCGGTTCGTAGATCGGGCTGATGCCGTTCTTGAGCTTCTCGATTTTTCTCGCATCCACGTCGAGGCAGGTGACCTGATTGCCCGTGTTGGCGAAGCAGGTGCCCGTGACCAGACCGACGTAACCCGTGCCGACCATCGTGATACGCATGGATTGAACCTTTCATTTCCCGCCTCGCCGGGTCTGATAAGCGGACCGACGGCGAAGCTGCCTCGTTAGTTGTCGGCGAAAAAGGGACGCGGATGTAGTGTGAAATACGAGGTGAAAGGGAAACGGGTTCGCCATCACGCCAGCCGGCCGAACAGAGCGAGCGGGGCGTGCTTTTCGATTTTCACTTCGGCGAGCGTGCCGATCAACGAGGCGTCGCCGTCGAACATGACGATCAGGTCGCCGTCGGTTCGGCCGGTGAGCTGCGTGGTCTGGGTTGACGGAGGCAGAGGCGCAAGCGTGGCGGACGGCGCCATTGCTGTCGGTGCGGAGGACGCCATTGCTGTCGGTGCGGGGGGCGTCGAATCGCAGGCGGAGTCGCACGCCGCGTCCGGCGCGGATCGTTGTCCTGCCACGACCAGCGAGAGCTTGCGTGCTTCCCGCTCCCGCTGCTGTTCCTGGATTGCCTCGGCTTTTTCCTGGCGCTGCGCTTTCTCGCTGATGGATTCGACGAAGACGCGCACGGTCTTGCCGACGTAGCCACGGTGGATGGCGTCGCTGTTGGTCGCCTGGATGCGCAGCAGTTCATTGTTGCGGGCACGTTTCACTTCGTCAGGTACGTCGTCGGTGAAGCGATCGATCGCGGTGGTGCCGGGGCGCGGGCTGTATTTGAAGATGAAGCAGTTCTTGAAGCGGGCGTCGCGCAGCAGGTCGCAGGTGGCGCGGTGATCTTCGTCCGTTTCAGTGGGGAAGCCGCAGATCAGGTCGCTGGCGATCAGGGCGTCGGGCACGATCGCGCGGATGCGATCGAGCAGGGCGCGATATTCCTGCACGGTGTAGCCGCGGTTCATCAGCTTGAGAATGCGGTTGGAGCCCGACTGCACGGGCAGGTGCAGGTATCGACAGATGCGCGGCCGCGCGGCGATGGTGTGCAGAATGTCATCGCCGAAGTCGCGCGGGAAGCTGGTGACGAAGCGGAGTCGCTGCAGTGCGGGGATTTCATCGTGGATGCGCGCCAGGAGCTGCGCGAAGGTGGTGACGCGCCCAAAGCCCAGGGATGGCAATCCCTGGGCTTTGGATGGCAATCCCTGGGCTTTGGCCGGCAATCCCTGGGCTTTCGCGGTTACCACTTCGCCGACCTGTGGCTGCTCGATGCCGTTGAGCGTCACCGCTGCATCGTGGTTGAAGTGGTAATGATTGACCGTCTGCCCCAGCAGCGTGATCTCGATCACGCCGGCCTCGACGAGCTTGCGGCATTCCTCGACGATGGCGTCGGGGGAACGATGCACCTCCCGGCCGCGCGTGTTGGGCACGACGCAGTAGGTGCAGAATTTGTTGCAGCCGCGCGTGATGCGGACGTAGGCGGCGCCCTGGAACTCGTCGGGTGAAAAGCTGCGCGACAAATCGAGCAGTTCGAGCGTGTCTTCGGCGGCGGCGAGCGTGGACGAGCGGCGATGGGTGTTGCCCTGCAGCGCGGAGAACTCTTCCTTGTCGCGCCAGGAAATGGTGGGCTGGGACGCGCGCGGGGCGCTTGCGTCGCGCGGAGTCTCTGTGTTGCGCATTGAGCCCGCGTGCAGGTCAAGGCTCTTAAGAGCCTTGACCTGCACGCTCATGCGCGTCCGCACCACGTTGTCGATCAGCATCGGCACCTTGTCCAGCTCCCCGGGCCCGCAAAGCAGATCCACCTGCGGGTACCGCCGAAACAGGTCCAAGCCGTCGCGTTCCGCCATGCAGCCGATCACGCCGCAGACGATGTCCGGGTGCGTCTTCTTGCGCTGCCCGACGAGTCCGAGCCGGCTGTACGCCTTGTTCTCCGCCTGCTCGCGCACCGAGCAGGTGTTGTAGAGCACGACATCCGCCTGCTTCCAGTCGTCGGTGAAGCGATAGCCCATGCCCGCAAGCTGGCCCTTCACCAACTGCGAGTCCAGCACGTTCATCTGGCAGCCGAAGGTCTCCATGTAGACCGTCCGCGGCCGGGGCGGATCGCTGGAAACATCGGCTTGATGGTCGGGCAGGGGCGTCATCGATGGCAATCATAGGGCAGCAGCCCATGTGGATAAAGCAGGCGGCGAAACGGGCGTGATTTCGGTAAGTTAGCGCCATGCCCAATGGCTCCATCGCTTCCGCACCCGCCATCGAGGTGCGAGATCTTCACCTGACCCGCGGGACCACCCCGATCCTGCGCGGCATCGATTGCACCATCCCCGCCGGTGCGTGTGCCGCCATCCTCGGGCCCAACGGCTGCGGCAAAACCACTCTCACCCGCGCCATCACCGGCCACGCGTTCTTCAGCCAGGGCAGCGTGCGCGTGCTGGGCGAGACCATCGGTGAAACGGATGTCCGCGCTCTGCGACGTCGCATCAGTGTCGTCAACCCCACCGCCACGACCGCCGATGCCCACATCAGCGGGGCGGTGGTCGATGCGGAACTCACGGCGCACGAAGCGGTCATCACGGGTTACTTCGGCAGCGTGGGCTTGTACGACGTGCCGACGGATGAGCAGCGCGATCATGCCGCGCATCTGCTGCGCGAAGTGGGGCTGGGGCATCGGTTGAGCCTGCGGTTTGCGTTGCTCTCCACCGGCGAGCAGCGCCGCTGCCTGATCGCGCGGGCGCTGGTGCATCGGCCGCAACTGCTGATCCTCGACGAGCCGACGGCGGGCCTGGACATCAGCGGCCGCGAGCATGTGCTGGCGACGATCGAAGGTCTGATGGCGGCACAGGAAAAGCTGCCGACGACGGCGCCGCGCACGACGGTGCTGATGATCACGCACCACGTCGAGGAACTCTCACCGCGCACGAGCCTGGTGATGCTGATGAAAGCCGGCCGATTCGTCCGTGCAGGCAAACCCAGCGACGTGATCACGCCTGAATCGCTCAGCGAAACGTTCGGCTGCAAAGTCTTCGTGCGTCAGTTGCACGGGCGCTTCTGGCTGGAGGTGCTGCCTGAAGCGTGGCTCGATCTTTTGCGCGACAAGGCGTCCCGCTGATGGGCCGGGCGGATCATTTCCCCACCTTCACCACCACCGGATCCGCGTAGTCCTTCCACATGCTTTCGATCTTCTCCTTGTCCGGCTCGCCGTCGAACGCGATGAAGCGGTATCTCGACACGTACGGCTTGCCCGGCTCGATCGAGAACTCGCCATCCGCCTCGGGCACATAGTTGAAGAACGGCTCGTCAGGATGGATGCGCGTCTTCTGCGGATGGCGGAAGTTGTCCGGGTGGCTGAGCACCGCGATGCCCACGTGCTTGCTCGCGACTTTGCCGCTGATGGCGCACCACTTGGCGCTGGTGCCGTGGCCGTCGATGCGGGTCTTGCCTTCGCTGGTGAGGAACTGGCAGCCGTCCTTGCCTTCCCACTCGTCGCTGCCGCGGAAGCCCATGCCGCCGTAGTGATACTTGAGCAGTTTCAGCGGCGCATCACCGGCACATGTCTGCGTGCTGGTGATGTCGAATACGTTGGCGTCGTCGAGGCTCCACACGCGCACGTCCCAGGTTTCGTCGAGCACCGGCTTGGGTCCGCCGGCGGCCTTGAGCGCCATGAACCGATGCTGCGCGCGGAAACTCGCGAAGACATGGCCGGCGTCGAAACTGTGAAGCTTCGAGAACTCGACCGTGCCTTCGCCCTTTCCCATGTTCCAGAAGTCCACCTTCTTGCCTTCGAACTGAGTCTCCGTCCAGGGGAACCAGATGCCGTGATGATGCAGGTGCTTCTTCGGGAAATCGTTGGTCAGGAGGGTGCCTTCGGGCGTGTAAACGGGATGGATGTAGGCGCCGCGGGCGAAGATCTTGTCGACGCCCTCGGGCGGCGGCGCCGCTTCCATTTGGTAGGTGAGTATTTCCTTCTTGTAAGAACTCACGACCAGCTTGCCGACCGCCTTCTCCACCCACATCGCGGGCCTGCCACCCTTGGCGAGCACGCCGGGCCGGAGCACGAAAGACCGCGATTCGCCGGCTTTCATCGGCTCGACGATCCATGCGACGGCGGGCTTGCCGTCGATGGTCAGGCTCTGCGACCGCGGCGTGCTGCTGAGCACCGGATTGTCGAACATGACCATGACCGTCGCGGCCTGGGCGAGCGCGGGCGGCAGCATGTAGACCGCCACGGTCTGTGGCCGATCGATCTTGCCCGCGTGGACTTGGACGGTCAGTCCGTCGTCGCCGAGCGCCGGCGAGATCGACAGCACCAACATGGCCAGGACGATGAATCGCGCATGGATCGACATGGGGTGGCTCCTTGTTCCTTCACAGATTACGGCAAAGCCGAATCCTCAGCGCAACAAACCTGTATCGTGCGGCGCTGCCGCGAGAGCGGCGAGGCAACCACCCTCAATGCTCCCCCGGCCAGATCACCACCTCGCGCTGCAGCGTGATGCCGGTCTTGGCGAGCACGACGGATTCGACGAGCTCGATCAGGTGGATCACATCTGTCGCGGTGCAGGTCTTGTCGCATTCGATGAAATTGGCGTGCTGATGGGAAACCATGGCTCCGCCGACGCGGGTGCCCTTGAGGCCCGCCTGGTCGATGATCTTTCCCGCCGGCCGCGGATCGTTGGTCGCCGGATCGGGCGCCGGATTCTTGAACGTGCAGCCGGCGCTGTTGGCCGCCAGCGGCTGCGTCGCCTGCTTCTTC
The DNA here is from genome assembly GCA_964426135.1 of uncultured Phycisphaeraceae bacterium. Classification (GTDB taxonomy): domain Bacteria; phylum Planctomycetota; class Phycisphaerae; order Phycisphaerales; family Phycisphaeraceae; genus CAYRPN01. The sequence continues at coordinate 6,973 of CAYRPN010000034.1, read as the reverse complement.
ATCATGATCTTCTTGTAACTGGCGGCGACCTCCTCTTTGTCCTGCGGCGCCAGCTCCAGGGTCGCTTCCAGAATGAAGCGGGCATCGATATTGGTCGAGCGGTAGCCGAACACGAGCTCGCTGCGATCGCGCGTGAATACTTCGCCCTCCGAGTCCATGAGCGTGATGCATTTCACAACGCGGCCGATGTCGCCAAAGGCGCCGCCCGCGTTCATGCGGATCGCCCCGCCGACGGTGGCCGGCACCCCGGCAAGCACTTCCAAGCCGGCCAGTCCGTGCGTGACCGTTTCGTTGATGAGCTTGAACAGGTGATAGCCCGCGCCCACGGTGACGAGGTGGCCCCGGTATTCGCAGCGTTTGAATGCCTCGGCATCGAGCACGACCACCACGCCGTTGACGCCTTCATCGGCGACCAGCAGGTTCGCCCCTTCGCCCAGCACGTAAATGGGCGCCGCTTCCCGGCGGCATCGCCGGACCAGGTCGGCCAACTGCTCGAACGATTGCGGATGCGCCAGAATCCTCGCGCGCCCGCCGATGCCGAACCAGGTCAGCGGCCCCAGAGGCACGTCGCGTTGATGCGGGATGGAAAGGTCGGCGAGCAAGTCTTCCGTGACCAGCATGGTGTGCCTTGGAAAAATGAGTTGGATGCAAAGCATATCGAAAAGCCGACGGGTTTCGCCACACAATTCGCCTCACCAGGCCGCGACCATCGGTCACGGCTTTGCGGTTACACTTCCTTCCCGCATGCATGCCCTGCGAAACACCTACCGCACCAGCCTCGCGCTGCTGACCGACCTCTATCAGCTCACCATGGCGTACGGATATTGGAAGCTGAAGCGCGAGAATGAAGAGGCTGTGTTTCACCTCTTCTTTCGGCGCACGCCGTTCGGCGGCGGCAGCGGTGGTTATGCGATCGCAGCCGGGCTGGAGCCGGTGGTTGAGTTGCTCGAATCGATGCGATTTGAGGCGGACGATGTCGACTACCTCGCCACGCTTACGGGCAACGACGGCAAGCCGCTCTTTGAATCCGGGTTCCTCGACCACCTGCGCCAGTGGCGCTTCGCCTGCGATGTGGACGCGATTCCCGAAGGGACGGTGGTCTTCGCGCAGGAACCTTTGCTGCGCGTCACCGGGCCGATCCTGCAGGCGCAGATTCTTGAGACGGCCCTGTTGAACATCGTGAATTTCCAGACCCTGATCGCGACGAAGGCGTCGCGCGTCTGTGCCGCCGCGCAGGGCGAGCCGGTGCTGGAGTTCGGACTCCGCCGGGCGCAGGGCGTCGACGGCGCTTTGGCGGCGAGCCGGGCGGCGCACATCGGCGGATGCGCGTCGACCAGCAACGTGCTGGCGGGCAGACTCTTCGGCATACCGGTCAAGGGCACACATGCCCATAGCTGGGTCATGAGCTTCGACAATGAACTGGAGGCGTTCGACGCCTATGCCCAGGCGATGCCCAACAACTGCGTCTTCCTCGTGGATACCTACGACACGCTCGAAGGCGTACGCCGCGCGGCGGAAGTCGGCAAACGGCTGAGGCAGCGCGGCCACGAGATGGTCGGCATCCGCCTCGACTCGGGCGATCTCGCCTATCTGAGCATCGAGGCCCGCAAGATTCTCGATGCCGCGGGATTCCCCAAAGCCGCCATCGTCGCCAGCAACGACCTCGATGAAAACATCATCGCCAGTCTGAAACAGCAGGGCGCGGCGATCAGCATCTGGGGCGTGGGCACCAAGCTGGTCACGGCTTACGACCAGCCCGCGCTGGGCGGCGTGTACAAGCTCGGCGCGATCCGCGAGACGCCCAGCGCTCCCTGGCACAACCGCATCAAGGTTTCCGAGCAGGCGATCAAGACCACGACGCCGGGCATTCTGCAGGTTCGCCGGTTCCGCGACTCCCAGCGCTTCATCGCGGACATGATCTACGACGAGACCTTGCGCGGCGGCGCGCGGACACCGGTGCCGCACACGATCGTCGATCCGAAGGATCCAACCCGCCGCAAGGTGATGGATGCGGCGGCGACGAGCGAGGATCTGCTGGTGCCCGTGTTCCGCGCGGGCCGGCGGGTCTACGAGCCGCCGGCGCTGAATGTCATTCGCGACCGGACGAAGTCGCAGTTGGCGCTGCTGCATCCTGCGATTCAGCGGCTGCTCAACCCGCACGAGTATCCGGTGGGACTGGCGCCGACCCTGCACGAAACCAAGATGGCGATGATCGCCAAGGCGCGCGGCGAGCAGGCGTGAAGAGCAAGGAATTCGGTGCCAACCTTGTCGCGCGGAGGTGGCTGGTCCCTGCGATGGCGTTGCAGGATCGCCCCGCGAACAATTGGCTACTCTTTGTCGTCATAAGCTAATAATGGGCTACTGTTGGAATCGCTCCCATGTTGACGCTGCGTGAGGAAACGTACGTTCTCGCTCGATTGCCCGTCAGCACAAGTTGGCTGTTGGCCGATTGCATGGAGTTCCGGGGCAAGCAGGACCTCTGGAGCCGGCAGCGATCGGAGGTACTTGAGGCGCTCAGGCAGCAGGCGATGATCCAAAGCGTCGAGTCGTCCAACCGCATTGAGGGCGTCACCGTTTCTCCAGACCGTCTTGCGCCCCTGGCGATCGGCAGGGCTCGGCCAAAGGATCGCTCGGAGGAAGAACTCTCAGGCTATCGGCGCGCGTTGGACTGGATCTACTCGCGCCGTTCGGATGCGCAAGTCGATGCGAGATTGATTCGGCATCTGCATGCCTTGTCGCAGGCAGGTGCCGGCGATGCCGGCGAGTTCAAACGCCGCGACAACGAGATCATCGAGATACTGCCAGGTGGTCAACGGCGGGTGCGATTCAAGCCGACACCGGCGGCCCAGTCCGCTCGAGCGATTGACGATCTCTGCCTGGCCTATGATCGCCTCGGCTCAGCCGGGAGCGTTCCGCCACTGCTTGTCATTTCCACGATGGTCTTCGACCTGCTCTGCATTCATCCGTTTCGTGATGGCAACGGTCGCGTCTCTCGCCTGCTCTCAACGTTGCTTCTGTTGAATCATGGTTTCAGCGTGGGCCGATTCATCAGCCTCGAGCGATTGATTGAAGAGAGCAAAGAGGACTACTACCGCGTGCTGGGTGAATGCTCACAGGGCTGGCATGAAGGCCGCAATCCGATCCTGCCTTGGTGGAACTTCTTCCTGGGAGTGCTCCGCCGTGGCTACATGGAGTTCTCTCGGCAACTGGAGAATCGCGCAGGTAAGCCGGCAAAATCAGAAATGGCTCGGCGTGTTATCAAAGGCCAGACAGGCGAATTCACGCTGGCTGATATACAGGCAAGCCTTCACGGAATCAGCGTTCAACTCATCAAGAAAGTGTTGGCGAGAATGAAAGGTGCCGGTGAACTGTCGTTGTCCGGACGTGGCCGGGGCGCCAAGTGGAAGGTGAAGAGTCAGTAGGCCTGTCTGGTGAAGTGGGCCGTGAACTGATTGCGATGTCATCGAACGGCCGCACAAACGCTACATTGTCGATCATCGCGAGAATCGAATTCCCATGAACCTCCTGCTCCTCTCCACTTCGACTTCCACCGCATTCGCCCAGCGGCTGGCGGCCAGTCTCGGCGCGCCTCTGGCGGCGATGGAGCGCCGCGCGTTTCCCGATGGTGAGCAGTACCTGCGCCTGCCCCTGGCGGATCATCTCGACCTGCTGGGGAAAGATGTCGTGCTCATCGGCGCGACCGATACGGACGCGCATCTCAACGAGCTTTACCGTGCCGGCTGCGCCGCCGCCAAGGGCGGAGCGCGCACGCTGGTCATCGCGATTCCCTACTTCGGCTACTCCACGATGGAGCGTTCCACCAAGGCCGGCGAAGTGGTCACCGCCAAGACCATCGCCCGGCAACTGTCCGCCATCCCCCGCGCCCAGCGCGGCAACTGGACGATCCTGATGGACCTGCACAGTGCCGGCATCGTGCATTACTTCGAGGGCGACATGGTCGCGCTCGAACTCTACGCGGAGACGAGAATCGTCGAGGCGATTCAGGAACTGGAACTGAAAGACCTGTGCCTGGCCTCGACCGACATGGGCCGGGCGAAATGGGTGGAGACTTTTGCGAATCGGCTGCACGCGCCGGTGGCGCTGATTCACAAGAAGCGCATCAGCGGATCGCAGACGCGCATCAATGCCGTGGTCGGTGACGTCGCTGAAAAAAATGTGGTCATCTTCGACGACATGATCCGCACCGGCGGATCGCTGCTGCAGGCGGTCGATGCTTACATCAAGGCGGGCGCTGCTTCCGTGCATGCCGTGGCCACGCACCTGGTGCTGCCCGAAGGCACGGCGGGGAAGCTGGAGTCGTCGCCGCTGGCTTCGATCACCGGCACGGACACGCACCCGCGCCATCTGGAAGTCGCCGGCCGCCCGAAATGGCGAATCGTGTCGGTGGCCCCTATATTTGCTGAAGTGGTGGGGCGATTGGTTTCGGATGGTCGTTGACCGGGACGCGTTCGAATCGGCGGTTGCTTCTTCGCGTTTATTGACGGTTACTTTAGAAAAGGCCGCAGCTCGATTCCCCTCCCTCCTAGGGAGGGGTTAGGGGAGGGTCGGGCGAACTGCATGATTGTGGCTCCAATCAGGCTGTTTGCCCGACCCTCCCCCTGCCCCTCCCTAAGAGGGAGGGGAGTACGAAACTCGCGTTTGGCGGCTTTTACTAAAGTGGCCATCAATAGCCGCTCCGCGTGAATCAACCGCCGCGGCGATCATCAGTTCACGCGGGCCGCCGCCGAGCCTTCGGCCCGCGGCTACACGAAGAACAGGTGCCGGGACGACCGTTCGTAGCGCCGATCGCCGCTCTTTCTTTCGAGTCTGTCTATGCCTTCACATGGCTTCATCCGCGTCGCCGCTGCCGTCCCGACCGTCCGCGTCGGCGACTGTATGTTCAATGCGCAACATATAGTCAGCCTGATGAAGCAGGCTCAACAGTCGGGTGCCGCGCTGACGGTCTTTCCGGAGTTGTCCATCACCGGTTACACCTGTGGCGATCTGTTTCACCAGCCCGCCCTGCACGCAAGCGCGCTCGACGCGCTCGCCGCCATCGTCGAGGCCAGCCGGTCCGCCTACGCCGGCGTGGCCATCGTCGGGCTGCCGCTGGTCGTGGATCACCTGCTCTTCAACGTCGCGGTGGCGATTCAGAACGGCGGTGTTCTTGCGGTGGTTCCCAAGTCGTATCTCCCCAATTACAAGGAATTCTACGAGGCCCGCTGGTTTGCGCCGGCCGCCGTCGCTTCCGCCCGCGAGACGCGCCTGTGCGGGCAGACCTGCCCCTTCGGCGACGACGTCCTGCTGCACGCCACCGACCTGCCCGCGCTGCGCCTGGGCATCGAAATCTGCGAAGACCTGTGGATGCCCATTCCCCCCAGCTGCCACCAGGCGCTCGACGGCGCGCTGATTCTCGCCAATCTTTCGGCAAGCAATGAAGTCATCGGCAAGGCCGCCTATCGCCGGCAACTGGTCGCCAACCAGAGCGGCCGGTGCATCGCCGCGTATGTATACGCCTCCTGTGGTCCGTCCGAATCGACCACCGATGTCGTCTTCGGCGGGCACTGCCTCATCGCGGAGAACGGCTCGATCCTTCGGGAGTCGCCGCGCTTCCGGCGCGAAGATACATTGCTTGTCGCGGATGTGGATGTGCAGCGGCTGGAATGCGATCGGCTGCGCACCAACAGCTTCGGCGAGAACGTTCGCCGGGAAGGCGCCAGGGTGTTTCGCACCGTCGGATGCACCCTTGCTCGAGTGCCCGCGCCTGCCCCGCTGCAGCGCGACATCGACGCCCACCCGTTTGTGCCGCGCGGCCAGGATCAACTCAAGGAACGATGCGAGGAAATCTTCCACACCCAGGTCGCCGGCCTCGCCAAACGACTCGAACACGTCGGCAGGCCCAGCGTGGCGATCGGCGTCAGCGGGGGCCTCGATTCCACGCTCGCGCTGCTCGTCACGTGCAAGACCTTCGCAGCCCTCGGCGTCCCCGCCGCGAAGATTCTCGCCTTCACCATGCCCGGCTTCGGCACCACCGCGCGAACCAAGGGCAATGCCCACGCGCTGATGAAGCACCTGGGCGTCACCGCGCGGGAGGTCGATATCCGCCTGCTCTGCCTCGAGGAAATGCGGGCGATGGGCCACGCGCCCTTCGGCATCCCGCTCGCCGGTCTCACCGTGGAAACGCTTGCCGCGAAACTGCAGCAGGTGCCCGCCGACAAACGCCAAGATCTCGTCTTCGAAAATATTCAGGCCCGCATGCGGACCAGCATTCTCATGAACGCCGGCTTCGTCATCGGCACCGGCGATCTCTCTGAGTCTGCGCTGGGGTGGTGCACCTACAACGGCGACCACATGAGCATGTACAACCCCAATGCGAGCATTCCCAAGACGCTCGTGAAGTTCCTCGTCCGCTGGGCGGCGGAGAATGAGTTCGCCGGCGACGCACGCAAGGTGCTGCTCGATGTGGTCGACACGGAAATATCGCCGGAACTGCTGCCGACCGCGGCCGACGGCGGCGGCGGGCAGTCGACGGAAGGCGCGATCGGGCCTTACGAACTGCACGATTTCTTCCTCTTTCACTTCCTGCGCTACGGCGCTCCGCCGGCGAAGATTCTCTATCTCGCCGGCCAGACGAAGTTCGACCGTGCCTACACCGCTGACGAAATCGCCCGCTGGCTGCGCGTGTTCATCAAGCGGTTCTTCGCCAACCAGTTCAAGCGATCCTGCCTGCCCGACGGCCCAAAGGTCGGCTCCATCAGCCTCTCTCCGCGCGGCGACTGGCGCATGCCCAGCGACGCCGCGGCGCAGGCGTGGTTGGAGTGGTGATGGGGCGGAGGGACGAAGGGACGGAGGGACGGAGGGGCGGAGGGACGGAGGGACGGAGGGGCGGAGGGACGGAGGGACGGAGGGACGAAGGGACAGAGGGACGAAGGGACGAAGGGACGGAGGGACGAAGGGACGGAGGGACGGAGGG